>NZ_JAHVIJ010000006.1:0-253717 GCF_019801785.1 Phaeobacter italicus | reverse complement strand
AAATGTAGGAAAATGCGGCCTTCCGTCAAGAAAAATTCAAAATACAATAAAAACAACTGGTTACACGGCAATAAAGTCAGCAAACCTGACCCGATTTTCCGCCAAAATCCCCCCAAAGGTCGCCGCCCGACCACTTACCCACAGCACACCCCGACTTACCCACAGCCAAATCAGCCGAGTCACCCAAATCACAGCCCCCCAAACCACCAAAACCAATCACTCAACGACCTGGGTGGAGGGAAGACAGGCCGGATTCGAGATCAGAGCGCAATCCGCAGCCTTCCATATGAAGACGCAGGCGCTGGTTATAGCCACCCGGAGTATTGAGAGCCACGATGAGCGTCTCTGCGGAGGAGGCCTCCAGGCTGGTTGACACCAACATCCGCAAAAACGCCTCTGCCGCCTGTGGATCGTCGACCTGCGGGGCCAGCCAGGAGGCCGCATCTGCAATCAAACGTGCAACAGGGGACAAAACGGCCTGAGCAGCCAGATAGGCCTCCAGCTCTGCCTGATCAGAAAGGGGAAAGATCCGGTTCCGCGGCTCAAAGATCGCCGACAGGAGCGCAATATCACCCAGCGCCATGATGGGAGAGCCCCCCTGCGCGATACCGGGAAAAGGCATCATGACAGCCTGCGCTGCTGCGGGGCGGACGAGATCCGTGAGATCCTCAAGGCCCATGCCCGCCATGAAGGAGATAACCTGCTGACCTTCGCGAAAGCGCAGTTGCTGCAGGGCTTGCCCGGCCCCTTCTGCCATCAGACCCAGAAAGATGACATCACTTTGGTCGATCACCTGTTGATTGGGGGCTCTGCTGACCTCGGGATAGAGAGACACCAGGGTCGTCGATGTCGCCTCACTGCGCTCTGACACGGTTATGTCGTGTCCCCTGCCCGCAAGCCCGCGCACAACCGCCGAGGCAATCGTGCCGCATCCGAGAAAGCCAAGGCGCATGTCAGATATCCTTCATCAAACGCAACGCATCATAGATGGCCGCATGCGTATTGCGGGCAGAGACCGCATCGCCAATGCGAAACAGCTGAAAACCGCCCGTGTGGTCCGCCCCCGAATGCGCGCCAGCGGTCGTTGGCTGGGGACGTCCGGCAATCAATGCGGACTGATCGACTGCGCCTTTGTTGATGCTCAACGGTTTCAAGTCGAAATACAGATCATCCAATGGAAGGGTTCCGTAGTTCACCACGACCTGATCGTAGCTCTTGCGCTGGCGATGGGCGCTGTAGTCGGTTCCGATCTCCGCGCTGAGCCGGTTTCCCTCCCGCTCCACTCCGAGCAAGCGGCGGGCCACGGTGAATGTAACGTCCTTGTCTTGCAGGCTGCGCATATAGGGGACGAGGTTCATCGCCATGATCTCTGGTGACACCATCCTGTCCGGTGTCATGACTTCAACCTGTGCCCCGGCCTGAACCGCGACTTCTGCGGCCTGCAGGGCAGGATGGTCGCCGCTTTCGTCGTAGATCAAAATTGAACCCGCCGGTGTCACATCGCCAGAGATGATGTCCCAGCTCGAAACCACATGCGCGGCTTCGCTCTTTGTTTCAAAGAGATGGAGGTTGGGCAGGCCGCCCGTTGCGATGATGACAACATCGGGGTCGAGGGAAGTGACGTCCTCAGGCTCTGCCCAGGTGTTGAAGTTGAAACGCACATCCATCGCCGCACATTGTGCCATTCGCCAGTCAATGATGCCGATCATCTCGCGCCGCCGTGCGGACTGCGCCGTGAGGCGGACCTGCCCGCCTGGATCCGGTGCAGCTTCAAATACCGTCACCTCATGGCCGCGTTCTGCTGCGACCCGTGCCGCCTCCAGGCCCGCAGGCCCTGCGCCGACCACCACCACCCGCTTGGCGTTCTGTGCGCGACTGATGGTATGGGGCATGGTCAGTTCCCGACCCGTTGCCGCGTTGTGAATGCACAGCGCATCCCCCGCCTGATAGATCCGGTCCAGACAATAGGTGGCGCCCACACAGGGGCGAATATCCTCTTCACGCCCGGTCAGGATCTTTTGCACGATATGCGGGTCCGCCATATGGGCCCGCGTCATGCCGACCATGTCCAGATGCCCCTCGGCAATTGCATGGCGCGCCGTCGCAACATCCGGAATGCGCGCCGCGTGGAAAGTTGGCAATCCCGTTGCCCGCTTGACCTCGCCCGCGGAATCAAGATGCGGGGCAGAAGGCATGCCTTGCACCGGGATCACATCTGTCATGGCCGGGTCCGTATGGATCCGCCCGCGGATCACATTGAGGAAATCCACCATGCCGCTGGCCGCCAGCCGTTTGGAGATCTCAATTCCTTCGTCGGGGGAAATCCCGCCTGCCTCTGCCTCATCAGCCGTGTAGCGCAGGCCAACGATAAACGCCTCCCCCACCCTCTCGCGGACGGCGCGCAAGACATCCATCGGCAGCTTCATGCGGCTGTCGAGGGTTTGACCACCATATGGGCCATCCAGATCGTTGGTCAGGGGGGACCAGAACTGATCCAACAGGTGGCCGTAGACCTGCAATTCGATCCCATCCATCCCGCCCTCTTTCATCCGCTCGGCCGCGTCGGCAAAGTCGGAAATGATACGCGCAATATCCCAGTCCTCCGCCAGCTTCGGAAACGCACGATGGGCCGGCTCGCGGTGACGGGATGAGCTGAGCGATGGGAGCCAGTCGCCTTTGTTCCAGGCGGTGCGTCGACCAAGATGGGTGAGTTGGATCATCGCCGCACAGCCGTGTTCATGAAGTTGATCCGTCAGATTGCGGATCCACGGCACAACCTCGTCCTTGTAGGCAAGGATGTTGTTGAAGACGGGCGGGCTGTCACGGGAAACCGCCGCAGAGCCTGCCGTCATCGCCAGCGCCACCCCCGCCTTGGCCCGTTCCGCATGATAGGCGGCATAGCGCTCTTTGGGCATACCGTCCTCGGGATAAGCTGGTTCGTGACTGGTTGTCATGATCCGGTTGCGCAGGGTGAGATGTTTCAGCTGGTAGGGTTGCAGCAGCGGATCTTTGGACATGGTAGTCTCCTGAAGTGACCGTGCGGTCTGGTCTCTGGGCAACGCGAGGCGACGGCGCGACTGTTGGTGCATCACCCCACTTGACACAAGTGTCAAGTGAATCGCCAAATCTGTCAATAATCTTGCTGTCGAGCGACGCGATTGATAGGCCACACATATGACAGATGCCCCACTCTCCCGCCCGACCCCATCCGCCGAGGCCTGGCTGGACACTGCCTATGACGTCCTCACGGACAGCGGTGTCGATGCGGTCAAGGTCATGCCGTTGGCCAAACGTCTCGGCGTCGCGCGCACCGGGTTTTACTGGCACTTCAAGGACCGGGACGAACTCTTGGAAGCGATGGTCAGACGCTGGGAAGAGCGCAACACCGGCAATCTCGTGACCCGCACCGAAGCCTACGCGGAGGGCATCGCAGAGGCATTGTTCAATCTGTTCGACTGCTGGCTTGATCCGGAGTTGTTTGATGGCCGACTGGATCTGGCGATCCGCAATTGGGCCCGCACCGACGCCGGGTTGCAGCACCGCCTTGACCTTGCTGACGAGCGCCGCGAACAGGCCATTGCGGATATGTTTGTCCGTCACGGATTTTCGCCTGACGATGCGCGCATTCGTGCGAGAACCGTGATCTATACCCAGATCGGCTATCTCTCCATGCAGGTGTGCGAACAGGACGATCGCAGGATCGCGCAGATGCCCACGTATATCCATATTTTCAGCGGCGTGCACCCAACCCAGAGAGACATCGATCGCTTCATGACCCGCCACGCCTGGCGCCTGCCGGATCCTCAGCAATGGCCTAAGGCAAAAGTCGGGTAAAGTCGGTCTGCCGGTCGCGAAAGAACCCCTTTAGCGCCGATTTGAAAACAGAGATCTTGCTCGAACGCTGAAGATCAGGATGGCTCAGAACCCAGATCGGGGCATAGTCCTGCGCGGGCACCCCGGGCAGCGCGACGAAATCAGGCGAGGATTGCCCCAGATAGACCGGCATCCTGACGACGCCCATCCCCGCCCGCGCAGCCGCAATCAGTGATGTCATTTCATCAAACCGCGCCCTTATGCGGTAGTTGGGATATTTTGCCAGGGCAATCTTTGGTGGCGCGTCGTAGCCAGAATAGATCACCCAATCCAGACGCGCCGACGGGTCCGCCTCTGCTGCGCTGATCAGGTCTGGATGACCAAAACAGGCGGTCTTTTGATCTGCAAGCCGTAGTCCGACCAGATTGTCCCCCGGCAAAGAAGAAATGCGGATCGCAACATCCGCCTCTCTCCGGGTGAGATCGAGAATGGTGTTGGTAGCCCGCACCGTGAGGTCGATTTGCGGGTAGTCATCACAAAACGTCTTGAGGAACGGCGCAAGATGCGTGTCGATCAACAATTGTGGCGCGGTCAGAACAAACGGACCAGTCATGTCCCGGTCGTTGCCGGCAATCTGCCTCAGCGCATCCTGCTCTACCGCCTCCATCCGCTCTGCTGCCGCAGCCAGGTTTCGGGCCTCTGTCGTCGGCGAGTATCCTTCCGGGCGCCGCTCGAACAGGGTTTGGCCCAACATCTCCTCTGCCCGCTGCACCCTTCGGGCCACTGTCGTGTAGCTGACGGCCAAAATCTCTGCCGCCCCAGCCAGAGACCCGGCCCTTACAAGGGCAAGGATCGTGCGCATGTCATCCCAGTTGATCTGCATACATGCGTTTTCGCACATCAATCAGGCAAAAGCATGTGTTTTCTCTTGGGCCGCGCCAAGCCATCTCAGAAGCACTGCAAAACCAAACGAAAGAGGAGCGCCGAAATGGCCTATGTCTACGTAAACCTCGTCCTGAAAGATGCCGGAAAAATGGCCGCCTACCGCCAAAAGGCCGGGGCCGCCCTTGCCAAACATGGCGCCAAGCCGCTGGTTTCCAGCCCTCAGCAGACTGTCATCGAAGGCCAGCGGGACGAAACAGGAATTGGTGTCATCCTGGAATTTCCAACTGTCGACGCCGCGCAGGCATGGATCTCAGACCCTGATCTTGCTGCCACCCACGCGCTGCGCCGCGCTGCGGGCGACTGTGCAATTACACTGCTCGCCTGACGGCAAACAAAAAAGCGCGACGCCATGGGCGCCGCGCTCTCCTTGATCTTACTTGTCCCGGCTTATTCTGCCGCGATCTGGCTTTGGACCTTTTCCACCCGAACAGCCGAGAACTTGAACTCCGGAATCTTGCCATATGGGTCAATCGCGGGGTTGGTCAGAATGTTTGCTGCAGCTTCCACATAGGCGAAGGGCACAAACACCATATCCTCGGCAATGGCCCGGTCGGCCCGCGCCATGATTTCGATCGAACCACGCCGGGTCGTCAGACGAACCATGTCACCCGGCTCGACACCCATCGCACGCAGCGTCTTGGGGTTGAGCGAGCAGTTCGCCTCCGGCTCCACCGCATCCAGAACCTTGGACCGGCGGGTCATCGAGCCGGTGTGCCAGTGTTCCAGCTGGCGGCCGGTGGTCATAATCATCGGGTACTCTGCATCCGGTGCCTCATCCGGCGGGATGACGGAAGCCGGGGTAAAGCGGGCCCGGCCATCAGCGCGCGGGAAGCCGTCACCGAACACAATCGCCTGACCGGGGTCGGTCTCATGCAGCGACGGGTAGGTGATGGTCTCGGTTTCCAGACGCTCCCAGGTGATGTTGTTCAGCGACTTCATGTTCAGCTTCATCTCGGCAAAGACTTCGCTGACATCCTTGTAGTCCCATGGCAGACCGATGCGCTGTGCGAGTTCAACAGTCACCTGCCAATCCTCGCGCGCCTCACCCGGAGGCGCCACGGCGGGGCGCACTCGCTGCACCTGACGGTTGGTGTTCGACACGGTGCCGTTCTTTTCATAGAGCGCCGAAGCCGGCAGGATGATGTCGGCATAGTTCGCCGTCTCGGTCAGGAAGATGTCCTGAACGATCATCAGTTCCAGCTTGGCAAAGGCATCGCGCGCGTGGTCGGCATCCGGGTCGGACATCGCCGGGTTTTCACCCTGGATGTACATGCCCTTGATGTTGCCTGCGTAAGCCTCGTCCACGATCTCGGTCACGGTGAGACCCTTCTCGTTCGAGAAGTCGCCGCCGCCCCAAACATCGGTAAAGCTCTTGCGGACATCATCCGAGGTCACGGTCTGATAGTCCGGCAGGAACATCGGGATGAGGCCAGCGTCAGACGCGCCCTGCACGTTGTTCTGGCCGCGCAGCGGGTGCAGGCCAGCACCGGGTTTGCCCACGTTGCCGGTCATCAGCGCCAGCGAGATCAGGCAGCGCGAGTTGTCAGTGCCGTGAATGTGCTGGGACACGCCCATGCCCCAGAAGATCAGACCCGCCTTGCCGCCCGCAAAGATGCGCGCAACGCTGCGCAGCTGCTCAGGGCTGACACCACAGATTTCCGACATCTTCTCAGGCGTGAACTGCGCCAGATGCTGTTTTTCCGCTTCCCAGTTCTCGGTGTATTTGTCGATGTATTCCTGATCGTACAGGCCTTCCTCGACAATCACGCTCATGATCGCGTTCAGCATCGACACGTCTGCGCCGGGGCGGAACTGGACCATTTCGGTGGCGAACCGGCGCAGGCCGACGCCGCGCGGATCCATCACGATCAGCTTGCCGCCGCGCTTGGTGAACTGCTTGAAGTAGGTCGCCGCAACCGGGTGGTTCTCGATCGGGTTGGAGCCGATGACGATCGCCACATCCGCGTTTTCGATCTCGTTGAAGGTCGCGGTCACAGCGCCGGAACCCACGTTTTCGATCAGCGCCGCAACAGATGACGCGTGGCACAGACGGGTGCAGTGGTCGACGTTGTTGTGCTTGAAACCCTGACGGATGAACTTCTGGAAGAGATAGGCCTCTTCGTTGGTGCATTTCGCCGAGCCGAAGCCCGCCACCGATTTCGGATTCTCATCGCGCAGTTTCATCAGGCCCTTGGCGGCCAGATCCATCGCCTCTTCCCAAGTCGCCTCGCGGAAGTGGGTCGACAGGTTGCCCGGATCGACGTTCAGGCCTTTTGCAGGCGCGTCGTCGCGGCGGATCAGCGGCTTGGTCAGGCGGTGCGGGTGGTGGATGTAGTCAAAGCCGAAGCGGCCCTTCACACACAGGCGGCCTTCGTTTGCCGGGCCGTTGATACCCTCAACATGTTTGACCTTGCCGTCCTTGACCTTGAGCGACACCTTACAGCCGACACCGCAGAACGGGCAGACGCTTTCGGTCTCGCTGTCGTAATCCTTGCTGTCACCAACCTGATTGTCATCCATCACCGTGGCGGGCATCAGGGCGCCGGTCGGGCAGGCCTGCACGCATTCGCCACAGGCCACACAAGAGGACTGGCCCATCGGGTCCGCGATATCAAACACCGGATAGGCATCGTGGCCGCGCCCGGCCATACCGATCACGTCGTTGACCTGCACTTCGCGACATGCGCGAACACAGAGATTGCAGGAAATACAGGCGTCCAGATTGACCTTCATCGCCACATGGCTGTCATCCAGAAGCGGGATGCGGTCCTTTTCCAGCTTGGGAAAACGTGACTCTGAAACGCCGTTCAGCTCCGCCATATCCCACAGATGAGAGGACTTATCGCGTGCCTCTTCCCGCTTGGGCTGATCAGCCACCAGCAGTTCCATCACCATCTTGCGGGCATTTTCGGCGCGCGCGTTGTTGGTGGTGACAACCATGCCCTCAGCGGGTTCACGGATACAGGAGGCCGCCAGCGTGCGCTCGCCCTCGATCTCCACCATGCAGGCGCGGCAGTTGCCGTCCGGGCGGTAGCCCGGTTGCGGTTTGTGGCACAGGTGCGGGATTTTCAGCCCGCGGCCATTGGCGACTTCCCAGATGGTCAGGCCCTTCTCGGCCGTGACCTGTTCGCCATCGAGTGTGAATGTAACTTTATCGCTCATGGCTCAGACCTCCTCGGGGAAGTGTTTCATGGTCAGACGGATCGGGTTCGGCGCAGCTTGGCCCAGGCCGCAGATCGAGGCGTCGACCATTGCGGTGCTCAGCTCTTCCAGCAGGCCCTGATCCCACTTCTTCTCGCTCATCAGCTTGACGGCTTTCTCACAGCCGACCCGGCAGGGGGTGCACTGGCCGCAGCTTTCATCTTCAAAGAAGCGCAGCATATTCAGCGCCGCGTCGCGAGCAGAGTCCTGATCAGACAGGACCACCACCGCAGCGGACCCGATAAAGGTCCCATGCGGCTGCAGCGTGTCGAAGTCGAGCGGAACGTCATGCATCGACGCAGGCAACAGGCCAGAGGACGGACCGCCCGGCTGATACGCCTTGAAAGTGTGACCTTCCAGCATTCCGCCGCAGGCTTCAATGATATCGGTGATGGTGGAGCCGGCGGGCAGCAGATGCACGCCCGGGTTCTTCACCCGGCCCGAGACCGAATAGCTGCGCAGCCCCTTGCGGCCGTTCTTCTCAACCGAGTTCAGGCATTCCGGCCCTTCGCGATTGATTTTGCAGACCCAGTAAAGGGTTTCGACATTGTGGACGAGGGTCGGACGGCCAAAGATCCCCACCTGCGCCACAAATGGCGGACGGTGGCGCGGCTCGCCGCGTTTGCCCTCGATCGATTCAATCATGGCGCTTTCTTCACCGCAGATATAGGCCCCTGCCCCGCGGCGCAGGTCGATGTAGCCTGCCTCGACGATGCCAGCGTCTTCCAGCGCCTTGATCTCGCGGCGCAGGATTTCCAGCACTGCCGGATATTCGTCGCGCATGTAGATGAAAGCTTTCTCCGCCTCGACCGCCCATGCCGCGATCAGCATCCCCTCAAGGAAGACATGCGGGGTGCGCTCCAGGTAGTAGCGGTCCTTGAAGGTGCCAGGCTCGCCCTCGTCGCCATTCACGGCGAGGTAACGCGGCCCTTCATTGGCGCGCACGAAACCCCATTTGGTGCCCGAAGGGAAGCCAGCGCCACCCAGGCCGCGAAGGCCGGCTTCTTTGACTTTTGCCTGAACCGCTTCCCAGTCGCCATTTGCGCGCAGGTCCTTCAGCGTGGCATAGCCACCGTCCGCTTCATAGGCGGCGAAGGTTTCATAGTCCGGCACATGGGCGTGGGTGTCATCTGCTGCAATCGCCGCTTCGACCTTTTCGACGGTCGCGTGGTCGATGTGGTTGTGGCCGATTTCCAGCACCGGCGCGGTGTCGCAGCGGCCCATGCAGGGCGCGCGCAGCACACGAACCTGAGAGGCATCCAGACCGTCTTCCAGCGCCTTTTGCAGCTGCTGGGCTCCTGCGAGTTCGCAGGACAGCGAGTCGCAGACCCGGATGGTCAGAGCAGGCGGCGGTGTCTCGCCTTCGCGCACCACATCAAAGTGGGCGTAAAAGCTCGCAACTTCATAGATCTCTGCCTGACCTGTGCGCAGTTCTTCGGCAAGGGCGCGAATATGCGCAGCGCTCAGATGACCGAATTTATCCTGAATGAGATGCAGGAATTCGATCAACAAGTCCCGATTGCGGGGCCGGTCGCCGAGAAGTTCCAGAACCTCGCTATGCGCCTGATCTTCCAGCTGACGGCCTTTGGGGGTTTTGCGCCCCTTGCCCTTACCGGATTTCCAAACGCCTTTGCTATTGTCCAACGGTGCCACGATGACCTCCACTTCGTGCTGCCACAAATGGCGGCATTCCATTGAAGAAGCCTATCGTCAAATCGTAATTTTCGAAGGTACGATAACGAACGCTTATTGCACGAAATCGGCAACCACATCGCGAAGGGCCTGCACAGTCGTCAGCGCGGGCTGGCGATCAAGAGTCACCATCGAAATTGGTTTGCTTGGCGCGGGGTCTACCAGCGGCAGCACCGTGGTGCCTTCCAGCGGTCCCAGCGCGTCAACAAGCGCCTGCGGCAGGATCGTCGCCACCGATCCAGCCCGCGCCATGACCATCGCAGCCATGAAGCCCCCGGAATCAGATCGAACAACAGGGCGCAGGCCCTGCTCTTCGAAAATACGGTCCAGAATGCGTCGGTTCTGCATCTGCGGCTCCAACAGACTCAACGGCAGCTCTGCGGCCTCGGCCCATGTGATGCTTTCGCTCCCCTCGCCCAGCCGCTCTGCCAGCATCGCATCCGGCGCGACCAGAACATAGCTTTCCTCATAAAGCGGCTGGATGATGACCTGATCGGCGCCCATACTGTCATGATAGGTCACGCCCGCATCAATTGTGCCGTCAAACAGGCGCTGCTGGATCATGAGCGAACTGAGCACCTCAATTCGGGCCAGCACCCGTTTGTGGGTCAGGTGCAACCGGTCTACCATTTGGGCTGCATAGGCTGTCGCCGTCGGGACCACCCCAAGCACCAATGTGCCCGTCACCTCTCCGCGAGCGGCTGCAACCTCTTGCTCCAGCGCCTTGGCGTCGTCGAGGATGCCACGCGCCCGGCGCACGATCATGAGCCCCTCTTCCGTGAGGCCCTGAAACCGGTTGCCACGACGCACGATAGAGACGCCAAGCCGGTCTTCCAGATTACGAATACGCATGGAAAACGCAGGCTGGGACATGCCGCTTTCCTGCGCGGCCTTCGCAAAATGGCGGTGCCGCGCAAGCGCGCTGAGTAGCTTGAGATCCTTGAGTTCGATCACGGCCGATGGCTCCATTAAGCAGGTCACGCCACGTTGGTTCCGCTTCCTACCCGGTCGGGCACCAAGCATCAGCGCAGCCGTGCCAATCTGCACAGATCAAACAGAGGTGTCGAGGGCCGACCGAGCAGACAGACCCGCCCGTGGGCGGCACTGTCTTAACGTATCAGCTCAGATCTGGCGGCGTGCTGTCGCGGAGCGGGAAATCCCATCATAGATCCCTGTCATCACGTCCATCACGCGATTGGCCTCTGCGACGCGCTCTGCCAGACCGGGCACCTGTGCCATCGCATCCAGCAGCAACTGACGGCGTTCAGCATCAAAATCGGCTGTAACCTTCAGGCCTTCGTCGGTGACAGAATACGTCACCCCGCCGCGACCAGACCCCATCTTGCGGATCAGCCCCGCAGACGCGAGCTTGCGCAAGGAATACTGGATATTGGGCACGTCATCGCGATTGGTCACGCGGGCCAGTTCCTTGATGGTCTTGGGCCGGTCATTCATGCGGATCACGTTCAATAGCGTGATCTCAGGTCCCGAGGCCGACAGATTGGAAACCAGGCCAAAACACTCCGACTGCCAGCGCGCGAAACCTTCAAAGGTCCGCATCAGGGCAAATTCGAAGTCACTCAAATCTTCTTCCACGCCTTGTCGCTTACCCAGGTCTTCAGGCGCTTTCGAATGTGAAGAACCAGAAAATGTGTCCACAGAATTCTCCTTAGTCCGTTGCGGGCCGCCGCTCTTCGTCAAAACGGAGGACCACTCGGTCTGTTTCCTAAAAACTCCCCACACCTCTCCCCTCTTAGTAATTATGCACAGATATCTTTCAACCCGTCCGTGCACCAATTTTCAGTCCATTTCCGACATATATCGATCAAGGCATTGCACAATAAGGGAAAAATAAAAATCAACTCAACCTTTAAATAACACATGGTGGCAACACTTAATAGATAAAGCATGTCATCATAGTTAAAGTTGACCTTCCCCCACGCCCAGATTTCCTTCTGCCGTGCATGATCCCCCTACCCCGCCAACGTAAAAGAATCGCAAAACCGACTGCGCGAACTTGACCTTTAGGATACGGCGACAGCGCGAGACCGATAGTTGCAATTGAAAGCATACAGTTAGACCTGCCTGCGCAGTGTTAAGAGTGCAGTAAGCCCTGATTCCTATTCTAGCTGGCGAATGTTTGCAGACGAGCATTCCCAGAGAAGGTGTGTGAATTGGAAGCAAGGCGAACACTTAACACGGCACTCGGTGCTGCGAGCGATCTGATCCGTTGGATGGATCGTCTTTTCGCGGCCCACCTCAGCTGCGTCACGCCCAGCCCCGTTCAAATCACCCCAGTGGCACGAGTTCCATCGTCTGCGTCTCCCCGCGTCCGCCTGGGGCGGAACGGAAATTATTCCATAGTCGGGGCCCCGCCCCGCGCTTCGGGGACAACACAAACGATGGCGCAGAACATTTATGCCTCTGCGCCCCTGGGGGACGTTGGCTGCCCAGCCGACATATTGATCGACCGTCTTCCAAACTGGCGGACTGGTGACTGAAAGGTGCTGAAATGAAACTCCGAAATCCATTCAAGGCGGTATTGAACCGGCTGTCTGTCTTTGCAAAGTGCAGTCTGTTGATCGCCGTATCAACGCTGGTTGTGACCGTGTTCCTGACCTGGGAAAATCAGAAAATTCTGGGGGAAGCTGTCGACAGTGGCGTCAACACCCTGGCCGAGGGCGTGACCGCAACCGTAGCCGCACGAAGCGGCGGTGCCATCCGCTTTGGCGATGCTGAGCGGCTGGAAACGGATCTGAACTCACTGATTGAGATGTCAAACGGCCGTGCTGTTCACGGCCTTGCAATCAATTCCAAGGGCAAGACCGTTGCATCAACAGGCACCGGCACCGAAAGTGAAATCACAGAGCTGACCGCCGTTGCCCAGAAGGCGATGGAATCCGGACAGATGGAATTCAGCGAGAATGGTTATTTCGTTGCAGCCCCCGCTGCTGCAGGCGCGGCCGGCACCGTTATCGTGGGTGCGGTTGGCATGTCCTGGTCACCCGACGTGGCACTGGCAGAGGTAGCACCCAGCCAGATCCGCGCGTCTGTCCTGGCGGCTGGCGCATTCATCGTGATGCTCACCTTGTCTGTTTTTGCGCTTCGTTCGATGATGTCGCGCCCACTGAGCGACGTGGGTCAGGCCATCAATCATCTTGCCGAAGGCGACTATGACCACCCGACCGGCTATCAGAACCGGGGGGATGAAATTGGTCAGATTGCCCGCCAGACCGAGGCGCTGAAAACCCAGCTTGCCGCCGCTCGCGCAGTCGAGGCAGAACGACAGCTTGCACAGGAAGTGCAGAAAAAAGTGGTCGAACGCCTCAATCAGGGGCTGGCCCAGCTGGCTGATGGGGATCTGTCGCGCACAATCGATGAGGCCTTCTCAGAGGACTACGAAAGCCTGCGCCAGAACTTCAACAACACCGTTGAAAAGATGGTCGGCATCATCGACGCCGTGATCGAAAGCACCGATCGCATCCGCGCAAGTTCCGAAGAAATCAGCCAGTCCTCCGGCGATCTGTCCAGCCGGACGGAAAGCCAGGCGGCCACGCTCGAGGAAACAGCTGCCGCGATGGAAGAACTGACTGTCAGCGTGCGCTCTGCAGCTGATGGCGCGCGTGAGGTTGAAGGCATCGTGTCCGAAGCCAAGGACACCGCGATCAACAGCGGAGAGGTTGTCACACGTGCGGTCGATGCGATGTCCAAGATCGAGCAATCGTCCGAGAAAATCTCGCAGATCATCTCTGTCATTGACGACATTTCGTTCCAGACCAACCTCTTGGCGTTGAACGCCGGGGTCGAGGCCGCGCGCGCGGGCGAGGCTGGCCGCGGGTTCGCGGTTGTGGCCTCAGAGGTGCGTGCGCTGGCGCAGCGCTCGTCTGACGCGGCTCAGGAGATCAAGCAGTTGATCACCGAAAGCACCAGCCACGTCGGCGATGGTGTGGATCTGGTTGGTCGCGCCGGTCAGGAACTGCAACAGATCATTGAGCGGGTCGCGACGATTTCTGGCCATGTGTCCGGCATCGCAACCGGCGCGCAAGAGCAGTCAACGACCCTTGCCGAAATCAACACGGGCGTCACCCAGCTTGATCAGGTGACACAGCACAACGCCGCTATGGTCGAGGAATCCACCGCCGCGAGCCAGATCCTGCGCAATGATGCCAATGAACTGGCGCAGCAGGTCTCGGTCTTCCGGACCAGAAAATCGGCTGGCAACGTGGTTTCCATGGCCGCAGCCCCGGCACCGGCGCGCGCCGTCGCGGCAAGCCCGGCACCTTCTGCACATGGCGATGACTTCTTCGACGCCGAACCCAGCAGCGCAGCTGTCGGTTGGGAAGATTTCTAGGATCCCGCAACATTCGAACAAGAAAACGGCGCGGAAACCCGCGCCGTTTTCTGCATCAAAATATGGCGATGTCTAATCAGCCTCTGCACCGACCGACAGCAGCGCTCCGATCTCGTGATGCAGACCTGCCGCGCTGGCAAAGACCGGCCCGCCACCTGACAAAAACGCGTCCAGGTCCCCACAATCGGAACGCCCGCCCGCTTCTTCCACGATCAACAGACCCGCGGCCGCATCCCAGGCGTTCAGGTGGGCCTCGTAAAACCCGTCGACTTGACCAAGCGCCACCGCCGCAAGGCTGATCGCGGCAGAGCCGTTGCGGCGATACTCCAGCCCGCTTTCAATCAGGCGCTTCAACAGCGAAAGGTAGTCGTCAACTGACGTACGGGCAGACCGGCCCAGCAGCAACACGGCTTGATCCAAAGGTGTTCCTTCGGCCGTTCTTGCGGGGTTCTCCCCAATGTAGGCCCCCTGCTCCCGCCGCGCCCAGACCAACAGGTCGAGATCGGGTGCATAGATCACCCCCAGCTCCACCCGCCCATCGCGGCAGAACGCGATGGAAACCCCCCAATCCGCAAGGCCCCGCATGTAGTTTGTGGTGCCATCGATCGGGTCCACAACCCATAGCGCATTATCGGAACCGGAGTGCCCCTCCTCTTCGCCAAGCAGCCCATCGTCTGCAAAGGCCGCAGCAATGCGCTGGCGGATCAGCGTTTCAACGGCAACATCCGCCTGGGTGACAAAATCCTGATGGCCTTTTTCGCGAGAGAAGCTGCCGTCTTGTTGCGCCCTCATGCGCTGTGCAAGCTGCCCGGCCTCCTGCGCAAGTTCCTTGGCAAGCGCCAACCGCGGCGCAATGGTATCTGTCATTGATTTCGTCTCGTTGTATTTCTGAAAATCGGCGTCACGATCTGGCTGACGTGACTGGGTTCACGATCGGGGTCGGTGATCCGTTCACTCATGACCCTCACCGCCAGCCTGGCCTGTTCATCGGCGTCCTGGCGGATCGTCGTCAGATCATAGCTTTTCCAGGCGGCCTGTTCGATGTCGTCAAAGCCCACCACCTCGAGATCTTCGGGAATGCGCGCGTTCCAGTCATGACGCAGACGGTCCATGACCCCAAGCGCAAGAAGATCGGTTGAGCAGAAGATACCGTCCAGATCCGCAAGCGACAGACCAATGGCGCCGCCGATGTCGTAGCCTGCATCATATGACTGCGAAGGCGCGACAAAGGTCTGGGCTGGCTGGCCAGCCGCAGCGCACACATCCCGAAAGGATGCCGCCCTCCCGGTCACGGAATACGACGGCGTCTCTGGCTCGATCACGGCAAACCGTTTGCCACCAGAGCGGGACAACATGTCAAACGCAAGGCGGCCAATCTGTTCCAGATCCGTCTGCACGGTGTCCGCACCCGCCTCGCTGCTATCACGGTTGATGAGCACAACAGGCACGGAGAGGCTTCTGGCTTCGTTGATGATCTCTGACGAGGGCGCCGCGGAGGTAATGATCATGCCTGCGACGTTATAGTTGAACAGCATGGCCACCAGGGTTTCCACCTCACCCGGTGTTTCAGCGGTCAGCAGGATCGGGCGATAGCCAAGCTTGATACATTCGCTGGCAGTCACTTTGACCTGACGCGAGCGGTAGGGCGTATCCAGGGCTGATACAACAATGCCCACCAAATCAGACTGTTTGGTTTGCAATCCACGGGCAAGATAGTTCACCCGGTAGCCCAGTTCCTTGGCAGCGGCGATGACCTTGTCGCGGGATTCCTTTGAAATCTCGGGACTGTTCGAAAAGGCACGCGATACCATCGATCGTGACACCCCTGCCCGTTCAGCGACATCAAATGACGTGACTGCTTTGCGGCCCTTATGCGCCATTCACACTGTCTCCTGCCTGTATCACTCGTACAAATTCAAAGGGCTGATGAAGGTTCACCAGATCAGGACGCAATTGCGCGATCTGCCGGAACACTTCGGGGTTGTTGCCATTGTAGGCAATCATGGAGCAAACCCCAGACCCTTTCAGCTGCGCGACACCCGAGAGATCATCCTGTGTCGTAAATTCGACCAGTGACGGGTCAAGGCTGCCCAGCGTCTCCTCAAGGCTCGCAAAATCCTGGCGCCGCATCATCAAGTGGGCTTTATCACTGACGGCGCGCATGTCCTCAAGGAGGCTATGGTCGAACGACCAGAAGAAACAGACCTCTTGCAGCCCAAAGGCACAGACCCGCTCCCAGACTTGGGCGGCGGGTGCTGTCTTTAGTTCAACATAAAGTTTACCGTGCCAGAGTTTTGCCAAAGCCAGCACGTCATCCAGCGTCGGGACTTTCTCAGCTGCATGATGATCTGAAAACCAAGCACCGGCGCTTAGCGCGCGCAAATCGGCAAGCGCGGCGTCATTGACGCGCCCAACACCGTCCGTCGTGCGCTCGAGTGTTGGATCGTGCAGCACCACCAATTCACCGTCCGATGTGACATGGACATCAATCTCGACATGGCTGAAGCCGGCCGCATAGCAGGCCCGGGCCGCAGCGAGCGTGTTTTCCGGCGCGACCGAGTTGGCCCCGCGATGGCACACGATCTGAACAGGCCAATCGGACGGTGGCTCAAACGGGTTGACCAATTCCGGCATGTCCGAGCAGATGCCGAGGACTGGCAAATTCCGAAGGCGCGCCATTCGCTCTTTGTCCTCCTCATGCCAAAGGACAACTTGCTTGCCCTCTCGCCGACAGCGGGCAAAAAATTCGTCATTCAGCGGCGCCACAGGATCTTCCATTGCCTCCCAGCACAGGTGAATGATCTCCGCGGTCGCGGCGATCTCAAACGGATCAACCCCCATCGGAACCAGTTGAGCCCTTGGATATCCGGGGTTGGCCTGCTCAAGAACCGAAATGATCGCAGGATCAAACGCCCCCAATATGGCGCGCTGCACGCCATACTGCTGCAGCAGTTCACAGACCGGGTTGGCCGCATTCGCTGCTTTTATGTCGGCATAGATCCCAAGATCATGGACCTGCGCGAGGTCCAGCACCGATGCAAGGGTCGGCACATCGCGCGGCGATACCCTGTTGTGCAGCTCTACCAAGGTAAGATCTGCAATCGCCTCCCCCCCTGACAGTATTGCATCATGGCTCACGACGACATGACCATCGCGCGTCAGGTGCAGATCCACCTCGATCATGTCCGCGCCAAGCGCCGCCGCAAATTCAAATGCCTGCAGGCTATTTGGCGCGGCATAAGCGCTCGCACCGCGATGCGCGATGGACAGCGGACGCTCAGGTTTGAGCCAGGTGTTCAAATTCGGTCTCCATTGGCGCTGAAGGCCAACACATTGTCCGTATCAATCCCCCAGGAAACCTGATCGCCCAGCGCAAAGGATTGGCCACAGGGTTGGATGGACCGAATGACCGTTCCGTTTTGCAAGGTCACATCATAGAGGTTCTCGCGGCCCTGTGTTTCAACAAAGGTGATCTTGCCAGCAACGCCTGATCCGAATTGAGGTCCGAAATACTCGGGCCTGACGCCAAGCTGAAGCTGCGACGGCACCCGCCCCATGAGGTTCGCAGACACTGCGATCTCACCGGCGCCCAAAACGAACGTGTCCCCCACCACGGAAGCATCAACAAACGAGATCGGCGGATTGCCCAGAAACCCTGCCACAAATTGGTCGGCGGGGTTTGCATACATCTCATCGGGCTTGTCCAGCTGGACGATCTTGCCGCCCTTCATCAGCGCGATCCGGTCGCACATGGACATGGCTTCGATTTGGTCGTGTGTCACGAGGATGGCCGTAATGCCAGTTTCCAACTGAATTCGGCGAATTTCCGAACGCATCTCCAGACGAAGTTTCGCATCAAGGTTTGCCAGCGGCTCATCCAGCAACAGCACGTCGGGCTTGCGCACCAGTGCCCGTGCCAGGGCGACCCTTTGCTGCTGTCCACCCGACAATTGGGCTGGCTTTCGCTCCAGCAATTCCGGGATGTGCACCAGCTCGGCAATCTCGTCGACTTTGCGCGCAATCGTTGCGGCGTCTTCTTTCTGCACCTTCAAAGGGAAGGCAATATTGTCGCGAATGCTCATGTGCGGATAGAGAGCATAGTTCTGGAAAACCACGCCCACATTGCGCTTTTGTGACGGCAGGTCAGAGACATCACGATCCCCGAAATGCAGGCTGCCACCGTTCATCCGATGAATGCCGCAGATCGTGAACAAGGTGGTCGACTTACCACAGCCGGACGGGCCGAGGAGCGCGATCATCTCACCGCTTTCCACGGTCAGGTTCAGCCGGTCGATAACCGTCAGCTCGCCAAAGGTCTTGGTGAAGTTTTTGAGTTCGATACGCATTAGCCCTTTGAGCCTCCGCCATAGATGTTCATGAGTTTCTTCTGGAAGATCAGATAGATCGCGATAACGGGGATGGCGTAGAACATGCCAACCGACTTGAAGAGGTTGAAGTCAGGTTTCGTGTCATCAAGGATCAGCGCCGAAAGATAAGTCGACAGAACCTGCGCCTCGTTGCCGGGGGCCAAAACCAGCGGCAGCACAAATTCGCTCCACCCCGACAGGAACGAGAAAATCAGCAGTGCCGAGAGACCAGGCTGGACCTGCGGCAGGACCAACTTCCACCATACGGTAAAGCGGCTTGCTCCATCCTGCACCCCGGCCATTTCGATTTCCCAGGGAACGGTGTCGTAGAACCCTTTCATGATCCAGATGCCAAATGGCAATTCAAGCGCGGATTTCACAAGGATCACACCAATGAGCGAGTTATAGAGCCCAAGAAACTGAAGGATCAGGAAGATCGCGATGATCAGTGTGATTGTGGGAAAGGCGTGCAGAATGATCAATCCGCCCAGAAAGAAGCGCCGTGCAGGAAAGTTCAACCGCGACAGCGCATAAGCCGCAGTCAGCGAAATCGTGGTCACGGCGACTGCCGTTGTTGCCGCAAAGACAAAGGTGTTCCACGTGACAACCCAGATGCTGGAGCGACCCAGCTCCGGCTCTTCCCAAAGAAAACGCCAGTGCTCGACAGTAAAGCTCTCGGGCCAGATGCTGCCCGGAACCGGATTGGTGAACGTATCGACCAACTGGAACGTGAACATGATCAGCAGTGGCAAGGACACCAGCGTCAGCACGACAATCACGGGCCAGGATTTGAAATTAGACTTCATGATTGGCGCCTCTTACTGCTCGATCCGGGGTTTGGAGACGAGCTCTTTGAAGTTGAAGAACCGCAGGTAGAGCAGGCTTGCGATAATGCCGATCACCACAAGGATCAGCGCATAGGCCGCACCAAGACCATATTGCAGGTTGCCGCCGTAGTTGCTGAGCGCGGTATGATAAGCGGCCAACGCCCAAACCTCTGTGGCCCGCCCAGGTCCGCCTTCTGTCGACAGCAGAATGTATTCAAACGAGGTGAGCAACGAGAGCGTCTGGTAGGACGTCGTAAACAGAATGGGCCAGCGCAGTTGCGGCAGGATGATATAGCGGACCTGCTGCCAGCGGCTGGCGCCATCCACCTCTGATGCATAAAGCATCGACGTCGGGATCGCCTTGATCGCAGACGAAAACAGGATCATGCCAAGCGAGGCACCGACGCAGCCATTGATGAGTACAACAAACACCCACGCATTGGTCGCAGTATCCAGCATCCAGTTGCGGGGCGCGATACCAAGGTATCCCGTCATCGTTGCAAGGAAACCGGTATCCCAAGTGAACCACTTCCACATCAGCACATAAAGAACCGGAGGCAGGATCCGGGGGAGAAACCAGATCGTGCGAAATGTAGAGGCCAGGACAGGTGGCAGATAGAATGTCGAAATCGCGAGAAACAGACCAAAGCCGACGTTGAAGGCAAGGGTCAGCGCAACATAAAGCGCGGTGTTCGCAGCGTAGCGATAGGAAGAATCCAGCGAGAACAGAAGTTTCATGTTCTCTGTTGTCCAGCTCCATCCGGTGTAGGCAAAGCTGGTTAGCGCATCATGATCCCCAACCGGGACATTTGTCCCTGCCAAAGCCGCACGAAAGGCGTCTTCTGTGTTGTACCGGGTGTTCAGGATGCTGGTGTTGAACAGATCCGCCGCTGCCTTGCGGTCGCGGGTGGAGCGGATGCGGTTTTCGCGCAGATCTTTGAGCGCGCGTTCCATGTCGCGACGGCTGTCAAAACGCGCTCCGCCATGCAGGCTACGCAGCTCATCGGCGGTTGCCGGGCTCACAGTTTCTGCAAGCTTGGCAAGACCCTGGTCGTTCACCTGATAGCCTGCGTTTTCCAAGGTGTTGCGGGTTTCCGTGGAAATTGCATCCTCAGGGATGCTGCGCAAGATAGATTGGTTCAGCAGATACTCCCCTCCCCGGATCCCGGTCGAGGTCGACATATTCGTGAAGGCGAAGAAAACCGTCAGAACAACCGGGGCCAGAAAGAAGAGGATCACCACCAGCAGCGCAGGCGCAAGGAAGCCGAAGCCCAATGCGGTTCGTCTGTTCATGAGTTTGGTCCAGTCAGTATTGGGAGCCGGGAGAGTATGGGAGCACCCTCCCGGCTGGTCAGTCAGCGAATGATCAGCTCATCACCCAGCTTGGCAGTGAGCTCTGCCTCCAGCTCGGCAACGGCATCTTCCGCCGACTTAACACCTGTCCAGGTCGCTTCGAGCCCGGACCACATTGCCTCCGAAAAGACACCATAGCTCAGATGGTTGGGCTGTGCGTTAGCCTCCCCCAAGAGCCGCTCAGTCGCCTCAGACGCCCAGCGGTCATCGGCGTAAAGCTCGATGTTGGATTGCTGAGCAGAGATCCCCAGATGCGCGGACTTGATCGCATGCAGCGAGTTCAGGCGCGGCTCGGAGGCGATTTTGATCAACTGAGCAGCGATCTCTTCATGGTCGTCATTGGCCTGATCAGTCACCAGATAGACCAGCGGATGCGTGATTGTATTGGGGCGGCCATTTTCGCCACCCGCCGGGATCAGAGAGAATTCGATCGTCCCGAAGAAGTCCTGGTTGCCTTCTTTCTTGGTGTAGCGTCCGTAGTGCCAGGTGCCGCCGTGCCACAAGGCAGCTTTGCCGTTGGCCACCTCGGAATACCACTGCCCCCAATCGGTGCCGATATGGTTCTTGCGGGTCAGACCTGCCTCAACCGCGTCGGCAAAAAACTGATAGAACGCCTGCATCGCAGCTTTGTCGAGCACCAGTTTGCCCGTCTCGGGATCTTGCAGGACACCCCCGAAGGATTGATAGAATTGCCCCCAATCCGGACCGTTTGAGGGGCGCGGATAAAAGCCGTATCCCTTCTCTACGATCCCCATGTCGACAGCTTTCTTGCCGTCCTCAAGAACGTTCTGCAGCGTATAGTCACCAGAGGCGACCCGCCCCGGCAGGGCTGCGATCTCCTCATCCGAATATCCGATGGCGCGCATGGTGTCCTTCCAGAAAAAGAACGGACGGCTTTCCGCATCCTGCGGCAGGCCCCATTGCACGTCATTGTAGGCCGCAATTTCCAGTAGGTTGGGGTAGATGTCATTGAGCGGCCAGGCATCAAAATCGAGATAGTCTTCAACGGGCACGATGTAACCTGCCTGGCTCCACGGCGCGATGTCGAGATGCGAGGTCACCACGATATTGGGGGCCGTGCCGGCTTCGGCTGCCAGGGTCACCCCCTGTTTGAACTCCTCCCAGCCGCCGAAATCACGCTTGCCCTCGACGGTGATGTTCAGGTCCTCGCCGCGGATTGCAGCCTCGCGCTCCAGCATATCGGCCGCCATCGCGATCGCGTCGATACGATAAGCGTCGCTGTCGTTGGACCCTCCGGCCCAGACCGTGATGGTCACATCCTCAGCAACCGCCGGAACGGCAGCAACCGACATCATCAAGGCGGCAAGTGCGCCAGTAAACTTCTTGGTCATGCAAAGTCTCCCTATTCGTCAGACCACAGAACACGTGTGCGCAGATCATTTGACGCCTGCCCCGTGCAGAATCGGATCTAGGGAAATAACGCAACATTTCCGTGACAATCCGTGCTGCAAACTTACCGAACACGTGTGCGCTCTACGGTAAGCGATTCGTGATTTCAGTCAAGCCTGTAGAGATACCGCCACATCGACCGCCCTATCAAAGCCATCGCAAGTCTCAGGAAAACAATGGAAAATCAGAACCCGCAAAATCGCAGGATCACCCGTCACTTCATCAGGGAAATAGCCGGAACCAAAGACGGCACCCGTCCAGAAAGTGAAAGCAGACGACAAGGCCCACGGCTTTTTGCGCATGCAAAAGACTGGAGCAAAGATGTTTTTGATTTGTGAAGTGGTGCCCCCACACGGACTCGAACCGCGGACCTACTGATTACAAATCAGTTGCTCTACCAGCTGAGCTATAGGGGCACTGGAGGTGGAGATAGCCGCTCTGATATTTGGGTGCAAGACGAAAAATGCGTTCTTGGGCAACATGTTTTGCAGAATGTTCGAAAGCGTGGTCCCGCCACGTTTCCGCGACTGTTTCTCCGGGTCGGTCATTTGACCTCTTCACTCCGGCCCTTTAAGCATTTCAGGAGGTTGCAGGTTATTCAGGGACACAAGTGTCATGCAGGTTATCCTTCATTGCGGCGCGCACTCCACCGAGGAGGACCGATTGCTGAAGACCTTGCTGCGCAACGTCGACCGCTTTGGGGATGAGGGGGTCGCAGTCCCCGGCCCCAGCCAGTACCGAAACCTGCTGAAAGACGGCATGGCGCGGCTGCTGGAACAGCCTGGCACCCCAATTTCGGCGGCGGCTCTGTGGGATCAGATCCTGGATGGTCGTGCCGCAGAGCGTGTGATTCTGTCCAACCCACATTTCTTTGGCTCGCAGCGCCGCGCTCTCGACGGGCATATGTTGTACCCAGAGGCCGAGGCCCGTGTGCGAGCGTTGCAAGCCTTGTTTCCCGCCGATCAACTGGAGCTGCATATCGCGATCCGCGATCCGGGCGGGTTCGTGCCCGGCCTGTTGGAAAACGCAGGCCCCGACCGTATCAACACGATTGCGACCGAAATCTCTCCGCAATGTCTGCGTTGGTCCGACCTGTTCGAACGGCTGAGACAGGCAGCCCCGGAGGTTGCGATCACCACCTGGTGCTATGAGGACATGCCGATTCTATGGGGCCGAATCCTGCGCAGCATGGCCGGTCTGGAAGATGGCGCACGGATCAGTGGCGGCATGGATCTTCTGGCCTCTATCATGTCCAATGAGGGTATGCGTCGACTGCGTCAGTATCTGGCACAATACGATGAACTGAGCGAAGCCCACAGGCAGCGCATCTTTGTTGCCTTTCTCGACAAATACGCCTTGGAGGACGAACTGGTCGAGGAAGTAGACATGCCTGGCTGGACCGAAGAGATGCTGGAACAAGCCACCGAAATGTACGATCAGGACGTCGCCCGTATTTCGCAGATGGATGGCGTGACCCTGCTGTCTCTCTGATCTCAGGTTTCCGACGCAAGAGGGGAGACCCGCGCATGGCCCACCAGCCCTTCAACATCATGATCGTCGGCCAGTCCGGGCGCCTGCAATATGAGGCGGTTCTGTTTGCAGCCTCTCTGCGCCGGTTCGCCCCGGGTTTTTCGGGGCGCCTGTTTGTTGCAACCCCCCAACCCGGCACAAACTGGGACAAAGACCCCAGCCTTCGCAACCAGGCTGTATTACAAGCGCTGAGCGATCTTGACGCAGAGATCCTGCCGTTTGAATCCCGGGCTTTTGGGCAAAGCTACCCCTATGGCAACAAGATCGAAGCCTTGCTGGCGATGCCAGAGGGAGAGCGATTTGTCTTTTTCGACACCGACACACTGATCACCGGCCCGATTGACCAAGTGCCGTTTGAATTTCACCGCCCCTCTGCCTCTCTTCGGCGCGAGGGCACCTGGCCCAAGCCCACGCTGTATGGGCCGGACATGGCAGGCATCTGGCAGGCACTTTACGATCGCTTCGGGCTTGATTTCGAGACAAGCCAGGACACGACCCAGCCGGAAAACTACTGGAAGCGATATCTCTATTTCAACGCGGGTTTCTTTTTTGGGGCATGCCCCCGGGCATTTGGACAGCGTTTTCTGGAATATGCCGTATCCATCCGCGATGATCTGCCCCCTGCCCTGATCGGCCAGAGCCTTGATCCATGGCTGGATCAGATAGCCTTGCCTCTCGTCATTCACAGCTTTGGCGGTGCGCGGGATGTACTGCCCGAGGGGCAGCTGGACGGGGATATCAGCTGCCACTACCGCAGCTTCCCTCTGCTTTACGCCCGTGAAAGCGACGCCGTAGTCGCCGCACTTGAGGAGGTCACCGCGCCAAACAAGATCAAAAAGGTCCTGAAACAGTACGAGCCAATGAAGCGGATGATCTATCAGGGCCGTGGCGCTAAGGTCCGGGCCCTATTTGATCGTGACAACCTGCCAAGGCGTGAACAGGCATTGCGCAACAAGATCAAGTCAGCCGGTTTCTGGATGCGCTAAGCGCCGCACGCCTGCCGACGCAGAAGACAAGCAGGAAAGACAAGGATGGACAAATTGCGCCTTGCCTTACGTGCCGTGGCAGAGTGTTCTGTCTGGCGACGAATTTAGACCACTCAGGGAGCATCACCATGTCTGAAGCGGCAAACTACGGGTTCGACACCCTTCAAATCCATGCTGGCGCCAAGCCAGACCCGGCAACCGGCGCTCGCCAGACCCCCATTTATCAGACAACGGCATATGTATTCCGCGATGCAGATCACGCCGCAGCGCTGTTCAATCTGCAGGAAGTTGGGTTCATCTACTCGCGCCTGACCAACCCGACAGTTGCCGTCCTGCAAGAGCGCATCGCGACGCTCGAAGGGGGTGTTGGCGCCGTGTGCTGCTCCTCCGGTCACGCGGCTCAAATCATGGCGTTGTTTCCGCTGATGGGGCCGGGTTGCAATGTGGTTGCATCGACCCGTCTTTACGGTGGGACGGTCACGCAGTTCAGCCAGACCATCAAGCGCTTTGGCTGGTCCGCAAAATTTGTCGATTTTGACGACCCCGAGGCGGTTGCAGCTGCCATTGATGAAAACACCCGCGCCGTATTTGGCGAGTCGGTCGCAAACCCGGGCGGCTATGTGACCGACATCCGCTCGATTGCGGATGTTGCGGACGCAGCAGGTGTGCCGCTGATCATCGATAATACCTCGGCCACGCCCTATCTTTGCAATCCAATCGCCCATGGGGCGACGTTGGTTGTCCACTCGACCACCAAATACCTGACCGGCAATGGCACCGTGACCGGTGGCGTAATTGTCGATTCCGGCAAGTTTGACTGGTCGGCCAACGACAAGTTCCCGTCCCTGTCCCAACCCGAACCCGCCTATCACGGCCTCAAGTTCCACGAGACCTTTGGCGCGCTGGCCTTCACCTTCCACGGTATTGCGATCGGTCTGCGCGACCTCGGCATGACAATGAACCCGCAGGCAGCGCATTACACGCTGATGGGGATCGAAACCCTGTCCCTGCGGATGGAGCGTCATTGCGAGAACGCCAAAAAGGTTGCGACCTGGCTGGAGCAGGACGAGCGCGTGGACTATGTCACCTACGCCGGCCTGCCGTCCTCGCCCTATTATGATCGCGCAGAGGCGCAATACCCCAAGGGCACGGGCGGTCTGTTCACATTTGCCGTCAAGGGTGGCTACGACGCCTGCGTCAAACTGGTGAACGCGCTGGAAATCTTCAGCCATGTCGCCAACCTTGGCGACACGCGCTCTCTCATCATCCACTCGGCATCGACCACCCACCGCCAGCTGACACCAGAGCAACAGGAAGCCGCAGGCGCCGGTGCAAATGTCGTGCGTGTCTCCATCGGCATCGAGAACGCCGAAGATCTGATCGCGGATTTGGATCAGGCGCTGAGCAAGGCCACGGCCTGAAACGAATAAGCGTGAACAAAAAAGGCCGGGATGTTCCCGGCCTTTTTTATTTCTACCAGAGACTTAGTCAGCGTCTGGCAAAACGATATCGTAAACAACCGAGACGCTGTGACTAAAGCTCAGCTCGCCCGCCTCAATCGGCATCGCGACATCCGCGCGCGCCATCTCCATCGCCATCTTGGGATATCCGCCTCCACCATCTCGGTCGCTGATCACCCGCACCGGGCCAAGCACCACGCCTGCCGCCTCGGCCAGCTGTTCCGCCTTGCGCCGTGCATCCTTGACGGCGGCGCCACGGATCTGGTCCTGCACCTCAGAGGGATTGTCGACCCCAAAGCTGAGACCGCGGAATTCGTTGGCGCCCACCTTCAGCACCTGATCCAGCATCTCGCCGACGCGGTCCAGGTCGCGGATGCGCAAGGACAGCGTGTTGGAGGCCGCAAAACCGGTGATGCGGCTGCGCCCGTCCTCGTAGTTCCGGTTCTGGGACCAAACCGGGTTCAGCGAGACCTGCTGCGTCTGCATGTCCTCGGCCGCAATGCCAGCCGCACGCAAAGCATCGATCACTTCAACCATCTTGGTCGAAACTGCCCGCATCGCAAGGCTAGCCTCCTCGGCTTCTTCGCTCACCCCCAAAACGATGGTCGCAAGGGTTGGCGCCACCGAGATCTGGGCCTGCCCAGAGACAGAAATCTGACGGTCAATCCGGGTTTCATCCGCTCGTGCAACACCTGCGGACACAGCCATTGCCATGACCGCCGCAAGGAAATGTTTTGCTTTCATCGAAATGCTCCTTTTCTAAATGGCAACATGGGGATGGCAAAACCCTGCCTGCAAGGGGGAATAACCGTCTTTTCCTTTCACTCGGCAACTGTCTGCCGTATGGTCTGCACCAAAGCCTCAGCGCAGGGAACAGGCGCAGGCGAAATCGAGTTGAAGGCGCGTTTGCATCATGAAACCGGGGTTTGCACTCTCACTTTCCTCCCTTGGCGTTACCCTGCTGCAGCGGGCAGCGGGCGGATGGCACGAGGTTGGGTTTGTCTCTTTGGATGTCGACGATCTCGCGGCAGCCTTGGCAGAGCTTCGTGAAACCGGTGAGCAGCACGCCAACGGCCCGATTGCCTGCAAGGTCGTCATCCCCAATGATCAGATAAGATATCTGTCGCTCGATGCCTCGGGATCAGAGGCTGACAGACGTGCTGCAGCTGAAATCGCACTGGATGGCGCAACCCCTTACCGCGTGGATGAGCTGGTCTTTGATCTGAGCAATGAGGCCGAGCGCACGCATGTAGCGGCCGTTGCCCGTGAAACCCTGCAGGAAGCTGAAGATTTCGCTGTCATGCACGGCTTCCTGCCTGTCAGTTTCGTTGCAGTCCCGGATGACATGCCCTTTTTGGGAGAACCGTTTTTCGGCCCCTCACAGACGCTTGTTTCATCTGGTGAGGACACGGTGGAGCCGGATGGCATTGCTGTCGTGAACATCGGCCCAGCCGCAGCCCCCCAAAGCGAAGCTCCGGATCGAAAGCCCGACGCGGGCACAAGCGAAGCCGCGAGCAACGAGACATCAGTGCCGGATTTGCCAACGGCTGAGAAGGCTAAGGATCTCTCCGAGCCTGCAGCAGAAGTGGCAACGCACAAACCCGCCGTCACGGCCAAGGACAAGCCTGATGCCGGTGATAGCGACGCCCCTGACAAAGCACTTCAAGACGCAGAACCAGCGGAGACCGAGGCAAAGGACGACGCCTCAGCCGAGCCGAAACTCACGGCCAGCGCCGGTTTCTCCACCCGTCGGCGCAAGGATGCTGGCGTATCCCCAAGCCTGACACCGACCCCACCGACAGAGGGCCTTGCACCAAAGCTCGGCGCAGCAGGTGACAATGGAAAGACGGCGAAAGCGCAGAAGATTGCCCCGCCAGAGCCTGCGAAAGCCGCGACCAGCGCGCCTGTTGTCCCACATGCGGCCTTTGGCGCGATCCCATTGTCGGAGAGCACAAGCGCAGACGCAAAAGCGGCTGGCCCCAAACAGGCCCCTTCCCCTTCCAGCCCCGCACCCATCAAGATCCCCCGTGCACCGCAAGCCCCCGCTCCGACGCCAGTCCTGCCACGGGACGATGGCGATACTCTGGACCTGAGCGACGCACCGAAGGACAAGAAATCCCTCCACGAAGCAGGCAAAGCCAAGCTTCTGGCTGGCGTTTCTCAAGGCAAAGTAGGTGGCAAACCCCGCTTTCTTGGCTTGATGCTGATGGGGGCACTGCTGCTCTTCATGGCCATCGTCGCCGTCTGGGCCATGGCGGTGTCCGGGATCGAAGACGCTGATAACACCGCCCAGCCCACGGCCGAAAACCAGCCGCAGGAGGCTGTTGCGCTCCTTGAAGATGGAACAGAACTGGCACCAGCAGCAGACGATGCGGTCGAGATTGCGCCGCAGGTCAGCGTGATCCCACAGCTCGCTGATGGGGATATTCTGCCAACCGAAGACCCTTCAGAACCGCTCACGGATACGCTGTCCAGCACCGACACCGCTGTTCTTGATGCCCTGCGCGACACGCAAGAGACATCCGATGACACCTTGGCCGAGCCAGAGACAGCGGACGCTGCAAATGGCCCTGATGCCGCCGAACTCTCGGACGAAGGGCCAGAGGAACTGGCCGCAGAGACACCAGCTGATGACCCACTGGCACGCGCCGCCCAATACGCTGCAACCGGAATCTGGCAGGACGCCCCGGCCGTGCCTGAAACACCATTCGCAAATGCGCTTGATGATCTCTACGTGGCATCGATCGATTCCACAGATCTGTCAGAAGACGCGATCGCCCTGCCCGATGCCGATCGATTTCGCACCGACCTCGAACTGGATGTGGTCAGTAACCCGACCGCTGCAGGTCAGCAATTTGACCTTGATGAGCGGGGGCTTGTCCGCGCCACACCCGAAGGAACGCTCAGCCCTGAGGGGGTGATGGTGTTCCTGGGCCGTCCAGAGAAGGTGCCGCCGCCGACACCAAACCGCCCCGATCAGGCTGAAATCGCGGCAGAGGCAGCGCGCCTTGCTGCCCTATCCGAATTGCGCCCCCGCAACCGCCCCACCGATCTGGTCGAACAGAACGAACGCGCGCAACTTGGTGGGCTGAGCCGTGCTGAATTGGGTGCCCTTCGACCCAAGCTGCGCCCCGCAGGCCTGAAGCCCGCTGAAGAAAACAGCCTGCCTGCCACAGCCCAAGCGGTTGCGCTATCGGTCATGCCGCGGGCCAGACCAGCAAATTTCGCCAACATCGTGGACCGCGCGAAACGCAACAGCCAGCGCAACGCCACAGCAAGCATTTCCGAAGCCGTCGCCACGGTTGCCCCCCGCACCGTTACGCCCAACATCCCCTCCAGCGCTTCAGTTGCACGACAGGCCACGCTTGATAACGCCATCAACCTGCGCCGCATGAACCTGATCGGGGTCTACGGCACTCCTTCGAACCGCCGTGCCTTGGTCCTGATGCCAAATGGCCGCTACAAAAAGGTGAAGGTCGGTGATCGTATCGATGGCGGCCGCGTCGTTGCGATCGGAGACAGCCAGCTGCAATATCAAAAGGGTAATCGCAATCACACGCTTAAGATCCCAAGCGGGTAATTTGCAATCGCTTCGTGACACAAAAAAACCGGGCCAAGTGGCCCGGTTTTTTGTTTTGTCCGCTTGGTGGCATTACTCAGCCGCCTGGATCTCTCCGTTTGCGATCTGCTCACGCTCGATGGATTCGAACAGGGCTTTGAAGTTTCCTTCGCCAAAGCCGTCGTCACCTTTGCGCTGGATGAACTCAAAAAAGATCGGCCCGATCACGGTTTTAGAGAAGATCTGCAGCAGGATCTTGGTTTCTCCGCCATCCACAACGCCCTCGCCATCAATCAAAATCCCATGCTTCTGCATGCGCTCCAGGGGTTCTTCGTGGCCGACAACGCGCTCGTGGCTCATCTCGTAGTACGCGGCCGGAGGCGCCGGCATGAACTTGATGCCGCGATCAGAAATCTCGTCGGTGGAGTCATAAATATCTTCGGTGCCAACCGCGATATGTTGAATGCCCTCGCCCTTGTACTTCTTGAGGTAGGACACGATCTGCCCGGTCTCACCACGATCTTCGTTGATCGGGATCCGGATGCGACCACAGGGCGATGTCAGCGCGCGGCTGAGCAGACCTGTGAACTTGCCCTCGATGTCGAAGAAGCGGATTTCCTTGAAGTTGAACAGCTCGCCATAGAACTTGAACCACTTGTCCATGTTGCCTTTGTAGACATTGTGGGTGAGGTGATCGAGATAGTAAAAGCCCACACCGCGCGGCTTGGACTGCTTCAACCACTCGAACTCCTCGTTATAGGGCGAGGTATCGTAATACTGGTCGATGAAGTAGATAAGCGAGCCGCCGATCCCCTTGATGGCGGGCACATCCATCGTCTTGTCATCGCCATCATAGGCTTCGGCACCTTTCGCAATCGCATGCTCGTAAGCCTTTTGCGCATCGACAACCCGCCAGCCCATCGACGGGGCACAGGGGCCGTGTTCGGCAACGAACTTCTCGGCAAAGCTGCCCGCCTCAGCGTTCAGAATATAGGTGATATCGCCCTGCTGCCACAGTTCGATCCCAGGTTTTGCCTTGTGGCGTGCAACCATCTCATAACCCATGCGAGTGAAGAGATCGCGCAGCTCCTGCGGCTCCGGATGGGCAAATTCCACGAATTCGAACCCATCGGTTCCGGCCGGATTTTCAGCGCTGATCACGGACTTTGGTGCGTTATGCGGGAAAGGACCCATCTGGCTTCCTCCAATTGGATGACTGTTTAGCTGCATCCAAAATACCGCATATCCGATGCTTGTTTTGCGCATACTACAGTGCATAATGATGAAACCCCGCGCAGTTCACGCGCATTGGGCGTAATTTTGGGGAAAATCACGCATATGCTGGATGCAACGGATCAAAAGCTGCTCTCTGCCCTGCAAAAGGACGCGCATCTCACCGCGCAACAGCTGGGGGACTTGCTCAACCTTTCCCCCAGCCAAGCAGGACGACGCAGACAACGGCTTGAGACTGAAGGCTATATCAAAGGCTATGCCGCACGACTGGACCCAAACAAGTTGGGGTTGAGCGTGCAAGGATTCGTCCAGGTTCACCTTGGTAGCCACGGACCTGAACAATCAGAACAATTTTCACGACTTGTCCGCACCCGACCCGAGATCACTTCCGCCTGGACGATGACTGGCGAAGCTGACTATCTACTGCGGGTTTTCTGCAGCGATTTGGGGGAGTTAAACCGCCTCCTCCACGAGGTTCTCCTCCCCCATCCGACCGTCGCGCGGGTTCAGAGCCAGATTGTCATGGATCAATTAAAAAGCGACGCGCCGCTTCCGACTTAAGAGTCCGTGAAGGAACATCCTGTAGTTTCAGAGGGCACTGACTTTGAAATAGGATAAAACCGTGTCCTTTGTAGATCGCCGAATTGAAAGCCGTCCTTCCCGGGGGGAGGCACCGTTTGCGCTGAATGAAGTATTCTTTTCGCGGACAGACAGCCGCGGCGTGATCGTGACCGGGAACTATGTGTTCCGCCGGGTTGCCCATTACGAATGGGACGAACTGCTTGGCGCGCCACATAAAATTATAAGGCACCAGGATATGCCGAAAGGTGTATTTCAGGTGTTCTGGGACACCATCAAAAGCGGCAAAACCATCGGCGCCTACGTCAAGAACAAGTCCAAGGACGGTCTGTATTATTGGGTATATGCGGTCGTTGTCCCTTGCGGTGATGGCTACCTGTCGGCCCGCATCAAACCGACAAGCGCCGTTTTTGACACGGTACGCAAGGTCTACGCCGACCTTCTATCCGCCGAGCAGAATGAAGATCTCTCTCCCGAAGAGAGCGCCGAGCGGCTCACCCAGATGATCCAGGATCTGGGATTTGACGACTACACGCAGTTTTCAACCCACGCGTTGAGCGAGGAACTCCTGTCGCGCGACATCGGTCTGAAAAATGAACCCGACCGGAAAATTGCAGGCCTGCGCAAGATGCAGGAAAACGCAAAAACCCTTGTCAAAGAAACCGAAGGTCTGATCCGCGACTTTGACGCCATGCACACCATCCCGCACAACTTGCGTGTGATTGCGTCGCGCATTGAACCGGCAGGTGGCCCTGTCACGGTTCTCTCCCAGAACTACGGCTCCATGTCACGGGCAATGTCCGACTGGTTTGAGGCCCATGTGATGGGCAAGGACAGCAACTTTGCCGTTATCGAAGCCGCGGTAAACACCTCTCTCTTTGTTGACTGCATGGCGCGCATTCTCAAGGAATGCGATATCCAGCTTCAAAAGGAACGCCGTGGCCTTGGCGAGATCGACATGGAATCAGAGCGCCAGGTGCTCGCTGATCTGGTCAAGCAGCAGCTCGACGGTGCGCGCAAAGGCCTGGACCAAGTGGACCGTGAAGCGATGCGCATCACAAATGCCTGTCAGGTCATGCACCGTCATTTCCTCGGCCTCAGCTCCACCCGCGTCTTGTGCAAGATCGAGAGCGCCCGTTTGCCGGAATCTGGGGATACACTGGCCGATATCATCGACCAGCTTGGTGTCTTCCAGGAACGTATCTCACATCGCCTGGAAAAGATCGCCAAGCTGAGCACTGAAATCCGGGCTCTGGAACACTAGAACAGCTGCGCCGCCATCCGCCGGATCAAACCTGTGGTCGGGCGGCGCAACTTTTTCGGGCACATAACAAATGCAGGGCTCGCCATCTCGCAAGACCTGTAACCACTGCCAGTTTAAGATGTTAAAAGTTGCCATCCCGCAATCTGCTTGCGATATCATGGCACCATGGATGCTTTTCTCTATCAGGCGACAATTTACCTCGCCGCCGCTGTAATCGCCGTCCCCATTGCCGCGCGCTTGGGGCTGGGTTCTGTTCTTGGGTATCTGGCCGCCGGCATCATCATTGGCCCGGTTCTGGGGCTGGTCGGAAGCGAAACAGAAGACCTTCGCCACTTCGCCGAATTCGGCGTGGTGATGATGCTTTTCCTGATCGGCCTGGAGCTGGAACCACGCGCGCTATGGGCCATGCGGCACAAGCTCATCGGGCTTGGCGGACTTCAAATCCTTCTCAGTACAATTGCCCTGATGGGCGCCGCGATGCTGGCAGGTGAGACCTGGCAGGTCGGTCTGGCCATCGGTCTGGCCCTCTCCCTGTCTTCGACAGCGATCGTGCTCCAAACCCTATCTGAAAAGGGACTGATGCGAACAGGAGGCGGGCGGGCGACCTTTTCGGTGTTGCTGACCCAGGATATCGCGGTGATCCCGATACTTGCGCTTTTGCCCCTTCTGGCCGTCAAAAATGCGGCGCAGTTCAATGGCGACGGGTCAATCACCCGCGCTGCCGAAGACGGTCATGGCGCCCATGGCCACGCCACCCTGTCACTGGTCGAGGGCCTGCCGGGGTGGGGAGTTACGTTGGTGACCATCGCGGCTGTCGGCGCGATCATTCTGGCCGGTGTTTACCTGACCCGCCCCGTCTTCCGCTTCATTCACGCCTCAAATCTGCGGGAAATGTACACTGCGCTGGCCCTGATGATCGTTGTCGGGATTTCCTTTCTGATGACGCTGGTTGGTCTCTCCCCCGCACTGGGGGCGTTCCTGGCCGGTGTTGTGCTTGCCAACAGCGAATTCCGGCACGAGCTGGAAAGCGACCTCAATCCCTTCAAGGGGCTCCTGCTTGGCCTGTTCTTCATCACCGTCGGCGCTGGCATCAACTACCGGCTCTTTCTTGCAGAACCCGGTGATCTGATCGGTCTTGCCCTTCTTGTGATCGTGGCGAAGGGGGTCGTGCTTTACTTTGTTGGGAAATCCTTTGGCCTCAAGAAACGCGATCACTGGCTGTTCACGTTGGGGCTCGCCCAGGCCGGTGAATTCGGATTTGTCCTGCTGGCCTTCTCCCGCCAGCTGAATGTCGTCCCGCCTGCCCTGTCGGAAAAACTGCTGCTGATCATCGCCCTGTCGATGCTGATCACGCCGCTTCTGTTCATCCTCTATGATCTCCTGTCGAAATACAGCAAAGACACCCCGAAGGAGCATGAGGCAGACGAGATCGACGAGGAAGGCCCCGTTATCATCGCAGGCATTGGTCGCTTTGGGCAGATCGTCAACCGGCTGGTGCGCGCAAGCGGGTTCAATACGGTTGTTCTGGACAGCAACATGGAATCCGTCCAGCTGATGCGCCGCTTCGGCGTGAAGAGTTTCCTGGGCGATCCCACCCGCCCCGAACTGCTAAAGGCGGCGGGCATCTCCAAGGCCCGCGTTCTGGTTGTCGCCCTTGATGACAAAGAGGCCGCGCTGAGGCTGGTGGCGCACGCCCGCCGTGGCCATCCAGACCTTCATATCGTCGCGCGTGCCTATGACCGCAATCATGTCTATGCGCTCTATCAGGCTGGGGCCAATGATATCGTCCGCGAGGTCTTTGATGCCTCCCTGCGTGCCGGACGCTATGTGCTGGAGAACATCGGGCTCAGCGAATACGAGGCGGCAGAAGCGGAACAGACTTTCTATGCCCACGACCGTCAGGCTGTGCGCGAGCTGGCAGGCGTCTGGAAACCGGGTGTGCCGACAGCTGACAATCCCGAATACATTGCCAAGGCTCGCAATCTTGAAAAAGACCTCGAAACTGCGGTCCTTGAAATGATCGAGGCGCGCACCGCGAAGGACAAATCGGCGTAAAGGCAGTACTCAAAAACCACAAAAAAGGGCAGCCCGAAGCTGCCCTTTTTGGTTGGATCATACGTATTCAGATCAGCAGATCAGCCGTCTGCAACACCTGCTTCGGCAAATGTCGCCATGCCGCTGTGGCACGCAATTGCACCACGAACGATCTGGATTGCCAGAGCCGCGCCAGAGCCTTCGCCCAGACGTAGGTCAAGGGACAGGAACGGCGGTTTGCCCAGTTCTTTCAGAAGGGCCGCATGTGCACCTTCAGCGCTTTGGTGTCCCGCGACAGCATGATCAAGCGCATCAGGGTGGGTTTTCATCAGGCAGGCCGCGGCAGCACAGCAGATGAAGCCATCCAGAATAACAGGAATGCGCAGCATCCGCGCCGCAACCATCGCGCCAGCCATCGCCGCGATCTCACGCCCGCCCAAACGGCGCAGCGCCTCGATCCCATCCGTGATATGGTCGTCGTGAAGGGCCACCCCCTCGGCAACAACCCGCGTTTTGATTGCCAGGCCCGCATCGTCCACGCCGGTTCCACGGCCAGTCCAATCGGCTGCCTCTCCACCAAACAGCGCGCAGGCCAGTGCCGCCGCCGGAGTGGTATTGCCGATGCCCATCTCGCCAACGACCAGCAGATCGGCTTGCGGGTCAACCGCGTTCCATCCGGTCTGCAGCGCGGCCAGGAGCTCCTCCTCAGACATGGCTGCGTCTTTGGTGAAATCCTTGGTCGGGCGATCCAGATCCAGGCTGTGCACATCCAAACGCGCGCCCGCCAGCTTGGACAGCTGGTTGATCGCAGCGCCACCGTTCTGGAAGTTCCCAACCATCTGCGCCGTCACCTCACCCGGAAAGGCCGAAACCCCCTGGGCCACAACGCCATGGTTGCCAGCAAAGATGATAACCTGCGGCGCGCTGATCGTCGGACGGGGATTGCCACGCCAGCTGCTGTACCAGATCGCCAGATCTTCAAGGCGGCCCAAAGAACCCGGTGGTTTGGTCAGCTGACCGTTGCGTTCGGCGGCAGCAGTTTCAGCCTGCGCGTCAACGCCAGGTGTCTCGGCCAACTGGGCCCGAAATTGATCAAGTGAAAAGAGCGGTGACAGCATTGCAAAGCCTCATTGCATCGAAGGGGTCGTCGCAGGTAAAGCGGTTTAACCGTATGTACCCGGAACCCCTCATACCGCAAGTCCTGCCAGAGCCCTGCTTATGCGAAAAAACGACATCCTGATTACAGATATCCTGCTCTCACTGGTTTTGTTGACCCGGCTTCCCCTGCCGCACTTGAACAAAACCGACTTTGCCAGACAATCCAAGGCTGTATGGGCCTTCCCTATTGCCGGTTTTGCGGTTGCGCTGGCGGCTTGTCTCGCAGTGTCAGTGACCGTCGGGGCGGGGCTGAGCCCCGCGATTTCAGCGGGAATTGCCATCGGTGTGCAGATCCTCCTGACTGGCGCGATGCATGAGGACGGGCTTGCCGATACAGCTGATGGGTTCTGGGGCGGATTTGAGCGGGCGCGCAGACTTGAGATCATGAAGGACAGCCAGATCGGCACCTACGGCGTTCTTGCGCTTATCCTTGGCATTGGACTGCGCTGGACCGCGCTAAGCACGCTGATTGCTGGCCCGGGCATCTGGGTGCTTGTCCCCCTGGCCATGTTGAGCCGATCAATGATGCCAGTTGTGATGACTGCGCTGCCCAATGCGCGCGGACATGGCCTGTCGCAATCTGTCGGTCGCCCACAAAAGGCGCCCGCTGTGATCGGCGTCCTGAGCGCCCTGTTCGTCGGACTGTTTGTTGCAGGCTGGGCGACGTGGCTGGTGCTGCTGGTCATGGCTGTTGCGACCGGGGGCATTGTCGCCTTCGCCAAGCGCAAGATCGGCGGGCAAACTGGTGATGTACTGGGTGCGACGCAACAGATCAGCGAGATTGCAGGGCTGCTTGCCCTGGTTGCCATATGCTCCTGACGCAAGACACATCTCGCGCATGAGAAAGGGTCGCACCGTCTGGCGCGACCCTTTTTTGTTGGCTGATACGGAAATCAGGCAGCGCGGGAGGTCAGAACCTCATCCACCTGCTTGGCTGCCGAGATCTCGTCACCACCGGACACGGCTGCCACCTCGCGGGTCAGACGCTCCAACGCGGCTTCATACAGCTGACGCTCAGAGTAGCTTTGCTCACGCTGGTCATCCGTGCGGTGCAAATCGCGCACCACCTCAGCAATCGAGATCAGATCACCAGAGTTGATCTTCTGCTCATATTCCTGCGCACGACGGGACCACATGGCGCGCTTGACCTTGGCTTTCCCCTTGAGGGTCGTCATGGCTTTGGCGATCACGTCAGGCGAGCTGAGCGAACGCATCCCGATTTCGGTTGCCTTGTGTGTCGGCACCCGCAGGGTCATCTTGTCCTTTTCGAAGGTGATTACGAAAAGCTCCAGCTTGAAACCGGCCACTTCCTGTTCTTCGATCGAAATGATCTGGCCAACACCGTGGGCCGGATACACAACATAGTCGTCAGGCCGAAACTCTGGCTTCTTCGATTTGGTCATACAGGTCTTTCCTCGCTATGTGTCGGCTCTCCTGCCGACAAGGCCACAACAGCTCTCACGGCGCGTAGATCACGCGATCCGCGTCGTTCGAGATGTCGCAGAAAAGCCGCCAACAAGACCGTGCAGCACAGCGCGCACAGCCGAGGCGGGCATCCGTTGATTGCTCAATTATGAAATTACCATATCATATTTTTCGCCCTGAAAAAAGGCAGTGCCCCGCCAACACCAGCCACGCAGACCCGAAACCAAGGAGCAAATTCCTGTTTTTAGGGCAGATCGGGCAGGTTTCTGCCCAATTGCGCGATATCTGAGCGACCGACAGCACCGCAAACGACTCGGCTGATCACAGCGATCAGCCGCCGAACACGGTGCCGGAATGGCAAAGACCACCCGATTGGGTGGTCCGGAACATTTTCTGATTATCCGCCTTCGCCAGGTGCCTCGGAGAAGTATTTCTCCAGTTTACCCTCTTCGCCATCACGCTCTTCTGCGTCGGGAAGCGGGTCTTTCTTGGACACGATGACAGGCCACATCTCGGAATATTTGCGGTTGAATTCAACCCACTTGTCCATATCCGGCTCTGTGTCGGGACGGATCGCATCTGCCGGGCATTCTGGCTCACAGACGCCACAGTCGATGCATTCATCCGGATGGATGACCAGCGTGTTCTCACCCTCGTAGAAACAATCCACCGGGCAGACTTCGACACAGTCTGTGTATTTGCAGGCGATGCAGTTGTCCGTAACGACGTAGGTCATGGTGGGCGAGTCCCGTAGCTGTTTCGCGAATAGCTAATTCACAAGTCGCCCGGCTTCAAGGTGTCAAAACGCTGTATCTTTGCGACTAAGATCAAGCGCCCTGCGCTCTTTCTTGTCTGGGCGACCTTTTCCCTCGTATCGCGGATTTCGCGGCACAGGATCCTGCTTTTCAGTCAAATCGAAGTACAGCCCCTGGGCCTCTGGGGCGGGCCCACGACGTGTTCCCAAGGCCTCAACGCGCACGGTACGGATGATGTTGCTCTGCGGAAAGGTCAGAACATCACCGATGGTGACGTTCTGAGCCGGTTTTGAGATCTTCGCGCCATTTAGGCGCAAATGGCCGCCGCTGACCAATTTCGAGGACAGGCTCCGGGTCTTGAAGAACCGGGCCTGCCACAGCCATTTGTCGATCCTGATCTTTTCAGACGGCGGCGTCATGAGCGATCAGTCGCCTTGCTTCAGCCCCATGAGAGCCGCTGCAAAGGGGTTGTCCGGATCGATCTGCTTTTCCTTCTTCGGCGGACGGGCCGAATAGGTCTTGCTTCCCTGATCCTGACGCGGACCGCCCTTCTTGCCAGGCTTGCCACCGCGCGGTTTTCCACCTTTGCCACGAGGGCCGTCACCGCCACGCTTCGCGCCACCGCGGCCTTCGCCGTCGCCTGCCTGCTGGCCACGACGACCTGCGCCACGCTGGCCACCTTTGGCATTGCGAGCACGGCCCCAGGTGAAGGTGTAGAAGACTTCCATCTCCTGCTCTTCGACCTTGGCGTCTGCCGCGTCACCCACAGGGGTTTCGATTTCCGCAGTTTCCGGGATCGGATCTGAGGCGGCAGCATCGGCAAGTGTTTCCGCAACCGGAGCAGCGCCGGCATCCACGATGTTGGCGACCCCTGCCGGAACATCGGCCGGGGTCACATCTGCAACAGCGTTATCTTCCGTGACTGCTGCAGTATCGGTTTCATCAGGAGCCGCTGCGGGTGTGTTTTCCGCCTGCTGCGCCGCGTCCATGACCGGAACATCTGCAGCAGGGGTACCCGTTTCAGTGACAACAGCATCAACGGGCTTGGCTTTGACCCGCTCACCTTTGTCAGCGTTATAACCCAGCCCCTGCATCAGATCTGCGAACTGCTCCAGCGTCATGCCAGTGATCGACAGCATGTCGGGCTTCGCTTCGAAACCGCCACGGCTGTCTTCATTGCGCAGCATGTCTGCGAGACGCTCCAGCATGTCGATACGGATCATCCGTTCGCCAGCATTGCGATACCCGCACATGGTATCATAGCCCTCGGGCGCATCGGCGTTCACGGGAACTGTCACCAGACCAGCGGGCGGCGAGTCGGGGAACTCGCTCAGGCCCTGCGACAGCGCCCAAAGCACCAGACGCAGACGCGTTGGCGCGGGCTTGAGCAGAAGCGGCATGAAGATCGTGAACTGGCCAAAGCGGATGCCATGCTTGCGCAGCGCACCACGGGCGTCCTGATCCAGATCCTTGACTTCCTGCGCGACGGCAGCGCGCGGCAGGATGCCCAGTGCCTCGACCATGCGGAAGGCGAAACCACGGGCAAGCCCGGTCAGTTCTTCATCGCGCTGCAGGTTCAAAAGCGGCTCAAACAGCGCATTGATCTTGCGGGAAATAAAATGCTGAAGGCGGCGTTCGACCTTTTGGGCAACGTCAGGGCCTGCGGCCTCGTCCACGAAGACTTCGATCTGCGGGTTCAGCGGGTCTGCGCCGGCGACCAATTTGCCGACCGCATGTTCACCCCACATCAGGCCACCCTGATCGGTAAAGTCGATTTCGGTATCGGGAGCGTTGTAGAAACGATCGGCGCGCAGATGGAATTGCGGTGCGAGCGCTTGCATGGACGCGGACTTCAGCGCCTTGGCTTCGGCGCCTTGGGCGCCTTTGTCCGGCGAGAACCGGAACCCTTCGAGACGACCAACGAATTCACCTTCGACGGTCACTTCACCCTTGTCATTTACTTCGGCCAAAAGGGCCTCCTTCTGTTTGAGCCGGCGCAAAAGCACGGATGTGCGCCGGTCCACAAATCGCTGAGTCAGACGTTCGTGCAAGGCGTCCGACAACCTGTCTTCTACAGCGCGGGTTTCGCCACGCCAATGACTTTCATCACGAACCCACCCGTTGCGTTGCGCAACATAAGTCCAAGTTCGAATAAAGGCCAAACGTTTCGACAATGCGTCAATGTCACCATCAACGCGGTCAATCCGCTTGATCTGGCGGGCCAGCCAATCGTCAGGAACAACCCCAGACCCATGCAGATATTGGAATAGAACACCCAAAAGACCAGAGTGTTCCGATTGGGAAATGCCGCGAAAGTCCGGAACACGGCAAACATCCCACAGCAAGCGGACCGACTGCGCGTTGGTTGTGCGTGCCAGAATCTCGTCCTGCTGAGAAAGGGATTTGAGAGCGATCAAATCATCCGCCTCACGGGCGCGCACCAGCGTTTCGTCCTGCGGCGGTGATTCGAGCGAACGGATCAGCGCCTCTACGGTGCCAAACTGGAGCGCCGAGTTGCGCCAGTTGAGTTTTTTGAGCGGGGTGAACCGATGCTCCATGATGGCTTGGGCCACGCCATCATCAAGCGGCGGGGCGTCACCCGTTACCCCGAAACTGCCATGGCTCATGCCACGACCGGCCCGTCCGGCAATCTGCGCCAGTTCATTGGGGGCGAGCTGACGCATCCGGCGGCCATCGAACTTGCTCAGCGAAGAGAACGCGACATGATCGATATCCAGGTTCAGCCCCATTCCGATGGCATCTGTCGCCACCAGATAATCGACCTCACCATTCTGGTACATGGCGACCTGCGCGTTGCGCGTTCTGGGGCTCAGCGCCCCCATCACGACCGCAGCCCCACCTTTCTGGCGGCGGATCAGCTCCGCAATGGCGTAGACATTGTCGATAGAGAAACCAACGATCGCGGTGCGCGGCGGCATTCGGCTGATTTTCTTGGATCCCGAGTAGACCAGATCCGACATCCGTTCGCGGCGCATGAACTGCACGCCAGGCACAAGCGCAGAGATCGGCCCGCGCATGGTATCAGCGCCAAGGAACAACGTCTCACGGGTGCCACGCGCCCGCAGCAGGCGATCCGTGAACACATGGCCACGCTCTGGGTCGGCGCAGAGTTGAATTTCATCGATTGCCAGAAAATCGCAGCCCATACCCTCAGGCATCGCTTCGACGGTACAGATCCAGTACTGCGCGCGGGGCGGGACGATCCGCTCCTCGCCGGTGACCAGCGCCACAACCGAGGGCCCCCGCGCGGCGACAACCTTGTCATAGACCTCCCTCGCCAGGAGCCGCAGGGGAAAGCCCATAATCCCGGTGCGATAGCCCAACATGCGCTCGATCGCGTAGTGGGTTTTGCCGGTGTTGGTTGGCCCCAGCACCGCAACAATGCGGCGGTCACCGGAAATCTGCGCGCCTGTCATGTCTTATCCTCACACCCGGGCCGAACCGCTGTCCGGCCTCAAAGTTCCTTGCCTTCGACGGTGTCTTTTAACCGCTCAAGGGCGCTGGTTATCTGCTCGTGGTGCGGATGTATAGCCTGCGCACGTTGATAGGCCTCATAGGCCCGGTCGGGGTCGTTGAACTGTTCAAACATCGTCCCCAAGGCAAAGATGGCGTTGTAGTCATTTGGGTTGAGGGTCAGCGCACGCTCCAGATCCGCCACTGCAGGACCAAATAACCCCACAGTGAAATAGGCACGTGCGCGTTCATACCAGCCTTTGGCGAAATCCGGCGCGTGGTCCGTTAGTGCGGTCAGATGCTCCACCGCCATCCGAGGCTCTCCCCGCTCCAGCGCATCAAGCCCGCGCTGCAGCAGGAAATCCATCGCCGGCGATCCACTTTTGCGCCAGATGGCCTGCAATGCGCGGTCGATTGCAACCGCGTCCTTCGGGTCAGCGTCTGCCAACTGGGCAAGCAGATCAGTTTCGGTTTTCGCGACTTGGGCCTCAACTTGCGGCGCAAGCGAAATGAGGGCTGTCAAACACGTTGCCGCCACGATAGCTTTGAGCTTGGAGAATTTTGCAACCATGATGCATTGAGTGTAACCGCGCAGCCGGCGTTTTCCAGAGCAGAGGGCCCTTCCCTCACATAAAATTGCGGGCTGCGATCCAAAATTGAGGACGACCAATGAGCGACACGCTGACACAAGCGGCAGAAACGCTGAATGCAAAGATGGACGGCGGCTTTGACGGCTCCGCCAAATTCGAGATCACCGACATGGGTTCCATCGTGTTGGACCAGAACGGCGCGCGGGTCGGCGATGACGACGCGGATGTTACCATGACCGCAGATGCGGAGACCTTTCAGGCCATCATCGAGGGCGAACTGAACCCGACCGCCGCCTTCATGAGCGGCAAGCTGACCATCGACGGTGACATGGGCACCGCGATGAAGCTGGCGTCGGCGATGGCCTGATGGACGCCCCCCTGATGGAGCCGACCCCCGCCCCGTTCTTTGCCGACATCGCGCAGGGCCCGGCCGGTGGAGCGGCCCATTGGGTAAGAACAAGCGATGGCCTGCGGATACGTGTGGGCCATTGGCGTTCTGACGCGACAACAAAGGGCACAGTCCTGCTGTTTCCCGGTCGCACGGAATACATAGAGAAATACGGGCCAGCTGCCGCCGACTTGGCCGAACGCGGCTATGCCACACTCAGCGTTGATTGGCGCGGCCAAGGGCTTGCGGATCGGATGCTGCCCGATCGACTGCTCGGCCACGTCGAGGCCTTTCTCGACTTTCAGAAAGATGTGGAGGCCGCGGTCCGCCTCGCTGAGCGGCTTGCCCTGCCCAAACCCTGGTATCTTCTTGGTCATTCGATGGGCGGCGCTATCGGGCTGCGGGCGGCAATCAACGGTTTGCCGGTCAACGCCTGCGCCTTTTCGGCCCCCATGTGGGGCATTCAGATCCCCGCCGCGTTGCGCCCCGTTGCCCGGGTTCTCGGCGCACTGGGTCCTCGGTTCGGGCTGGCAAAGCTGCGCACCCCGACAACGACGGTTGAGGCCTATGTCCAAGCCAGCCCCTTTGAGGACAACACGCTGACCAATGATCCGGATATGTACCGCATGATGCAGGATCAACTTGCGGCACAGCCGGATCTGTCGCTGGGTGGGCCAACCGTTCAGTGGCTCACGGAAAGCATGGCCGAATGCGCAAGCCTGGCTGCCAATGCCTCGCCCGCCCTGCCCTGCGTTACCTTTCTCGGCACCAACGAGCAGATCGTGAACACTGCCGCCATCCACGACCGCATGGCCCGCTGGCCTGGCGGCGAACTGGTGATGGTGAATACCGCACAGCATGAGGTGATGATGGAAGGCCCAGACATCCGCAGAGAGGTCTTTGACAGGATGGTTCGGCTGTTTGACCAATACCCAGGCTGACCTTTCTCATTCCAGAAAACCACCATCGCGCGCCGTGGCTCGCTTGTGATCCGTCTGAACGGGCCTTAGATGTTCTGCCATAAACAGAAACAATCGAGGTGCTCAGATGTTCAAAGCCCCCTTCCTTGACCGCGACCTTCTGCGAGACGCAAACGCCAATGCCGCAGGCGGGGCCGGACCGGATGGGCTGGGCAACCTGCCTGAATGGGATCTGAGCGATCTCTACACCTCTGAAGATGCGGCAGAGCTGGACCGCGATCTCGCGTGGCTCGAAAAAGAATGCGCAGCCTTTGCAGCAGACTACGAGGGCAAGCTGGCAGAGCTCGACGCTGACGGTCTGCTGTCCTGTGTGCTGCGCAACGAAAAGATCAACGCGATTGCCGGGCGGATCATGTCGTTCGCGGGCCTGCGCTACTATCAGCTGACCACTGATGCGGGCCGGGCCAAATTCATGTCTGACATGCAGGAGAAGATTACGATCTTCACCACGCCGCTTGTCTTTTTCACTCTTGAAATCAACCGGATCGAGGACAACAAGCTGGAGGCGCATTTCGCCGCCAACAGTGACCTGGCCCGCTACAAGCCGGTTTTTGACCGCATTCGCGCGATGAAGCCTTACCAGCTGTCCGATGAGTTGGAGAAATTCCTGCATGATCTCGGCGTGGTCGGAGATGCGTGGGAACGGCTGTTTGATGAAACCATCGCCGGCCTGTCCTTCACCGTGGATGGCGAAGAGCTCAACATCGAAGGCACGCTGAACCTCTTGACCGAACAGGACCGCAGCAAACGCGAGGCGGCAGCGCGCGAGTTGGCGCATGTATTTGCGGACAACATCAAGATCTTTGCCCGCGTTCACAACACCCAGGCCAAGGAAAAAGAGATCCTGGATCGCTGGCGCGGGATGCCGTCACCACAGATGGGGCGCCATCTATCCAACCATGTCGAGCCCGAAGTTGTCGAGGCGCTCCGCGAAGCAGTTGTTGCGGCCTATCCCAAACTGTCGCACCGCTACTATGAGCTAAAGCGCAAATGGCTCGGCCTTGATCGCATGCAGGTCTGGGACCGAAATGCCCCCTTGCCGATGGAAACCAGCCGGGTGGTCAACTGGACGGAAGCCCGCGACATCGTCATGGAGGCCTACAACGCCTTTGATCCGCGCATGGGTGAGATCGCCGCCCCCTTCTTCAACAAAGGCTGGATTGATGCAGGCGTGAAACCCGGCAAGGCACCGGGCGCATTTGCGCATCCCACGGTGACCGACGTGCACCCCTACGTGATGCTGAACTACCTCGGCAAGCCGCGAGACGTCATGACCCTCGCGCACGAGCTTGGCCACGGCGTGCATCAGGTATTGGCGGCGGAACAGGGCGAGATGCTGTCCTCGACCCCCCTCACTCTTGCTGAAACCGCATCTGTCTTTGGTGAAATGCTGACCTTCCGGAAAATGCTGGAAAAGGCAAAAGACCAGAACGAGCGCAAGATCCTGCTGGCTGGCAAAGTCGAAGACATGATCAACACGGTGGTGCGCCAGATCGCGTTTTATGACTTTGAGTGCAAACTGCACGCTGCCCGCGCTGAGGGAGAGCTGACCCCCGATGACATCAACGCGCTGTGGATGTCTGTTCAGGCAGAGTCACTGGGCGAAGCCTTTGACTTCATGGAAGGCTATGAAACCTTCTGGGCCTATATCCCCCACTTCGTACACTCCCCCTTCTATGTCTACGCCTACGCATTCGGTGACGGTCTGGTGAATGCCCTCTATTCGGTCTACGCCGAAGGGGCCGAAGGCTTTGAAGACAAGTATTTTGACATGTTGAAGGCCGGTGGATCCAAACACCACAAGGAATTGCTGGCCCCCTTCGGGCTTGATGCGTCTGACCCGACATTCTGGGACAAGGGCCTTTCCATGATCTCCGACATGATCGACGAACTGGAGGCGATGGAAAGCTAACTTCTTTACATCCATCGAAAAACGGCCGGGAAGGAAACTTCTCGGCCGTTTTGTTTTCTGCACATGGCTCAGAGCATGGCGCTCACTGTTTGGGGAAATAATCCTCGCAGTCGCCGTCACGATAGACATCCGCAGTGCAGCAGTGCAGACCGCCGCCGAACGCATAGGCGTCACGCAGCTCGACCTCGACCACTTCCATCCCCAGTTTGTCCATCTGCTCGGCCTGATAGACCTCTGACTTCTCGACGCAGACGGTTTTGGGATCCAGCACCAGTACGTTCATCGACAGCCAGGTCGAGGAATAGCACAGCGGCGGCGGGGTGTTGTGGGCGGGCTGGGCTGCGTCCACGATCTCCCAGCCGTTTTTGTTGAACATCTCGCGCTGCTCCTCCGGCAGGCGGCGCTGCGGGTTGTTCAGGATCAGCCCCGGGCGCAGCGGCGTGAAGGTTGCGTCGATATGGATCGGATAGGGATCACCCGGGAAATTCACCGTGTGGACACGGTGGTCCGGGAAGTGGCGGCGCAGCCATTCGATGCCCTTGAGATTGGTGGTAAATCCGTGCTGCACCACCAGATCCTTGCCAAAACGCAGCACATCGGCTGCGTCAAACAGGGGCTCTTCCTCGGTGGTGACGAAAAACTTCTCTGCGGCCCATTCCAGCCGCTTGGCCTCGCCGATTTTGTCGCTGAGATAATCGGGATGATAATCTGCATCCGTCAGGCGCGGTTTGGGTGCTGCCTCGTGGCGGAAATTCGGGTCTTCCTCCCAGTACTGCTTCAGCAACGGGCGGTAATTCAGATACTCAAACCACCGGCAACGATAGGACATAGTGGCTTCGAGCATTTCGTGGCCAACCGTCAACAGCACATCGCGTGGCGGCATGCAGCCGAACTGGCTGTCGGTATGGAAATCCGGGGTGGTCACGGATTGCGAATGATCGATGGAGACCGGACGATCCACCCGGATACCGCGCCCCCGCAGCTGGTCGGCGAAATTGTCCAACAGCTCATTCGCACGGTCGATGGTTTCCTGCGGGCGGCGGCCCCACTGGCCGCGCATATCGCTGTCTTCCGGCACCTTTGCGTCCAGCGCGGGTTCTTCGGGCGGAATATGACAGTCGTCGGCACGCCCCACGATGACGTGGCGCAGCGTGTCCCATTCGTTCCAGCTTTTGACTTCAGTTTTTTCCGGCGACCAGGCCATCTTGGCACCCTCTTGTCGGGGGAGACCAAGGCGGGGCCTTCAATCTCCCGATTGAAAGTCCCGGCGTACAGGATCGTGTTCAGAGGCAGTTAGATCTATCTACGGCGACGCCATCGCCCATGTGCCCGCAAGCGGTATAGCACCCGCCCCGATACCGGGGAAGATGTTTTGCATCAGTAATATGCACAGCGTCGATGGCGATTATTTCAACTGACTATCCTTGGAGCCGCGACGGTTGATACCACCGCGCGCTTGAAAGGCGCTGTCGCGATCTTGTTGGCATTCAATGCAGAGTTTCACACCGGGCACAGCCTTGCGACGGGGTTCCGGGATTGGCTCGTCGCAATCTGCGCAATGAGTGCGGCTCTCTCCCTGAGGGGCCCGGCGTGATTTCATCCGGGCGAGTTCATCGCCAATGGATGCTTCGATTTGTTCGCTGACTGCCCCGTCTCGGGCCCATCCTCCGGCCATGATCTGTCTCCTGCTTCTAAGCAAGCAGCATAGCACGCCGCTCAAATCCACAGGAGACAAACGCCGACATCATCGTCTCTGTTCCGACATCGTGCCGGGAAAACCGCCCACTTGGCCGGGCAAAGGAACAAACGGGCAGTAACCTCAACCCTCCGGCGTCACCGTCAGCGCAGGCGTTGTTCGGTTGCGCCGTCAAAGAAATAGGCATCCGCATCATCGAAATTGATTGCAACCGCGGTGCCTTCGGGCAGCGCCTCATCGCCACGGGTTTCGACGATCAGCTTTTCGCCAGTAGGCGTGGTCAGATAGTCGTAAGACACTCCGCCCAGGCGCTCTCGTAGATCCAATATCAGGCTGCTATCTGCCGCCACGACACTCAGGTGCTGGGGACGCAACCCCACCAGCACTTTGCTGCCCTCTGCAGGCAAGGCAACGGATGTCCCCACACGGCGATTTTCAAGGGCGGGCACAACCACGCCGCCACCCTGCACTGTGCCTTCAAGAAAGTTCATACTGGGTGAGCCGATAAATCCAGCTACAAAACGGTTGTCCGGATCTGAATAAAGATCCATCGGACTGCCGACCTGCTCCACCCGCCCGGCACGCAGCACCACAATCTTGTCGGCAAGAGTCATCGCCTCGACCTGATCGTGGGTGACGTAGATCATGGTCGCCCCAATTTCCTTGTGAAGCCGGGCGATTTCGACCCGCATGTCCACCCGCAGCTCCGCATCGAGGTTGGAGAGCGGTTCATCGAACAAAAACACCTCCGGCCCCCGCACAATCGCGCGACCAATCGCAACTCGCTGACGCTGCCCCCCCGATAGCGCCTTGGGCTTGCGCTTGAGGTACTGGTCCAGCTTCAGGATCCGGCTGGCCTCGGCCACCTTTTCCTTGATCTCACCCTTGGGATGGCCGTTCATCTTGAGACCGAACCCCATGTTTTCCTCAACCGTCATATGCGGGTAGAGCGCATAGGACTGAAACACCATCGCCACGCCGCGGTCAGCAGCATCGAGATCGGTGACATCCCGCGCCCCGATATGAATTTGCCCGCCCGAGGTTTCCTCGAGCCCTGCAATCATCCGCAAAAGCGTGGACTTGCCACAGCCCGACGGGCCAACAAAGACGCAGAACTCGCCGTCCTCGATGGTGAGATCCACATCGTGGATCACCTGCACGTCACCATATTTCTTGACGGCCTTGGCCAATGTGACCCCAGTCATACGTCTTCTCCCTCAGATTAACTCGGAAATTGCCAGGTTTCGGCGGCTGCCGCGATCTCCTTGGCGGTTTTCATCAGTGCCGGACGCAGGGCATCCAGCTCCTCCAGTGACTGGCGCTGCACGGATGACGTGATCGACAGCCCCCCCATGACCTTGCCCGCTTCCGACAGAATCGGAACGGCGATGCAGATGATCCCTGGCTCATGCTCTTCTCGGTCAAATGCCACGCCATCTGCCCGGATCTCTGCCAGCTCAGCCAACAACGCCTCAGGTGTGGCGAGCGTGTTCGGTGTGTGGGCAAAAAAAGCCTGTCGGCGGATCGCATCCTCCTGCGCCTCTTGCGAGAGATGAGCAATCATCGCCTTGCCGACGCCCGTGCAGTAGCCGGGACCAATTTTTCCGGCCTGACTGAACATTTCAATCGGGGTGGCAGCATTGCGTTTATCAACGTAAAGCACTTGTCCGCGGTCAAGCTGCGCCAAGTGAATGGTCTCCCCCACGTCCGCCGACAACTGATCCAGAAAGGGGCGCGCAACCGGTGCCAAGGCACTTTGCCGCCAGGCCGCATGCGCCAAGCGCACAAGGCGCAGACCAGGCGCATAGGTCTGATGGGTTTCGTCATAAGACAGCATCCCCTGATTGGTCAGCGTCTGCATCAACCGATAAAGCGTCGCCTTGGGGTGACTGGACGCGGCCAGCACTTCGCCGAACCGCACAGGGCGGCCTGCTTCCGCGATCTGATCCAGCACTGCCAGCGCCTTGCCAACTGTCCCGTCAGAATCTCGCGTTTGGGGCGCAGGTTTCGTCATCAGTGTCCTTTCTCTGACCGAACCCGGCCGACGTAACTGTTGACATCCTTAGCCGAGCGCGTTCATAGTTTCAATAGTTGGTATTTGGTTCCATTATATGAAACCAAGAGACACACGTCAACAGGGAGGACGTCATGAAGACTTTGAAAGGAACAGTTGCGAGCCTTGCTCTCAGCCTTGGGCTGGCAACGGCAGCACAGGCCGAGCTGAGCGGCACGCTCAAGATTTTCTCGGACATGTCCAATCCTGCGCCGCGCGCAGTGATGGAGGGGATGGCTGCCGAGTTCGACGCCATGCACCCGAACCTGACTGTCGAGCTGACCGTAATCGACCGCGAAGCCTACAAGACGCAGATCCGCAACTTCCTGACGGCCAACGCCCCGGACGTGGCAAACTGGTATGCAGCCAATCGCATGCGGCCCTATGTGTCGGCAGGTCTGTTTGAAGACATCTCCGATCTGTGGGCCGAGCCCGAAATCGCCGACGCGCTGGCCTCGACCAAGGGCGCCATGACGCTCGACGGCAAACAGTGGGGCGTGCCCTATACCTACTACCAGTGGGGCGTCTACTACCGGGAAGACATTTACAATGAACTCGGCCTGGAAGAGCCCAAGGACTGGGAAACCTTCAAATCCAACTGCCAGAAGATTCTCGATTCCGGCCGCAAGTGCTTTACCATCGGCACCAAGTTCCTGTGGACCGCAGGTGGCTGGTTTGACTACCTGAACATGCGCACGAATGGTTATGACTTCCACATGGCGCTGACCAATGGCGAAATCGCCTGGACGGATGACCGCGTCAAGCAGACCTTTGCCAACTGGCGCGAACTGATCGACATGGGTGCTTTCATCGACAACCACCAGTCCTACAGCTGGCAGGAGGCCCTGCCGTTCATGGTCAAGGGGGAGGCCGCGGCCTATCTGATGGGCAACTTCGCGGTGGCACCGCTGCGTGAAGCAGGTCTGGGCACCGACCAACTGGATTTCTATCAGTTCCCGACCATCAATCCCGATGTTGAACTGGCCGAAGACGCGCCAACAGACACCTTCCACATTCCGTCCGGCGCCCAGAACAAGGAAGCCGCTCGCGAATTCCTGCGCTTTGTCGTTTCGGCTGACAATCAGACCAAAATCAACAGCGGGGCGGCCCTGGGCCAGTTGCCGGTGAACTCCAACTCTTCCGTGGATGACGACGAGATGCTCAACCAGGGCTTCGAGATGCTGTCCTCGAACGCGCCCGGCGGCATCGCGCAGTTCTTTGATCGCGATGCCCCCGCAGAAATGGCCTCTGTCGCGATGGAAGGGTTCCAGGAATTCATGGTGTTCCCGGACAATCTGGACGACATCCTGAACCGTTTGGAAAAAACACGCGAGCGGGTCTACTGATCCCAAGCGTCTGACGAACTGCGCGGGGTCGGCCAAACGGCCCGGCCCCGCGCCTTGCCTTTTGGGTTCTGGTTCCGCGTGCCGTCAAAACCGCCTGACCGACCCCTTATAGCCCTTGCGATCCCGCAATCGCACAAACAGACGGAGACCTGTCGTGGCTGAGATGAAACTCGCCCCCGGAAACGGGCCCGAAACCGGATCCGCAACCGCCCTGCGCGGCAGTCAGGACAGCTGGTTGCGCCGCAACAGGCAGACGCTGGCGCCGCTCTTGTTCCTTGCTCCCGGTGTCATCTTTTTCCTGTTCTACGTGATCTTTCCGATCCTGCAGAGCTTTAACCTGTCGTTCTATCGCTGGGACGGTTTGGGGGATCCGCAGTTCATCGGGATGGAGAACTACCGAGAGCTGATGGATGACCGTGCGTTTGAAGTTTCGCTCTGGAACAACCTGAAATGGCTGCTGCTGTATCTTCTGGCGATCCCGGCAGGTCTGTTCATCGCGCTGTTTCTCAATCAGACGGTGACCGGCATTCGCCTTTACAAGTCGCTGTTCTTCTTCCCATTTGTCATCAGTCAGGTCGTCGTTGGCCTGGTTTTCAGTTGGTTCTACGACCCGACTTTCGGCCTTCTCAACCAGGTGCTTGGATGGGTCGGTCTTGGGCCATTGAATGTGCTGGGGGATCCGACCCTTGTGACATACGGCATCATTGCTGCAGGCCTCTGGCCACAGACGGCTTATTGCATGATCCTCTATCTAACAGGTCTGAACGCGGTTGACCCCGAACAGGTCGAGGCCGCGCGCCTGGATGGGGCAAAAGGGGCAAAGATGCTGTGGTATGTGATCATCCCGCAGCTGCGCCCGGCGACCTTTGTGGCCTTTGTGGTGACGATCATCGGCGCGCTGCGCAGTTTTGACCTCATCTCGATCATGACCAACGGCGGCCCGTTCGGCTCCAGCCGGGTGCTGTCGTTCTACATGTTTGAGAAGGCACTCTCCGAATATGGCTTCCGCATGGGCTATGGCGCGGCTATCGCGGTGGTGCTGTTCCTGATCATGCTGTGCTTCATCGCCTATTTCCTGTGGTCCATGTACCAAGACGACAAAGGGGGCCGCTGATGTTTCCCAAACCAATCCAAAACAGCTCGCGTGCGTGGCAGACGACCTATCAGGCACTGGTTCCGGCGGCGCTGGTGATGTGGTTATTGCCACTGATCGCGGTGGCGATCTTCTCGATCAAACCCGAGGCGGATTTCACCACGGGCAATTACTGGGGGGTGCCGTCATCCTTTGAAGGGTTCAGCAACTACGGCCGGGTCTTCTTCGGCTCAGACATGCCGCGCTATCTGCTGAACTCCGTCCTGATTACCGTGCCCACGGTGATTGGCGCGGTCGCGCTGTCCTGCATGACGGGCTTTGCGCTCGGCGTTTATAAATTCCGCGGCAACCTGTTGCTGTTCTTCATGTTTGTTGCAGGCAACTTCGTCCCGTTCCAGATCCTGATGGTCCCGGTCCGCGATCTGACATTGGACATGGGGCTCTATAACACCAAAACCGGCCTGGTTCTGTTTCACATCGCCTTTCAGACCGGCTTCTGCACGCTGTTCATGCGCAACTTTATCCGCGCCCTGCCTTTTGAACTGATCGAAGCGGCCCGCGTCGAAGGGGTCGCGGAGTGGCGGATTTTCTGGTTCGTGGTTTTGCCGCTGATGAAACCTGCGATTGCCGCGCTGAGCGTGCTGATCTTCACCTTCATCTGGAACGACTATTTCTGGGCCGTGGTTCTGACACAGGGCGCCGAGAGCCAGCCGGTGACAGCAGGCATCACATCGTTCAACGCGCAATACCGGGCGGCTTACCACCTGATGAGCGCAGGCAGCATTGTCGCGGCCCTGCCGCCGGTTGCCATGTTCTTCCTGATGCAACGCCATTTCATCGCCGGCCTGACATTGGGGGCGGTGAAGTGAGCAGACGCGAAGATACCCGCTGCTGGGCGCTTGAGGATCAGAGCCAAAGCCTGATCCTTGCCGCCCACGGGGATGATCTGGCCGAGATCGTCTACTGGGGCCCGCGGCTTCCGGAAGGGAGCGACCTGAAGATGATCGCCGCAGCCTCGCGCATGGACGTCACCGGGGGCATGCTGGATGCCGTGCCGCCACTGTCGATCTGCCCCGAGGCCCGCCGCACCTTTCCCGGACAGCCCGGTCTGTCGCTTGCAGATGCTACGGGCAAGGCGCTACTGCCCCGTTTTACCTTTGATCGCGTGGAGGAAAGCAATCAGGCGCTCAGCCTGCACTACCGCGATGCGGAACACGGTCTTCGCTATCAGGCGCAATTCGAGCTGACACCCAAAACCGGCATGATCCGTGCGCAGGCCTCGCTCATTTCTGAGCGGCCTATCAGCGTGAACTGGCTGTCTGCACCGGTCTTTCCGGCCCCTCAGAACGGGCAGGACATGATCGACTTTCATGGCCGCTGGATCGGGGAGTTTCAAACCAGCCGCACACCGTGGAGCGCTGGCGCGCGTCTCAGGGACAATCCCACAGGACGCACCGGGCATGAGTATTTCCCGGGTTTGATCCTGCCCTGTATGGGCGCCACAAACACCCAGGGTTCCGCCTACGCCTTTCACTACGGCTGGTCAGGCGGCCACAAAATGCTGGCGGAAGAGCTGCCAGACGGGCGTCGCCAAATCCAATGGGGCCATGCAACCGGCAGCCGCCGCAATCCAGGCACCAGATTTGAAACTGCACCGCTCTACGCCGTGTTCTCGGATCAGGGGATCAATGGCTGCGCCGTCACCTTCCAGCGCCACCTGCGCGATGAGATCCTGCACCCCCCTGCACCCGCGCGCCCGCGGCCGGTGCACTACAACTGTTGGGAGGCGGTCTATTTCAATCACGACCACGCCACGCTCTGCGATATTGCAAGCCGGGCCGCAGCACTGGGAGCCGAACGGTTCGTGCTGGACGATGGTTGGTTCGGCAAACGCGATGACGACACCAGTTCCCTTGGCGACTGGACAATCGACGCGCGCAAATATCCCGATGGGCTGATGCCGCTGATTGAGCATGTGCATGCTGCGGGGATGACATTCGGAATCTGGTTTGAGCCGGAAATGATCAACCCCGACAGCGATCTGTTTCGCGCCCACCCAGACTGGGTGCTGGGCGATCGGGATCAGGTGCTTGGCCGACAGCAAATGGTTCTGAATATCGCCCTGCCTGAGGTTCAGGCTTATCTCTACGATCACATCTCAGCCGTACTTGCCGACCATCCCATCGACTATGTGAAATGGGATCACAACCGCGTGCTGCCGGAACCGGACAGCGCGCAGGCCGAGGCGGTTTATGCGCTGTTTGACCGGCTGCGCGCAGATTTCCCGCAAGTGGAATTCGAGAGTTGTTCTTCTGGGGGTGGGCGCATTGACTTTGGCATCCTGTCGCGCACCCATCGGGTCTGGCTTTCAGATAGCAATGACCCGATAGAGCGGCAGCGGATCCAGCATGAAGCCGCGCTTTTCCTGCCGATGGTTGTCACTGGCAGCCATGTTGGTCCGCGCACCTGCCACACCTCTGGTCGGGTGACAGATATCCGGCTGCGTGCCTGGGTCGCGGCCCAGCGTCACATGGGGTTTGAAATGGACCCGCGCGAGCTGACAGAAGAAGAAGCTGACATTCTGCGCCAGGTTACCCGTTGGTGGAAAGACAACCGCCACTGGACGGAACGGGCGGATATTCTGCGGCTCGACAGCGATGACCCTGCCGTCATCGCTGAGCTGCAGCGCGCAGAAGATGGCAGCCGCTTTGTCGCCTTTTCCGGCCTGCGCGAGCCAAGCGCGCAAATCCTGCCGCGCCCGCTGCGCCTTGCTGGGCTGGAGCCTGACGCCCACTATCAAATCCGCTTGCTGAACCGCGAGGACGCCCCAGGTCTTTCGCGCGGATCGCCTCTTTTGAAAACCGGGACCGCGACACTCAGCGGCCAATATCTGATGCACCACGGGATCACCCTGCCCTGGACATTCCCACAGTCGATCTGGGTGATTGAAGGAACACGCCTATGACCAAAGACAGACGAAATCGCGCCTGGTATGGCAAATTGGACAAAGACGGCTTCATCCACCGCAGCTGGATGAAAAACCAGGGGTTTCCGGACCATGCCTTTGACGGTCGGCCGATCATCGGGATCTGCAACACCTGGTCAGAGCTGACGCCCTGCAACTCTGGCCTGCGCGATCTCGCCGAGGGGGTAAAGCGCGGCGTCTGGGAGGCCGGTGGATTTCCCGTGGAATTCCCGGTCATGTCGCTGGGTGAGACCCAGATGAAGCCCACGGCAATGCTGTTTCGAAATCTCCTCGCGATGGACGTAGAGGAATCGATACGGGCCTATGGAATTGACGGCGTTGTCCTGCTTGGCGGTTGTGACAAGACCACACCGGGCCAGTTGATGGGGGCTGCCTCTGTTGATCTGCCGGCCATCGTCGTCAGCTCGGGCCCGATGCTGAACGGCAAGTGGCAGGGCAAGGATATCGGCTCAGGTACTGACGTCTGGAAGTTCTCCGAAGCGGTGCGCGCCGGTGAGATGACGCTGCAGGATTTCATGGCGGCTGAATCCGGCATGAGTCGGTCCAAGGGCGTGTGCATGACCATGGGCACGGCCTCCACTATGGCGTCCCTCGTTGAGGCGATGGGGATGAGCCTGCCAACCAATGCCGCCCTGCCCGCAGTGGATGCCCGCCGCATGGCTCTGGCGCATCTGACCGGCAAGCGGATCGTCGAGATGGTTGAGGAAGACCTCAAACCTTCGGACATTCTGACCCGCGACGCTTTCATCAATGCAATCATGGCCAACGCAGCTGTCGGGGGATCCACCAATGCGGTGGTGCACCTTCTGGCCCTCGCCGGGCGTGTCGGGGTTGACCTGTCTCTGGATGATTTCGGCCTTGGCAGTGATATCCCGCTGCTGGTCAACTGCATGCCCTCAGGGAAATACCTGATGGAAGATTTCTGCTATGCCGGCGGTATGCCTGTCGTGTTGAAGCGACTTGCTGACAATGGACACCTGCGCAGCAACACCACTGTTTTGGGCGGTGACATCACGGCCTATGCCGAGGGTGCGGAATGTTTCAACGATGACGTCATCAAGAGCTTTGATAACCCGGTAAAACCTGCCGCCGGCCTGCGTGTTCTGCGCGGCAATCTTGCGCCCAACGGTGCCATCATGAAACCATCGGCCGCGACCGACCATCTGCTGGAACACGAAGGCGTTGCACACGTTTTTGAGACGATTGAAGATCTGAAAGCCAATATCGATCGCGATGATCTGCCCGTCACGAAAGACACCATTCTGGTGCTGAAGGGTGTTGGCCCCAAGGGCTATCCCGGCATGCCGGAGGTCGGCAATATGCCGATCCCCCGCAAACTGGTCCGCGAAGGGGTGCGTGACATGATCCGCATCTCTGATGGCCGCATGTCCGGGACGGCTTTTGGCACCGTGATCCTGCATGTTTCACCTGAATCCCAGGCCGGTGGCCCCCTTGGTCTGGTCCAGACCGGCGACCGCATCCGGGTCAGCGCAAAGAACGGCACCCTTGATCTGCTGGTTTCACAGGAAGAGCTGACAGCACGTCGTGAGGCCTGGCAGCCAGAGCCGCCGCATTACACACGCGGCTACGCCAAACTCTACGTCGACAGCGTCCTTCAGGCAGAGAAAGGGGCTGATCTTGATTTCCTCGTGGGCAAGGATACCCGCCCCGTAACACGGGAGAGCCACTGATGAGCGACACTGCAATCTTTCCGGACCTGAAGGGGGCTTCGGTTTTCATCACCGGCGGCGGTTCCGGCATCGGTGCCGCGCTGAGCGAGGGTTTCCTGCGTCAGGGCGCCAAGGTCGCGTTTGTCGGACGGTCAGATGCTTCTGCTTTTGTTGCGCGCATGGAGGCTGAGACAGGCAACCGTCCCTTGTTCATCCAATGCGACATCACCGATATCCCTGCCCTAAAGTCAGCGATTGAACAGGCGGCAGAGGCGCATGGCCCAATCACCACGCTGGTGAACAACGCCGCCAATGATCAGCGCCACGCGACATTGGATGTGGACGAGGAATTTTGGGACTGGGCGCAGGCGATCAATCTCAAGGCGTATTTCTTTGCCTGTCAGGCGGTGTTGCCAGGGATGCAGGCTGCCGGTGGTGGTTCGATCGTTAACTTCACCTCCATCAGTTACATGATGGGCAACAGCGGCTATCCCGCCTACACGACAGCAAATGCAGGCATCAACGGCATGACACGAAGCCTCGCACGTGAGTTCGGGGCAGATCGGATCCGGGTCAACGCGCTGGCGCCGGGGTGGGTACTGACGGATAAGCAACTCGACAAATGGGCAACGCCAGAGGCGCTTGCGGCCCATCTGGAACGGCAATGCCTGAAGGACCATCTCGCGCCACAGGACATCGTGGGTTCAACGCTCTTTCTCGCCTCGGCGACCAGCCGCATGATCACCGGGCAAACGCTGGTTGTGGATGGCGGGGTTGTGGTGACAGGATGACGGCGCATCCCAATCTTTCCCCTGACACGATGCCCGGCGCCTCCGTGCCTGCGTGGATTGCGGCGGACTGGGGCACCAGTCAACTGCGCCTGTGGGTGATGGATCGCGAGGATACCGTGATCGACCGGATAACCTCGGATCGGGGCATGTCCCGACTGAGCCCGCAAGACTATGAGCCCACGCTTCTGGACCTCTTGGGCGATCACCTCCCAACGGCCGAAAACAGCCCGCTTCCTGTTATCTGCTGCGGAATGGCAGGCTCACGTCAGGGCTGGGCCGAGGCCCCCTATGCCAGCACCCCCTGCCCGCCACCAGGCATTGCAGAGGCCACCCAGCCAGCGACCAAGGATCCACGTCTCGCAGTCTATCTGCTGCCCGGCATCAAAACCACGGACCCAGCAGATGTCATGCGGGGGGAAGAGACCCAGATTGCGGGCTACCTCGCACAAGACAGAGATCCCGCCACCTCGCAAGTCATCTGCCTGCCTGGCACCCACAGCAAATGGGCCAGGCTTGAGCAGGGAGAAGTCACCAGCTTTTCAACCTTCATGACAGGAGAGCTGTTCGCCCTTCTTCAGGGTCAATCCGTCCTGCAGCACTGCGTGTCTGAGGAGGGCTGGGACGAGACCGCATTTGAACAGGCCGTCCGTGAGGCGTTTGCCAATCCAGCTGCGATCGCCGCCCAACTGTTTCGCCTGCGTGCAGATGCGCTTTTGTCTGGGCAAAGCCCCGAAACCGGACGTGCTCGCCTGTCAGGGCTTCTGATCGGGGTTGAGCTCGCAGCGACGCAAGACGACTGGTCGGGGCAACACGTCACCTTGCTGGGCGCGGACCAGCTTGCCCGTCGTTATGAAACGGCCCTGTCTACACAGGGGTGCACCGCCCGCCGCGTTGACGCCGAAACCCTGACGCTTGCAGGCCTCACAGCCGCATATGACCAATTGAAAAAGAGCCAAACGCCATGAGCCGAAACATCATTGCCATCCTGCGTGGTCTGCGCCCGGAAGAGGCGCGTGACATGACCGATGCCCTGATTGATGCGGGCATCACCAAGATCGAAGTCCCGCTGAACTCACCCCAGCCCTTCGACAGTATTGCCACGATGCTGGATCAGGCCAAAGGGCGCGCGACAGTCGGCGCGGGGACCGTTTTGAGCCCCGAGGCAGTGGCTCAGCTATCTGCAATGGGGGCACAGATGGTCGTCTCCCCCGACTGCAACCCGGATGTGATCCGTGCAACAAAATCCGCTGGCATGTTGTCCTATCCGGGGGTCTTCACCGCGTCAGAGTGCTTCTCTGCACTCCGCGCTGGCGCGGACGGGTTGAAGTTTTTTCCCGCATTCAAGCTGGGGCTCGACGGGTTCTCAGCGCTGAAGGCCGTTTTGCCAAAAGATGCAGAAACCTATGCTGTTGGCGGCGTTGGACCAGCGGACTTCGCGGACTGGCAGAAAGCGGGCATTACCGGTTTTGGCATGGGCTCTTCTCTTTATAAACCCGGTCATTCGGCCGAAGAGGTTGCCCGCCTTGCCGCAGAGACGGTCGCAGCCTACGACGAGGCGTTTGATGGCCAGTGACGTGACCACTCACCCCTCCACGGCGGAGATTTTCAGCGAAACCCGCTGCACGTTGGGTGAAGGTCCGCTGTGGCACCCAACCCGCCAGCAGCTATTCTGGTTCGACATCCTCGGACAACAATTGCTCAGTGTTGCAAATGGTAAAGAGATCCGCTGGCAATTTGATGACTGCGTTTCAGCCGCCGGTTGGGTCGATGACCATACCCTCATCATGGCCAGCGCCAGCGCGCTTTGGCGTTTTGACATCGAAACCGGTGTGCGGTCGCATCTGATAGACCTAGAGGCGGACCAGCCTCTAACCCGTTCAAATGACGGGCGCGCGGATCCTTGGGGCGGTTTCTGGATTGGAACCATGGGCTACAACGCCGAAACCGGGCTTGGGGCCATATATCGCTACTACCGGGGCGAGCTGCGCAAGCTGGTTCATTCCCAGACCATCACAAACGCGATCTGCTTTTCTCCGGATGGGTCCTGCGCCTATTTTACGGATACGGCCACTGGCAAAATCATGCGCCAGCCGCTGGCGGAAGACGACGGATGGCCGATTGGCGCACCCTCTGTCTTTCTTGATCTCAGCAGCGAAAACTTTGGCCCCGATGGCGCGGTTGTCGATGTCTCAGGTCGGTTCTGGAACGCCCAATGGGGGGCAAGCCGCGTCGCGGTATATACGCCCTCTGGTGACCTGACCGAGATCTACCCCCTTCCGACCGCGCAGGCCTCCTGCCCTGCCTTTGGGGGCACAGACCTGTCGGATCTGTTTGTGACCACCGCTGCTGACGGGCTGGATGATCCGGCTGCGGGAAAAACCTATCGCATTGAAACACGGGCCGAAGGCCAACGCGAACATCGCGTCATTCTCTGAGGACATCTATGCAGCGCACACTTGGCACCTGCTATTATCCCGAACATTGGCCCGAAGACATCTGGCAACAAGACGCCGCGCGCATGGTTGCGGCTGGCCTCACTTGGGTGCGGATTGGTGAATTTTCGTGGTCCCGGATCGAACCAACCCCCGGCGATCTGCAATGGGACTGGTTGGACCGGGCTATCGACACCCTGGTCTCAGCAGGGCTGAAAGTGGTGCTTGGCACGCCAACCGCAACGCCGCCGCGCTGGATGGTAGACCGGCATCCGGATATGTTCGCGCTTGATCAAGACGGCAAACCCCGGGGATTTGGATCCCGCCGCCACTATTGTTTCAGCCATCAGGGCTACCGCAAGGAGGCCCGACGCATCGTCACCCTTATGGCGGAACGCTATGGACCAGGCGATCGGATCGCCGCCTGGCAGACCGACAACGAATATGGCTGCCACGACACCACGGTCAGCTATTCCGATGCAGCCCGCGCAGCGTTCGTGCGGTGGTTGGAAACACGGTACGGCGGCGACATAGGCGCGTTGAACGCGGCTTGGGGCAATGTCTTTTGGTCGATGGACTACAATCGCTTCGAACAGATCGGCCTGCCCAATCTCACGGTGACAGAGCCGAACCCGGCCCATGCACAGGCGTTCCGGCGGTTTTCCTCAGATCAGGTCGTGAGCTTCAACCGCGATCAGGTTGAGATCCTGCGCGCCCATTCTGATGCACCAATTGCCCATAACTACATGGGGCGGGTGACTGATTTCGATCACTACAAGGTTGGCGAGGATCTCGAAATCGCCAGCTGGGACAGCTACCCCTTGGGCTTTCTAGAGGACAGGGTCGGGGCCAGCCCAGAGAAGCAGCGCCGCTACGCGCGGCAGGGTGATCCAGATTTTCAGGCCTTTCACCACGATCTCTATCGCGCGGTCGGACGCGGTCGCTGGTGGGTGATGGAACAACAGCCCGGCCCGGTAAATTGGGCCCCTTACAACCCTACCCCCCTGCCCGGCATGGTGCGTTTCTGGACTTGGGAGGCCTTTGCCCACGGCGCAGAGGCAGTCTGCTATTTCCGCTGGCGGCAAGCGCCGTTTGCGCAAGAGCAACTGCACGCAGGGATGCTGCGCCCGGACAGCGCCGAAGCACCAGCTATCGTCGAGGCACGCCAGGTTGCTGAGGAACTGGCCAATGCGGGGGACGTTGCCCCATCGCAGGCCCCGGTCGCAATGATCTTTGACTACGATGCAGAATGGGCCTGGCAGGTGCAACCGCATGGTCAAGGGCTTACCTATTTCGATCTTGTCCTAGAACATTACCGCGCTCTGCGTCGCGCCGGTCTGTCGGTGGACATCGTCGCGCCAACCCAAAGCGATTTTTCCGGATATGCGCTGATCCTTGCGCCGGGGCTGATGCATCTGACGGACAGTCTGCGAAAAGCGCTGGCCAAGGCCGAAGGTCAGGTACTTTACGGTCCACGCACCGGTGCGCGCGATGCAGATTTCAAGATCCCGACCAGCCCCCTCCCCCCTGCACTGGATGGGCTGAAGGTTGTTGTCGCAGCCGTAGAGAGCATGCGCCCAGATATGCCCCTGCCCCTTGCCAACGCAGACGGGGCAGTCACCGGGTATCTGGAAACACTGGAAACCGCGGCAGAGGTGCTGGTTGAAACCGCAGCAGGTCAACCCGTCGCTGTTACCGCAGCCAACCAAGTCTATTGCGCGGGTTGGCTTGATGGCGACGGCCTTGACCATCTCGTTGCGACACTCTGTGCACGCGCGGGTCTTGGGATATGCAAGATGCCCAAGGGTGTGCGGCGTCGACAGACCGCTACAGAAGAGTTCTGGTTCAATCATCTTGCCGAACCGGTTGACACCGAGGTGGGCACACTGCCCCCGGCCGGGGTCTTTAGACGCCTGCGAAAAAGCTGAACGCAAAAACCGCCAAAGCCTGCGCTCTGGCGGTTTGTTTCATTGAATATGGTTGGCCTCAGACTGTACCGCCAAGGCTTCCTTCAAGCGTGGCCAGCTCTTGTCCGCCAGCCATCATGTCCTGCAACTCCTCAGCCGAGATTTCGCCGCGCTTTGCCGTTCCGAGGGTCTGACCCCGATTCAACACGGTGAAACGATCTCCAACAGCGAGCGCATGACGGACGTTGTGGGTGATGAAAACCACCGCAACCCCCTGCTTGCGCACCTTGTCGATAGTGGCAAGGACGTTGGCCGTTTGGCGCACGCCAAGGGCTGATGTCGGTTCATCCAGGATCAGAACCTTGGCCCCAAAATGCACCGCACGCGCAATCGCGACGGTCTGACGCTCACCACCAGACAATGTGCCGACCGCCTGTTCCGGCCCCCTCAGATTGATGCCCATCTTGCGCATTTCTTCCATCGTCACACGATTTGCGTAATCGTGGTCAAAGAACCGAAACGGGCCGATCTTGCGCAGGGGTTCGTTCCCCATAAAGAAGTTCCGGCTCACCGACATCAGGGGGATCATCGCGAGGTGCTGATGCACTGTTGCAATTCCTGCCGCAATTGCATCGCGCGGGTCGGCAAAATACATGGGCTGGCCTTCAAAAAGGATGTCCCCTTTTGTTGGTTTGTGAACCCCGGACATGGTCTTGATGAAGGTTGATTTCCCCGCCCCGTTGTCCCCCAAGAGACAGTGGCATTCCCCCGGATAGATATCGACCGAGACCCCCGCCAGCGCAATGACGCTGCCGAAGTGTTTTTCGATGTTCTGCATCCGGATCAAAGGTTGAGACGACGTCATATCAGCGCTCTCCCGTGATGATGCGGCGGATGTAGGTGTTCAGGATCACGGCAAACAGCAGGATCAGACCGAGAAAGACCCGAAACAGCGAGCTTTCGACACCGGCAAAGAACAGACCCTGCTGCACCACGCCAAAAATCAGCGCCCCCAAGGCCGCTCCGATGACAGAGCCATAGCCGCCTGTCAGCAAGGCCCCCCCGATAACCACGGCGATGATCGCCTCGAATTCCTTCAACAACCCACGATCAGAGCCGGCCCCGCCAAACTCCATCACCTGACAGGCTGCAAACACCGTAGCGCAGAAAGCTGTGAACATGAACATGAGGATCTTGACGCGGTTGACCGGTACACCCGAATTGCGCGCCGCCTCTGCATCACCGCCTGCCGCAAAAATCCAGTTCCCGAACCGGGTTTTGGTCAGGATGACGTGACCGACAATGACCAGAACAATTGCCCAGACAACCAGCATCGGCAGACCGTCGACGACAGGCTGCCCCTTGCGTGTTCCACGCTCAAAGACCGCGATCCAGCCGTTGTCACCAAGCCACTGAAACAGCCCCGTCAGGATCTTGCCGCCGAACACTGCCGCCAGCCAATCCCCTTGGGCTGCGTCGGACACGCCACCGATGATGGTTTTGCGTTCGATGGTCTGTGGCAGATAGATTGCAAAGCCCCGCAGGATGAACAAAAACGCAAGCGTCACGATAAAGCTGGGCAGACCTGTGCGCACAACGATGTAACCGTTGAGTGCCCCAATCGCGAGTGCGATCACAAAGGTGACGATGATGGCCATCCAGACAGGCCAACCAAGCGTCACGCTGAAGATTGCAATCAGCATACCTGCAAAGCCGATCATGGAGCCGACCGACAGATCAAACTCTCCGGCGATCATCAGCAGACAGGCGCCCACGGCGATAATCATGAATTGTGCCGAAATCTGCCCCCAGTTCAGCACCCCCTGGCTGTTGAACATCCCGCTGTCTCCAGCGAAAATCAGAAACATGGCAAAGACGAGGATGGTGCCGATGATCCCGCCCAGCTCTGGGCGGATCAGGGCTTCGCGAAAGCGGGAACGATGTTTGATCCGCTCGTCTCCCGCGACCTGAGTTTGTACGTCAGTCATGGTAATCTCTCTGAAAAAAGGCGGCCAATCGGAATCGGCCGCCCAAACAAAAGACAGGTGATCAGCGGTATTCGCCCGCGAATTGTTCAACCTTTTCCAGGCCGTCCTTTGTCACGAAACCGGGGCCGGAGTTGATGTTGTTGCCGGGCAGCACGCCATAGCGGTGGTAGTTGGTCAAAACCACAACCGGCAGATAGGCCTGCAGGAACGGCTGCTGATCAATGCCCCAGTTGATCACACCGGATTTCAGTCCTTTGACGATCTCTTCACCCAGGTCGAAGGTGCCGAAGTAAATGTCACCGGCCATACCGTTTTCTTCCAACGCCAACATGGTCGGATCCGCCGAGGTCGGGCCAAGCGTCAGGATCGCGTCAGTTTCCGGATTGGTGTTGAGATAGGCCAAAACGCGGTTCTTGATCTCTGCCGGATCCTGGCCGCTGTCGATCATCTGATCGCCAAGTTCGATGCCAAGCCCATCGGCAAAGCCCTGGCACCGCTCTGTCGAGGAGGGCGAGCTGATGTAGTGGTTCACACAAAGAAAGCTGCCGACTCCGTCACCCTTTGCACGCACACCCGCGGCATAGCCCGCGTCATATTCGGGCTGACCCACGTACATGAGCGCCCCAACTTCACGGGCCTGATCCGGGGTGCCAGAGTTCATGATGATCACGTCCACGCCGCTGTCGACAGCCGCCTTAATCGGGCCGGACAGGACATCATAGTCGGACAGCGTCGTGATGATCCCATTCGGGCCAGAGGCCGCGGCCTGTTCGATGATGCGGGCCATGTCAGCAAGGTCACCCGTCGGCGGATTGCGGTACTCCACCTCAACATTCATCTGCTCTCCGGCGAGCGCGATGCCGTTCTTGATGGTGTTCCACCAGCTGTCACTGTCGGGCGCATGGCTCACAAGGATGTATTTCTCACCCTCCGCAGAAGCAGCCGTCGCGGCCATCAGCGGCGCTGCGGCAACGGCGGTGGCCATCACAAATGTCTTGATTACGGACGTCATTCTTTCCTCCCAAAGTTTTTGGTCACGATCGCATCGGGCCGTTCCCCGCGCGTCAGCTTAACCAAAACACGAATCGCAAAAATTTGCAACCGGTTGCAAAATGTGCCAAGATTTTCCTGCTGAAATCACTGCAGATCCGCGATAAACAACCTGATCTCAGAATCTGAGAAGATCAAAAAGGCGCTGGCCCGCCGGGACGTCGGGCCGCAGCAAGAGGAAGTCAGAGCAATGGCGGTCACGCTGAAAGATGTTGCAGAACGGGCCAAGGTATCGCGGTCAGCGGTTTCGCGCACCTTCACCGACGGGGCATCGGTTTCTGAAAAAATGCGACGCAAGGTCGAGAAAGCCGCGCAAGAGCTGGGCTATAGCCCAAACGCTCTGGCATCCTCGCTAACAACCGGGCGTACCAAACTGATCGGGCTGGTCTCCAACAACTTCCACAACCCAATTTTTCTGGAGGTCTTTGACCGGTTCACCCGTCGCCTGCAGGACAAGGGGCTGCGCCCGCTTCTGGTCAATCTCAGCGACGAAACCGACCCGGAAAACTCCGTTCGGATGTTGCGGCAGTATTCTGTAGATGGCGTGGTCGTTGCCTCGTCAACCCTGCCAACGGGCTTTGCCAAGGCATTCCGCGACGCCGGCGTCCCTGTTGTGCACAGCTTTGGCCGGGCTTCATCCAGTCCGCAGGTGCATGTTGTGGGCATCGATAACGTCGAAAGCGGAAGGATGGCGGCGCAGACGCTTGTGGCGCGCGGCTACACAGAGGTTGCATTCATGGGCGGGCCGCAAAATGCGACTTCTACCCAGGACCGTTTTGAAGGATTTTGCGCCGAGATGGCGAAACATCCGGATCTGAAACATAGCCACAGCTTTGCGGATGCCTATTCGTTTGAGGCCGGCCGCAAGGAAATGCTGCGCCTATTGGAACACAAGCCAGCCCAGGCCTATTTCTGCGGCGACGATGTTCTGTCCCTTGGCGCGCTGAGCGCCATCAAAGACCGTGGCCTGAAGGTGCCCGAAGACATTGGCATCATCGGGCTAAATGACATGGAAATGGCCCGTTGGGAGAGCAACAGCCTCACCACCATTCACCAGCCGATTGAACAGATCGTCAACTCATCCATCGAACTGGTCGTAGCCATGCTCGACGAACCTGATCGCTACCCCGAGGCGCGGATTTTTCCCTGCCGTGTCGTTGAGCGCAGCACCCTGCGCCCGTTGCCCTCTAGCTAAGCTGGAAAGCCGATCCAGATGCCGGGGGGGCAGCTCAACACTGCCCTCGCGGCACGGATCAGGTCAGCGGAACATCGGTGGGCGGGCATCAACCCAGGCGCCATCTGCCTTGCCGCTTTCAGCAACGGCAAATACCGCAGCCATAGACCGTAGCCCGTCAACGGCACGCGGATAGAGATCCGCGGCCGGATCCATCGCACGCCCCTCTTTATCAGCGCGGATTGCCTCGGCCAGATCACTATAGATATTGGCGAAGGCAAGCGGCATGCCCTCGGCATGGCCGATGGTCACGCGGCTGGTGCGGTCGGCTTCGGGGCTCAGCCCAGCCTCTCCACGTTCGATCACCTGCAACCGGTCCCCAAGGGGCATCCAATAAAGCTGGTTGGGTTGCTCTTGCGCCCACCGCAGGCCCCCCTTTTCTCCAAAGACCTGCAAAGTCAGGCCGTGCTGGCGGCCAATCGCAATCGAAGAGGTCCAGAGCCTGCCAACCGCGCCACCATCGAAACGCAGATTGACCATCGCGTCATCCTCCAGTTCACGGCTGGCAATGCAGCTTACGGTATCGGCAGACAGGCGCTCTGCCTCCTGGCCGATCACAAAACTCGCCATGTGCAGGGCATGGATTCCGCAATCGGCAAACTGTGCCGACACCCCAGCCTGAGCCGGATCATACCGCCAGCGCACACGAGGATTGTCTGCATCTTCCGCATCAGCATGGTGGCCGTGGGCGAATTCTGCCTTGACCATGCGGATCTTTCCCAGATCTCCCCGCGCGACCATCGCTTTCATGTGCCGCACGAGGGAGTAGCCGCTATAGCCATAGTTCACTGCGCAAATCTTGCCCGTGGCTTGTGCGATGCGAACGATGTCTTCGCCCTCCTCCACGGTCATCGTCATCGGCTTTTCGCACAGCACGTGAAAACCCGCTTCGAGAAAGGCCTTGGTTATTTCGAAATGGGTGGCGTTTGGTGTCGCCACCGTCACGAGGTCGACACGATCCTCGCGACTGCGCTCTCCTGCGAGCATTTCTTGCCAGCTGCCATAGGCCCGATCCGCTGCCAGTCCCAACCGCTGGCCGTACACGCGCCCCTCATCAGGGCGATGATCCAAGGCCGCCGCAGCGAATTCAAACGCACCATCCAAGCCAGCACCCAGGCGATGAGCCGGGCCGATCTGGCTCCCCTCTCCGCCGCCGATCATGCCCCATTTCAGTTTCGCCATGATCGCCTCCCTCAATTAAAACCAATAGATTCAAGATATTCACGGTTCAGGCGGGCATCACCCAAAGGATCAGGATCAAGCGTCGGATCGCAATCCTGTTCAACCGTACACCAGCCGGAGAACCCCGCCCCGACAAGCACATCACGAACGGCCGCGAAATCAACATCCCCCTGCCCGAGATTGCAGAAAATCCCCTGCCCGCAGGCATCATAAAACCCTGTCCGCTTGTCGATCACATCGGCCTTCACCTTGGGGTCGATGTCCTTGAAATGCATATAGCTGATCCGCCCGATATGCCGTTTCATAAAGGCGACCGGATCAAACCCCGCATAGGAATGATGACCCGTGTCAAAACAGATCTTCAGGATGCCTTCATCGACCTCGTCCAGCAACCGCTCCAACTCCGGCTCGAAATCCATGAAGCCCGCAGCATGAGCATGTATCCCAACGGTCAGCCCATAGTCCTCTGTTCCGATCCGGGCGATGGTTGCCAGGCGATCACGAAAGGCGCTCCATTCGGCATTGTCCATCTGCTCAGCCTCAGACGCGCGGCCAGCAGTTGGCGCGCGCCGCTCTGAAATAGAGTCGATCAGCACCAGATGCTCTGCACCGTGCGCCCTAAGCGCGGCGCACGTCCGATGGGCCGCATCCAGAACCTCGTCCCATTTCGCAGGATCATGGAACGGGCGAAACACCACGCCGCCAATCAGCTCCAGACCATTCTCCGCAAGCGCCTCTGAGAGCACTGCGGGATCTTCGGGCATAAAGCCGACAGGCCCAAGCTCAATTCCCTTGTAGCCAGCCGCAGCACATTGCTTCAGCACGGTTTGCCAAGACGGATTGCGCGGATCCTGAGCAAACTCCACCCCCCAGGAACAGGGCGCATTGCCAATTCTGATAGTCATTTCGGTGATCTTTCTCGGAAATTTCAGAAATCTGATACGGCCTGCCAAGCGCGCGTTCTGGATGCGGTCATGGCCGCCGTGATGACCTGATTGACCGCCATACCATCTTCGAAGGTCGGCCAAATCGGTTGTCTTGTCTCAATCGCCCTGAGGAAATCCCGCGCTTCGATCAGGATCTGGTCCTGATAACCCGTCCCATGCCCCGGTCCCTGACAAAACGGCAGGTAATCGGGATGCGACGGGCCTGTCAGAATCTTGCGAAAGCCGCGCTGCGCTTCATCGCCCTCGGCGAGATAGAGCCAAATCGCATTCTGATCTTCCTGATCGAACCGAATGGCCCCCTTGGTGCCGGTGATCTCATAGGCATATCCCATCTTGCGACCGGTCGCGATCCGGCTGAAGAACATCTGGCCCATTGCGCCATTGGCGAAACGACACATCATCTGTCCCTGGTCGTCATTCGTGACCGACCCGCCGGGCCGTTCGTGGTGAACCGTCTCGATTTCGGCGATCACCTCCGCAATCGGCCCGATCAACGCCATTGCACCATTGATCATATGCGGCGCCAGATCGCCCATCGTGCCGTTGGCGTCTCCTTGCGTGCGCCAAGTCGCCGGAGCGTCCGGATCGGCATAGAAATCCTCGGTATGCTCGCCCCTGAACCAGGTGATGTCGCCGATCGCCCCCTGCGCGATCAGATGACGGGCATACTGGCTGGCGGGAGTGCGGATATAGTTGAACCCAACCATGTTGGGGCAACCAGATGCGGTTGCGGCGGCCACCATTGCGCGGCTGTCCTCTAGCGACGCCCCCAGCGGTTTTTCGCAGAACACCGGCTTGCCAAGCGCAAAGGCCGCTTCGGCGACCTGCCTATGGGTTTCCTGCGGCGTTGCAATCACGATTGCCTCGACCTTCGGATCCTCAACCAATGCCTGCCAGCGGTCAGTTGCACGAGAAAAGCCATAGGCCAGCCTGTATTTCTCGGCGCTCTCAGGGCTGGAGGCACAGACCATTTCCAACCGCGGGCGCAGTGCCGTGTTGAACACGGCACCGACGGCCGACATGGCCACCGCATGGGCCTTGCCCATATAGCCGCCACCAAGAATTCCGATGCCGATCTCGGTCATCCTTGCCTCTCCCTGTTTGAAATTCAATTTGCAACCGGTTGCAAAACTTGTATCTTGGGATTCGAAATCTCGCAAGACGAAATCGTCGCGAGCACGGATCACCTGCAGGGACACTTTCGAATGACGCCGCCGCCCGAAACACTCAGACTGACGACCGCACAGGCCATTATCCGCTGGCTTTCCAACCAGTTCATCGACATCGACGGCGAAGAATATCGTCTGTGTGGTGGCGGCTTTGGCATCTTTGGCCACGGCAATGTGACCTGCCTCGGCGAAGCGCTGTATCAGGCGCAAGAGGCCCTGCCTCTCTATCGCGGCCAAAACGAACAGAGCATGGGATTTGCGGCTGCCGGATATGCCAAACAGTGGTTGCGGCAACGGTTCATGTTCTGCACCGCCAGCGCCGGGCCGGGCACATCGAACCTGTTGACCTCGGCCGCCCTCGCCCATGCCAACCGTCTGCCGATGCTCATGCTCTGCGGGGATGCGTTTCTGACCCGGCTTCCGGATCCCGTGCTGCAGCAGATGGAGAATTTTGGCGACCCGACCTTTGGCGTCAACGATGCCTTCAAACCGGTCTCACGCTACTGGGACCGGATTACGCACCCTGCCCAGGTCATACAGTCTCTGCCCGCGGCAGTGGCGACCATGCTGGATCCCGGTGACTGCGGCCCTGCCTTTCTGGGGTTGCCGCAGGACGTACAGGGCTGGACCTACGATTACCCGGCTGTCTTCTTTGAAAAGAAAGTACATCGCATCCGGCGCACAACACCAGATGCAGCCGAGATAGACGACGCGGTTGCCTTGCTGCGATCCGCCCAGCGCCCCATGATCATTGCCGGCGGAGGCGTTCAATACAGCCGCGCAGTGCAAGAGCTGACCAAGTTTGCCGAAGACCATCAGATCCCCGTGGTTGAAACCATCGCGGGGCGCGCCAATCTCACCAATGATCACCCGCTCAACATCGGTCCCATCGGCGTCACCGGTTCAGACAGCGCCAACGCAATCGCAGCGCAGGCGGATGTCATCCTGGCCGTCGGCACACGCCTGCAGGATTTCACCACCGGGTCGTGGACTGCATTTGCTCAGGACGCGCGCTTTATCTCGGTGAATGCCGCACGTCATGACGCGGGCAAGCACCGCGCTTTGCCGGTTGTCGGTGACGCCAAATGCGCGATACGTGCCCTCGCAGCCAATCTGGGGGACTACCGCACACCAGAGAATTGGGTACAGCTCGCGCGGCAAGAGCGACGCAAATGGTCCGCCTATGTTGCCGAAAACGTCAGCTATGGGGACAACCGGCCCAATTCCTATGCGCAGGCTATCGGGGTCGTGAATGCCTTGTGCGATCCGCGCGACCGGATCGTCGCCGCCGCTGGCGGGCTGCCCGCTGAGGTCACGGCCAACTGGCGCACGCTGTCCCCTGGCACTGTCGATGTGGAATTCGGTTTTTCCTGTATGGGCTATGAAATTGCCGGGGCCTGGGGCGCCCGCATCGCGCAGTGCGAACAAGAGCCTGGAAATGACACCATCGTTTTTGTTGGTGACGGATCCTACATGCTGATGAATTCCGACATCTACTCAAGCGTTCTGAGCCAGAAGAAACTGATCGTTCTGGTGCTGGATAACGGCGGTTTCGCCGTCATCAACAAGCTTCAGAACAACACCGGCAACGCGAGCTTTAACAACTTGCTGTCCGACTGCCCCACAATCCCGGATCCTTTTGGTGTCGATTTTGCCGCCCACGCCCAAGCGATGGGTGCAGAAACGGAAACGGTTGCCAACCCGACAGAGCTGGCAGCAGCGTTCCAGCGCGCGCAAGCGTGCGAGCGGACATCTGTCATCGTCATGCGGGTTGACGCCTACGAAGGCTGGACCACCGAAGGTCACGCCTGGTGGGAGGTCGGCACCCCGCATATCACCGACGATAAGAACGTGGAGGCTGCCCATCTGGACTGGGAAGAAGGTCGCAGCCGTCAACGGCGGGGGGTGTGATGGCTGATAGCTCCCTCATGCTGAACGCACGTAATATTCTGGTTATTGGCAGGGTCGGGATGGACCTGTCTCCGACACCGCCAGGAACCGCGACAAAAGACGCCACAGAGATGATGGTCGCAATGGGTGGCAGCAGTGCCAATATCGCGGCCGGTCTAGTAAAGCTGGGGTGTCGCACAGCATTGGTCACAAGCGTTTCTGACGATGCGGTTGGCTGGTACTGCCTGAATCAGCTGGATCGCTACGGCGTTGACCGCCGCCACGTGAAACGCATCACAGGCGAGCACCGGACATCCCTTGCAGTCTATGAAACCCGCGTAGAGAACCACCAAAGCGTCATCTACCGCAACAATGCCGCCGATTTTCAGATGACGGTGAAAGACATCGACGCAATCGATCTTTCCCCATTCGACGCCCTGGTCACCGCTGGCACGGTATTTGCCGCAGAGCCGTCACGCGGCGCGGCCTTCCGAGCGTTTGAACGGGCACGCGACGCAGGGATGCCAGTGATCTTCGATGTTGATTACCGCCCCTATAGTTGGCCCTCCGCAGAGGTCGCTGCCGATGTGTTGTCGCGCGCAGGCGCAATGGCAGACATCATCGTGGGCAACGACGAAGAGTTCGGCTTCATGGCTGGCGCCTACGATCAGGGGTTGGGCAAAGCCCGTGCACTCGCAAACGAGAACGCAGCCATTGTTGTCTACAAAATGGGCCACAAGGGCGCGGTCACCTTTGCGGGAGAGGCCGAGATCTCGACCGGCATCTTCCCAGTTGAGGCGCTTAAGCCAACAGGCGCAGGCGACAGTTTCATGGCGGGATTTCTCGCCGGGCTGGCAGAGGGGCGAGACATGAAGGACGCGATCCTGCGCGGCTCCGCCTGCGCCTCGATTGTTGTTTCGAAACCGGGTTGCGCCCCAGCGATGCCAGACACCGCCACCTTGGAGGCGTTTCTCGAAACGCACCCGGGGCCCACAGAAACCTAAGAGGACCGCAATGCACATCGCTCCCCATGACAATCTGAACAAACCCATTGTTGATGCGGATGACGCTCGGGTCCCGCTCAATTACTTCAACATCGTCAAACTGACAAAGGACCAGAGTTTTGAATATCAGGTGCCGGGCTATGAAACATGCATCGTGCCCGCAACCGGCACGGTCACGGTTGAGGTCGAAGGCCTGACTTTCGCCAATCTTGGCAACCGCGGCGCAGACGTCTGGGACGGCGAGCCAGAAGGCGTCTACATTCCCGTGGGTGCAAAGGTGACCATCACCTGCCTCTCGGACAGCACAGAGACCTTTGTGGCCGGCGCGCGCTATGACAAGGTACTGACACCGTTCGAGGTGCGGGCCGATGGTATTGATCTGGTACAATACGGCTCTGACGACACCAAAACCCACCGAAAGATCAAACATATCCTTGGCCAGAAGCAGCACGACAAGGTGGGGCGTCTTCTGGTGTCGGAACTGTTTACAGTCGGTCAGGGGGGCTGGTCTGGTTTCCCCCCCCACAAACACGACACCGACCGGACAGATCCCAACGGCACGATTATCGAAACCCGCCACGACGAAACCTACAACTTTCGCTTTCGCCCCAACCACGGCTCTGCGGTGCAGGTCTTGCAAAGAGAAGAAGGCAAACCCGGCGATGCCTATCAGCTTATGGATGGCTCAACCATGGTGATCGACAAAGGCTATCACCCCTGCGTGGTCATGCCCGGCTATGAGATGTACTATTTCACCATCCTTGGTGGGCTGAGCCAGCGCAGCCTTGTCCAGTTTTTCCAGCCCACCCACGCCTATCAGGTGGAGACTATTCCCGGCATCAAGGACATGGTGGCAAAGTTCAAATGACCCTCGCGACGCTTTCCGATGTCCTCCAGCCCGCCTTGAAGGGCGGCTATGCGGTGGCAGGTCTCGTCACCCTTGGCTGGGAGGATATGCGCGCCTATGTCACCGCCGCGGAGGAAGAGAACGTCCCGGTGATCCTGCAGGCAGGCCCCTCCTGTCGTCTCCACACGCCCCTTCCGATCCTTGGCAAGATGTTCACACATCTGGCAGAGGCCGCATCCGTTCCGGTGGTCGCACACCTCGATCACGGCTACACCGTCGAGGACTGCCGCATCGCGATCGACAGCGGCTTTACCTCGGTTATGTATGACGGCTCGCGCAAACCGCTGGCTGAAAACATCGACGAAACCGCCGCAATCGTCGAAATGGCGAAGGCCGCTGGCGTGTCCTGCGAGGGAGAAATCGGATTTGTCGGCTATTCCGGTGGCGAAGGGTCAGCGGGCACCGATCCAGAGGAAGCCCGCAGGTTTGCAGCAGAAACAGGCGTCGATGCGATGGCGATTTCGGTTGGCAATGTCCATCTGCAACAGGACAAGGAAGGCGGGCTGGACATTGACCGCATCCGCGCCATCGAGGCCGTGACGGATACACCGCTGGTCATTCACGGCGGGTCCGGCGTTCCGATCGCGCAGCGCATGATGCTGGCTCGACACTCAAAGATCTGTAAGTTCAACATCGGGACTGAACTGCGCATGGCATTTGGCGCCGCTCTGCGGCAGGCCGTGAACAAAGATCCCGCGCGGTTTGACAGGGTCAGCATCCTGTCTGAAACGCATGCCCCCCTCGTCTCTGCAACCCGCAAGGTTCTGAAGGCCTTTAAGGGAGAAACACCATGCTAAAGATTGGACTTCTTGGCTGCGGGCGGATCGGGCAGGTTCATGCCCGCTCGGTTGGTCAGCTGGATGACGTGCGCATCACTGCCCTGAGCGATGCGAACCCCGAAGCGGCACAGGCGCTTGCGCTCAAGACCGGAGCCGAGGTGCGCAGCAGCGACGCCGTGATTGCAAGCGAGGATGTCGATGCAGTTGTAATCGGGACGCCAACGGATACCCACTATGACCTGATCCACAAGGCAGCGGCAGCTGGCAAGGCGATCTTTTGCGAAAAACCCGTGGACATGTCCGCCGACCGCATTCGCGATTGTCAAAAGGCGGTTGCCAAGGCAGGCGTGCCCTTTCTGACCGCGCTCAACCGTCGTTTTGATCCCAGCTTCTCCAACTTGCAGAAACGCCTGCGAGCAGGCGAAATCGGAGATGTCGAGATCGTCTCGATCCTGTCGCGCGACCCTGCCCCGCCACCGATCAGCTATATCAAGACATCAGGCGGCCTGTTTCGCGACATGATGATCCATGACCTTGATATGGCGCGGTTTCTGCTGGATGAAGAGCCCGTACTGGTGTTTGCGGTTGGTGCGGCATTGGTTGACCCTGCGATTGGCGCAGCCGGGGACGTGGACACCGCAACGGTCACTCTCACCACGGCCAGCGGCAAGATTTGTCAGATATCAAACTCCCGCAGAGCCACATATGGCTATGACCAGCGGATCGAGGTTCACGGCTCCAAAGGGATGCTGCGGGCAGCGAACGTGCTGGAAAACACCGTGGAAAGCGCAGGCAGCAGCGGCTTTACCACAGCCCCGGCGCAGCATTTCTTCCTCGAACGTTACGAGGCCGCTTACCGTATCGAAATGGCAACCTTCGTGCAGGCCGTGACATCTGGAACCCCGCTCTCTCCCAGCATCGAGGACGGGTTGCGGGCACAGGTCCTCGCGGATGCGGCGGCAAAATCGCTGGAAACAGGCGCGCCTGTCAGGGTCTGATCAAGACCGCCTGAGAGGTTGATCGACTGCGCGACTCAGCTGGTTCGCCCTACCCCGCACTGCAAGGACAGAAGAAACAGACAGCATGGCTTGGCGACAATCCCACCTTTCCTGTCGCTTGTACGCTTTTGCTGCAACGCAACAATTTTCGCCGCCTGCCCTGTCACACGTGTAACCAGATTCTTCCGTGCATCAGCGTCGATTTTCTTTGCCTTCCAAGGCGATCTTGGAAAGCCTTTCAAAAACAGCCAGCAGGGAGAGCGGCATGAAAGTTGGATTTATCGGCCTGGGCAATGTCGGCGGCAAGCTGAGCGGCAGTCTCTTGCGCAATGGAGTGGAGCTGAGTGTCTATGACCTCAATCCAGACTTGGTTGCCAGCTTTGCAGAGCGGGGCGCCACGGCAGCCAGCGGTCCTGCTGAACTGATGCGCGACTGTGATGCTGTCATCACCTGCCTGCCCTCACCGGCCGCCTCTGATCAGGTCATGCAGATGATGCTGCCGGAGGTGCGCGAGGGCAAGATCTGGATGGAGATGTCGACCACGGATGAAGCCGAGATCAAGCGACTTGGTGCGTTGGTTCTGGCCGCAGGAGGCGCAGCGGTGGACTGCCCCGTGTCCGGCGGCTGCCACCGTGCCGACACCGGCAACATCTCAATCTTTGCAGGCTGTGATCGCCCCACCTTCGAACGCATCTTGCCCCTCTTGACCAAAATGGGCCGCCGTATCCTGCATACAGGAGAGATGGGCTCTGCGTCGGTTCTGAAAGTGATCACCAACTACCTGGCAACCGCAAATTTGATCACCTGCTGCGAGGCATTGGTCACGGCAAAAGCCGCGGGCATGGATCTCAACACCACATATGAGGCGATCAAGATTTCATCCGGGACATCCTTTGTTCATGAAACGGAAAGCCAGGTGATTTTGAATGGCTCGCGCGACATCTCTTTCACCATGGACCTCGTGTCCAAGGATATCGGCCTGTTTCAGGCAGTGGCCGATCGCCACAACGTCCCGCTTGAGATGAACCCGCTGATGATCGACATTTTCAAGGACGGTGAAGCCCGGTTTGGCAGTCGGGAACTGTCTCCCAACATCATCAAACGTCTGGAGGAGGCAACCGGCCTCGACATCCGTGCGCCCGGTTTCCCGGCCGAAATGACAGATGATGAACCGGAAGAGCCAGGGTATGAAATCGTGCCGGCCGGGCGCGGCAGCTAGGCCGCGGCCCCGCATCGGATCCGGAACTGACGAATCACCCAACATCACCTCCGAATCGATACGGAGGCTCTCCGAATCGCACGAAACATCCTGTCTCCAGCCTGCAGGGGACGGGTAATTTTCCGTCTTCACCCGCAAATTATGCGATTTGTGCATGGTTAATTCTTCGGAAACATAAGCCTTTCGGGATGCCTCCTTACCCGCTGTGATATACTTCTGGGACACTTCGTCACAGGGGTGACGCAACAATGGGAGGGGCACATGGCCTCAAAAATCGTAGTTGGCTACGACGGCAGCACAAGTGCGCGCTCTGCGCTGGACTTTGCGCTGAATGTGGCACGGGCACAGGGCGGCAGCATAGTCGTTGCGCATGTTCTGGAATGGTCGCCTTATTCGTTTCTGTCTGCTGAAGAGCTGGCTGAACGCCACAAGCGGCGCAGCGAAGAACTTGAGCGCGCAGAGCAGGCACTCATCAAACCGCTGTTGAAAGACATGGAAACAAGCGGTGTCGATGTGACCGCCGAGGTAAAATACGGCAACATCGCAGAGGTGCTGGTGAAAATCGCCAAATCCGAAAACGCCGATCTGATTGTGATCGGCCGCACAGGCCACTCCGCACTTTCATCGCGGCTGTTCGGCTCGGTCGCGGGGACGCTGGCGCAAGCGGCTCCGGTTCCCGTCACCATCGTTCCATAACATTGTCAGGGTTCAACATGGGTACTTTTACCAAATCGGCCACATTGGCCGTGCCGGGTTTGCTTGCAGCATCCGGCCCGCTGATGGCCCAGTCCATCGACCAACAAGTGAACGAGCTGTTTGCCAGCTCCACCGGCTGGTTCGTCAACTTCATCTTCAGCCCCTTCCCCGGCACCAGCTTTCCCTGGATCGTCGCCTGGCTGGTGATCGCGGCAACCATTTTCACGCTGTACTTCGGGCTGATCCAGTTCCGCGCCTTCCCGCATTCGATCGCACTGGTCAAAGGGGACTATTCCGATCCCAATGACGCGGGCGAAGTCAGCCATTTTCAGGCACTGGCAACGGCGCTCTCTGGCACTGTCGGCCTTGGGAATATTGCGGGTGTGGCGGTTGCCGTCAGCATCGGTGGTCCTGGGGCAACCTTCTGGATGATCCTTGCCGGCCTGATGGGCATGGCATCGAAATTCACGGAATGTACGCTCGGCGTAAAATACCGCAACGAATATGACGACGGCACCGTCTCCGGTGGTCCGATGTACTATATGACCAAGGGCTTTGCCGCACGCGGCCTGCCCGGTGGCAAGTTCCTTGCGGTTATGTTCGCGATCTTCTGCATCCTCGGCGCATTTGGCGGCGGCAACATGTTCCAGGCCAACCAGGCACATGCGCAGCTGACCAATGTTCTGGGCGACTATCCGGGCTGGATCACGGGCATCATCTTTGCAACCATCGTGTTTGCCGTGATTGTGGGCGGCCTGAAATCCATCGCGCGCGTCACCGAAAAGGTCGTGCCTTTCATGGGTGTCCTCTATGTGCTGACTGCGCTTGTCATTCTTGCGATGAACGCTGACAAGATCGGCTGGGCCTTTGGTCAGATCTTTGACGGAGCCTTCACCGGGCTGGGCGTCGCAGGCGGCATGGTAGGTGCCCTGATCCAGGGCTTCAAACGGGCAGCGTTCTCAAACGAGGCCGGCGTTGGCTCTGCAGCGATTGCACACTCTGCGGTGCGTACCAAAGAGCCGATCACAGAGGGCTTTGTGTCCTTGCTGGAGCCGTTCATCGACACCGTCGTGATCTGCACGATGACCGCACTGGTGATTATCATCACCGGCCAGCTGATCGCCGATCCGGAAACCGGCCTGTATCTGCTGAACGAATCCGGCAGTGCAATCCAGACTGTTGACGGGAACTCCGGCGTTGCGCTGACGTCTGCGGCCTTCTCCTCTGCCTTTGGTTGGTTCCGCTACGTGCTGGCTGTCGCGGTGATCTTGTTCGCCTTTTCCACCATGATCTCCTGGTCCTACTACGGGCTGAAGGCATGGACTTTCCTCTTTGGCGAAGGCAAGACGACTGAGCTGATCTTCAAGCTCATCTTCTGCTTCTTTGTGGTCGTCGGCGCCGCAGCAAGCCTGGGCCCTGTGATCGACTTCTCTGACGCGGCCATCTTTGCGATGGCGGTGGTCAACATCGTCGCGCTCTACTTCCTGATGCCAATCGTGAAGGCAGAGTTGAACAGCTACCTGGCGCGCCTGAAATCGGGCGAAATCCAGAAGTTCCAATAAAAAAGCATCTCCTGGCGGTCATTGCCGCCGGGAGACCCCACCTGCCCAGTCACGCGAAATCGCGCATTCCCGCAGCAGGCCAATCCCCCGGACATTCAATCGCCAGCCTTACTGCGCCACCGGCCAGTCCTGCGCAGTTCGCGAAAATGCGTCAAGTCAGCGCAAAAAAACCGTGACCTGCGCACAAGACCTGCGGCTAAACTGAACTGGCTGCGACCGGGCATTCCTGTGCGCACCCATCACACCAACAGGGACAGAAAACATGATTCAGGAATTCAAGAATTTCATCGCCAAGGGCAACGTCATGGATATGGCTGTCGGCATCATTATCGGTGCAGCCTTCACGGCCATTGTCAAAAGCATGGTGAGCGATCTGATCAACCCCATCATCGGTCTCTTTACCGGTGGGGTAGATTTCACCAACTCATATCTCGTCCTCGCAGGTGAAGTGCCCGCAGGCGCCAGCCTCGAAGCCGCCCGCGAGGCCGGTGCTGCCGTGTTTGCCCATGGTGCCTTCATCATGGCCGTCATCAACTTTCTCATCATCGCCTTTGTGGTGTTCATGCTGGTCAAGGCCGTCAACAACATCAAAGACGCTGCGATCAAAAAGGAGGCAGAGCTGCCCGCCGAAGAAAAACCCGCAGGTCCGACGGAACTGGATGTCCTGTTGGAAATCCGTGACTCTTTGCGCCGTTGATTGACGCTCTCCGGAAGAGCCCTTTTCCCTCGCGGCCAGTCAGACTAAGCCGCGGGGATCACAGGCCTGTTTGTCTCGCAAGGCCAGCAAAACGACACTGACAAGGAAATTTACGGATCATGGAAGATTTGATCGCACAGGCCGGCCTGCTCTGGCCGCTTGCCATCACGGCAACAAAGGCACTGGTTGTTCTGGTAATCGGCTGGATTGCCACCGGCGTTATCAGCGGCGCGGTTCGTCGTCGGATCAATGCAACCCCGCAACTGGATCAGACCTTGGGTAACTTCGCCGCCAGCGCCGTACGCTGGGTTCTGCTGGCGATCGTACTGGTTGCTGTATTGGGCATCTTTGGCATCCAGGCAACCAGCCTTGTCGCGATGCTTGGCGCTGCGACCCTGGCTATCGGCCTCGCTCTGCAGGGTACGCTAAGCGACCTGGCAGCGGGTTTCATGCTCGTGCTCTTTCGTCCTTACAAGCTTGGCCAGTTTGTCGACATCGGCGGCACATCGGGCACGGTCAAGGATCTGAACCTGTTTTTCACCGAACTGGTCACTGCCGACAACGTACAGATCATCGTTCCCAACGGTCAGGCCTGGGGCGCGATCATCACCAACTTCTCGGCCCACAGTACCCGTCGCGTGGATATCGTGTTCGGCATCGACTATGGCGACGACATCGAAACCGCCAAGGCCGTGATCCTGCGTCTGGCCGAGGCCGACGAGCGGGTACTGCCGGATCCGGCCCCGTGGGTGCGTGTCACCAACCTGGGCGACAGTTCCGTCGACATCACCACGCGCCTGTGGTGCAACGCTGCGGATTACTGGGAACTGAAATTCGCCATGACGCAGGCGGTGAAAGAAGCGTTCGACAAAGAGGGCATTTCCATCCCCTACCCGCACAGCGTGGAAATCAAGAAAGCCGGCTGATCACGGGGCGCGCAGCAAACGCATACGTCCCAAAAACACTCAGGCGCTCCGCAGGTCATGCGGGGCGTTTGTCATTTCTGCAACTCGGGCACCAGCCCGCTAACCAACCCGCTAATCAGGACGAGCGGATTGGCTGGTGCGATTGCTCGCGAGCCGGGCGCGGGCCAGTCGCTCGCGCTCCAGTCCGCGATCTTCAACCTCGACCGGTGGCCAGCCACACGTTCGTTTGTAGCCATCAAGATCGGTGAATGCCCATTGCGCCGCAAGGAGTTGATAGCTCTTCACTTCCCAACCGGAATCATCTCGCTCAAACCGCAACCGCCATGCGCCACGGACCTGCACAGGCAAACGCATACGCCGGATGTTGGCCATCGCTTCATGCCCGTTCGTTGCGGTCCGCACGGCTTGGGCTCGCAGCACTTTCATCCTCTCGACCAGCGCAACCGCCTCGTTCAGGCGACGACCGGCAAAGACGACCTCAATCTCGGCTTCCGGGCGGACAACGCCCTGAACAATCAGGTCACCGCGACTGCTGCGGTTCATGACCGGAATGAGCTCGACCACAACATCGCGTACCTCACGCTTGAACAGCCCGGTATCCTCGATCAGAGGTGTGATTTCTGAAGGTGGTCTGCGCCGATTTGTCATTGGTCTCTCTGGTCCCGACCAAGCAAAGCGGAAATGGTCGCAATTCAACACCGCCAAGAATACCGGAGAAGAAGTTAACAGTCGCTTGCGGGCGCGCGCTGCAAGTCGTGTCCCGCCCACAAAAAAAGGTCGACTATCGGTTGACGTCGCGCCACATGACAAAGGTAGGATCACCCTTGTAGGTGGTCTGCCCATGAGGGCGATAGCCAACTTTTTCTGCCAATCTGCGAGAGGCGTCGTGATCCGGCGCCATGATGCAAGCCGTGGCACTCCAGTTCGTCTCGCAGCTGGCCCAATCGTGCATTCGCTGAACGGCTTCGATCCCAAACCCCTGACCTTGGGCATCGGTCACAAAACCCCAGCCAGCCTCTGGAACGGGCTCAATGGCAGGCTCAAGGCTGCGCTGATAGTCTGCAAAACCAACAGAGCCGAGATAACGCCCGTCCTCCCTGCGCTCGACAGCCCAGTACCCAAATCCCAGCGCGTTCCAATGTCCGATATAACGCAGCAAACGCGCCCAACTGGCCTCTCGATCAGCGGGCGTACCGGTGATATGGCGAACCACCTCCGGATCGCCCCACATCGCTGCCACATCCTCGAAATCATCGACAACATGCGCGCGCAGGATCAATCTAGCTGTTTCAAGCCGCGGGGCGTCCCGATGCTGTGTCTCCCTCACTTTGGCAGGTGACCAGTCAGAACGTACCGCAGAATGTCCACGACCTGACCGGGCTCTTGCGCGACGGCCAGCGCGGCAGCGTGGACCTCTTTCAGGGCGTGTTGATGCTCGTCCTGGGACAACACAATAAGGGATTTCCCCAAAGCGGCAGCATAGCCCGCGTCAAAGGCGGCATTCCACTGCTTGTACTTCTCGCCAAAGCGCACCACGACGACATCGGCCTCTTCGATGCCCTTACGGGTCCGGATTGCGTTGATTTTCGCACCTTTGTGGTCATGCCAGAATTTATTCGGCTCAGCCCCAAGAATGGCCACACCGCAGTCGTCGCTCGCATCGTGATCCGTTACCGGGCTGTCAAATTCCACATCAAGCCCAGCTGCGCCATCGCGGATCTGCTCGCGCCAGTCGGTGTGGATTTCGCCAGAGAGATAAACCTTGAATGTCATGTCGTGTCCTTTCCAGCCGCTTCGCAGATCAGTGTCTGCAGGGCTTCATCAGATGGAGTTGGGCAGAGTATTCACCAGCCAGCCTCTGCCGTCCACCACATGATCGCGCCCTTCAGGCCCGCTTGCGCGCAACCAGATAACGGCTGGGCACATCCACCGGATAATTCCCGGTCTCGATGATCTCAAACCCCGCCTTCTGGATCGCAGCCTCAAGGTCCGCAATCCGGGTGAACTCAACATTGCTGGGGGCTTTGCCAACAAGTTGCATCAGAGGGATCGCAACCTTGAAGAGATAGTATTTCAGGCTCCCACGCGCCTCTCCCAGGCAGGGCGTCTTGGAGATGAACAAGCCACCGGGGCGCAATGCAGCGGCGACAGATTGCAAAACCTCGTCCGTATTGGGCAACAGATGGAGCAGGTTATGAGCAAGGATCGCATCATAAGGGCCATCCGGGATCTGTTCGGCTGGGGCACAGTGGAATTCTATGTTGCTTACCCCCGCATCCCAGGCCCGCTCCTTTCCGACATCCAACATCGCGCTGGACAGATCTGTGGCCACCATCCGGGACACAGCCGGAGCAAGTTCAATCGCAGTCGACCCTGTCCCACAGCCCAGTTCCGCGACGGTGTCCCCGTCCTTCAGATAAGAGCGTGTCCGCTCCAACGTGTAGCGATAGGCAGCTTCGTCGCGGATCGGCGACTTGGCGTATTTCGCGGCAATCTTGTTCCAAAAGCGGGCGTCACTTGTCATCTCAACTCTCCTAACTGGCCCGAGATTAGCCATGCGCAAACCAATGGGAAATTGCCCAAATTCGCAGGGTTGATATACATATCTGCATGAATAGCCCTGACTGGAACCATATCCGCGCGTTTCTTGCCACAGCCGACTCCGGGTCGCTATCGGCGGCCGCGCGCAAACTCGGCCTGACGCAACCGACCTTGTCGCGCCAGGTCGCCGCGCTCGAGACAGAGCTGGGGCTGCTGTTGTTTGAACGTGTCGGCCGGTCACTGGAGCTGACACAGGCCGGACGCGAATTGCTCGATCACAGCCGGACCATGGGGCAGGCAGCAGAGGCCTTGTCCCTTTCCGCAACCGGCCAAGCCCAGTCTATCGACGGGACGATCCGGATCACGGCGAGCGATATGATGTCGGCGTATGTATTGCCCGAGGTGCTGCAACAGCTGCAGCGTCGCGCCCCGCGGCTGACCATCGATGTGGTCGCCACCAATGACATCCGTGACTTGATGCGCCGAGAGGCCGACATCGCCATCCGCCATGTTCGACCTGACCAACCAGATCTGATCGCCCGTCTGGTGCAAGAGGCCTCTGGCCATTTCTACGCCTCCCGCAGCTATCTCGACAAACGGGGCCGACCAGAGCGTTACAGCGATCTCGCCGACCACGACTTTGTCAGCTTTGGCGATACAGACAGAATGATCGAATATCTCGTTCCCATGGGCATTCCGGTCACGGCTGACCAGTTTCGCATTGGATCCAGCAGCGGACTTGTCGCGTGGGAGCTGGTGAAACAGGGCTTTGGCATTACGCCGATGTCAGATGATGTTGCCGCAAAGTGCCCGGAGGTCGAACGCGTGCTTCAGGATGCCGGGCCGATCACTTTTCCCATTTGGCTGACCACCCACAGAGAGCTGCATACCAGCAGACGCATCAGGTTGGTCTATGACATGCTGGCAGAGTTCTTTGCCGCGAAATAGCAAAAACGCGCCTCTCGACCGGGGGCGCGTTTCTTCGTTTGTCCACCGCCATCTGGCAGATGCGATCAGCCGCGAAGGGTGCCGCCGGTCGCTTTGGTGACCTTGGCCACGATCTTGTCGCTCACCGCTTCGATATCCTTTTCGGTGAGCGTCTTGTCCGTCGGCTGAAGCCGCGCTGTGATCGCAAGGGATTTTTTGCCTTCGCCAAGGCTACCGCCGATGAACTCGTCAAAGACGCGGACATCTTCGATGAGCGCCTTATCCGCCCCAGCAGCCGCATTCACGAGAGTGAGCGCCTCAACGGTGTCATCAACAACAAAAGCAAAATCGCGCTCGACGGCCTGCAGGTCGCTCTGAACCAGCGCGCCACGGCTTGCACCTGACTTGCGCGGCATTGGCACTTCGTCCGGCCAGATGGTGAAGGCGACGGCAGCCCCTTTAATCCCCATTTCGCTCAGAACCTTGGGGTGCAGTTCGCCAAAGACGCCCAACACCTTCTTCGGGCCGAGGCAGATCTTGCCGTGGCGACCCGGATGCCACCAGGGCTCTGCGCCGCGCAGGATCTGGACTTTGGCAGGCGCACCGATGGCCGCAAGCACCGCTTCGATATCGGCTTTGGCATCAAAGGTGTCCACAGCGCGGCTTGCGCCATGCACGTCTTTCGGGCCGGTACGCCCCACCAGAAGACCGGAAATCAGGTTGTGCTGTTCCCCCGGCTCGCCGCCGTGGAACGCAGGCCCCACCTCAAACAGCGCCATGTCGGCAAAACCACGCGCCTGGTTGCGCGCTGCCGCCTGCAAGAGACCCGGCAACAAGGCCGGACGCATATGCGACATTTCCGATGAAATCGGGTTGGCAAGCATGGTTGCGTCATCGCCACCACCGAACAGTGCTGCAGAGGCCTGATCGATGAAGGTGTAGCTGACGATTTCATTGTAGCCGAGGCTTGCGCAGGTACGGCGCGCGATCTGCTGGCGGCGCTGCTGCGGTGTCATCACCGGCGCAGGAATGCCATCCGTGAGACGCGGCAGTGGTTTGCCCTGCAATTTGGTCAACGAGGCAATCCGCGCGACTTCTTCGACCAGATCCGCTTCGCCCAGCACGTCGGGACGCCAGCTCGGAACATGGGCCATGTTGCCTTCAAGACGGAAGCCAAGGCGGGTCAGCGTCTGGCGCTGCTCGGCCTCGGGGATTTCCATGCCAACCAGGGACTGCACCCGTTCCGGGTTCAGCTTGTAAGCGCGCGAATGATCAGGCACCGCACCGGCAACCACGACGTTCGATGGCTCACCCCCGCAGAGATCCAGGATCATGCGGGTCGCAAGGTCGAGACCATCACGGGTGAACTCCGGGTCCACGCCGCGCTCAAAGCGGTAGCGCGCGTCCGAGTTGATTTTCAGCGCCCGGCCTGTGGTCGCGATCTGAACATGGTCCCAGAACGCGCTTTCGAGGAAGACATCGACAGTCTCATCGGTGCAGCCGGTCTCGGCGCCGCCCATGATACCTGCGATGCTCTCTGCACCGTTGTCATCGGAAATCACCATCTGACCTGCAGAGAGCGTGTATTCCTTCTCGTCCAGTGCGACCAGGGTCTCGCCGCCAGCAGCACGATGGACACGCAGGTTGCCTGCCACCTTGGCTGCATCGAAAACGTGCAACGGACGATTCAGGTCAAAGGTGAAGTAGTTGGTAATATCCACCAAAGCAGAGATCGGACGCAGACCAATCGCGGTCAGTCGATCCTGCAGCCATTTCGGGCTCGGCCCGTTTTTCACGCCACGGATCAGGCGACCGGTGAACAGCGGGCAGCCATCCAGCGTATCCTCTGCAATCTCGACCTTGATCGGGCTCTCGTAGCCGCCCTCGACAGGATCAACCGTCAGTGGCTTGAGCGTGCCAAGGCCGCGTGCCGCGAGGTCGCGCGCAATGCCACGCACGCCCAGGGCATCAGGCCGGTTCGGCGTGATTGCGATTTCAATCATCGGATCGACCTTGGAGGGGTCGTTTGCCGCCAGCCAATCCACAAATCGGTCACCAACCTCGCCCGACGGCAGTTCGATGATCCCATCGTGCTCGTCCGACAGCTCCAGCTCGCGCTCGGATGCCATCATGCCAAAGCTCTCGACGCCGCGGATCTTGCCGACACCGATCGTGATGTCCAGCCCGGGCACGTACATCCCCGGCTTACACACGACGACGGTGATGCCTTCGCGCGCATTGGGTGCGCCACAGATGATCTGCATTTCACCTTCGTCGGTGTCCACCTTACAGACGCGCAGCTTGTCCGCGTCAGGGTGTTTTTCCGCGTGCTTCACATAGCCCAGAGTAAACTCCTTGAGCCGGTCGGCGGGATTGGACACGCCCTCAACCTCAAGGCCGAGGTCGGTCAGGGTTTCAGTGATTTCCTCGACCGATGCGTCGGTCTCGAGGTGATCTTTCAGCCAAGAAAGAGTGAATTTCATCGGTCCGGTTTCCTATGGCAAGCCATGCATGTTGCAGCAGGCAATGACAAAGATTGCCCCCATGTGCAAGCCTTGCCACCGCTCCGGGCCTAAGGATAACTCGGGGTGAGACCCAAAAGCTCATCCAGCTGCCGACCAATCCAACCGTGTGGAATGAAATGCCCACCCGGATGCAGGTCAAGGATCACGTCCTTCCCCGCGCAACTCCAGCCAGTGCGGGAAAAGGTCAGGAAACTGCGGGCCTGCCAATCACCTTGCGCCCTGCCCTCGCCATTGCAGTCAAACGCCCGCCGCCAGAGCGCAACCGGATAGGTCACATCACCCCCCGGCCCCATCGGAAAATCCATGACTGTATCCGCCAGCCCATGGACATGACGCACCTCTTGCGGGGCCTCAGGGCAGGCTTCGCGCTGGTCGATGCTGCCCGCGACTGCCAGCAACGCGGCGACATCGCTCCCGCTTTGGCAGACATAGCGCCAGGCCATCGCGGATCCATAGGAATAGCCCGATACAAAAATTCGTTCCGGATCAACAGGAAAGCGCTGCGCGACATCCGCAAGGACCGCATCGGTAAAGGGGACGTCCTCTGTGCTGTCATTCCAGAAGTTCCAGCTTTTGCCGCGGCCGTTTGGCGTCACCAGTAAAACACCACGCCGCCGAGCCGAGGCACCGACGCGCTCAGACCGCTGGGCATGGACACCGGTGCGGGACCAGCCATGAAAATGCAAAAGCACCGGCAACGGTGTTTCGCCATCCCAGCCATCAGGCGTCATCACGTGGTAAGAACGCTCCCCCAGTTCGCAGGCGACATCCCCCTCACACGGGACGGCATTGCCTTTCCACGGCCCCATCGCCAGCCCAGATGTGGCTGCCAGAGCCACGGCAACAGTCAGTACAAAACGCATCATGCCCCTGACACTAGCCAAGCCCTCCGCCCTGTCACGTCACATATTTGTGGGCCAAGTGGTGATCCTGCGCACGTCGCCGCTGGACCAAAACGAAAAACGCCCACCTGAAACAGGCGGGCGCTGGTATTTTTTGACTATGCCTTTGGCTTAGCGGCTCAAACCGCCATGCAGCGTGGGCACGTCGAGGCACTGGAAGCCGTAGTGGCGCAGCCAGCGCAGGTCGCTGTCAAAGAACGCCCGCAGATCGGGGATGCCATATTTCAGCATCGCCAGACGGTCGATACCAATGCCAAAGGCAAAACCCTGATAGACCTCCGGATCGATCCCGCCAGCCGCAATCACCTTTGGATGGACCATGCCGGACCCGAGGATTTCAAGCCAGTCGTCGCCTTCGCCGATCTTCAGCGTACCATCTTTCCAGGAGCAGCGAATATCCACCTCTGCCGAGGGTTCGGTGAAGGGGAAATGCGAAGCGCGGAAGCGCAGCTCAACCTCGTCGACCTCAAAGAAGGACTTCACAAACTCTTCCAGCACCCACTTCAGGTTCGCCATGGAAATGTTCTTGTCGAGCGCGAGGCCCTCCACCTGATGGAACATCGGCGTATGGGTCTGGTCGTAGTCCGCGCGATACACACCGCCCGGGCAGATGATGCGCAGCGGTGCGCCCATCTTTTCCATAGAGCGGATCTGGACCGGCGAGGTATGCGTGCGCAACACATGCGGCGGGCGATTGTCACCCTCGGCTCGGTGCATGTAGAACGTATCCATTTCGGCGCGAGCCGGGTGGTGGCCGGGGATGTTCAGGGCATCGAAGTTATACCAATCGGTATCGATGCGCGGGCCTTCCGCGACCGAGAACCCCATTTCCGCAAAGATCGCCGTCAGCTCTTCGCTGGCCTGGCTGATCGGGTGCAGCGTCCCCGTGCGGGTCGGACGCGACGGCAGGGTCACATCCAGCCATTCGGTCCGCAGACGCGCATCCAGCGCGGCATCTGCAAGCGCTGCCTTCTTGGCCGCAAGTGCAGAGTTGATTTCATCTTTCAACGCATTCAGCGCCGGGCCTGCAACCTGACGCTCTTCCGGTGTCATCTTGCCAAGCTCACGCATTTTCAGCGCGACCTCGCCCTTCTTGCCCACTGCGGCGACCCGGATGGTCTCCAGCGCGGATTCGTCGGCGGCGTCTGCAATCTGACCCAGATATTTTGCTTTAAGATCGTCCATGACGGTCCCCTGAATTTGAGCTTAGGCTCTGCTACCACAGCAGCATCTGAAAGCAAGCGTTTGCCGCACCTGCGTGACATTCCGGCACCAACCGCGTCCCCCACGCCGCGCACGTACGACCAGGCAGATGGCAGGCAATTGGCGCGGTGATCTCTCCGGCAGACGAAACTGGCAAACGAAAACGGGCCGCTCGATTGAGCGGCCCGTCCGGAAACTTTGGCGATGCTGGGCTTATGCAGCCAGAGCGTCCTGTGCCTGCTTCACGATTGCACCGAATGCTTCGGGCTCGTGCACGGCCAGGTCGGCCAGAACCTTACGGTCCACTTCGATACCGGCCAGGTTCAGGCCGTTGATGAAGCGGGAGTATGTCAGCGCTTCGTCGTGCGCACGGACAGCAGCGTTGATACGCTGGATCCACAGCGCGCGGAAATTGCGCTTACGGTTCTTACGGTCACGGGTTGCGTACTGGTTCGCCTTGTCGACGGCCTGACGGGCAACCTTGAAGGTATTCTTGCGGCGGCCGTAGTAACCTTTAGCTGCCTTGATGACCTTCTTGTGACGGGCGTGAGTTGTGGTACCACCTTTTACGCGGGACATATCTCAGATCTCCTCTTAGCGGTCGTAGGGCATGAAGCCCTTGACGATCTTTGCGTCCGGTGCGGACAGGGTGGTGGTGCCGCGAGCGTCGCGGATGAACTTCTTGTGACGCTTGATCATGCCGTGGCGCTTGCCGGCCTGACCTGCGAGAACTTTACCGGTCGCGGTCACTTTGAAGCGCTTCTTGGCGCTCGACTTTGTCTTCATTTTGGGCATTTCCGTCTCCTTCAATGCGGGTTCGGTGTATGCGCGACTCGGCATGCCACATCGGGCCGGCCACGCGAACAGGGCTGCCGTTTACGCAAGCACGCCACCAAGGGCAAGCAGATTCTGTCCGGAAATGCCGCAAGACGCCCTGTTTCGGGCTGTCATCTTGCGAATGGCAGGTCCAATTCAGGTAAACCGCCCAATAACCCTGAAAATGGCTTGGGGGATATCATCCAGCTGATAGCCGCCAGGCTTGGCACTAAACGCATAAATCACAAGCCCAAGGGCAAGCAAAAGAAAAACCGCCGACACCCGTGGGGTGCGGCGGTCACTTGCTGCAGAGACAAGAGAGGGGATCGCAAGAAACCCGAGCACAAGTCCAAGAACCAATGCCAGATCCGTATCCATCACCTGCCCCCTTTCCTCAGAAAGCCTTGGGGCAGCTTACTCCGGATCGGTGCTGTAGATCAAACGTTCGTCACAGGGAGCCACCCGCAGAATGTTGGTGGTTCCGGGTACGTTGAACGGCACGCCCGCGGTCACGACGATCTGGTCAGTCTCTCCCGCAAAGCCACCGGAACGGGCGGCGCGGGCCGCACCGACAACAGCCCCCTTAAAGCGATCCTGATCGGTGGTCACGACACAGTTGCACCCCCAGCTCAGAGCGAGACGCCGAGCAGTACGCGCCAGCGGAGTGAGCGCAATGATCGGCACACCAGGACGTTCGCGCGCGGTCAAAAGCGCAGTGGTGCCGCTTTGGGTGTAGCAGCAAATCGCCTTGATCTCGGTCTTTTCAGCGATCTCGCGAGCAGCCGCCACAATGGCATCGGCAACCGTATCCCCTTTGGCAGAACGCGACGCTGCGATGATCTGCACGTAGGTCGGGTCAACCTCAACCTCGGTCGCAACATTGTCCATCGTCTGGACCGCTTCGATCGGGTATTGGCCCGCTGCAGATTCCGCCGACAGCATGATGGCATCTGCACCTTCATAGATCGCAGTCGCCACATCCGACACTTCCGCACGGGTCGGCATCGGGCTTTCGATCATGCTTTCCAACATCTGGGTGGCCACGATCACAGGTTTTGCTGCAGCCCGGCAACGACGCACCAGCCGCTTCTGGATTGGTGGAACCGCCGATACGGGCAGCTCGACACCCAGATCGCCGCGGGCAACCATGATCCCGTCGGATGCGTCCAGGATCTCTTCGAAGTTGTCGACCGCTGCCGGTTTTTCGATCTTGGACAGAACAGCCGCACGACCATCCGCCAGGCCACGGGCCTCAAACACGTCTTTGGCGCGCTGTACAAACGACAGCGCCAGCCAGTCGACGCCCAAGCCGCAGACGAATTCCAGATCTTTGCGATCCTTGTCGGACAGCGCGGCGAGCGGCAGGACCACATCGGGGACATTCACGCCCTTGCGGTTGGAAATGGTGCCACCAGTGGTCACAACGCAATTTGCAAAATCCTCACCGCAGGTTTCCACGCGAAGGCGGATCTTGCCGTCGTTGACCAGAAGATGCGCGCCGGGTTCCAGCGCCTCAAAAATCTCAGGATGGGGCAGACAGACGCGGTTCAGATCACCCTCTGCCTTGTCGAGGTCGAGACGGAATTTCGCGCCCTCCACCAGCTCTTCGGACCCGTTGGCAAAAACACCAACACGCAGTTTCGGGCCCTGAAGATCCGCGAGGATTGCAATGGAGCTGTCGAGATCGGCTTCGACCTTGCGGATAATCCGGTGCTTTTCCGCGATTTCCTCGTGGCTGCCGTGCGACATGTTCAAGCGGAACACATCGGCGCCCGCCTCGTGCAGGGCACGAATGGTCTCGTATGTCTCCGATGCCGGCCCCAAGGTGGCAACGATCTTAACATTGCGCGTTCTTCTCATGGGGGTCATCCTCTTCGTCGTCAGAAACTGTTATCGCAAACATTTGCTGCGGCGCTTATCGCCTAATTCCCATTTCACCGCAACTCCCCTAAACATTCATCACCAAAACGCGACGGACTGATGACATATTTACCCTTTTTCCTGGAAGGCGCTGAGCGCCCTGCGCGCTGGGTGATCAGCTGCGACCATGCCACCAATTTCGTGCCCCCTTTCGTGAACGGCGGAGATCTGGGCCTGCCGTCAGAGGACATGAACCGTCACATTGCCTATGACATCGGAGCATACGGCGTAGCACGCCATCTGGCGCGACTGCTGAATGCACCAGTGGTTGCCTCCAATTTCTCGCGACTGGTGATCGACCCCAACCGTGGTGCGGATGATCCGACCCTCCTTATGAAACTGTACGACGGTTCGATCATTCCGGCAAACCGCCACGCCGATGCAGCCGAGCGTGCGGCCCGGGTGGAGGCATGTTACACCCCTTACCACACTGCGCTGGCCGGATTGCTGAACCGCCCTGACCCCATATTGGTGTCAGTCCATTCCTTTACGCCGCAGCTGCGTGGTCGTGCGCCCCGCCCCTGGCAAATCGGCATTCTCGCGCCGGACGACGAACCCCTGTCGCCCCATATCATCCAAGAGCTGCAACAGGACCGCGACCTCTGCGTCGGGATCAATGAACCCTACACTGGCTATCTGCCGGGTGACAGCATCGACAAACATGCAACCACCAATGGCTATCCGAACACGTTGATCGAGTTGCGCAATGATCTGATCGAGGACGCCCACCAGCAAGAGGCCTGGGCCGAACGATTGGCAGACATCCTGCCGCGCGCACTGGAAAAATCGGGGCTCTAGCCCCACCTCAGATCACAAAGGTCGCAGCAGCCTGCAATCGCGGGGGTGACCGGGGCGGCACAATTGCTGCCAGATGGCCGGCCTGCTAGGCATGGCACAACATTAGTCAGGGAGCCGAACACATGGACAGCCAGACCCAAATCGAACTCGAAGCCGCCGCTTTTCGCCGCCTGCGCAAGCATCTGATGGAAGACCGCACCGATGTACAGAACATCGACATGATGAACCTCGCAGGTTTTTGCCGGAACTGCCTGTCCCGCTGGTATCAGGAAGCCGCAAACGAACGCGGCATCGACATGGGCAAAGTCGAAGCACGCGAGATCTTTTATGGAATGACCATGGACGAGTGGAAGGCGAATTATCAGACCGAGGCCTCCGCCGAGAAACAAGCCGCTTTCCAGGTCGCCTTTGAGGAAAACGTGGGCAAGCAAAACGGCTGACCAATAGCCCCACAGGAAACAGAGGCGCCGGTCTGAGGATCAGACGGCGCCTTTCTTGTCCGCATCCGTTTGGCAGGTTTCATTGCGCAAAGCGCGCAGCTCCAGCCTGCCCCTGTTGCGTTCAGATTACCCCAATCTCGGCCAGCGCCTGCGAGAGCTCTGGCGGCAGTGGCTTTTCGGCCTCTCTTCCCTTTGGCAGATCTGGCGGAGTGTCCTCGACTTTGAGATAGCGCCAGCCCTGAAACGGACGGCGCAGCGCGACCTGAGTGCGGATGATTTCAGGCTCCAGCACAATGGCGCAGCGACGCACACCGTCACCACCCATCACCTCATCAAGACGCAAAATCCGCTGGCGGCACTGGATTTGCCCCTTGATCACCCAATAGATCGACCCACCATTCAAAATCTCGGCCTCACGCTTGGGCCACATGCGTGTCACGTGGCGCGGCAGACCTTCGGGCAGTTGCTTGCGGTACTCCGCCTGCCAGGCCTCCAGCCCTTCAACTGTTTCTGTGCCAACAGAAAGCTTCACGAGGTTGATATACTTATCCACAATGCATCCACAGAGTCGTCCAGATCTTCAACCTCATATTGTAGGTCGAACTAGCCCGACGACAAGGTCTTGTGGTAGAGTGACGAAAAAATTCGATCTCGGCGCGGAAAACGCGTTGAGGATCCGGTCGGCCCTGGTGTAGTCAGGCCGCCACTCAAGACACGAGGGATTCGACAGATGAGCCGTTTTGCCGCCCCGATTGCCGAACAGATCTGGGACATGAAATACCGCTTCAAGCAGGCGGACGGAACCCCCATCGACCAGACGGTCGAGGACAGCTGGCGCCGTATTGCGCGCGATCTGGCACGGGCTGAAAAAGACCAGGACGCCTGGGAAGAGACGTTCTTCAACGCGTTGGAAGACTTCAAATATCTGCCCGCAGGCCGCATCACCGCAGGTGCCGGAACCGCGCGTCAGGTCACGCTGTTCAACTGTTTCGTCATGGGCACAGTGCCGGACAGCATGTCGGGCATCTTCGACATGCTGAAAGAGGCCGCGCTGACAATGCAGCAAGGCGGCGGAATCGGCTATGACTTCTCTACTATCCGCCCGCGTGGCGCAGATGTGAAGGGCGTCGCCGCTGACGCCTCCGGCCCCTTGTCCTTCATGGATGTCTGGGACGCCATGTGCCGCACCATCATGTCCGCAGGCTCCCGCCGCGGTGCGATGATGGCGACAATGCGCTGCGATCACCCCGATATCGAAGCCTTCATCACCGCAAAATCCGATCCCGCCCGCCTGCGCATGTTCAACATGTCTGTTCTGGTCACCGACCCCTTCATGGAAGCCGTGAAGGCGGATGGCTCCTGGGAGCTGATCTTTGACGGCAAGGTCTATCAGACAGTACAGGCGCGTGACCTGTGGAACAAGATCATGCAGGCGACCTATGATTATGCCGAACCGGGCGTGATCTTTATCGATCGCATCAACAAGGCCAACAACCTGTCCTACGTGGAACAGATCGCAGCCACCAACCCTTGTGGCGAACAGCCCCTGCCCCCGTATGGCGCGTGTCTTCTGGGCTCCATCAACCTGGCGCGTCTGGTCAAGAACCCGTTCGAGAAAGAGTCCGAGCTGGACCCGGAAGGCCTGAAAGAGCTGGTCGCCACCGCCGTGCGGATGATGGACAATGTTGTTGACGTGTCCAAGTTCCCACTCGAAGCCCAAGCGCAGGAAGCGCAGAACAAGCGCCGTATCGGTCTTGGGGTGACGGGTCTGGCGGATGCGCTGCTGATGCTTGGCCTGCGCTATGGTTCGGACGAAGCCGCGCGTCAGACCGAGGAGTGGCTGCACGCGATCGCCCGCGCGGCCTATCTGGCGTCGGTGGAGCTCGCCAAGGAAAAAGGGGCGTTCCCATTGTTTGATGCCGAAGCCTATCTGGCGTCCGGCAACATGATGAACATGGACGAGGACGTGCGCGACGCCATCCGCGAACACGGGATCCGCAACGCGCTGCTGACCTCCATCGCACCCACCGGCACGATTTCCCTGTATGCAGGCAACGTGTCGTCCGGCATCGAACCGGTCTTTGCCTACGCCTACACCCGCAAGGTCCTGCAAAAAGACGGCAGCCGCACCGAGGAAGAAGTCGTCGACTACGCAGTGCAGATGTACCGCGAGAAATTCGGCGCGGATGCTGAGCTGCCCGACTACTTCGTGAACGCGCAGACGCTGACCCCGGCAGAGCATGTCAAAATGCAGGCAGCGGCACAGAAATGGATCGACTCGTCGATCTCCAAGACCATCAACTGCCCCGAAGACATTTCCTTTGACAGCTTCAAGGATGTCTACATGCAGGCCTGGGATCTTGGCTGCAAAGGCTGCACCACCTACCGCCCGAACGACGTGACCGGATCTGTCCTTTCCGTGAGCGAAAGCGCGGACACTGCACCTGGTGAGACCGCCGATGCCCCGCATGAGGCAGATGTCAGCGAAACCGGTGCGGCCGAGGTCGTGTACATGTCAGAGCCGCTGGATCGTCCCCAGTCGCTGGAAGGTCATACCTACAAACTGAAGTGGCCCGACAGCGAACACGCGATTTACCTCACCATCAACGACATCATCATCAATGGTCATCGTCGTCCCTTCGAGGTGTTCATCAACTCCAAGAACATGGAGCACTACGCTTGGACGCTGGCCCTCACACGGATGATTTCCGCCGTGTTCCGCCGCGGTGGCGATGTCTCCTTCGTGGTCGAAGAGCTGAAGGCGGTCTTTGACCCCCGTGGTGGTGCTTGGGTGCAGGGCAAATACATTCCCTCCATCCTGGCTGCGATTGGTGGCGTGATCGAAACCCACATGGTGGCGACGGGCTTCCTTGAAGGCGAAGGCATGGGTCTGAAATCGGACCCGAAAGCAGCCATTGTTTCCCTGAACACACCGCGCGGCAAACCCTGCCCGAGCTGTGGTCAGTTCGACATGCAAATGGTCGAAGGCTGCATGACCTGCCGCAGCTGCGGCCACTCCAAATGCGGCTGATCCTTCGGGACAATTAGATGCACAAGACACGAAAGGCCGGGCAAATTGCCCGGCCTTTTTGGTAGTGACATTAAGGTGCCGACTGACCGGCCATGCCCAGTTCAGAGAAGGGCGCGGACCTTTTCCAGCAGGGCGGCATTGACGGCAACGCCATCGCGGGCGGCGCGAATGCGGGCCTGGTTGCGGCCGTCACCGGGCAGACGCGCCCCATCCTGATCCCGGAAAGACGCGATCAGCTCGCTCAGCTTTTCCTGAAACAGCCCTCCCGCGGTTGCCTGCGGGTCTATCGCAATGAAGAACTGGCCAGTCTTCGGCGGCCCGCCTGCGGTTCCGGAGAATGGGCTGGCAACCGCGCCAAGCGTGGCACCCGTCATGGCCGCAGCCATCAGTTCAACCGTAAGCGCGATGCCAACACCCTTGTAGCCGCCAGAGGGCACCATGGAGCCCTTGAGCCCGGCCTCGGGGTCGGTTGTTGGCTGGCCCTCTGCATCCAGAACCCAACCTTCGGGCACCGGGTTGCCTTCGCGGGCGTGTTTCATCACCTCGCTTTTGGCGATGGTGCTGGCGGATTGGTCGATCAGCAGCGCCGCGTTGCCCTCTGCATCGGGAGCGGCAATCGAGAACGGGTTGGTCCCCACGACCGGTTTCGCCCCGCCGGAGGGGGCAATGGAGGCAGGCGCATTGGTGAACCCGATCCCCAGCAATCCTGCCTGTGCCAGTCGCTGGGTGTGAACCCCCAGAACACCGCAGTTATAAGAGTTGTTGATCGCCAGAACCGCCACGCCCATTTCGCGTGCAAGCGGGATCAGCTTTTCAAAACCCGCATCAATCGAGCTGTGGGCAAAGCCTGTGCCGCCATCAACGGTAACCACTGCCGGGCGCGGGGTATCCAGTTTTGGCACGGCCTGGCCATCGACCTTGCCGCATTCTACATGCTGGGCGTAGATCGGGATATAGGCGAGACCGTGGGATGCAACGCCATCCGCTTCTGTCATCGCCGTCGCAACGGCAAGAGGGCGGGCGTTGGCCTCGGATGTGCCTGCGTTTACCAGCGCACGGAAAGCGAGATCTTCGATCTCGGTGAGGGTCAGCGTTTCGGTCGCGGTCATATCAGTCTTTCTGTTTGATGCGATAGGAAGGGGCAGCTCGGGCCAAAGCGCTCTGGCCTGCCCCGGCTCAGTCGTTGTCGCTTACACCTGCCCCGGCGCCTTTGAGGCGGCTTTCTTCCGTCGCCGGAGCAAAGGTGCGGTGGGCAAATTTCTCAAGCTGCGACCAGCTGTCTTCACAGACCTCGGCGCGCAAAAGCGGTTCCTGCTGGCCCGTCATCTCGGCAGGTGCGGAAAACACCAGCGTCGAAGCCTGACGCAGGCGCAGGGCCTCTGGACTGGCCTGAACGCAGAGCCGCTTGCCGTCTGTGGCCAGGCGCGCGCCCTCCCACTCGGCAGCGACCGGCAAACCCAGGCGCAGGGCCGCACCACCCATGAACGGAACCGCAAGCAATGGCAGGCTCACGTTCTCCATCGTGATCTTGCCACGCTCAAGGAGCCGTGCCGCGCAATCGCTGAGAGAGGCGCCCGCAATCAGCGGGCTCATCCGGCGGGCCGGCGCATGCCAGACCTCCGCCCGCAGTGACACCGGAGAAACATCAATGGCGGGAATTCGATCATTCAGGTTCAGCAGCTCAGCCAGAAGCTCGGTGCCGGGAAAGCCAAAGGAGGACAGCCAGCGTGTGCCTTTGGCCGCCTCTTCTGCCAGCCCCCAAGACAGGCCCGCACCGCGCGCTGCCCGTTTGCTCATGGCTTCGATTTCATTCAGCGAATGGCTCACGCGGCGGTCTCCTGCAGATTGGGAAAGACCCAGAATTCAGCGTTCTCAGAGGTCAGTTCAAAAGGAAGGGGGGCATTGCCATACATGCAGATCCGAACCCAGCGGTCAGACCGGGGGTCAAATTGTGTTGCCCCGAAAAAGGACAGTTTGCAGCGCAACATGTCGATGGGCAGCACCCGGTCCGAAATGGTGTTGTCGCGGATTTCGGCGTAGGGCGCGCGCCCGACAATCTGGGCCCGCCGCAGAACGTGGCGGTGTTCGGGATGGCGCAGCAGAAACTCTGCCACTTGCGCCTCGTCCGGCCAATGGGCGAGCGCCCGGTAGAGCATCGCCGCATCCCGCCCCGGTGCGAGGGGTTGTTCGTATTCCTCGATCGGCTCTTCGAACCGTTCACCCAGACGCGGTTCCAGCTTTTCTTCGGAAACATACCAAGCTCGTGCCTTGTTTTGCGGGGCCTGCCAGTCCGTTTCGATGGCCCAGGAATAAATCTCGTGCAAAAGCCCGCGCAGATCACCGATGGTCATGGCCCCGGAAATCCGGAAGGTTGCGGTGTTGTCGGCAGACATTTCTTCGGCATAACCATCAACCAATGCGCCGTAGGGCTCCAGCATCAGCGAGGCGATCCACTCCTGGCCTTCAACTGTCAGCGCGTCTTCGGCCCAGCGGTACAGACCATCCCAAGGGTTCATCCCGGTCAGGGCATGGGCCTCGAGGTAGTGGTCGGTTTTAGCGACATCACTGCGCAATCCCGCCAGTTTTTCGATCTGGATGGGATGGTCGGAGTGCCATTTGGCAATGGTGATTTTGCTGCGTTCGACCAACCCGCGAAACAGGCTGACATCCTCGGGGCTTGCCTCGGCGATGTTGCGCACGGTCTGGATCGCCCGTTCCCGCGCGGCAACCCAGTTGTTGAACAGAACGGGATGGTTCAACAGAAACGGCGCCATGCCAAGACCGGTGGAATTGCCGATCCCCATGGACCTTGCGATCTCGATATCCAGTTTGGTGGCAGTGGTGCCTGTGGCCGCTGCCCGGCAGTTGGCCATATGCTGAACCAGATCCATCACAAACCACCGGGTCAGATAGACAGACAGCATTTCAACCTGGAAAGGCGCACGAAATTCGGGGCGGTCGGCAATCATCTCGCGGTCAGCTGCGCCCAGCTTGCCAGAGCCATAGACCGCCGTCGTCCGCATCAGATAACCCACCGCATCGATCTGCGCGCGATCGGGTTGCACCCCCGATGCCAGGGCCGTGACCACATGTTCCCACAGACGAACCGACCGGTTGGCCCGCGACACGGACAGTTCGTTTCCGCTCACACGGCCTGCTTCCTGCACAGGGATATTGCGGGACAGACGGTCGATATCTTCAGCGGTCGGCACGCCGTCAAACAGGGTGAAGGTGGCATCCCATGCCTCGGCGATCACCCGGTCGGATCGTTTTTCAGGCGGAAGATCATGGGCAAATGCAATCAGGGAATAAGACCGCTCAGGCCCATGCGCGGTATAGACGGCGTGGCCCTGCCCCGTCTCATCAATTTCAAACGCGGTCTGTTCAAATCGCCACTGCTCGCGCGCCAGACGGCGCGTCAGCACCCGCATGAAAGACAAACGCGACTGATGCATAGAGCCAAGACGCGCCAGGCGCATGACGGTATTAGGGTCGCGGCATAGGATCTCGTTCATTCAGGTTTGCCCTTGCTGTCTAGACGTTTCACGATGACCCGCCGACCTGTGCCAGCCGGTCATCGCAGACGATACGCCGGGTGCAGAGACACCCGGCACATTGCTCAGCTTTCTTTGCCTTTCGCCAAGGTGATGCGCAGCGCATCCCAAAGCGACGGCAGCAGGATCAACGACACTGGCACGGCGGTCACGACGATGAAGCTCTGCAATTTCGATACGCCACCCGATCCGACAGAGATCAAAATCACGGCCATCACGCCCATCGCCACGCCCCAGAACACCCGCACAGCGGTGCTTGGGCTGTCGCCTTCGCTCATGGTAGCGGAAATCACGTAGCTCATCGAATCCCCGGTCGTGGCCACAAAGATCGTGGTCAGGATCAGGAACAGGATCGAAATCACAAATCCCATCGGCAGGTTCCCGGTGATCGCCAGCAGGGCCGCAGGCAGGTTGAAGCCTTCAAACGCTGCCGAAATGGTACCGGGCTCGGCCAGTTCCATGGCGATGCCGGTCCCTCCGATGATGGTGAACCAGAAATTGGTCACGATCGGCGCGATGACCGACAGCATGATGACGATCTGACGGATCGACCGCCCCCGCGACACCCGTGCGATGAACATCGCCATCAAAGGACCATACCCCATGAACCAGCCCCAGAAGAACACGGTCCACCAGCCCAGCCACCCCGGCTCGCCAAACAGACCGGCATCGCCACGGTAAAGCGCCATTTCAAAGAAGCTGCCCAGATAGGCGCCAAACCCGGAAAAGAAGGTGCCAAAGATAAAGCCGGTCGGCCCAGCCAGCAGAACGAACATCAAAAGCGCTGCGGCCAGGATCACGTTGATCTTGGACAACAGCTGAATGCCACGGGACAGACCCGTCATGGCCGAAATGGTGTAAATCGCCACGAGCCCCGCGATGACCACTGCTTGGGTCGCAAAAACATCCGGAAGCCCAAAGAGGTCCGACAATCCATAACTCACCTGCAGCCCCAGGAAACCGATGGGGCCAACGGTTCCAGCGACCACTGCAATGATGGACGACGCATCTGCCAGCACACCAATCGGGCCGTTGATCGCCCTGTCGCCAAACACCGGATACAGAAGGGTCCGCGGGGCTAGTGGAAGACCTTTTTCATAGTGGTAATGCATCAGCATCACGGTCGTCAGCGACCCCAAGATAGCCCAGGCAAGAAACCCCCAGTGCATGAAGCTCTGCGCGATTGCGGGCGTGACTGCGGCCTCGCTGCCGCCTTGCGCAGCAAACAAGGGCGGAGAATAAAGAAAATGGGCGATCGGCTCCCCCGCGGCCCAGAACACCCCGCCCCCTGCAAGCAAGGTGCACATGATCATGGAACCCCACTGAAAGGTGGAAAACTCAGGCGCGCTGAGCCCGCCAAGAATGGCGCGGCCACCGGGCAGCACGCAAAGAACAAGTCCGATCAGAAACGTCGCGAGCAGTAGAACCTGCCAGTACAGGCCAAAGTAGGTCGCAGAGACATTGAAGCCCCAATCGACCATCGCAGACAGACCTTCCAGATCGACCAGAGCCGCGGCGCAGAACAGCGCAATGAAACCACCCGACAACAGGAACAGTGGCGTGTTCAGCCCCCTGCCCTTGCTGCTGTGCTGTGTGTTGATAGATGTCTCAGACATCTGAACCTCCCCATCTGACCGGATCATTCTGTCACCGGCCCTGTTGTATGCTGTCGCCCCAGATCAGGTCTTGGGGCCGAAATTCTCCGCAAAGAAGCGATACCAATTGTCCCCCATGACACCGGCCACTTCTTCTTCACTCATTCCCACAGCCCGCAGGCCGTTCTGGATGTTGTCGAAATCACGATTGTCCCTGAACCAGCTGGGCATCTCCGGGAAACCCGGCGCGGCGGCTGATCCTTCGCCGTAGTCGATTTCCTTGGTCCAGCGACCGACGCGCATCCATTCAACGATGCTGTCGGGCTGATCCTGGCAAAGGTCGGTGCCGATCCCGAGATGCTCCACCCCGTATTTGTCGGCAGTGCGTGCGATCATCTCGCAGAAACTCTGCAGGGTGCAGTCGGACTTGTCCTTGAGGTGGTGGGGATAGACCGAAAAGCCCAGCATGCCGCCGTGGCCGGTCACTGCGCGGATCACATCATCCTTCTTGTTGCGCAGCGCGGGCGACCATTCGTGCGGGTTGGCATGGGTGATCGCGATCGGGCGGGTGGACATCTCCGCCGCCTCGATGGTGGAACGGTCGGCGGAATGGCTCATGTCCACGACCAGACCAACCCTGTTCATCTCCTTGATCACCTGCTTGCCCATGCGGGTCAGCCCCATGTCCTCAGCCTCGTAACAGCCGGTCGCCAGCAGCGACTGGTTGTTGTAGGTGAGCTGCATGAAACGGGCGCCGAGGGTGTGCAGGATCTCGACCAGCCCGATGTCGTCCTCTATCGGCGAGGGGTTCTGGAAGCCAAAGAACACCGCGGTGCGCCCGGTTTCGCGGGCCTTGTCGATGTCGCTGGCCCACTGTCCCTTCATGATCAGGTCCGGGTACTGCTCGAACCAGCGGTTCCACTTTTCGAAGTTCAGAACCGTCTCGCGGAAGGTCTCGTGATAGGCAATGGTCACATGGATCGCGTCCACGTTGCCCTCGCGCAGCTGGCGAAAGATCTTTTCCGACCAATTGGCATATTGCAGGCAGTCGATACGGTATCCGGTCATTCTATCCCTCCAATTACGCGGGATGGGCGCAGCTATCGGCGCACGCGCCGATAGCAACCAAGTTCATCTGCCCTTGCATCAGACCGGCTTACCGGCGCTGATGTAGGCGGTCTTGACGGTGGTGTAGAACTCCGCCGCTGCCTTGCCCTGCTCGCGCGGACCATAAGAGCTGTCGCCGCGCCCACCGAAGGGCACGTGATAATCCGTGCCAGCGGTCGGCAGGTTCACGGTCACCACACCGGTGCGCGCGTTGCGGCGGAAGTGGGTGGCGCGGGCCAGCGACTGGGTGACAATGCCCGACGTCAGGCCAAAGTTGGTGTCGTTGACCACCGCCAGCGCCTCGTCATAGCTGCCGACCTTGATCACGCTGGTCAGCGGCGCAAACATTTCCTCGCGGTTGATGCGCATATCGTTGGTGGTGTTCAGGAACACGCCGGGGGACATGTAGAACCCCTGGTGCGGCATCTCCAGACGCAGGCCACCGCAGGCCAGCTCGGCGCCCTCGGTCTTGCCGAGGTCCACATAGGCCAGGTTTTCGTTCAGCTGCTGCTCGCTCACCACCGGGCCCATCTGCACGCCCGCTTCCAGCGCGTGGCCCACTTTCATGGCCTGTGCGCCTGCCACGAGTTTCTCAACAAAGGCATCGTGCACAGCTGCGTGGACCACGAGCCGGGAGGAGGCGGTGCATTTCTGGCCGGTCCCGCCAAAGGCACCGCCCAGCGCCAGGGAGACGGCCAGATCCAGGTCAGCGTCATCCATCACTGCCAGCGCGTTCTTCGATCCCATCTCCATCTGCACCTTGGTCAGGTTCTGGATGGCAGCAGCGGCGATCCCTTTGCCCACCGGCACCGAGCCCGTGAAGGAAATGGCGTTCACCTTGGGGCTTTCGACCAGACGCTGGCCGATCGAACGGCCAGAGCCCATCACCAGCGAGAACAGACCCTTGGGGATGTCCTGACGCGCGATGATTTCGGTCAGGGCAACAGCCGATGCAGGAGTGATGTTGGCAGGCTTCCACACCACCGCGTTGCCATAGCAGAGCGCCGGTGCGATTTTCCACGAAGCCGTTGCGGTCGGGAAGTTCCAGGGCGAGATGATTGCTACCACGCCCGCCGCCTCGCGGCGCACGTCCACTTCGATGTCCGGGCGCACGGAGTCGGCGTTCTCACCAATCTGGCGCAGGCACTCGGCAGCATAGTAGGTAAAGAACTGGCCGGCGCGGTAAACTTCGCCCTTGCCCTCGGCCAGCGGCTTGCCTTCTTCGCGCGACAACAGCGTGCCCAGTTCTTCGGCCCGCGCCATCAGCTCGTTGCCGATGTTCATCAGCACAGCCTGTTTGCGCTCCAGCCCGTAAGCAGCCCATTCGCGCTGCGCCACCTGCGCCTGATCCAAAGTCGCCTCCAGCTGATCGGCGCTGGCTTGGGCGAACATGCCAACCAGATCGCTCAGATCCGACGGGTTGCGGTTTTCGATTTCGCTCTCGCCCGCCAGCCATTCGCCGGCAATCAGGTTTTTCTGGAGATCGGTCATGGATGCATCGCCTCTGACAAATTTGAGTTGCCACGGGTATGGACACTGACCCACCATTCAATCAAACTAAAATTACTGAACCCAATTTCAAGCAAACTGAAGCAAAGAGCGTGACCATCAAAATCGAACTCCTGCGAGGCTTTGCTGTTGTGGCACGCAGCGGAAACCTCAGCGATGCGGCTGACATTCTCGGGCGCACCCCGTCGGCCGTCTCCATGATGCTGAAGCAGTTGGAAACCCACCTCGGGGAGCCGCTGTTTGAAACCGACCGCAAGAACAAACTTACGGCGCTTGGCGCATATGTTCTGGAGCAGGCAGAACGCGAGTTGCAGCAGTTCGACAATATGGTCAAAGCAATCGAAGGCTACGCCAATGCCACCCATGGACATGTGCGTATTGCCACTGTCCCGTCCGTAGCCGGGTCCATCATGCCCGTGGTGTTTTCAAAGTACATCAAGGACTTCAGCAAGATGGACATCGAGTTGCGGGATATGGATTCCAACTCCATTCTGCATGAATTGTCCCGGAACCGTATCGACATTGGCATCGCGACCATGGGGGAAAACAGCGCGGGACTACACAGCCAGCATCTGCTGTCAGATGCCTTCGGTGTTATCTGTCACCCCTCTCATCCCCTTGCGCAGAACCGCGGGCCTGTCGACTGGCAGGCCCTGACGGGAGAGCGACTGATAGCAAACAGTCTCTCTGCGGGTATCGATGTCCCTGCCTGTAAAACACTGCATGCAAATGCCCTGCTGACCGCACAGAACCTGACCTCCATCATGGCGATGGTACATGCCGAAATCGGAATCACGATTCTGCCGGAAATGGCTGCGCGGGCGGCCAATGCGACCGGGCTGATCTTTCGCCCATTGGCCGATTCGCTGGCAAAGCGGCAGATTCACATGCTCCGGAAAAGAGAGGCCGCCCTCTCCCCCGCCGCGCGGCTGGTCGAACAACACATTCTCGCCTGTACTGCAGACATGATCCAAGGACCAACGGCATGACCGATGCCCCTGCCCCCATTTCCCTCGCCATCCTGATCTTTCCCGGATTTCCGATGGCCTGTCTGACCTCCTGCATTGAACCGCTGCGGGCGGCGAATGAAATCTCCGGACAGGAAGCGTTCCGCTGGACCGTCGTCGCCGAAACAGAGGAGCCGGTGGCCTCTTCTGCCGGGGTGACCTTTGCGCCGGACGCAAAATTGTCCGATCTGCAGCCGCACGACTATCTTCTGTTCACCGCAGGCCCGAACGCCCAGTTTGCACATCCCTCGCGGGCCAATGCAGCCCTGCAACGGCTGATGCGCAACAAAACCCGGCTTGGGGCCTTCAGCGGGGGCGTGTTCCCGCTTGCGCGGACCAAAATGATCGACACCAATCCACTGTCTGTCCATTGGTGCTATGAAGCCGCCTTCGAGGCGGAATTCCCCGAATTGGATGCACGCAGCACCGTTATCTGCGATGAAGGCGACTTTCTGACGATCTCTGGCGCATCAGCCGTTTTTGACCACATGCTGACCCTGATCGAAACCCATCTGGACGGCAGTGTCATGGCAGAGGTCGCCTGCTGGTTCCAACACCCCTACGTGCGCAGCGCCACCTCGGCTCAGAAAACCCCTGCCTTCTCCACGGCCAAGAGCATGGATCTGATGCCCAAAAAGGTCGCTCAGGCCATCGAGCATTTCGCCGAACATATCGAAAGCCCGATCCAGATCAGTGATGTCGCGGATGCCATCGGCGTTTCACCACGCTCGCTGGAGCGCAGCTTCAAGGAAGCCACAGGGCAAAGCCCACTGAAGTACTATCGCATGATGCGCATGAACCAAGCCCGTCAGCTGGTGCTTTATTCCAGCACCTCGGTGACGGAAATCGCCTATATGGTCGGCTATGGCACGCCCGGTGCCTTTTTGCGGATCTACCGCGAAACGTTCGGCGTGACGCCGATCAACGACCGGCGCGCCAAGAACTCTCTTCGTGTCAAAAGCGGCGACGCTCTGCCCGCGGGCTGACGCGGGCGCGCCATTCTCAGGCGACGGAACGCGCGGCCGTCACAAGGGCATGATGGAGCGATGCCGCAGAAGAGCGCGGCCCGAGAACCACCATCTGGTCCTCAGCCGTCCGCCAAAGAAAAACGCCCAGATGCTCCACCGTGCTGCGACAGGCGCTGCCAGGGGGCATTGCACGCACATCAGCCTTGGTCAGACGCTCAAACAGATCACACAGCTTCTTCCCGGTGACATCAAAGCGGCACCATGCGTCCGTCTGTTCCACCACCGAGGCCCTATCACCGAGCGTCGCCTTCAGTTGCTGCGCCAGCAGCTCGTGCGTTTCGTGCGGAGCCGCGCACATCCACTGCGACGGGCTGATCCAGAACGCAGCCAGTTCCCCCGCCTGCGCCGCCTTGCCAGCAACCGGCAAATCCAGACCGTGGTTCTGCGCCATTGCCGAGATCACGGCCGCCTCCTGCCCGTTTCGCGCCGCCACTGACGCAAACGCCGTCTCGACGGTCTCGGCGATTTCAAACTGCCCAATCCGGTCAACACGCGGCGTGTGAGACCCAAGCGGTGTCAGTGGTTTCAGTTTATGCACGGAGCTTCTCCCCTTCCGGGTCCACAAAATGGGCGCTGACAATCTCGACCAGCATTTCCTGTTTCTCCAACGGGTTGACCAGACGTAGCTGCTCTCCCAGGCGCTCTGCCCCGCCTTTGACAAACCCAAGCCCAATGGCCGTCCCAAGGGTGGGCGAATAGGCAGCAGAGGTCACATATCCCTGATCATGCGCCGCATCGACAGGGCCCGACGCAGCCATCAGATGCCCCCCGGCAGGGAGGCTCTGTGCTGGGGTCACGGGCTTCAGGCCGACCAAGCGCAGGGCATCATCGGTGTTCATGCCTTCTCGGCGGCTCAGCACGTTGCCGATGCAATCCCTCTTGCCAGATACCATCCGCCCCAGGCCAAGGTTCAGCGCGGTGGTCGTTCCGTTTAGCTCATTGCCCGCGGCATGTCCTTTTTCGATCCGCATGACCCCCAGCGCCTCGGTTCCGTAGGGCGTGACGTCAAACGCCTCGCCTGCGGCCATCATTTCCCGCATGAGCGCATCGCCATACCGGGTCGGCACCGCGATTTCATAGGCCAGCTCACCAGAGAACGAGATCCGGAACAGCCGCGCCCGGCAGCCCCCGCAAACGGTGATTTCACCGCAGGCCATAAAGGGAAAGGCGTCATTGGAGATATCAAACTCAGGATCAACGATCTTTTGCAGGAGTTTGCGCGCATTCGGCCCTGCAACCGCGTATTGCGCCCAGGCTTCGGTGGTTGAAATCAGCTGAACATCCATGTCCGGACACAGACACTGGCGAACGAATTCCATGTTCCGATAGACCAAAACGGCGTTGGCCGTGGTTGTGGTCACAACAAAATGGTCCTCAGCGAGGCGCGCGGCCGTGCCGTCGTCATAGGCAACACCGTCTTCGCGCAGCATCAGACCATAGCGCACCTTGCCAACTGGCAGCTTTGCAAAGCCATTGGCGTACATCATGTTCAAAAAGGCTGCCGCATCCGCCCCCTGCACATCGATTTTTCCCAGCGTAGTGACGTCACAGATCCCGACAGAGCGACGGGTCTGCTGCACCTCGCGATCCACAGACTGGCGCCAATGGGTTTCACCCGGTTTGGGAAACCACTGCGCCCGCAGCCAGTTGCCAACCTCGACAAACACGGCGCCCTGTTCCTCCGCCCAGGCGTGGCTCGGCGTCAGGCGGGTCGGATGGAAATCCTTGCCCACTGCGCGCCCAGCAAGCGCCCCCATGGCAACCGGCGTGTAAGGCGGACGAAAGATCGTGGTTCCCGTCTGGGGAATGGACTTGCCGGTCAGCTCTGCCATCACCGCGAGGGCGCCAACATTGGACGTCTTGCCCTGATCGGTCGCCATCCCAAGCGTGGTATAGCGCTTTAGATGCTCAACCGCGGTAAAGTTCTCCTGGTGGGCCAGCTTGACGTCCTTGACGGTGACGTCGTTCTGAAAGTCGAGCCAAGCGCGCTTGGCGCCCTGCACGTGCCAGAATGGCGTCAGAGACACGGGTGCGTCCTCCGCCTTTGGCAGCTCTGGCGCAGGCACTGTGAACCCCAGATCTGCCAGCGCCTCCCCTGCCTGCTCTGCCCCGCTGCGCAGGGCGGCGTCGGTGGACATGGCCCCCATCGCGGCCCCTGCAACATGCTGGCCAACTGGCAAGTCCTGTCCGGGGACAAAGGCATGGAGATCGCTATCCCAAACCGGGCGCCCTCGCTGATGGCAGGTCAGGCCAAGGTTCGGGTTCCATCCGCCAGACATGGCCAGCGCACCACAGGGGATGATCCGGGTTTGACCATTGGCCATCCGCACCGTGACAGAGCGGAGCCCCAACCGCCCGGCGGTCCCCACGATCTGTGCACCCGCAAGGAGCTCAATTCCGGGGATTTCAGGGGGATCTGGGCGTACGTCGACCACTGCAGGCACATCCACGCCTTTGGCCTGCAGGTCACGCGCAGTTTGATGCGCATCGTCATTGTTGGCAAAAATCACCACCGAAGACGCAGGTGTCACAGCCCAGCGGTTGGCAAAAGAGCGCACCGCCCCAGCCAGCATGATGCCCGGTCGGTCGTTGTTTTCAAACGCAATGGGCCGCTCAATTGCCCCTGTCGCGATGATCGCCCGCTTGGAGTAAATCCGCCAGAGCGTCTGGCGGGGCTTACCCGCATCAGGCGCTGCGACATGATCCGCGTTCCGTTCGACCGCGCCGTAAATCCCATGGTCATATGCCCCAAACACCGTCGTGCGCGGCAGAATGCGGACGTTGTCCATCGCTGCAAGCTCTGCCTGGACCTGACCCGCCCAATCTGCGCCCGCAATGTCCGCCAATGGCTGTGCTTCGCTCAACAGGCGACCACCCAGCAAGAAATCTTCATCTGCCAGGATCACCCGCGCACCCGCCCGGCCCGCCGTCAGCGCCGCCGCCAGCCCCGCAGGCCCAGCCCCGACCACCAAAAGATCACAGTGCAGAAACCCTTTGTCATAGGCATCCGGATCGGCGTCTCCTGTCAGGCGACCCAGCCCTGCTGCCTTGCGAATAATGGGTTCATAGAGTTTCTCCCAAAATGCCTTGGGCCACATGAACGTCTTGTAATAGAACCCGGCGGTCAGGAAATTGGCGAACCGATCATTGATCGCCATCATATCGCGTTCCAGCGAGGGCCAGCGGTTCTGCGACCGCGCGTCCAACCCGTCAAATAGCTCTGCGACCGTGGCACGGGTGTTGGGTTCCTGCCTGCCGCCCGTGCGCAATTCAACCAACGCGTTTGGCTCTTCGCTGCCCGCGCTCAGCAAGCCGCGCGGCCGGTGATATTTGAATGATCGCCCCATCAGGCGCACGCCATTCGCCATCAACGCCGAGGCCAAGGTATCACCACTGCAGCCCTGATAGCTCTGCCCGTCAAAGCGAAATGACAGCGGCTGGCCACGATCTACCAGACCTCCGCTCAGCCGGTTCACCTGCTGCGTTGATACCGCGCTCATTGCGAGGGCTCCTGGGCAAGGTTGGCCGCCTTTTGGGCAAGGGCAACATCCCGGGCCAGCTCGACCTTGAGGATCTCATGGGTGACAGTGTTGCGGGTCACGACCAGCCAGGAGCGATCCCCCTGTTCATGAAACCAAAGTTCACGATGCTCACCAGCCGGATTTTCGCGAAGATACAGATAGTCGTGGAACTGCTGCAGCGCGGTCTCAGACAGCCAGTACGGGCGGTTCATCAGCCCCGCATCGCCGAGATAGGTGAACTCCTGCGCATCGCGCGGCCCCAATAGCGGATGGTTGATAATCATCTCGTCTTGTCCTTAGTGCAGGTTGGGTTGGGCGCCCTGGCCCTTTTCGTCGATCATGTGACCGCTCATGAACCGGTCCAGGCGATAGGCCGTGGCGGTTTCATGGGGGCGGTCGGTTTTCAGGAGATGGGCAAAACAATAGCCCGCGGCAGGGGTGGCCTTGAAACCGCCGTAACACCAACCGCCATTGAAATAGAGCCCTTCGATATCGGTCCGGTCGATGAAGGGAGAGCCATCCATCGACATATCCATGATGCCGCCCCAACTGCGCAGCAGCCGCGCCCGGCCCAGCGCCGGGATCAGGGACATGCCGCTTTCGACCACATCCTCGACCACTGGCAGATTGCCGCGTTGCGCGTAGGAATTGTACATGTCGATGTCGCCGCCAAAGACAAGGCCGCCCTTGTCCGACTGGCTGCAGTAAAAATGCCCCGCGCCGTAGGTGATGACACCGGGAATGAACGGTTTCAGCCCCTCAGAGACAAACGCCTGCAGCACGTGGCTTTCGATGGGCAGACGCATCCCTGCCAAGGCCATCACCCGGCTGGAATTACCCGCAACCGACACGCCGACCTTGCCCGCGCCGATATAGCCACGAGAGGTCTCCACCCCTTGAACCTTGCCGCCCTCGATCCGCAGGCCGGTGACTTCGCAGTTCTGGATAATGTCGACGCCGCGCATGTCGGCGCCGCGGGCGTAGCCCCATGCCACCGCATCATGGCGCACGGTTCCACCCCGGCGGTGCAGCAGCCCACCCTTGATGGGAAAACGCGCATCATCAAAGTTGAGGAACGGGTACATCGCCCGCACCCCTTCCGTATCCAACAGCTCTGCATCCGAGCCGTTCAGGATCATCGCATTGCCGCGTCTGCGCGCTGCATCACGCTGGGCATCGGTGTGAACCAGATTCAGGATGCCGCGTTGGCTCACCATCGCGTTATAGTTCAGATCCTGCTCGAGGTTTTCCCACAGCTTGAGAGAAAACTCATAAAACGGCTCGTTTCCGTCCAGCAGATAGTTCGAGCGGATGATGGTGGTGTTGCGGCCGACATTACCGCCCCCAATCCAGCCCTTTTCCAGCACTGCGATCCGGGCAGCGCCAAACACTTTCGCCAGATAATAGGCCGTTGCCAGACCATGACCGCCGCCACCGATAATCACATAGTCATAGTGCGATTGAGGCGCGACATCCCGCCATTGCGGGCGCCAGCCCTTGTGCCCCGTCAGGGCCTCTTTGATCAGTCCAAGCGCAGAGTACCGCATGCCAGCTCCTGTTCCTTGCAGGAGCATTTGCCCAATAAGCGCGCCGACTGACCGTGGCGGTTCCGGACGAGTTTATATCCGGAACCGACATCGACCACCGATTGTCGCCCTTGGCGTGACGAGCAGTGGCATATGTTGTGCCGCCGCATCCTGTATCAACAAGAGCCCGTCTTAGGCTGAGCGCGCAGAAGTGGCCGGAAATGGAGCTGATTCTACGTGGTATGGCACCGTTTCCGACAGCCCTGCATCAATGGGGTCCACCCCTCCCCGCGCAGCGCCGCCTGCAGAGCTGATCCTGAACTTGTCCACCAGATCCGCAAGTTTCGTAGCATCGCCGTCCAGCATATGTCCGGCGGCAGTCGCTTCCTCCACCATCGCGGCGTTTTGCTGGGTGACCTGATCCAATTGGCTCACGCCGGTGTTGATTTCGTTGAGGCCGGTTGATTGCTCAACCGCCCCTTCGGCGATCTCTGACACCAGTTGCGAGACATGATTGATCCGCTCGACAATGCTGGTGAGGGCATCACCTGCTTTCCCGACCAGCTCAACGCCATGATCGACCTGACGCGAGCTGTCCTCGATAAGCGTCTTGATTTCCATCGCCGCATCAGAGGACCGCTGCGCCAAGGCGCGCACTTCGCTTGCGACCACCGCAAACCCACGCCCCGCCTCGCCTGCACGGGCGGCCTCTACCCCGGCATTGAGAGCCAGAAGATTGGTCTGAAAGGCAATGTCATCGATCACCGAAATGATCTGAGATATCTTGCCTGAGGATTGCTCGATCTCAGTCATGGCAGACACGGCGTTCTGCACCACGACCCCGCTGGTTTCTGCTTCCTGACGGGTTTCGGCCATCGTGTGCTCAACCGTGCGGGTTCGCTCGGCGCCAGAGCGGATGCTGGCGGTCATCTCTTCCAACGCTGCTGCGGTTTCTTCCAGCGTGGCAGCCTGGCTTTCGGTGCGATAAGACAGATCACTGGAAGATTGCCGAATTTCGGCCGCGCCGTTGCGAATACTGGCTGCCGCATCTGCGATCAGCCCGAACGTCGCCCCAAGCGTTGCAAGGGTATCGTTGAAATCGCCGCGCAATCCCTCGAAAGACGGCGGAAAGGGCGTGTCGATGGTTGCTGTCAGATCGCCGTCCGACAGGCGGGTCAAATGCGCCTTCACGGTCTGGAAAACACCTGCCTGTTCTTCCTCTCTTTGTTTCTGGGCCGCCTCCAGGGATTGCGCAGAGGTGCGCATCGCCAGGGACTCGTCCTTGAAACCATCGACCGCGCGCGCCATGCGGCTCAGTTCATCATTGCCGGTCGTCCCCTTGATTTCGACATCAAAGTCACCGCGGGTAAAGGCGTCGACCGCCATGGTCAGGGCACGGATCCGACGGATCATCAGCTCAAAACAGCCGATTGCAAACAGCATGACCGCGATGGAGGCCGCAACCGCAACCATCACGAGGCGATTGAGCGCAGTGCCGCTGCGCACCTCAACCTCGCGGGCGAATTCAACGATGCGGGTGTTGATCTTCTGCTCCTCGGCTCTCAGCAGGTCGATCCAGGCGGAGGATGCCTGAAACCACGCGCTGCCGGAAATATCCGCGGCCTGCCCTTTTTCGTAGTTGGCAACAAGTTGGCGGCGCAGCGTTTCCAGTGTCAGATACTCAGGTGACTGCTGCAAACCAGCAATCCAGCTGCCCTCGTCCAATGCCGCTGAGGCCTCAGCCAGCAGAGCATCCTGCCCCCCGACAAGGGATACAAACCTGTCGTGCAGGGCCAGATCAAATCCTTGCCCAATTCCCACAGCACCCGTTGCACGTTCCAGACCGGCACGTTCTTTGGCGGTGCTCATCAGGAAGCGCGCCTGCAAGAGCGCCTGAAACCGGCTGGAATTGTCCACGCTGATCGCCGCCCGCGACACATGCAGCAGATTGTTGATGATGCCGGTGTAATAAGACGCCATGTCCGGCACCGGAATGGCCAGCCCGTCCACATTGGCCCGCATCACCGACAATTCAGCAAGGGCAGTTTCTGATGTGCGGTAGGCGTCTGGGTGGTCAGCTGCCAAGCGCGACACCTGCCCCAACGTCCGCCCCAGCACGGCGTCGGTCGCTGCGCGTTGGCTTGTCAGATCCGCTGCGAAATTCTGCCCCTTGGAGGACAGAAACCCAGCCGAGAACCCGCGCTCTCGCTGGAGTTCATGGATCAGATCACCGATCAGCCGATCTTCCGCGGTCTTTTCAGCGGCAATGACAGCAACCTGATGGTTTTGTCGCTGATTGTTGATCTCCATCAGCACGAAAACCCCAGCCAGCGCCAAGAGCGGTCCAATTACCAGTAACATTACAAGTCTAAGTCGCATGAAAACACCCAAAACAACCCAAGGATACACGCGCCATCCTGACAATCCTGGATTTACAAATGGTAACCTACACAACCCCTGCATGCTTCTGGTCGGATATCGTCCAAACTGTCCGCAATTGTGGCAAGAGGCGGCAGAACAGGACCAAACCAGAATGGTGATGCGCTCCGGTTCTGAGGGCACCCCTGCGGGATCTGCCCGTTGCCGCGTCACGTTGCCGTGATCGCGCCCACAGATAGAGCCAAATTTTCCCGTCTTTTCAATCACCTGAAAATACGGCGCGCACCCTGCGCGTCCGTTTTTGGCTGGGCCGCCGTGTCAGGGCATCGGCTGCGCTCTTGATTTCCGACAGTGTTAGCGATAACGATGCCGCAAACATCACACTCTAGAGGCCGAAATTCTTTTTGCACCGGCCTGCATAACCCAGTCGGAGTTGCACTTATGACCTTGAAAATTGCGATCAATGGATTTGGCCGGATTGGCCGTGGCGTGATGCGCGCCCTGCTGGAAAACAACGTCGAGGACGTCACCGTTGTTGCGATCAACGACCTGTCCCCGGCAGACACGCTTGCACATCTGCTCAAATACGACAGCGTGCACGGCCGCCTCGCGGCAAAGGTCACGGTCGACGGCGACACCATGCAAGTCGGCAAGCACAGCATTCGACTGACCGCGATCCGCAACCCCGAGGAGCTGCCTTGGCAGGACGTGGACATTGCCTATGAATGCACCGGTCTGTTCACCACACGCGACAGCGCTGCCAAGCACCTGCAGAATGGCTCCAAGCGGGTTCTGATCTCTGCCCCCGGCAAAGAGGTCGACCGCACCGTTGTTTATGGCGTGAACCACGGCGATCTGACCAAGGACGACATTATCGTCTCCAATGCGTCTTGCACCACGAACTGCCTCGCACCGGTTGCCAAGGTTCTGGATGACGCCTTTGGTATCAAGACCGGCTACATGACCACAATTCACGCCTATACAGGCGACCAGCCGACACATGACACCAGCCACAAGGATCTCTATCGGGCGCGCGCTGCGGCGCTGTCGATGATCCCGACCTCGACTGGCGCAGCCCGCGCCATTGCCGAAGTTCTGCCCCACCTCAAGGGCCGCCTCGAAGGCTCTGCGATCCGGGTACCGACACCCAATGTGTCTGTGGTTGACCTGAGCTTTGTGCCGGAAAAAGACGCCACAGTCGAAAGCGTGAATGCCGCGCTCAAGGCCGCGGCCGAGGGCGACTTGGCCGGGATCCTGTCCTACGAAACTGACCCGCTCGTTTCGATCGACTTCAACCATGACCCGCATTCGTCCTGTTTCGCCGCACCGCAGACCGCCGTCACCTCCGAAGGTCTGGTCCGTGTCGTAAGCTGGTACGATAACGAATGGGGCTTCTCCAACCGCATGATCGACACCGGCCGCCATATGGGCAAGGTGATGAACGGCTGATCATAGCCGAGGCGTACAACCGCGCGTCACAATCGAAAAGGGCTGCCAATTGGCAGCCCTTTGTCGTTTCACAGGCCCATTTCCTCACGGGCCCACGGTGTTCAGATCCGAAAGATCGGCTGCAAGAGGCGCGGAACAAGGGAACGGAACCGCAACGCTGCGTCCGTCGCCGCAAGGCAGATGCACGCCACGCCGTCTTCGGCCACCGGGGTATGTTCCAGGTCATCGTCAGCCACCTCCAGATCGCCAACGCCAAAGCGGCCGGTTTCGTCCCGAAACGCGCCCTGCAGGACCAGCGTCAGCTCCAAGCCATTGTGGCCGTGGTCTGGAACGGCTTGCCCTCCGGGGATGTACAAAAGCCGGACACTGCCGCCCTCGTCATGGCTGAGAATGGACTGGCGCACCCCCATGCCGAGGCTCTTCCACTTGGGCGGCAAGCCGCCGAGCGCCTCCATGACCGGTGCGGGAAAGATGCCGGACCGCTCATAGCGCGGGGTCTCGATGACCGGCTCGTCCAACATGTCAAAGACGCGCTGACGCAGCCCGCCGGAGAGATCGGCAGTGCCGCAGCTTTCCAGGATGGATCCCCCAACCGCCTCATGTGCGGTGGCGCGGGCGCGACAGTCATCGCACATGGACAGGTGGGTTGCGACCACCAGCGAATAGGCCTGTGGCAGCGATCCTGACACATAGGCAACCAACAGAGGGTCCGGGATATGATGACGCACACCGGTCATGTCAGTCCTTGTTCCTTCAATTCGTGACGCAGCCGCTCTAGACCGAGACGGATGCGCGATTTTATCGTACCAAGCGGCAATCCGGTCTGGTCCCGGATATCCGAATGAGTGAGCTCCCCAAGGTAGGCCTTTTCGACCATTTCCCGCTGGGCGGGTTTCAGGCGGCGCAACGCGGCGCGCAGTTTCTGTGTTTCCTGATCCAGCGCCAGCACCTGGGCTGCATCTTCCTGTGTCTCTTCCGGCAGCTTCAGCTCTTCCGGGACTGGCCTGCGCTCCTTGCGGATGACGTCGATCTGGCGGTTGCGGGCGATCTGAAAAATCCACGCAGACACCTGCGCACGCTCTGGATCAAACATCGCCGCCTTGCGCCACACGGTCAGCATGACATCCTGCACGACATCCTCTGCCTGACTGGGTGACATGCCAGAGCGGCAAATCACGCCTTTCAGCCGGGGCGCGAAATAATCGAACAGGCGACCAAACGCCACCCGGTCGCGGTTGTCGCGCACCGCCAGCATCCAGACCGTTTGGTCAGATAGGCTTTCCCGTTCCACTTTTTCCCTTTCACGCACAGCACTTGTGTCACGGTCTACCGTAACTGGAGCGTCGAGCGCTGCAAGAGATTGGTCGCTTAGCGAGGTCAGCATACCGGGATTACGGTGCTTTTACGCTTTTGGATCACCGCGCCTGCCACTTTTTTCAAAAATTTTGTCTTCCAGATCATTTCATACGTTCATTTTTGATCCGACGCCCCCAACCCAGCGTAACAAGTTGAAAACACAAATGGAGACAGCATGTCGTTTGATGCATTTTCATCTGCCCGCCAGCGTATCGCGATCGTCGGCGGTGGCATTTCCGGCCTGGCGGCAGCGTGGCTGTTGGCTAAGACGCATAACGTCACCCTATTCGAGGCCGCACCGCGCCTTGGCGGGCATGCCCGTACTGTTCTGGCGGGGCGCAACGGCGATCAGCCGGTTGATACCGGGTTTATTGTCTTCAACTACGTGAACTACCCACATCTGACGTCGATGTTTCGCGATCTGGATGTGCCTGTTGTCAAAAGCGACATGAGTTTCGGAGCCACCATCGGGGACGGCAGCGTCGAATACGGTTTGCGCAACCTCGGTGCCCTCCTCGGGCAAAAACGCAACGCAGCGCGCCCTGCCTTTTACCGAATGGTGCGCGATATCCTTCACTTCAACGCCAAGGCTGTGCAGGCGGCCAACACCGATAGCGTCACAATCGGTGAGCTGGTGAATGAGCTGAAGCTGGGGGACTGGTTCCAACGCTACTACCTGATGCCGATCTGCGGGGCGATCTGGTCGACCCCGCCCGAAGAAATTCGCGATTTCCCGGCCCAGTCCCTGGTTCGTTTCTTCCGCAATCACGCTCTCCTCAGCGCAACGGGCCAGCATCAATGGTGGACCGTGAAAGGAGGCAGCATCGAATATGTCCGCCGCCTGACCGCGCGGCTGGAACAGATGGGGTGCCAATTGCGCCCCGGCACCGCCGTCCGTGGTGTTCAGCGCACCGCCGAAGGTGTGCGCATCCATCTGCCGGACGGCACCGAAGAGGCTTTTGATCAGGTCATCATGGCCTGTCATTCCGATGACAGCCTGCGCCTGCTGACACATCCGACAGAGGACGAAAAGAAAATCCTCGGCGCGATGCGCTATCAGGACAACGAAATGATCCTGCATCATGACGCGCAGCAGATGCCCAAGCGGCGCGCCTGCTGGTCCTCCTGGGTTTATAAGGCCGACCAGCAAGACGATCGCACCGCAATCGGTGTCACCTACTGGATGAACCGGCTGCAGAACATCGACGAACGCGATCCGCTGTTTGTCTCGCTGAACCCCGTCTCGCCGGTGCGCGAGGAGATGATCTACGATCAAAAAACATTCCGCCACCCGGTGTTCGACAAGGCCGCATTGCGAGCGCAGCAACAGATCAAGGACATCCAAGGCGACAATCACACCTGGTTCGCGGGTGCCTACCTGCGCCACGGGTTTCACGAAGACGGGTTTGCCAGCGCCGTTCGCGTCGCACGTGACCTGCAGGCGCGGGATGCCCAGATCCATGAGAGGATCCCCGCATGAGCCATTGGCCCGACCATATCGCAGGCCAGACAACCCACGCGCGCCACGGGCAGATCTCCAACGCGTTTCGCTATGGCGTCGATTACGTGCTGATCGACCCGCGCAGCAGCCACGGCCCTCTTCTGTTTTCGCGCAACCGGTTTAACCTCGCCTCGGTGAGGGACCGCAACCATGGCGGACGCCCCGGCAAGGGATCAGGCGTTGCCTGGGCCGAAAGCGTGTTTGCAAATGCAGGTTTGTCGCTAGAGGGCACCACGATCCGCCTGCTGACACAACCGGGCTACCTCGGCCATGTGTTCAACCCCGTCAGTTTTTGGCTGGCCTTTCGCGGAGACCGCCTGCATGCGGTCATCGCCGAGGTGAACAACACCTTCGGGGATCGGCACAGCTATCTCTGCCACAAGCCTGATTTCACCGCGATCGCCGCCAGTGACCGACTGGTGGCGCAAAAGGTCTTTCACGTCTCTCCCTTTCAGGAGATTGCAGGCGATTACCGCTTCAACTTTGACATAACCCCCCGCCGCATTGCGATCCGCATCGATCACCGCAATGGCAAGGAGGGCGTGATCGCCACCCTCACAGGTCCACGCCGTCCGCTGACAAACCGCGCGCTGCTTTTGGCCAGCCTGCGCCGTCCGGCAGGCACCATGCGCACCGTCGCCCTTATCTACTGGCAGGCGCTGAAACTGAAACTCAAGGGCGCGACGTACCGCCCTCGCCCCACACCACCCGAACACGAGATCAGCTGATGCTTTTTATTACCAAACGCGTAAAACATGACTTTCTTGACAGCTGCACCCGCATTCGCAACGGCAGCCTGCGGCTGACCACGCCAGAGGGCGACACCCACGACTTTGGCAAGGGCGACCCACAGGCGGATCTTCATATCCACGACTGGAGCGCGATCACCGCCACCGCGGCGCGCGGCGATATCGGGCTGGGAGAGACCTATGTGGCGGGGCTTTGGGAAACCTCCAGCATCGAGAATGTCATCAAGGTCGCGCTGCTCAATCTCGATCACCTGTCCGATTTTGCCTATCCCAGTTTCTGGGCAGGCCTGAAGTTTCGCGTTGTCGATCGGTTGCTGCGCGCCAATTCGGTCAAGGGGGCATCGCGCAACATCAAGGCGCACTACGATGTCGGCAATGAATTCTACCAGCTCTGGCTGGACGAAAGCATGACCTATTCCTCCGCGCTCTATGCGCCCGGAGATGATGATCTGGGCCGCGCACAGACCCGCAAATACGACCGCGTGCTCAGCCGTCTCGGGGCGGGGGAGCGGATTCTGGAAATCGGTTGTGGCTGGGGCGGCTTTGCAGAACGCGCCACAGAGACAGGTCGCCATGTCACCGGGCTGACCATTTCACCCAGCCAGTTTGGCTATGCCGACGCCCGAATGGACGGGCGCGCCGATATCCGGCTCTGCGACTATCGCAACAGCGAAGGCACCTACGACAACATCGTCTCCATCGAAATGATCGAGGCGGTGGGCGAACGCTACTGGCCAAGCTATTTTTCGACAGTAAAGAGCCGCCTTGCGGAAAACGGGCGCGCCGTCATTCAGGCCATCACGGTTCAGGACAGCTATTTCGATATCTATCGCAACTCATCGGACTACATCCGCCAATATACCTTCCCCGGCGGGATGCTGCTGTCAGATGCGGTGATTTCCCATCAAGCCCGAAGCGCAGGGCTGAAGGTCAAGAACAGCTTTGCCTTTGGTCCCGACTACGCCCGCACCTGCCGCACCTGGGCAGATCGACTGGTAGATATGTCGCCCAAGATCCAGGGCCTTGGCTATGGCGAAGGCTTCCTGCGCAACTGGCGTTATTACCTTGAGGCCTGCGCGGCCTCCTTTGAGGTGGGGCAGACCGATGTTGTCCAAGTGGAGATTGCTCATGCGTGACATTGCGATACCGATCCTCAGCCGACTGACCGGCGTCATTGCCTCTTGTGCAATCGCTGCCTTTTGCAGTGTCGCCACCCCCTCAAAGGCCGAAATCGGCCTTTCTGCGCCAACCAAGCTGGGTGAAGTCACGTTTCGCTGGCTCGGTCTGCCACTTTACGACGCGAGCCTGTTTCTCGAAGGCGAAGAGCAATTCGACTGGAACACGCCGCTGGCGCTGCGCCTGTCGTACCGCCGGGCCTTTAGCAAGGATCAGCTGATGCGCGCCACCGCCGCGGAAATCGAACGGCTAGAGGGCCAACGCCCGGATCAGGCCCAGTTTCTGCAAAAACTGGACCAGTGCTTTCGGGATGTCGGTGCAGGTGACAGTTTTGTTGCCAGTTCCCCCTCTCGCAACCAGGTGGCGCTATATCTGAACGGCCGACGCACCTGCTCTGTCCGTCACCCTGACGCGCGCAAGCGCTTTCTCAACATCTGGCTGTCCGACAACAGCCGTGCCGCGCGCCTCTCGCGGGAGCTGCGGGGCCAGTAATGCAGGCGCACCGGATCTCTCTCTTTGCGTTGATGCTGGCAGCCGCCGGCCTGCCGCTCTACATCCATCTGCCGCGATTTGCGACGGCGGAACTGGGTGTGAGCCTAGGCACGCTGGCGGTGGTTCTCGCAGGGATCCGGGTGCTTGATTTCGTGCAGGATCCCCTGCTGGGCTGGATCACCGACCGCTGGCCACAAGAAAGAGCAACCTTCGCAGCCCTGGCCGCATTTGGCATGGCAGGCGGTTTCATCCTTCTCTACTCGGCGCGGCCCAATGCCGGTGGCGTGGTGCCCTGGCTGGTTGTGGCGCTGGTGTTGCTGTTTACGGCCTATAGCCTTGGCACTGTCCTGTTTTATGGCCAAAGCACCACATTGGCAGGCAGCCCCGAGGCGCTGATCAAACTGGCAAGCTACCGCGAAGCCGGGACATTGGCAGGCATCATCATCGCAGCCCTCGCCCCTACGGCGCTGGTCGCATTCGGTGCGGCGCAGGGCGGATACCCCGCCTTTGGGTGGGTGCTGGCGTGCCTGTGCGTTCTGGTGTGGTGGATAACCCGTGGACTATGGACCAATGAAGCGCCGCGGGAGGAGCCGCTCTCTCTTGGTGCGCTGCGCGATGCTGGCGGGATCAGGCTGTTGGCGCTTGCGCTGGTAAACAGCCTGCCCGTCGCCATGACCTCGACCCTGTTTCTGTTCTTCGTCGAAGACAAGCTGCTGCTGCCGGATCTCGCCGGGCCCTTTCTGGTTCTGTTTTTCCTGGCGGCCGGCCTGTCCGTACCCCTGTGGAGCCGGGCCGCCGACCGGTTGGGCGCGCAGCAAGTGTTGTTTCCCGCAATGCTGCTTGCGATCCTGTCCTTTGCCGGGGCGGCCTTCCTCCCACAGGGGGCGGGCGTTGGCTTTGCGTTGATTTGCATCGGGTCCGGCGCGGCCCTTGGTGCCGATATGGTCATCCTGCCGGTCTTGTTTTCCCGCACGCTCGCGCGCGCCGGGCTACAGGCAGGTCAGGCATTTGGCCTGTGGTCCTTTGCCGCGAAACTTGCATTGGCTGCGGCGGCTGTCCTTCTTCTTCCTCTCTTGCAAATGAGCGGTTTCCAACCCGGCGCCGAGAACAGCGCAGCGGCGCTTCAGACACTGACCTGGGCCTACGCGGTCATTCCCTGCTGCATCAAACTCATCGCCGTGGCGATGGTTCTCCGACTACCCAGAAAGGTAATCTCCTGATGAAACTCCTGCTTGTAGCGATTATTGCCTTGCTGCTACTGGCGCTTCTTCGGCCCGGTTTCGGCTTTCGCAGTCAACGCCCCCACCACTACGAGGGAACCGACCCCGTCTTTGACATTCGCACCCATCTGAGCGGCGAGATGATCTCGGAAGGGATCATCTATGGCCCGATGGGGCGCGTCGTATCGCGTTTTGTTGCGATGATGAATGGCGAGTGGAGCGATGACACCGGAACGCTGAGCGAGGATTTCGCTTATGCGGGCGGCAATACCCAGGCCCGCAAATGGTATCTCACCATGGGAGAAGACGGCGCATTCACGGCCACCGCGGATGATATCATCGGCGAAGGACAAGGCCAGCAAACTGGCGCGACCGTTCAGCTGCACTACCGCATCCGCCTCCCCGAAAGCGCGGGCGGCCATGTCCTTGACGTCACCGACTGGATGTACCTGATGGAGAACGGCACCATCATGAACCGCTCTGAAATGCGCAAATTCGGCATCAAGGTTGCCGAGCTGGTGGCCACCATTCGCCCGAAAGGCAACTGAGATGTTTGCAGGCAAGACATGGTGGCTCGTCGGGGCGAGCGAGGGGTTGGGCCGCGCCATCGCAGCCAAGATGGACGCAGAAGGCGCGCGCCTGGTTCTGTCAGCCCGCAGCGCAGACAAGCTGGACGACCTGGCAAATGAACTGTCTGACGCCACCGCCCTTCCGTTGGATGTGACAGATCCTGACAGCATCCAGCAGGCGGTGGAGCATATCGGGCAAATTGACGGTGTGCTTTATTGTGCCGGTGCCTACGACCCGATGCCCGCACAGGATTGGGACCCCGAAAAGGTAGAGCTGATCTGCGACGTGAACTTCATGGGGGCCATGCGGGTGGTGGGGCGTGTCATCCCGCAGATGGTAGAGCGCAACAGCGGCCACATCGCCCTGATCGGCTCTCTGGCGGGTCACACTGGTCTGCCCGGCGCGACCGGCTATGGGGCCTCCAAGGCCGCGGTCATGCATATGGCAGAAAACATGCAAGCCGATCTCCATAAGACACCGATCAAGGTGCAGGTCATCAATCCGGGCTTTATCGAAACACGCCTGACCGCCAAGAACGATTTCAACATGCCGATGATCCAGACGCCTCAGGAAGCGGCGGACGCCTGCATGCGCGCCCTGCGCAGCGGGCGGTTTTCAACCAGCTTCCCCGCGCCTTTTTCTTGGGTCTTTACCATTGGCAAACACCTGCCCCGCCGCCTGTTTCTGAAACTGATGGGAAGCTGAGAATGACCCTGCCCCGCAATGTGATCATCTTTGGCGCCTCCGGCGGCATAGGTTCGGCGCTGGTCGACCACTACGCAGCCCAGCCCAATGTCGAAACGCTCCACGCCATTGCGCGCCGCCCCCTGCCCGAGCGGCCAGGCGTGCAAAATCATCGCGTCGACATCACGGACGAGGCCGCACTGGAAACGCTGGCCGGCCAGATCCGACAGTCCAAGGTCCATCCTGATCTGATCGTGGTCGCCACCGGAATTCTATCGGACGAAAATGGCCTGCAGCCAGAAAAGTCCTATCGACAGCAATCCGTTGCTGCCTTTGAACAGGTCTTTGCGATCAACACCTTTGCCCCGGCTATGATTGCGCGCCAATTTCTCGGACTGATGCCACGGAAATCACCCGCTACCTTTGCCGCACTTTCGGCGCGCGTCGGGTCGATCAGTGACAACCAGCTGGGCGGCTGGCACGCCTATCGCGCCTCCAAGGCCGCTCTGAACATGCTGATCCGGAACTATGCCATCGAAATGGGACGCACCCATGAACAGCTGATCTGTGTCGGATTGCACCCCGGCACCGTGCGCACCGACCTGTCTGGCCCGTTTTCCAAGAACGTCCCAGAAGATAAGCTGTTCGACCCGGCGCAGGCTGCAGGGTATCTGGCTGACGTGCTTGCAGGGCTTACCCCCGGCGACAGCGGCGCGGTGTTTGATTGGGCCGGAAAGGCGATCCCCGCCTGACAGGGGCCGACCCCAAGCCCAGCCATCAGGCAAAACACAAGGCGGGTCCGCAAAGGTGGGGCCAGGCCGTTCCTGCCCGGCCTTGCCGCTCTCCCCTTGGGCATGCGACACTGATCTTGTCCGGGCCTGCACCGGTAAACCGAACTGATCAGCCCACGGGACAGCATCGCCTTGAAATCCGTCCGCCTCCGCCTCCTGCTGCTTGCGCTGTTGCCGCTGGCCGTGATGATGCCGCTCTTGCTGGTTGTGGCGATGGCCCGATGGAACGCGGACTATGATGACGTTCTGATCGTCAATGTGGAAAGCGACCTGAAGATCGCGGACCAATATCTGCGGCAGCTGAAAAACGGAACCGGCGATGATCTGGCGGCGATTGCAGGCTCTGCCCGCTTTGCCGAAGTGCTGAGCGACCGCCCCCATCTTCAGCTGGATTTTCTGGATCGTGAACGCGCCCGGTTGCAGCTGGATTTTCTTTATTACCTGCCCATGCGCAGCATAGACCGCGATGCCCGCCGCTGGCCGGTGATCGAACGGGCAAGCACCGGCTTGCTGGCCTCTGAAATCGATATCTTTTCAGCGGCTGATCTTGATGCGATTTCCTCTGAACTGAGCGCCCGCGCCCGCATCCCCCTGATCGAAACCGAAGCCGCCGTTCCCACGACCCGCCCGGCAGAAGATCGCGGCATGGTCATCCACTCGGCCGCGCCGGTAACGGTAGAGGGCGCGCGCGGCGTTCTGGTGGCCGGACGGTTGCTGAACCGTGACCTTGATTTCATCGATACGATCAATGCGCTTGTCTATCTGGGCGACAGCCACAGGATCAGCCGCAAGGGAACCGCAACCCTGTTTCTGGGCGACACCCGTGTGTCAACCAACGTGCGCCTGTTTGAGGATGTCCGTGCCCTTGGCACTCGTGTATCGCGGGCTGTTCGCAATGCGGTGCTGATCGAGGGAGAGACCTGGCTCGACCGGGCCTTTGTGGTCAACGACTGGTATATCTCCGGCTACCTGCCCCTGACCGACAGCTTTGGCGACCGGGTCGGCATGCTTTACGTCGGTTTTCTAGAGGCGCCTTTTGCAGCGGCCAAATTCTCGGCCTATTGGACCGTCGTTCTATCGTTCCTGTCGGTTCTGCTGCTGTCAGCACCGCTATTTCTGTGGCTCGCCAAGGGGATCTTTGCTCCGCTTGAAAAGATGAGCCGTACAATGGGGCGGGTGGAACGGGGCGATCTGACAGCCCGCAACGGGCACATCGGGCGTCAGGATGAGATCGGTCAGGTCTCTGCCCATCTCGACAGCCTGCTGGATCAGGTGCAGGAGCGCGACCAGAAACTGCGCGACTGGGCAGAAGAGCTGAACGAGAGGGTTGACCAGCGCACCGCCGAGCTGCGCGCGGCCAACGAAAAACTGGAAGCAACCTTCAAACAGCTGGTGATGAGCGAAAAGCTCGCCTCTATCGGGGAAATCACTGCCGGGGTCGCGCATGAAATCAACAACCCCGTTGCCGTCATTCAGGGCAATGTCGACGTGGTGCGCATGACACTTCCACCAGAGGCCGGGGCCGAGGTCGCAACAGAGCTGGACCTGATCGACAACCAGATCCTGCGGATCAGCGCCATTGTCGGCAAGCTGCTGCAATTCGCCCGCCCCTCAGAGTTTGGCACCTTCGAGGAAAGCCTGGATATGGCGCCGGTGGTCAGCGACTGTCTGGTTCTGGTCGATCATGTCGTCACCAAACAGGCAATCACTGTTGAGAAGGACTTCGAAACAAGCCCACAGGTGCGGATCGATCCCGGTGAGCTGCAGCAGGTGGTGATCAACCTCATACTCAACGCAGCCCAGGCCATGGGCGGGAGCGGCACGCTCACGCTCACCCTGCGGGAACTGGATCATGACGGGGCCCCCGGTGCATGCCTTACCGTTGCAGACACAGGCCCCGGCATTGCCGAGGATGTGCTGCCTTCGGTGTTCAACCCGTTCTACACCACCCGCCTTGGCGAAGGCACCGGACTGGGCCTGTCGATCAGCCAGACCCTGATTCAGCGGGTCGGCGGATATATCACCGCCGACAACCGCATCGTGGACGGCAGTGTCACAGGGGCCGTTTTCACCATCTGGCTACCGGCAGCACAGGCAGAACAGGCCGCCTGAGACGATCAAACGCCCCAACTTGCGCATTTGCGGTCAATCGTCTTGCGCGAAACACCCAGCCTGCGCGCCGCCTCTGCGCGGTTGCCGTCACAGGCATCCAGCACATGCATGATGTGGCGCTGCATCACCAGATCCAGCGTATCCATCGCAGCACTGCCAGTCACGCTGCCCGTGCCTGCGAACTCCTCCGGGAAGCCCCCAAGGATCACCGATCGTTCGATCAGGTTGCGCAGCTCGCGCACATTGCCGGGCCAGTCGTAGCGGCTGAATTTCAGCAGGGTTTCCGCATCCAGTTCCAAAGCGGGCATCGCCAGGGTGGTCGAAAACTGCTCCATGAACAGTGCGGCCAGCTCAACGATGTCTTCCACCCGTTCTTTGAGCGGCGGCATCTGAATGTTGACCACATTGATCCGGTGATAGAGATCAGCCCGGAAACGCCCCTCTGCCACGGCCTGGTCCAGATCCGCGTTGGTGGCAAACAGAAAGCGCAGGTTGAGCGGAATGTCCCGCTCTGCGCCGACCGGTCTGATCCTCTGATCTTCCAGCACCCGCAAAAGAGCAGCCTGCACCTGTTCCGGCATCTGGGCGACTTCATCCAGGAACAGCGTGCCGCCATCGGCGTACAGGAACAGGCCATCCTGACGACGGTCCTGCGCATCGACCATGCCAAACAGTTCATGCGCGATGCGATCCGGCGCGATCGCCGCGCAGTTGACCGCGACAAAAGGTTTGTCTGCCCGGTCCGACAACGAATGCAGCGTGCGCGCAGCGATTTCCTTGCCGGTTCCGCTCGCACCAGTGAACAGCACGGGCGTCGGCATTGGCGCCAGCCGTGTGATCATGTCTCGTGCGGTCTGGATCGCAGGCGATTTTCCCAGCAGTCGGCCACGTGTTGCGGTCCCTTCTGCAGAGAGGGCATGTTTCAGCAGATAATTCTCGCGCCGCAGATGTTTGCGATCCAATGCCCGCGCCACAGAGTTCAGGATCTGATTGGCCCGAAAGGGTTTCAGAACGAAATCCGCTACCCCGACCCGCAGCGCCTGAATTGCGGTTTCAAGATCCGCATAGGCCGTCACCAGCACCGTATCGGCAAAGAGCCCGACCTTGCGCTGCTCCTGCACCCACTCCAGACCGGTTTTACCGGGCATGATGTTGTCCAGGATCACCAGATCAAAATGGGCCTGATCAAGAATCGCGGACGCCTCGGCAGCCGAGGCCGCCTGCTCTACCCTTTTGCAGCGGGGCGTCAGGATCTTGGTCATGAAATTGCGCATGCCGGGTTCGTCATCAATCACAAGGATCGACGCGCCAGCCAGATTTTCCCCATATTCGTCGCGGGGTGCCTCGGCAGTGGTCAGCACAATCAGTCCAGACGTACAGAGGGGCCGGACAATTTCTCGTCAGAGGCATAGCCTGCCCGATCCAGCGCGAAATTCGCACCGGCAGCAATCACGATGATGGCGGCAAATCCCGTCAACATGGCTTTCATTTGGTTAATTCTCCACCTTGGTTGCGCGCTTCATGAACGCGATCAGATCCAGCCGGTCCTGCGGGTCGGTGATCCGCTGCATCGGCATCTTGGAACCGGGAATATAGTGATCCGGTCCCAGATCGAAGAGGGCATCGATTGTCTTCTCGTCCCAAATTATATCAGATCCATCAAGGATCTCGGAATAGCGATAGCCTGCAAGCGTGCCGGCTTTTCGGCCAAATACCTGATGCAGGCTTGGCCCTGCTTTGCGCCCCTCGTCCGGTGTCAGCGCATGGCAGATTGAACATTTGCGCATGAACTGCCGCTCGCCGTTCGACATGGTTTCAGGATCCCGCAGAAAAGAGCGATTGCCAGCCATTTCCGCCTCCAACTCTCCCATCACTGCGACAGGCCAGCCATAGGCCACATCATCCAATCCCGCCGCCCAGATTGTCTGGCCGTCCAAAGAAAAGGCGAGCGCCCAGACAGGTCCCTGTCTGCTGGCCCGAAAATCGGAATGGATGCGCCAGGCTTTGGTGTCCACAACCATGATATAGCCCTGCCCATCCCCCACGGCGAGCAATCCGCTGTCAGAATGATGCGCCATCGCAAGGACGGGACGGCGATCCAGCGTGAAATCGGCAATCGCTGCGCCTGTTTCGCTGTGGACCACCCGCGTGGCCCCGTCGACCGCACCATAGGCAATCCATTTCTCAACCGGATCATAGATCAGCTGGTTGATGCCAAAGCCCTGCTGGACCAGCCGCTGCGGCGGACTGTCAGGCTGGTCAAAGATCAGGATTTCTCCGGCCATCGTTGCCGCATAGACCGCCCCATCGGTGCCAATCGCCACATCATTGATGCCGCTGCCCACCTTGATTTTGCGCGCCTCTCCCTCGCCAAGGGGCCACAGGCCGATCTCTCCGTCCCAACTGGCAGACGCCAAAAACCTCTGGTCAGGCGCGACAGCCAAGGCACGCACCTTTCCAAGGTGCTGACCGATAGGGGCTGCCTTGGCCTCCCCCTCCTGCCAAAGGTAAAGCGCGAAATCATCACCGGCCGTGGCCAACCGGCCTGCATCAACAAATGCCAGCGCCGTGACGGCTGCTTCGTGGGCCTCCAGCCACTGGGGCGCCCGTCCCGTCCACAGGGCCGCTGCATTGTCGAAACTGCCGGTTGCAACCTGCCCGCTCGGTGACACATCCAATGCCATGACCGGGCCCCCGTGCCCCTTGAGGGTTGTGAATTCCGCGGCCTCTTGGGCTGTGGCTTCCGGCAGTGGCAAGGTCAGGGTGCCACCGCCGTTGTCCTGTGCCATCGCAGCCGCGCCCAGCCATAGAAGACCAAGCCCCGATAGTAGCGCAGCCCGTCCAACCTCTGCCGTGCCACCTGACAGAGGCTGACGCAAAGCGCAGGACAAGGGCCGCAGCGCCATGGGCCTTACTCGGCCGGTGTGGCGCCTTTGGCGCTGGTGCCATCCGCCTTCGTGACTTCGCCCTTTTCGCGCATTTCCTCCAGCCAGATCGAGTGGTGCTGATGCGCCCAGGCCTCGTCCACCTCGCCGGTGCCCATCGCATCAAACGCGCCTTCCATGCCGACAGAGCCGATGTAGATATGGGCCAGGATGATCGCCATCAGGACAAAGCTGACAATCGCATGCCAGGTCTGAGCCAGCTGCATTTCCTCCTGCGGGGCCAGCTCAACAGGCAGCACCCCATAGCCCAGCCACTGGGGCAGACCGGAGTCATTCAGCACCGCAAATGTCTTGGCAAACAGCGGGAGCTCAAACGGGAACAGCAGCGACAGGCCAGATACCGAAATCGATGCGCCAAGCACGATCACTGACCAGAAGATCAGCTTTTGGCCAAAGTTGAACTTTTTCGCAGGCGGGTGCGCCTTGCCAACGATGCCGCCCATCTGACGGATCCAGACAAGGTCCGTCCGGTTCGGGATATTGTGGGCCACCCACATCACAAACACCATGATAAGGGCCAGCATGAAGGCCCATGAGACGTTGTTGTGGACCCATTTGCTCCAAATCAGCAGACCCGCGTTGATGTCTTTGCCGAGATACGGCGCAATCACCATGCGCCCAAAAAGACTGGCAAGTCCGGTCAGGCCCAACAGAATGAATGATCCCGCCAGCACCCAGTGGGCAAAGCGTTCGATGAACTGAAAACGGGTAACCGTGCGACCCGTCGAAGGTTCGTCGATCCGGATCCGCCCGCGAAGAAGATAGAACACCGCAAGCGCGCCCAATGTCCCAAGGAGCAGCCAACCACCGTATTGGCGCAACGGTCCGTCTCGGAAGGTGAGCCAGCGCATGCCGCCATCCTGCACCAAGACAGTGGCAACATCGCCCCCGGCAGAGACACGCAAATTGGCCGCATTATACCGGATCGCACGCCACAACTCCGGATCGGACGCCCCGCCAAGGGTGCCGAGCTGTTCCGTGATCCCTGCGCCGATGGCACCGGCGCCCACATCGTTGCTCCGGAAACTGTCGTCGATCTTTTCGCCACGCTGGCGCGCCAGAATGTCCTCAAGCGTCTGTGCACCGCCGGTGGCGCTGCGATCAGGGGCCGCAGCGGCACCGCTGTCCTGGGCGGTAGCGATCCCGGTCAGCAGGGTCAGCTGCATCAGAATGGCAAAGGCAAGGCGCAGCATGGGCTACACTCCTTTTTGGATTGTCTTGTCATTTGAAATCGAAAATCGGGACGGCCCGCAGCGGCGGGCCATCCCTTTTGGGTGAAGGGGGCCGGATCAGCCGCCCTTCTGTTCGTAGGCGGTTCCCCAGCCCCAGGCACCAGTGCCAAAGCCACGGGCGACCACGCGCTCGCGGTAGACTGCGGACACCACATCGCCGTCACCGGCCAGCAGCGCCTTGGTAGAGCACATCTCGGCACAGATGGGCAGTTTGCCCTCTGCAATCCGGTTGCGGCCGTATTTGGAGAACTCCGCATTGGAATGCGTCTCCTCCGGACCACCGGCGCAGAAGGTGCATTTGTCCATCTTGCCGCGGCTGCCAAAGTTGCCTGCCTGCGGATACTGTGGCGCACCGAAGGGGCACGCATAGAAACAGTAGCCACAGCCGATGCACAGATCCTTGGAGTGCAGGACGACGCCTTCTTCGTTCTGGTAGAAGCAATCCACCGGGCAGACGGCCATGCAGGGCGCGTCGGAACAATGCATACAGGCGACAGAGATCGACCGCTCGCCGGGGGTGCCATCATTGATGGTCACAACACGACGACGATTGATACCCCAGGGCACCTCGTGCTCGTTCTTACAGGCGGTGACGCAGGCGTTGCATTCAATGCAGCGTTCGGCGTCACAGAGAAACTTCGCTCTTGCCATATCTCTTCTCTCCTTATGCTGCGCTGATCTTGCAGAGAGTACACTTCGTCTCCTGCATCTGGGTCACGCTGTCGTAGCCGTAGGTCTGCGCGGTGTTGGAGCTTTCCCCAAGAACATAGGGGTCTGCGCCATCGGGATATTTGTCCCGCAGATCGGCACCCTGGTAGTGGCCGCCAAAGTGGAACGGCATGAAGGCAACGCCCTCCCCGACCCGTTCGGTGACCATGGCCATGACTTTGACCTTGCCGCCTTCGGGACCTTCGACCCAGACCTGTGCGCCGTCCCGCACGCCGATGTTGTTGGCATCACGCGGGTGGATTTCGACGAACATGTCCTGCTGCAGCTCTGCCAGCCATGGATTGGACCGGGTTTCCTCGCCGCCGCCTTCGTACTCGACCAGACGACCGGAAGTCAGAATGATCGGGAACTCCTTGGAGACGTCGTTCTTCTGGATCGACGCATAGAGGGTCGGCAGGCGATAGGCATGACGATCCTCGTATGTCGGGTAGTCTTCGACCAGATCCCGGCGGTTGGTATAAAGCGGCTCGCGGTGGATCGGCACCGGATCCGGGAAGGTCCAGACCACGGCACGGGCCTTGGCGTTGCCAAAGGGCGCACATTCATGCGCAATCGCAACGCGCTGGATCCCGCCGGACAGGTCGGTTTTCCAGTTCACCTTTGCCACCTTGTCATCATAGTCGGACGGGAACGGAGACATGCTCTGCTCGCCGACTTCCTCGGTGTAGTCCGCAAACCCGTCGACACCGGCCGCCTTGGCGATATACGCCCGCTCGTTCGGGGTCAGTTCGGTGTGCCAGCCCAGATCCTTCAGCATCTGGTAGGTGAATTCGGGATAGCCATCCTGAATGTCGGACCCAGCAGAGTAGACACCTTCGGCCAGCAGATTGTCACCGTCCCGCTCAACGCCGAAACGCGCACGGAAGGTCAGACCACCCTCTGAGACAGGCTTGGACATGTCATAGAGGTTCGGCGTGCCGGGGTGGTTCAGCTCTGCATTGCCCCAGCAGGGCCACGGCAGACCGTAGTAATCCCCATCAGCAGGGCCACCAACTGCGCGCAGCGTTGTGCGATCAAAGGTGTGCTGATTGGCCATGTGGGTCTTCAGGCGCTCTGGTGTCTGACCCGTGTAGCCGATGGTCCACATGCCGCGGTTGAATTCGCGGGTCACACTCTCGATATTCGGCGTTTCGGCATCTTCCATCTCGATATTGCGGAAGAGCCGATCGGCCCAGCCAAACTTGTTGGCGAACTTCGCGATGATCACGTGATCCGGCAGGCTTTCGAACAGCGGATCGACGACCTTGTCGCGCCACTGCAAAGAGCGGTTCGACGCGGTGACAGACCCACGGGTTTCGAACTGGGTACAGGCGGGCAGCAGATACACACCATCGGTACGATCATGCAGCACGGCAGAAACGGTGGGATACGGGTCAACAACGACCAGCATGTCCAGTTTCTCCATCGCCGTCTTCATCTCCGTCATACGGGTCTGAGAGTTCGGCGCGTGGCCCCACAGAACCATGGCCCGGACATTGTTGGGCTGGTCCATGTTTTCCTTGTCTTCAAGGATGCCGTCGATCCAGCGGCTGACCGGAATACCCGTCAGGTTCTGCATCGACTTGTCTTTGCCGTCGGCCCCTTTGAGGGTGTCAAACTGGCCAGCAAGCCATTCGCCATCTTCACCCCAGACACGACCCCAATGCGCCCAGGCGCCTTTGGACAGGCCGTAGTAGCCGGGCAATGTGTGGCTCAGAACGCCAAGGTCGGTCGCACCCTGCACGTTGTCGTGGCCACGGAAGATGTTGGTCCCGCCACCCGATGTCCCCATGTTCCCCAGAGCCAGCTGGAGAATACAGTAGGCGCGGGTGTTGTTGTTGCCGGTGGTGTGCTGGGTGCCACCCATACACCAGATCACGGTGCCGGGGCGGTTGTTGGCCAACGTCCGCGCCACACGCTTCAGCTGGCTGCCGGGGGTGCCGGTAACGCGCTCGACCTCTTCCGGGGTCCATTTCGCCACTTCTTCCTTGATCTGGTCCATGCCCCACACGCGGGTGCGGATGAATTCCTGATCTTCCCAACCGTTTTCAAAGATGTGCCACAGGATCCCCCAGACCAGCGCCACATCGGTGCCGGGACGGAAGCGCACATATTCGTCGGCATGGGCTGCCGTGCGGGTAAAGCGCGGATCACACACGATCAGCGGCGCATTGTTCTGCTCTTTGGCTTTCAGCACATGCAAGAGCGACACAGGGTGTGCTTCTGCAGGGTTGCCGCCAATGATAAAGATCGCACGCGAATTGTGGATGTCGTTGTAGCTGTTGGTCATGGCGCCGTAGCCCCATGTGTTCGCAACACCTGCAACAGTGGTCGAGTGACAGATCCGGGCCTGGTGATCCACGTTGTTCGTGCCCCAATAGGCGGCGAACTTGCGGAACAGATAGGCCTGTTCGTTGTTGTGCTTGGCCGAGCCGAGCCAGTAGACGGAATCCGGACCGCTTTCTTCGCGGATCTGCATCATGCCGTCGCCGATCTCGTTGATCGCCTGCTCCCAGCTGATGCGCTTCCACTCACCGCCTTCTTTTTTCATCGGATACTTCAGGCGGCGTTCGCCGTGGGCGTGCTCGCGGACCGAAGCCCCTTTGGCGCAATGGGCACCAAGGTTGAACGGGCTGTCCCAACCGGGTTCCTGACCGGTCCAGACGCCGTTTTGCACCTCTGCCACAACAGTACAGCCGACCGAACAGTGGGTGCAGACAGATTTGATGGTTTCAACAGCACCCGCCGCGGCGGTTGCGGCATTTGCCTTGGTGACAGAGCCACCCGTGGCGCTGATGGCAGCAAGGCCACCGATGGCCAGGCCGGATCCGCGCAGAAACGCGCGGCGGTCAACGGAGCTTTCCGCAACCTTGGACAGGATACTGGTCCGCTGGGGGCGTCGCGCAACCCCGTTGGTCTTTTTCCTAAGCATGTGTTCCTCCCTTGCTTCCCTTTCGGGCTCGCTGGGGTTTCAGGGGCCATTGGCGGTCGGGCGTCACGCAACCAGTTGCCGCAGGCGTTGGCGGATCACCGGTGCGTCAGAACCGGAGACTGTCGTAATAGGCGCGGGTATGCGCGGTATCCTGCATCACCTCAGATGTCAGGTCTGGCTCGGCCGCCTCGGCCGTGCCGCCGGTCGTTGCAACCGCCACCGCCGCAATCGGCGTTGTGGTCGCTGCCAGCTTGAGAAAGTCGCGGCGGCTCTGGGCCTCCTCGGTCTTTCTGGTCATGTGATCCTCCTCCTCAGATAGTTGGTTCACGGGGTTGTGGGACGGCAGGCCGTCCCGGCTCAGGCGGATTGCTCCGCACTCATCCGAAATCCTTCGGCTTCAATGTCCATGAAGACACGGCCCACCGCGCCGACAGCGGCGTAGAGGACCGAATTCTTGGCGGCTTCGAGATCGGAAAAGAAATGACCAGCCCAGGGGCCGATGTGTTTGTTGTAAAACTGTTTCTGATCGCTCAGCGGGGAAGCAGACCCAAAACGCCCTGCAATCAGCGCGCCCATCATCTCCATCAGCGAGGCAATGTTGTCCTCTGGCTCATAGACATTTTCGGCCCGTGTCATGCCCCGCGCGGCCATATCCTGACGCAGCGATGCCAGCGGTTTCTCATTCAGGAAACCGGTGAGATAATAGCTGGCGTAGGGCAGCAGCTCGCCCCGCCCGAGACCGATGAAGAGTTTGTTGAACTCCCGCTCGGCAGCGGCCGGTTTGGTGAGACGGGCGATCTTGGCCAGCGCATTGATCGCTGTGCCCAAATCAGTGTCGTCGCCTGCAAGTCCCGCCACCTGCTCCAGCAGCATCTCATCCGGCGGGCCGGACAGCATAAGCCCCAGAAAGTTGTAGAGATCCGCGCGCAGACGATCCTCATCCTGCGGGATTGCAGGGGCGGCATCCTGTGCGATGGTCTCTGTCTGGGCTTGCTCGGCGGTCATTTAGGTCTCCTCGCGGGTCTTGATCTAGGGCGTTTCAGCGAAGTTTCAGGTGGCGGAAGCGCCGGTATCTGCCTTGGTGTCTGCAGCAAAGGTAAAGCGCATGCGGCGTGGCGCAGCTGGCACCGGCTCCGGCTCGTCCAGAACCACGGGATGTGGCGCCAAAGTCGCCTCAGCCTCCTCGACCGCGTCCAATGGGGACAGCAGGGCCATGGTCGGCGGGCGAACGGTGTCGGATTTCGCGGTTGCGGATTTCGGCGTTTCAGCCTGCGCGATCAGGGGGGCGTTCCCCTCACCATCTGTCGCATCGCAGACGGTCGCCTCCTCAGTGGGCTGGGCATCGCTGTTGTCGGCGGCCTCAGCCGTCGCGACCGCTTCGCCCTCTGTCGCCTCCTGCGCCTGGCGGGCCAGCTCTTCGACATGGGCGGTCATGCCCTTGCCGACTTGATAGGCGGTCTGCAGGTTTTCGATCACCATTGCGCTGTCAGTGAAGTCTTCACCATAGTCCAGCAGCCCGTCCACGTTCGCCAGCACCGGATTGCTGGTCCACAGACGACGCAAGGCGCGGGTACGGATCCGCGCCGGTATGGTCTCTTTCAGGAAGACGCTGAAATCATCGCCCTGCTGCATCTCGTCCGGGTCCGGCAAATCCAGCTCTTCGAGGATCTCGGCGTCGGTCTTTTCCTCCAGCGCCTCCTCTGCAGCCTGACGGGCAGCTGCGGCGACCTCGGCGGCCTCTGCCTCCTGCTCTGCCGCAACACGGGCGCGGCGGCGGGACCAGAAATCATCCCCTCTCATGACAGGCGCGCCTTCTTGAGAGACGGCGAGCGATAGACATCCGTCAGCTGGGAAATCCGTGGATCGCCAATGCCGTCTTCGCTGGCGTCGGTCTTTACGCGGTCACGGCGGCGTTTCTTGAACGGCTCATCCTGATAATGCAGCTTGGCAAAGTCCCGCACCCACGCGATCAGCCCCGCAGGCATCGGCACCTTTTCCACCAGATCCTCGCCATTGTCCGCGTAATCCTGCGCCTCATAGGGGGATGCGGTCACCAACAGCACCTCCAGCGGACAATCCCCTTCCACGCTGTCACGCAATACGACGTAGATGCAGGGTGGTTCGGCTGTCAGGCCATGCAGGTAGGCCTCTGCCTCCGTCCGGTGCAGCTCCAGCGGGAGGGTGGCCGCGTGGAATTCGCTGACCCCATCCTCCTCGCGCAGCAACTGCCAGCGCGCCTCCCCTGCCCCCGGCAGAACCGCCGTCGCCTTCCAGGACCAGCGCGCCCAACGGGTCACCCCCGGCTGACGGCGCATCACAACGCCCAGCGGCATCACAACCGTCTTTGCATTCGGATCGATGGTTTGCGTCACGTTGACCGCCCTGTCGGTTTTGTCGCTTTCCACAAAGAGTGCCGCATCGTGACAGGCTGCCGAAAGATAAGATTTGCTGATTGCTCGATAAACAGGCGGTATCGGTCAATCTGACCAAGCTTTCAGCGACCAACGGGCCCGCCCGGACGAAAAGTCTATCTTGAGCTTTTCAGTCGGAAAAACGCCCGACCGTCAATCGCACGCCGCCAATGCGAATCACTCAACCTCTGGCCGCTACGACCAACAGCAAGCACACCGCGAAATCCGGTTTACGACCTGCGGGAATCATGCCTACTCTAAGGCCCGTTCCGGCGAAAACCCGCCACTTCAGGCAGCACTACAAAGCGCGAGGAAACATGCCTAAGCATATGATTTTATGTGACTGTTCCGGCACTCAGAACCTCGATCAAGAGGCCCTGTCTCAAGCGACCGGCCTACCCTGTTCCAAGGTGCATTCCGCGCTTTGCACCACCCAGATAGAGCAGGCTGCCACGGCGCTTGAAGGCGAAGATGCAATTATTTGTTGTGCCCAGGAACACCGCTTTTTTGATGCTCTGGCAGAGGAGCTGGGCCGCCCCTCGCCTGCCTATCTCGATCTGCGTGACCGGGCAGGATGGACCACGGATCAGGCCTCGACACTGCCCAAAATGTCCGCATTGGTTGCTGAGGCCCTGCTGGAGATCCCCACGAGCAAGACAGTTGATGTCCATTCCGAAGGCCTCTGCCTGATACTTGGGGCACCGGATGTGGCCTTTGCGGCGGCTGAAAAACTGCAGGATACGCTCGCCGTGACCGTGCTTCTTGAGCAGCCAATCGACCCACCGATGACCCGCGCCTACGACGTCATTTCAGGACATCTGCGACGGGCGCAGGGGGCGTTGGGACAATTTGCCGTGACCATCGATCAGCTGCAGCAGCTGGATGTAACGGGCCGCAACTGGACCTGGGATGCTCCGCGCGATGGCGGCCAGTCGATCTGCGACATCATCCTTGATCTGCGCGGCAATCGTCCGCTGTTTCCGGCACCGGAAAAACGTGAAGGCTACGTCCGCGCTGACCCCAAATCCCCCACAGCGTTGGCGGATGCCATCCTGACCGCGAGCCAGTTGATCGGCACCTTCGAAAAACCACTCTACGTGCGCAGCGAGCCGCTCTTGTGTGCCCATTCGCGGGCGGGCCAGACCGGTTGCACCCGCTGTCTGGACGTCTGCCCGACCGGCGCCATCAGCCCGGATGGCGACCACGTCAGCATCGACCCGATGATCTGCGCCGGTTGCGGGTCCTGCGCCTCGCTGTGCCCCTCTGGCGCCATCACCTATGACGCCCCGCCGACCGACGCCCAGATGCGCCGGATCCAGACCTTGGCAAAGGCTTATCTGGACGCAGGCGGCACCTCTCCGCGCCTGCTGGTCGTGGATGCCTACGGGCGGGAGATGATCGAGCTGACCGCTCGACACGGCCGGGGTCTGCCCGCCGACGTGATCCCGCTGTCTGTCGATGCGCTCAACAGTTTTGGTCATGCCGAGGCGCTGGCCGCGCTGACTGCCGGCTTTGCCGAGGTCAACGTCCTTCTCTCGCCCAAGGCCGAACGCGATACGCAGGACCACGAAATTGCGCTGGCGGCAGCGATTGCAGGGGACCACCTGCGCCTGTTGGAGCCTGCCGATCCCGACCAGCTGAGCGAGCAGCTTTTTGCCCCCGCCAAGGGATGCGCTGCCGTGGAAACACCCCAACGGCCAATGGGCACCCGGCGCCAGATCACCCGGCAGGCCGCCAAGGCGCTGATGCCCGATGCGGACATGTTACCCTTGCCCGAGGGCGCGCCATATGGTGCGGTGCTTGTCGCGTCGGACAAATGCACCCTTTGCCTGTCCTGTGTTTCGCTCTGCCCCTCCGGTGCGCTTGGTGACAATCCGGACCTGCCGCAGCTCCGCTTTCAAGAGGACGCCTGCCTGCAATGCGGGCTCTGCGCCAATGTCTGCCCGGAGAATGCGATCAGCTACGAGCCCCGCCTAAACCTCACGTCTGCGGCGCTGTCACAGGTCGTCCTGCACGAAGAAGAGCCCTTTGCCTGCGTCGAATGCGGCACGCCATTCGGGGTAAAATCCACCATCGACAAAATCACCGAAAAGCTTGCAGGGAAACACTCCATGTTTGCCAATCCAGATGCCGCACGGATGATCCAGATGTGTGACGACTGCCGGGTCAACGCGCAGTTCCACCAGCAGAACAATCCTTTTGCCGGTGCTGATCGCCCCCGCGTGCGCACCACCGAGGACTATCTGAGCAAACGCAAGGACCACTAAGTCGCTCGCCCGACCTGCCCAGATCTGCCCCGACCGGGCCGGCGGGCCCACTTTTCACGGAACCTTCACAGCCGACGGCCCCGACGCAAGACGATGACGACCCTATTTCTGTTCCAACGGCGCGCCCAAATCAGCTGGGGCCAGCAGGGCCACATAGGCCATGATGTTTTCCAGCTCCTCCAGCGTCATTTCGACGGGAACGATCGGCGAGGGTCTGGCCTCGTCGAAGGGCGCGGTTACATCTGCGATCTGGGTAAAGGCAGGATGGGGTTTCAACGCATAAAACGCCTGAAAGCGGCCCTCCCAGTCAGACAGCGTTCGCAGAACGAAAAACGATGGCGTAGAGCCGATGCTGTTCATGCGGCCTGCCTCATCGACCGCGTGGCAGCGACCGCAATGAACGCGCGACAGGCTGTAGCCGAGGTCGGCATCGCCATCCCACGACAGTTCGGCCACCTCCGCTTCGCGGACCTCGGGGGCCCGAAACATCGCCACGCCAGCTGGGGCGTAGGCCGCAATGGCGCGCACACCGACATCGGAGGTCAGCCATTTGCGCAGACGTTTGGCCCCGGCATGGTCAGGCGCAATCAGATCAAGATGCCAGGTCGTGTCGGCATCGGAAAACACTGGCGTACCCGCTGCTGTGCCTTCGAGCCGCGCCTCCGCCGCTTCCTCCACGGGAACCACAGCAACGCGGATCTGGGTTTTCAGGGAAAATCGCGGCAGGATGTAAGCCAACAGCCCGGTGTCCACCAGCGCCTGTGGCACAGCCAGGCGGACAAGGCGCGGGGTCTCTTCAGCGCGGAGCGGGCCACCGGGCACAATGCCCCCCGCAAGCAGCAGCACAGCCGCACAAACCGCCAAAAACCGTATCCGAACCCGCAAAAGACTGCATACCAAACCCATACGAAATGCTAGGAAACCACCTACATCTTCGTCAAGGCGTGATCTCGGCCCCGCCGCAGCCGCCCCAAAACTGAAGACAAACAAATAACCAAGGAGCAACCCCGGCGTGTCTCTCTCTCGTGAAACCGTTCTTGAAACGCTCAAGACCATCAAGGATCCGCTCTCCGGCAGCGATATCGTCGCCGCAGGTATCGTGCGTGCGCTGAACATCGAAGAGGGCACTGTCCGCTTTGTTCTGGAAATCGACCCAGCCAAATCCGACGTTTACGCGCCGGTGCGGGACGAAGCGGATGCCAAGGTTGCGGCCCTTCCCGGCGCGGGCAAAGTCTCGGCCATGCTGACCGCCCATTCCGAAAAGGCCCCGCCGGATCTGAAGCCCAAGCAGGCCGCCCAGCCGCAAGGCCCGCAGAAAATCCCCGGCGTAGACCGCATCATCGCTGTTGCTTCGGGCAAGGGAGGCGTCGGCAAATCCACAGTGTCGGCAAATATCGCCTGTGCTCTGGCCGCGCAGGGCCGCCGTGTGGGCCTGCTGGACGCCGATGTCTACGGCCCCTCGCAGCCGCGCATGCTGGGTGTCTCTGGCCGCCCCGCTAGCCCCGATGGCAAAACGATCCTGCCGATGCGCAACCACGGTGTCACCATGATGTCGATTGGTCTCATGACCAATGAAGACCAGGCCGTTGTCTGGCGTGGCCCGATGCTGATGGGGGCCCTTCAGCAGATGATGATGCAAGTGCAGTGGGGGGCGCTGGATGTGCTGATCGTGGACCTGCCACCGGGCACCGGTGACGTGCAAATGACGCTGGCGCAAAAGGCACATGTGGACGGCGCCATCGTGGTCTCCACGCCGCAGGACGTTGCCCTGATCGACGCCCGCAAGGGCATCGACATGTTCCAGAAACTGAACGTGCCGATCATTGGCATGGTAGAAAACATGTCCACGCATATCTGCTCCAACTGCGGGCACGAGGAACATGTCTTTGGCCATGGTGGCGTCGCGGCCGAGGCTGACAAGCTGAACGTGCCGCTGCTCGCAGAAATCCCGCTGCATCTGGATGTGCGCGTGGCCGCCGACGGTGGCGCGCCGATTGCCGTCAGCAAACCCGACAGCGCGCAGGCCAAGGCGTTTCACGATCTGGCGGCAGATCTGATCGCCAAAGGTCAGGCCTGATCCGGTGGCCGCCATGAGCGAACTCAGCTTTCCGCCTCTGATGGAGGGGCTCGCGCTCAGCGGGGCAGAGGATCCCTTTGCCCTCGCCTGCCAAAAGGCAGTGCTGGGCTGTGATGCGGGTCTGGTGGTCTACAACCTGTCCCACGACCGGTTGCAGGCTGCCCTCGTTTTCGCACCCGAGGTCGCGCTGCAGCAGGCTATGACAATGCTGCCCGTCTGTGGCATTGCGCTGCAGAACGCCCTGGGTGCGCTGGCCCCGCCAGAGGTCGCGGTACATCTTCAATGGGATGGCGGCTTGCGCATCAATGGCGGCCGGTGTGGCCGCCTGCGCGCTGCCTCCAGCACGTCAGAGCCATCAGAGGTGCCTGATTGGCTGGTCATCGGTCTGGACCTGCCGCTTTGGCCGCCGGGCGAGGGTGAAACCGGCGATCACCCGGAGGACACAGCCCTATATGCCGAGGGCTGCGCCGATGTGGACGCAGGCCAGCTTCTGGAAAGCTGGGCGCGCCACGCGCTGCACTGGATCAACCGCTGGGAGGACGAAGGCACCGAACCCGTCCATGCCACCTGGCGGGGTCTGGCGCAGGATATGGGCGAGACCATAAGCCACAAGGGCCAGACCGGCACATTTCTTGGGGTGGATGAAGATTTCGGCCTGCTCCTGCGCGATGAGACAACCACCCATCTGATCCCTCTCACCACCCTACTGGAGACCCCATGATGCAGCTTGCCCGTGCCATTCATTTCGACGAGAGCGATCAGAACGTCTTTGCCAGCCCTGCCCGCACCGGCGAGTGGTGCATTTCCGGCGGGTTTGAGTTTTCAAACTGGGGCGAGGCCGATCTGATCGGCAAACAGCGTCAGGCCTTTGCCAACGGCTGGATGGGGCTGGAAACGGGTGGGCGGGCGACGTTTGTCGCAGTGACCAAGATTGAAGAGGCCGAGATGGCGACCCTCCGCGATCTGCTGGCCCAGCATTTTGTCACCTACTACGGCGCCCCAGGGATAGAGGCCGCGCGCCCCGTCGCCCAGGAAGAGCTGGCGCACATGGCTGACCTCTGCGCCGATCATGCCCCCAACACGCTGCTGACTGTGATGCGCGAACTGACAGAGGCCGGGGTAAAGGAGAGCTTTCGCGCCATCGAAGCGCAGGACGCAGGGCTGGAACAATTCGCCATCCACGTGACCGACGACTGAGATCGACAGCCTGACCAAATGACTGGCCCGAAAAACCGACTGGCCCGACAACAGAAAACGCCGCGCAGACCAGCGCGGCGTTTTGCATTTCGTCATTCCCAAAAGGCGACAGCGTTACGGTTTGGCGTTGAACACGAACAGGGCTTCGCCGTTGATCTGGTAGCTGTTGATCAGATCCTTTGCCTTGTCCGACACCAGCCAGTTCTCCAGCTCGGCCACCAGTTTCGTTTTCACATGAGGGTGCTTTTCCGGATTGACCGGCAGATAGGCGTATTGGTTGAACAACACGGGATCGCCGGAATACAGCAGCGCCAGATCTCCCTTGTTGGCAAAGTTGAGCCAGCTGGCACGGTCGGACATGATATAGCCGTTCATCCCTGCTGCCGTGTTGAGCGCAGCCCCCATGCCTGCCCCCACAGCATTGTACCAATCGCCAAACCCTTCCGGGGACAGATCGGCGGATTTCCACAGGCTCAGCTCTTTCTTGTGGGTGCCGCTGTCATCGCCACGGCTGACAAAGGCCGCTTGCGAGGCGGCAACCTTCTGCAAGGCATCCGCAGCAGAGCCAGCCTCTGCCACACCAGCCGGGTCTGCCTTGGGCCCGACAAAGACGAAATCATTATACATGATCTCACGGCGATGGGTGCCATTGCCGCCTGCCAGAAACGCCTCTTCGGCTTTCTTGGAATGGACCAGGATCGCATCCACATCGCCCGCCTCGCCCAGACGGATCGCCTGACCCGTCCCGACAACCAGCAACTGCACCTCAAGGCCCAGATCGGCCTTGATCTCCGGCAACAGCACCTCTGCGAGGCCCGAGTTATGGAAAGAGGTGGTCACCGCCATCTTCATCTCGTCCGCAAAAGCCGCCGTGCCCATAGCAACAGCAGCCAGCGCGCCCAACAACATGTGTTTCATTCGACAATATCTCCGTTCAAAAATGCACGTGCCTGATCTGTCTGCGGCCCTGCAAAAAACGCCTCGGCCGGGGAAAACTCCGCGACCTTGCCGTGCAGCACAAACAGAACCTCATCGGCCAGGCGTTGCGCCTGCCCCATATTGTGGGTCGACATGATCAGCCGCGTCCCCGACGCCGCGACCTCTGTCAGAATTTCCTCGATCTCGCGCGTGGCCCGCCCATCAAGGGAAGCACAGGGTTCATCCAGAAAAAGCAGCCGTGGTTTGCGGATCAGCGCGCGCGCCAGCGCCAGTTTCTGCCGCTCGCCGCCTGACAGCAGGACCGCGGGTCGTTGCAGCGCATCGCCGCCCAGCCCGATCCGCTCGGCCCAGATCGTCGCCTCCGCCAATGCCTCTTGGCGTGCCACCTTGTTGAGCCGCAGGGGATAGGCGATGTTTTCCACCACGGAACGGCGCATCATCACAGGGGTTTGAAACACAAACGCCTGTTGGCGTTGCGCCTGTTCCGTCGGACAAGCCCAGCTGATCTGCCCACCGCCGAGACGCAAAATCCCGTGCAACATCTTCAGCAACGATGTCTTGCCCGCGCCATTGGGGCCAATCACGATCGACGTGCCCTGCCCACCCAGCTGCAAATCAACGGGGCCCACCAGAACCTTGCCGCGCCTGCGCACCGACGCATTGCGCACCGAAACCGGAAACAGATCGCTCACCACCGGCCCTCACTCTCGGTTTTGCCCAGCCAGTGGATGGACAAATTCACCGCCACAGCCAGCGCAATCAGCACAAACCCCAGCCCCAGCGCCATGGCAAAATCCCCCTTGCCGGTCTCAAGCGCGATCGCTGTTGTCAGAACCCGTGTGGCATGGTCGATGTTGCCCCCCACGATCATGATCGCGCCGACCTCGCCGATGGCCCGGCCAAACCCGGCCAGCGCCGCCGTCAAAAGCGCGCGGCGCCCATCCCAGAGCAGGGTGCAGATCCGCTGAAACTGCGTCGCATTCAGGGAAATCAGCAGATCGTGATAGTCGCTCCACAAATCGCGCAGCGACTGATGCGCGATGGACGCGACCAGCGGCACGATGATGATGACCTGCGCGATGATCATGGCCGTTGGTGTAAACAACAGCCCCAGCACCCCGAACGGGCCAGCCCGTGACAGCATCACATAGACAATCAACCCCACCACAACCGGCGGCAACCCCATCAGCGCATTCAAAACCGCAATCGTTGCCCGGCGCATGCGGAACCGGCGCACCGCCAAAAGGGCGGCCAGCGGCAGCGCAATCAGGCAGGCCACCGCCAGGGCGCTGAGCGTCACCCGAAGCGAGCGCAGCGTGATCTCGACCAGATCCGCATCCAGCGTCACCAGCAGCCAGGCCGCCTGCATCAATCCGTCCCAAAGATCCGACATGTAAGCGGGCCAACTCTCCCTTGGGACCGGACGCACCGCTTCCCTGACTGCGTGTTTCGTTTCTCAAAATCACAATAATGCAGCCCCCAGAAGCCGAAAATGGCCCTGCGCCGGAAAAAGGACAATTTGACCGCAGCGCGTTAGCGCCACCAGCAAATCTGCGGACAAAAGGGGACAGGCACGCCACAGGCCTTCTGTTGCCGATAGCCTCCAATTGGAGCCGATTTACCCGAGGACGCGCCGCGAAAAGCGGGATTAAGTCACTGCATTTGCTTGCGTGCGAAATATGAACATGAAAGAACACCACCCCAAAGTGCCATCTCTGGCGCAGCTTTGAGGAAATGCCATGTTCGATCTGCAAACCATGCGCGATCAGCTCGCCAACCACTACGACCTTGCCCCCAATCCGGCGCTGGCAGAAGAGATGTCCGACATCTACAGCCGCATGGACCGTGTGGTCAGCCCCGCGGACTGGGTGATGTTTGCCCCCTATGTGGCCGCCATCCTCGAGCTGAAAAAAAAGCGCAACGCGGTGATCCTTGCCCACAACTACATGACGCCGGAAATCTATCACGGTGTTGCGGATGTGGTTGGCGACAGTCTCCAGCTGGCGATCGAGGCCGCAAAGGTCGAGGCTGACGTGATCGTCCAATGCGGCGTGCACTTCATGGCCGAAACCTCCAAGATCCTCAGCCCTGACAAAATCGTCCTGATCCCCGACATGGACGCAGGCTGTTCGCTGGCCGAATCCATCACCGCCGAAGGCATCGCAGAGATGCGGGCAAAATATCCCGGCGCGCCAGTGGTGACCTATGTGAACACCACCGCAGAAGTCAAAGCGGCCTCTGACATCTGCTGCACCTCTTCGAATGCGGCCCAGATCGTCGCGGCGCTTGACAGCGACACCATCATCATGACCCCGGATCAGTACCTGGCGCAGAACATCGCCCAGCAGGTGCCGCAAAAGAACATCGTCTGGTGGGAGGGCTCCTGCATCGTGCACGAGCAATACACCGCCAAGGATCTGCGCGACTTCCGCGAGTGGAACCCCGGCACGCGCCTGATTGCGCATCCCGAATGCCCGCCGGATGTGGTGAACGAGGCGGATTTCTCTGGCTCGACCAGCGGCATCATCAAATATGTCACCGACGAGAAACCGGAAAAAGCCCTGCTGATCACCGAATGTTCGATGGCCTCCAACATCGCTGACGCTCTGCCCGAGGTCGATTTTGTCGGTCCCTGCAACATGTGCCCCTACATGAAAATGATCACGCTGGAGAAAATCCTCTGGTCGCTGCACACCATGTCCGAAGCGGTAGAGGTTGACCCGGAGGTCGCCGAAGGAGCCCGCGTGGCGGTGCAGAAGATGATCGACCTCAGCCAGAAACTGGGGATCTGATCCTTGGACCGCCCCGGCGCACAGGGCACGACTGGCAACCCCGTGACGGAGGCCCCGGCCTCTGAACATGTTGATGTGCAGGCCCTGACCGAAGGCACCGCAACCTGCGATACCAGCCGCATCATCATTGTCGGGGCCGGCATGGCTGCGCTTTATGCGGCTCTTGAACTGGCGCCGCGCCCCGTGCTGATGATCTCTCCGGAAACGCTCGGCGATGGGGCGAGTTCGGCTTGGGCGCAGGGCGGTGTGGCCGCCGCGATGGACCAGGCGGACAGCCCTGCAGCCCATGCCAGCGACACCGTGCGCGCAGGGGCTGGCACCGTCGATGCGGCCGTTGCTGCCATGGTCACGCAGGTTGCACGCGACCATATTCTCGACCTCACCGATCTTGGCACCCCCTTCGATCGCACCCCGGACGGCGGATTTGTCATGAGCCGCGAGGCCGCCCATTCGATGGCGCGGGTTGTGCGGGTCAAGGGCGATCAGGCCGGCAAGCAGATCATGGAAACACTGATCGCCGCCGTCCGCGCCACACCCTCGGTACAGGTGCAGGAAGGCACGCAGGCGGTTCGTCTGGAATGCGTCGGCGATAGCGTGACCGGTGTCTGGGTCAGCGATGCCACCGGCACCTCTGCGCCGCTTCTGATCCGCGCCCCTGCGATCCTGCTGGCTGGCGGCGGATCAGGTGGGCTATTTGCCCATACCACCAATCCCCCCCGCATCCGCGGCCAGGTCATCGGCTTTGCCGCCCGTGCAGGTGCGCAGATCGCAGATCCTGAGTTTGTGCAGTTCCATCCAACGGCCTTTGACATTGGCGAAGACCCTGCCCCCCTCGCAACCGAGGCCCTGCGCGGCGATGGTGCGACGCTCATCAACGCCGAAGGCGACCGTTTCATGCTGGCCGCCCACCCCGACGCAGAGCTCGCCCCCCGCGACATCGTTGCCCGGGCGATCTTTGCCGAAACACAGGCCGGACATCGGCCCATGCTCGACACGCGCGCAGCCTTGGGCGCCGAGGTTCTGAGCCGCTTTCCCACCGTTGCCGAGACCTGCGCCCGCGCAGGCATTGACCCCGTGACAGAGCCGATCCCCGTCGCAGTCGCAGCGCACTACCACATGGGCGGCATCGACACCGACCTGCAAGGCCGCGCCAGTCTGGAGCGCCTCTGGGTCTGCGGCGAAGCCTCCTCGACCGGGCTACACGGCGCCAATCGGCTTGCGTCCAACGGGCTGCTGGAGGCGCTGGTCTATGCCCGCACGGCGGCCCAGGATATCGCCGCCACCCTGGGCCCGGCACCGGAGGATAGCGATCAGGCGCCGCCCGAACTGCATCTGACCTTTGCGCCCGCCACGACACCTGCGGCCCCCGCCAGTGCGATTGCAAAGCTGCGTGAGACGATGACCGCTCATGTGGGTGTGCGCCGCGACGAGGCCGGGCTGAAAACCGCGCTCGCCACAATCGAGACCCTGCTGGCGCACTACGGTGACGACGAGAGTTTTGCCAATATGTGCGCCACCGCCACCCTGATTGCTGCCGCCGCCCTCGCCCGCCGCGAGAGCCGGGGTGGCCATTTCCGCGATGACTTTCCCGCCGCGGACCCGGATCTCGCCCACCGCACCCGAATTACCCTCACCGAGGCCCGCGCCATCCGCGCCGCCGCCGCACAGGATCTGACATGACCCCGTCCTTTGCCACCCTTCCCGATCTGATTGTCGAACCGCTGGTCCGCGCAGCCTTGCTCGAAGACCTCGGCCAGAGCGGAGATGTCACCACCCGCGCAGTGATCCCTGCCGCCACCACCTATGAAGCCCGCCTGAACGCCCGCGACGCAGGTGTTGTTTCGGGGATGCAGATCGCCCGGATCGCCTTTCATCTGGTGGATCCTGCTCTGCGGATCGAAACGCTGGTCCCGGATGGCAGCCCCTGCACGCCGGGACAGACATTGATGACCATTTCAGGATCTGCCGCATCAATTCTGTCCGGTGAACGTGTGGCTCTGAACTTTGCTGGGCGTCTGTCCGGCATCGCCAGCCTCACCAACAGCTTTGTCGCCGAAACCAAAGGCACCCAGACCCGCATCACCTGCACCCGCAAGACCACGCCGGGGCTGCGCATGGTCGAAAAACAGGCCGTCCTGCATGGCGGCGGCTACAACCACCGTTACGGGCTGTCGGACGCCATCCTGATCAAGGACAACCACATTGCCGCCGCCGGCGGAGTCGCCGCGGTTCTCAAGGCCGCCAAGGCCAATGTCAGCCACATGATGAAGATCGAAATCGAGGTCGACACCCTTGCTCAGCTCGAAGAGGTTCTGGCAACGGGTGGCGCGGATGTGGTTCTGCTGGACAACATGGACACATCCACCCTCGCCAAGGCGGTCTCCATGGCAAAAGGCCAGCTGGTGACCGAAGCCTCCGGCAACATGCGCAAGGAACGCATTGCCGAAGTCTCAGCCACGGGAGTGGACTATATCTCTTCGGGCGCGCTGACCCATTCGGCCCAGACCCTGGACCTCGGCCTCGACTTCTGAGCCGCGCCTTCAGAACCTGACATGCAAACGGGGGCCAGTCGGCCCCCGTTTCCGTTTTCCCCGATCAGGCAGGTCAGCCGCCATGCGGCATGTTTTCGGCCGGCTCACGAATGGGGGTCGCAGACAGCATCACCACGCTCGCCCCCTCCATGTTGCGGACCTCATAGTCCGCCCCCTCGGCACCGGCCTGCACCTCTTCGGGCAGATGCGCGCAGGCCGCAGGCTCAATCGCGCACATCACCACATCCCGCCCGGTCAGCTGCGTCAGGCGAAAGGCCACCGCCAGATCATGCTGCAGACCCGACGCCTCGCCCGAGGGCAATGACAGATAGGTGCCTGTTACATAAATCGGCCCCGAAGCCGGGCTGATCTGCGCCGCCATCGCGCGGCTGTCGCCCTGCCAGGCCGTCACGTCGCGATGCTGCAGCAGGCTGAAAGCCACATAGATCAGCGCCAAAAACGCCAGAAGATTGCGCCCAAGCCTGTCCCAGCCGCCCCCACGCAGCGCCATCTGTTGGGAAAACAGCCCCAACAGCACCGCATAGTAGAGCCACACAAACCCCGACACCCGCGGCGGCAGGATAATGCCGGTCTTGATCGTCTGCACAAAAATCAACCCCATCCCCAGAGCAATGCCTGCCAGCGGATAGATCGCCCGCCAAGGATCCGCCTTGCCAACCAGCCAAACGGCCCAGGCAAACACCCCCAGCTGGAACACCGTCAACGGCAGGAAGTGAAAGGAGACAAGCGAGGCAGAAGACGACAGGAATGTCCCAATGATGCCCAGGTTCTCAAGGGCCGATGCCAGATCATGGGCCGGGTTGGGGTTCCGCCACTCGGCCATCGGCACGCCAAAGATGCCGTGGAACAGATAGTTCAGTGTATAGATCGACCCCATCGCCAGCGCGAAGGACAGGATGAACACCCCAAGCGTCAGCGCGAGATCCTTGGCCGAACGCCGCACATCCGCCCGCGTCAGACAAAACGCCAACAGGAAAAACGGAAACGTCGTATAGGCCATCAGCGCCAGTGGCACAAAAGGCACCAGCAACCAGCGGCATGTTCTGGCCGACAGAACCGTGCTGGCCAAGGCAAAGGTGGCGACAATTGCCATGCCGGGAATGAGCGTGTTGAACCACCAAGAGATCAACAGCGACGGCGCCGACAGTCCCGCGATCAGGGCAACAGCGCCCTTGCGCCACAACTCTTCCCGCGCGCCCAAGGCGTTATGGGCCAAACAGCCCAGCACAATCGCCCAAAGCCCGTTGTAGATCAGGCAATTGGCCCAGCTCGGCAAAAGCACATCGCGCATGTGCCACAGGTAATTCACCCAGCGCCCTTCGGTCAGGGTCTTGATATAGTAGATCTCTGCATCACCAAACAGCGCCGGATAGTCGTCGTGACGGATCAGCGGATCGGGCAGCTGAAATGCTGCCGCAACCAGCAACCCCATATAGGCCACCAGAATAGTCGCCCACAGGTGCCGGGACGTTCCCGAAACCGCGCGACCACCCAGCCCGGATGCGTCAGCAATATAGGTCATGACTTCACGCGATGAACGCCGGGGGCCGTGCCAGCTGCGCGGGCCTGCCGGGCAATGACCGCCGCACGCGCCTGGGCAATCTTGGTCACCATCGGGCGCGGCATCAGCGACACAACCCCGCGACGCAAGCGCCAGCCAAAGCTGCCTGCCAGCGGCACTTTTTGCCCTGTCGGCACTTCTGTATCAAGCACCGCCTGCGGCAGGCCTTTGCGCCCCGCTTCGTTGACGTACAAAACCGTGTTGTAGCGATACCAGGGTTCCACGCCGTCGGCCGATTTCAATGCCGGGCGTACACAGTCGAACGCAGTATAGCCGCGCGCTTCAAACAGCTCTTGCCAGAACGAAAGCGGCTGCTCGTTGATGTGGAACTCGCCGCCCTGCCCCGGAACCGCGGCGGAAAACAGCACGCGGTCGGCGTGGCGGGTCAGACCATCAACCAGCTTCGCCGACGCGGCGTTTGGCAGATGCTCCCCCACTTCCAGACTTTGGGCCATGTCAAATCTGCGGCCAAGATCGAAATCCTGTGTCAGATCTGCGGCATGAAACTGCGCCGCAGGAATGGCAAGGCGGCTGCGATCCACATAATCGCCATCCACACCCGCAACATCCTCAACACCTGCCTTGGCCCACTCGCTCAGCCAGACCCCACGTCCGCTGCCCAGATCAAGTACGCTTTGCGCTGCCAGCCAAGGCTGCACAGCCGCAATCAGCGCCTGCGCCGAGCTGCGGGCTCCGGTATCGATGTAGTCGTAGAACTCGTTCGAATAAACATGCGACATGACTGTCTGCTCCTGTTTTACGCGCCGACGCCGGCGTAAACCCAAAGTCGGAAAAAGAGGTAATTCTGAACCGGCAACAAGACCGCTGCGATCCCGGCTGCCAACCACGAAGGCCAGTCCAGCGCCGGCCCGACAAGACCGGTCAGAATGGCCGAGGTCACAAAGCCAAGGCCAATGGTGATGCAAAAGCGCAGGGCCTGACCGGGTTCCGCCAACTGCTGGCGAAAGGTCCAGACGGTCTGGCCGACATACTGGACCAGCACCGCAATCCCGAAGGCGAGCGCATTGGCGGCCCAGATCGCCAGCCCCAGCGACAGAAACCCGACATAAAGCATCACATACAGCGCCGCGACCGTAACACCGACGATGGCAAAGCGGATCAGATGCGCCGGGTCTTTATCCAGCAACGCGCGGATCATGAGGCTTCCTTTTGCTCCGCTGCAGCGCGAGCCGCGCTTTGTGTGGCGTTGCGACCGCTGTCGCGCGCCTCAGGGCCGAAATCCACCGGATGCGCCATTGGCTGGCCGGTTTCCTGCGACTGGAAATACAGCGGGCGTTGTTTGCTTTCCATGTAGAGACGGCCCACATACTCCCCCAGAATACCGAGAGTGAGCAGCTGGATCGCCGAGAAGAAGGAAATCGCCAACAGAACCGAAGCCCAACCTGCAACCGTGTTGAACAGGATCAGCGAGCCAAACACATAGATCGCCATGAAAACCGTCACCAACAGGCTGACAAAGGACAGCCGTGTGGCAATTTTCAGCGGTTTGGTGGAAAAGCCGGTCAGGGCATCTGTTGCAAAGCGCAGCATGGCCTTCAGCGGATATTTCGTCTCTCCCGCGACGCGGGCCTCTCGGACGTATTCCAGACCGATCTGATGGAACCCCGCCCAGGCAAACATGCCCCGAATAAACCGCGCCCGCTCCGGCATCTGCAACACGGCATCCAGCGATCTGCGGCTCACGAGGCGGAAATCGCCCGTATCCTTGGGAATATCCACGTCAGACAGCGCATTGAGCGTCCGGTAGAACAGGAAAGCGGTCGCTTTCTTGAACCGGGTTTCGCCCTGGCGTTCGGCACGGCGGCCATAAACCACGTCATAGCCGCGATCCATCATCATCATCATGTCAGGCAGAATTTCCGGCGGATCCTGCAGGTCGGCGTCCAGCATGAAGATACGCGCGCCTGTTGCGGCCTCCAGCCCCGCGGTCAGAGCAATCTGATGGCCACGGTTGGCTGACAGGCGAATGCCACGCACCACCGGATGACGCTTGTGCGCGGCTTCCATCGCGGCCCAGGTCTCGTCGCTGGAGCCATCATCCACCAGAATGATCTCAGCCCGCTCTTTCCAGGGTTCGATGGCCTGCACCAAACGGTCCACCAAAAGAGGGATGGACTCTTCTTCGTTATAGCAGGGTACAACAACGGATAGATGCACCTTCTCACCCCAGTTCTGTTTATCGTCTGCTCCTGACCGGAAGGACCATCCATCCGGCCGCCTGACGCTGTTAAGACAAAATCAGGGGGGTATTTTGCCCTGAAATGGTTAACGCGTTGTTCCGTTTTTGGAGACATAACGTGGCCAGAACATGGCGAACTGGCGGTCAATCGGGGGAAAAACAGCGATTTTTAACTGGTTTTGATGCGAAATCACAAACAATCGCGCGGCAAGCTCTCGCGCCATTCCTTAACGCAGACCTCGTCTTCTGCCGGTCCTTCGGTTGCCACAACCTTGCGCCAAAGGTGGAAATTCTCGCGATCCCCCTGCATCAGGTTGTCGGTATCAACCTGCACCTGCCAATCACCCCGCGCAAAGGTAAACCGCCACTGGCTGGAGAATGTCGCACTCGCCGGATCATCCGGATGGATCGCATAACGCATGGCCACGTGGCTGCCGACCTCCATACCATGCACCGGATCAATGGCCGCGCCATAGTCGTCGAAGGTCTCCAAAACCAGCGTTCCGTCGGCCTCTTCATAGGTGTTGGATGTGCCAGAGGGCGCGCGCGTCACCTCTGCCTCATAGGTCGGATACTCCCGCGCAGCGCCTGGCGCCTGCGCCGCGACCTCTTCAGCGACCGACCGTTCCGGCAGGATCAGTGCACAGCCCTCCAGATGCAGCGTCAGCGACACCGGCTCGGGCGAGGGCCAGACGATCGGCCAGTAGGACGTCGACAGCGCCAGCCGCAGCTTGTGGCCTGCCCGCAGGTGATGGGCACATTCGTTAAGCGCAAACTCAACCTCATAGCGTTTGCCGGGCACCAGCGGCGCGGCGGTTTCATGGCTGTCATCATGGCACAGGTTGCGCCCCCGGTAGGTGATGCGCTGCGACACGCCATCCGGCGCCACGTCACAAAGCCGCGCCATCACCTGCGCCACGGGCTTGTCGACAGAAAACGCCAGCCGCACCCGCGCCCGCCCCAGCAGCTCCAGCGGGGCATCCAGTGGCTGCGTCTCAAAACAGGTGGACAGCGCATCATCCCCCGCCTGATCGCCCGGCAGTTCATTGTCGATCCGCATGCCCGCGCAGAAATAGCCGCTCGCAGCACCAAGGCTTGCCGGATTTGACACCACCGCCACGCCTGCATCCGGGGTGGCCTGCAACAGGCCCTGTTGACCCAGATGATGCACCACCTCGCGCACATTCGCAGACGGCCAGGTTGTTTCGGCAATCCAGCGGCCCTGCCGGGGTTTGTTTTCCTTTGTCGGATTGAAATGCTCCTGCATGTAGGTGCGATAGTCGGGCAGAGCCTCTGCCCCGCTGTCTTCGCCCTTCAGCCATCGATCAAACCAGCGCAGCACCTCTGCGTGGAAATCATGCGCCTCCAGCTTGGAAATATGGGCATAGCGGTGTTCCCAAGGACCGATAAGCGCCTTGGCCGGGGCCTGCATCTGCGCGGCAAGGGCGGGTGGCGCATTCACATAGGCATCGGCCCAGCCAGTGATCGCAAGCACCGGCGCCTTGATCGCAGACCAGTCCTCGCAGACCGATCCATGTTTCCAGAAATCATCCCGCCGATTATGACGCAGCCAGTCCGCCGCCATGAAAGGCAGCGTCTCGATCCGCTCCACCCAGGCCGCGCGCCAGTCGGGGCGCAGATCTGGATCCAGCGGACGGGTTTGGTAGGCATGCATCTGCGACGCCCAGTTGGCATTGTCGCTCAGCAGGCAGCCGCCCATGAAATGGATATCATCGGCATAGCGGTCCACGGTTGAGGCCACGCTGACCACCGCCTTCAGCGCTTCGGGCTGGCGTGCGGCCAGTTGCAGACCGTTAAAGCCGCCCCAGGAAATCCCGATCATGCCGATATTGCCGTCACAACAGGGCTGCGCCGCAAGCCAGGCCAGAACCGCCTCGCCGTCGCTCAGTTCCTGTTCTGAATACTCATCATCAAACAGCCCCTCGCTGTCGCCCGTACCCGCGATATCCACCCGCAGACAGACATAACCTTCGGCTGCAAAAACCGGATGTGTGGTGGCGTCACGCGGCGCGGTGCCATCGCGTTTGCGGTAGGGCAGATATTCAAGGATCGCGGGAAACGGCCCCTCGCCAGCCGGAAGCCACATCCGCGCGGCAAGGCGACGACCATCCGGCAGCGGGATCCAGATATGTTCTTTTACTGTCGTCGTTGCGGCCATCTGGTTTCCCTTCTCAAGTGTCTGCGTTTTGATGCACCCGCCCCCCGGCAATAAACCGAGGCAGGCCGAGCCACCGCTGCCAGCCAAGATGATCCGTTTGCGACCGTCTCGCCCAGCCGCGACATCCGCCAGCCGGTGCTGGCAATACCCCCCGCAGGCCTAGTCTGTGCTGCCCGGCAAGATCGGCGCGGATTTCTCCAGCGCCAGCTCCGCATCGGAAAACACCCAAGGGCCCCGCACACCCGGCACCCCTTCGGGCGCGATCTGCATCTGGCGGTGTTGGATCTGCGGGTCGTCAAACGCCTGCCCGATGGTGTTGATCGGTCCCGCAGGCACGGTCGCGGCCTCCAGCGCCGCCAACAGATCCGCCTGCCCCCATTGCGCCAGCGCCGCCGCCAGCATCGGGGTCAGATCCCCCCGGTTGGCCACCCGCAGCTGGTTCGAGGCAAAACGCGGATCAGCCGCAAGCCCGGCCATATTCAGAACCTCGCACAGACGCGCAAACTGACCGTCATTGCCAACAGCAAGGATCACGTGGCCGTCGCGCACCGCCATCACCTGATAAGGGGCAATATTGGGATGCTCATTGCCCATTCGTGTCGGGCTGGTGCCGGTGGCCAGATAGTTCATGTTCTGATTGGCCAGCACAGCCGTGGCACAGTCCAACAGCGACATGTCGATATGCTGTCCGCGCCCGGTGCTATGGCGCTGCTCCACTGCCGCCAGAATGCCGATGGTACCATAGAGCCCGGTGACGATATCCGTGATCGCCACACCAACCTTCTGTGGCTCACCATCTGGCGCACCGGTGATCGACATCAGCCCGGACATGCCCTGCAACAGAAAATCATAGCCCGCCCGCGCAGCATAAGGGCCATCCTGCCCAAAGCCTGTGACCGAACAGTAGATCAGGCGCGGATTGATTTCCTTCAGGCTGTCATAGTCGAGCCCGTATTTCGCCAGCCCGCCCACCTTGAAATTCTCGATCAGGATATCGGCGCCCCGGATCAAATCCAGCACCGTCTGCTTGCCCTCTTCGGTGCGAAAATCGGCAGTCACACAGGTCTTGCCACGGTTCGCAGCATAATAGTAGGCAGCGGTCTTGTCGCCATCACGCTCAATGAACGGAGGGCCCCAGCGGCGCGTGTCGTCGCCCTCCGGGCTTTCGACCTTGATGACCTCCGCCCCCAGATCAGCCAGCGACTGCCCGATCCACGGTCCCGCCAGAATCCGCGCGAGTTCGACAACTTTCAGTCCTGCAAGCGGTGTCATGGATCCCTCCCCAGCTCCACGGGCCCAGCGCCCCCTCGTAGTCTGTCAGAGACTTAGCCCATGGCCCACGGCGGCGGCAATGAATTTGATCAAAAATACCGGCGATGCGCGCAGGCGTCGCAGCCGGTCAACGCCGATCTACTCGAACCACGCGGCCCAGCCGTCCAGATAATAGCCAACCAGCGCATGAGACTGGATAGAGTTCACCTCTGCGGGCACCTTTGCCATATCCGCGCTGAAAACCTGGGCGACCTGCCAGATCTCGTCGCTCAGATAGCGCAGCTTGTCAGGCAACATCAGGTCGCGGTCGCGCAGCGGCGACTGGCTGGCCATCACAAAGCCCCAGGCACCAAAGCTTGGCACATAGGTGTGATAGGGCCGCACAAAGAGCCCCTCGCCCGGCTGCTGGGGGTTGCGCGCAGCCGCCAGCGTGTTGGCAACCGACCAGTAAGCCTCGCGCGCAAACAGGGGCGAGCCGGCCTGCGTGACAACAATGCCCTGCCCGCTCAGCCGTTCGGCCAGCGCGCCATAGAACTGGCGGGAATAGAGTTTAGACAGCGCCAGGTTCTTCGGATCCGGCAGATCCACCAGAACCACGTCAAACAGGGCATTGCTCTGCTCGACAAAGCTCCAGGCATCCGCAGTCACCACCGCGACCCTGGCATCCTGCAGCGCATGATCGTTCAGCGGGGCAAGCTGTGGATGGTCGCGAAACAGCTCGGTTACTCGCGGATCAAGATCGACCAGCGTCACCGCATCGACATCGGGCCAGCGCAGTACCTCGCGTACCGCCATCCCGTCGCCACCTCCAAGGATCAGCACAGACCGCCGCCGCGGCGCCAACGCCAGCGCAGGGTGCACCAGCATCTCGTGATAGCGATACTCATCCAGCGTATCGAACTGAATGGAATGATCCAGAAACAACCGCACCCGATCGCGGTAGCGGGTGACTGTGATCTGCTGATACGGCGTGGCCTCACTCAGGATGATATCATCCTCATAAAGGCTCGCCTCGGCCACCGAAACCAGCCGTTCTGCCTGCACCAAACCCACGATGGTCAGCACAAAGGTCAGCGCCCAGACGCCAACCTGCTGGCGCGTTGCATCCTTGCGAAACAGCCACAACGACACCCCCGCAACGGCAAGGTTCAGCGCCCCGAACGCAAGGCTCGCCGACATCAGCCCCAGATGCGGGACAATCAACAGCGGAAAGGCAAGCGAGGCCGCCAGCGCGCCGATGTAGTCAACGCTCAGGACGTTCTCGAACCGGAACTGCGGCGCGCCCACCTCTTTCAGCACCCGCGCAATCAGCGGGATCTCCATCCCCGACAGGACACCGGTCGCAATCAGCAGCCCAAACAGCGGCAGCGACACGCTGCCTGCCCAGGCGTAGCTGTAAAACACCACCGGCGCCATGAAGCCGCCCACCAGCCCCAGAAGGATCTGCGCCCAGATGAAGCCCCCCATCGCCTGCCCGACAAAGCGCGAAGCCCAGGCACCAACCCCCATCGCGGACAGGAACACCCCGATCACCATGGAAAACTGGCGCACGGAATCTCCCAGAAGATAGCTGGACAGGGTTGCCGCAATCAGTTCGTAGATCAGGCCCGAAACCGCCACCAGAAAGGTGGCAGCCAACAGCCAAAGCGCCCGCATCCGGGCCTGATCTGCGACGTGGCTCATGACAGGATGACGGCCGCGATGATGATGGAAATCGCCACAAACAAAAATCCGATGACAATGGCCAGCGCCACATTCTGATCCTGTTCGATTTCCTTCAGGATGGGAAAGGGCGTCATCCAGTCCAGCACTTTCCACACGATCCACATGAGAGAGACACCAACAAAGGTGTAGACGACGGTGCTGATGATCTCAGCCAGCTGCACAGCTGCAAAATAGTCCATAGGATCCTCTTTCGCGTTACTTCACGCTTCTGTTTAGGGCATTGCCTGCGCTTGCCGCCCGGATAGAGGCGGTCAGGTCAGAGCTCGCACCACCGTAACCGGTGCGCGCGACATAGGTGGCGCTGCCAATGGCAATCGCCGCCAGCAGGCACATGAAAATTCGAAATGCGGTCATCTGCGTCCCTCACAGGCAGCGCCATGCCGAGACGGCAGATCCTGCTGGTTTTTCAGCCATATGGTTCGGGTCAATCCTCGTCCTCCCAATCGCTGCCAGCCATCCGCATCTTGCGGTTCAGCAGATGCCGCCCGCCCGGAAAAGCCGCCAGCAGGGCAAAGCCAAGAGCAAGCATGTAAAGCGCAAAGCCGGACGCCAGACCGCTATGCGCGCGAATGCGAATTTCCGACTGCTGCTGGGGCGCGGGCCCGCCTTTGGGGTTTGTCCAGATGCCGCTCTCATCCGGGTAGAGCCCCAGCGTATAGCTGCCCGCAACAGGCGCATGGAATTTCAGCTGCGCGGCGTTGTCGCCTTCGCTCCAGTTTTCCCCGCCTTCGCGGCCATAGTAATATTCCACACCCCGCGCAGCCGAAAACAGAAGCTGATCCTCCGGGTCGGTCAGCTCCAGCTCATAGGTGGCCCAGCTGTTACTTCCGTTGCCCCGCAAATCAACACTGACCAGATCTCCGGCGTTTTCCACCTCGAAGGTGAATTCTCGCGGCAGGTCCGCAGCGCGCACAGTTTGCCCGGGCAGCACCAGATCCCCCGAAACAGCCGAAAGGGACATACCGATGCCTGCACTCAGCACCACCCCCGCAAGGCCCAGCCAGATCAGAAATTTGCCGTTGGGAGTGCGCGGCATGGGCGACAAAGGATGCATCCGGTAGGATCGCGGCATAGAACAGCCAAAGCTCTCGGCAAAGGCGTATTTGTCCAACGCGACAGAGTGGTACACCTCACGCTCCATCCCGCTTTTGGAAAACGTCAGCATAGACGGTACGCAGTCCGCAGGCCCCGCGTTTTTCGCCTCGGCCCGGCTGCGCCCGTCCATGGCCAGATGCAGCACGCTGACAGAGGATGTCACCTTGTCGCTGCGCGGCACCCAGGTGAATTCCCCTTCGGCATAGATCACCCGGCTGTTGGAGGTCTCGTAATACACATAGCGGCGCCCACGCTCCCAGACGCTGAGGCGCGAATTTGCCGTCTCTGCGCTATGCGCCGACAGCCAGCAGTCGCTGCGATGGCGGCGGGTAAAGATCACTTCGCCCTGCTCGAATGTCAGCCAGGCATAGCCATGTGTGGGTGAAAAGATCTGGTAGTCGATCCACTGCCAAGTCCGCCCGCCCCAGCGCTCCTCCAGCTGCAACAGACCGATCACGGTATAGCGAACGCCAAAAATCTCGCCGCTCTGACCGATCTCCAGCATCGTGTCCGGACGGGGCGTTTCGTTGAATTTGCGCAGGGCGCGATAGCCCTCCACCGCATCCAGAGCGGTGCCACAATAGGGGCAGACATGGACAATCACCCGCCCACCGCCAAGCACGTCGAGCCCCGCGCCACATGCGGTGCAGTTCACCGCCAAAAGATCTGCAGCGCGGCTCATGTCTGACGCCCCGCGATTTCAAACGGATCCAGCCAACGCCCTTGAAACCACGTCTCGCCGTCCTCGTCCTGCTCCAGTGACAACAGCAGGCCATCGGGGCCCTGCAAATTGACATAGCGCTGGCGATCCCCCACCGCGATACGCTCATCGAAACTGCCGCGCACGGCAATGCACTCGGCTTCCGACGTTTCCGTAGCGGTGTAGTTGCGCCCCTTATGGGCAAACTCCGTACCCAATCGCGGCCAGCCGGCGATCACCGGCGCCAGATCGCCCGGAATGCGGCTTTGCAGGATCACGTCCCCCTCATCGACCGACAGCCAATATCGCGCCTCATCCGGGGCAACCGCCCAGAATTCATCCCAGGTGCCCCGTCCATAGGAAAACCGCGCATGTCCCAGAATATGCAGCGCAACGCCCTCCACCATGACCTGATCGTCCAGATGAAACAGCAACGGCGCGTCATGCATCACCCCACTGTCGCCCGCCGCCAGCGCCTGACCTGCGGACAAAAAGACACTCGTCCCGCAGGAGGAGCAGCTCATCTGGCGAATACTCTTGAGGGCAACAGGCAGCCCCGCGCCGCAATTGGGACAGTTGAACTCGGTCATGGGGCCAAGTTCCCCATCCCTGCCACGATGGCAAGCGGGAAAAACCTTACCAAACTCCCGCTCCGCGATAGGCGGCGTAACAGCACCGCAAGCGCAACACCCGATCAAAGGCATGGACACAGATAACTTGCCTACTAACTTTGTCGTAGTTGGAGAACTGCTATATTAGGGCGTTACAAACGATCATGTTAGCGCTAACTAGTGCGCAGGAGCGGACCGGGTGATTCGCGCCCTCCGCCGCATGAGACAACGGAGACGGACCATGACCCAGACCTGGCAGAAGCTGGCCAAGCATCGCGCAGATACCGCGGGGGTGCCGATCCTGTCGCTGTTTGACACGGCAAACCGGTTCGAGACGTTTTCGGCCGAAACCGACGGTCTCCTGCTGGATTACTCCAAAACCGCGCTCGACGCCACGGCGATGGACCTTCTGGAACATCTCACAGCCGAAGCAGGGCTCGCGGATCGCATCAGCGCCATGTTCCGCGGCGAGAAGATCAATACCACCGAAGACCGCGCCGTTCTGCACACCGCGTTGCGCGCCACTGCCGACACGGCGATCAAGGTCGATGGTGACGATGTTCTGCCCGCCATCCGCCACACCCTCCAACAGATGGAGAGCTTTGCCGAAGCCATCCGCACCGGAACCATCCGCTCCAGCACCGGCGCAAAATTCACCGATGTGATCAACATCGGCATCGGTGGTTCAGATCTTGGTCCGGCGATGGCCACCCTCGCCTTGGCCCCCTATCACGACGGACCTGCCTGCCATTTCGTGTCCAATGTGGATGGGGCCCATATCGCTGACACGCTAAAGGGGCTGGACCCGCAGACAACCCTGGTCATCGTCGCGTCAAAGACCTTCACCACCATTGAAACGATGACCAATGCCGAAACAGCCATCCGCTGGCTGCAGGCAACGCTCGGTGACAAAACCCCCGAACATCTGGCTGCCGTCTCCACCGCACTCGACAAGACCGCCACCTTCGGGATCGCGCCCGAACGGGTCTTTGGCTTTGCCGATTGGGTGGGCGGGCGATACTCCCTTTGGGGGCCGGTTGGCCTGCCGATCATGATCGCCATCGGGGCGGACAACTTCCGCGAGTTTCTGGCAGGCGCCGCAGCAATGGACGCTCATTTTCGCACCGCGCCCTTCCGCGATAACCTGCCGGTGATGCTGGCAATGGTCGGCATCTGGCACAACAACATCTGCGGCTACGACAGCCGCGCAATCCTGCCCTACGATCAGCGTCTGTCCCGCTTCCCCGCCTATCTCCAGCAGCTAGACATGGAAAGCAACGGCAAGAGCGTCGCGCTGGATGGCAGCCCCCTGCCCCGCGCCTCCGGCCCCATCGTCTGGGGAGAGCCCGGCACAAATGGCCAGCACGCCTTTTATCAACTGCTGCATCAGGGCACCCGTGTGGTGCCAGCCGAGTTCCTCATCGCCGCCGAGGCCCATGAGGCGGATCTGACCCATCACCACCGGCTGCTGGTCGCCAACTGCCTCGCCCAATCCGAGGCGCTGATGCTTGGCCGCTCGCGCGAGGACGCCCGCGCCATCGCCGCCAAACGCGGCTTCACCGGTGAGGCGCTGGAAGAGATGGCAGGACATCTGTCCTTTGCAGGCAACCGCCCGTCTGTAACCCTCGCCTATCCCAAACTCACGCCCTTCGTGCTCGGCCAGCTGATCGCGCTCTACGAACATCGCGTCTTTGTCGAAGGCGTGCTCTGGGGGCTGAACTCCTTTGACCAATGGGGTGTGGAACTGGGCAAGGAACTCGCCGTCAGCCTGCTGCCGCTGGTCGATGGCTCCGCCCCGGCCGACGCCCACGAGACCAAAGACGGCTCCACCCGCGGGCTGTTGTCCAAACTCACCTGATCCCCGCCGCCCCCTCCATTCCTCAGCCGACAGAGAGAAAGCCATGGTTTCCCGCGTCATTCCCGTCCAGTCCTTTGACCTCGTGCTGTTTGGCGCGACCGGAGACCTTGCCCGCCGCAAGATCCTGCCCAGCCTGTTCCACCGCTTCCAGATCGGCCAATTCGCGGATGATTGCCGCATCATCGGGGCCTCGCGCAGCGAAATGGACCGCAAGGGATTTCAGGACATGGTGGCCGATGCCATCCGCACCTTCGGGCAGGCAGGCGAGATCACCGAAGAGGAAATCACCGCCTTTCAGGACATGCTGCATTACACCGCAGTGGATGCGCGCGGCGAAAACGGCTGGGACACGCTTGCAACCCATCTGCGCGATGACGTCGTGCGCGCCTTCTACCTGTCGGTCGGTCCCAGCCTGTTCCCCGACATCGCAGGCCGACTGCGCTCTACCGGGATCGCCACCCCCGACAGCCGCATTGTGCTAGAGAAGCCCTTCGGCCACGATCTAGCCTCGGCGCAGGCGCTGAACGCCGCCTTGCGGGCCAATTTCGAGGAACACCAGATCTACCGGATCGACCACTATCTCGGCAAGGAAACCGTGCAGAACCTGATGGCCCTGCGCTTTGCCAACTCGCTGTTTGAACCGCTGTGGAATTCCTCTCACATCGACCACGTGCAGATCACCGTGGCCGAGAGCATCGGGGTCAAGGGGCGTGGCGAATACTACGACAAATCCGGCGCCATGCGCGATATGGTGCAAAACCACCTGATGCAGCTTCTGTGCCTCACCGCGATGGAACCCCCCGCCCGTTTCACCCCCAACGCCGTGCGCGACGAAAAGGTCAAGGTGATCGAGGCGCTGAACCCCGTCGCACCCGAGGCCATCGCCCGCGGCCAGTATCGCGGCCCAAGCGGCGAAGCCTACCGCGATCACGCAGGCAACCCCAACAGCACCACCGAAAGCTTTATCGCGATGAAGGTGGAGGTCGCCAACTGGCGGTGGGCCGGCACGCCATTCTATCTGCGCACCGGCAAATGCCTGCGCGCGCGCGAGTCGGAAATCGCCGTGTTCTTCCGTGATCCGCCGCATAACATCTTTGCCGAAGACACCGGCACCGGTGGCATCAAGGGCAATGTGCTGGTCATTCGCCTGCAACCGGACGAAGGCATCACCCTGCGCACCACCATCAAGGATCCCGGCCCCGGCGGCATGCGCCTCACGGGGGCCAATCTGGACATGACCTTTGCCGACAGCCTGCCAGAGGCCGGCCGGCCGCAAGACGCCTATGAGCGGCTCATCATGGATGTGATCCGGGGCAATCAGACACTGTTCATGCGCGGTGACGAGGTGGAGGCCGCCTGGGCCTGGGCCGACCCGATCATCGCAGGCTGGAGCGAGGCCAATGATGTTCCCCAACCCTATGACCCCGGCAGCTCCGGACCAGAGGACGCGCTGCTCCTGATGCACCGCGACGGCCGCCGCTGGCGCGGTATCGGCGACTGAACCGCCTGTCCCGCTCTTTCCTTGGGCCACCCCGGCCCAAGGCCACCCTACGCCCCTGAGGCACCTGCTGACTGAAAGAGGCACCCGAATGCGACTGAATGCGACCCTTACCGCCGTCACCGAACGGATCATCACCCGCAGCGCCAAGACCCGCACCGCCTATCTGGAACGGATGCGCGCCGCAAAATCCCAGGGTCCGGCCCGCGCACATCTGTCGTGCAGCGGTCAGGCCCACGCCTATGCCGCCACCGGTCAGGACCAGTCGAAACTCGCGACCGAGTCCGCAGGCCACCTTGGCATCGTGACTGCCTACAACGACATGCTCTCGGCCCATCAGCCGTTTGAAACCTACCCCGCCGCGATCAAGGAAGCCGTGCGCGAAATCGGCGGCACTGCGCAGGTTGCAGGCGGGGTTCCGGCCATGTGCGATGGCATCACCCAGGGCGAAGCGGGCATGGAGCTGTCGCTGTTTTCACGCGACGCCATTGCCATGGCGACAGGTGTTGCGCTCAGCCACAACGTCTTTGACGCCACCGTCTATCTCGGCGTCTGCGACAAGATCGTCCCCGGTCTGGTGATCGGCGCCCAGGTCTTTGGCCATCTGCCCGCCGTGTTCCTGCCCGCAGGCCCGATGACATCCGGCATCTCCAACGACGACAAGGCCAAGGTGCGCCAGAAATTCGCCGCCGGTGAAATCGGCCGGGACGAGCTGCTGAAATCCGAGATGGCCGCCTACCACGGCCCCGGCACCTGCACCTTTTATGGCACCGCCAACACCAACCAGATGCTGATGGAGTTCATGGGCCTGCACCTGCCCGGCTCCTCCTTCGTCAATCCCGGCACCGAGCTGCGCGACGCCCTGACCCGCGAAGGCGGCAAGCGCGCCTTGACCCTGTCGGCCCTTGGCAACCACTACACGCCGGTCTGCGATATTCTGGATGAAAAGGCCTATGTGAACGGCATCGTCGGCCTGATGGCCACGGGCGGTTCCACCAACCTGCTGATCCACCTGATCGCAATGGCCCGTGCCGGTGGCATCATTCTGGACTGGCAGGATTTTGCGGATCTTTCCGATATCGTGCCACTCTTGGCGCGGGTCTATCCCAACGGTCTGGCAGATGTGAACCACTTCCACGCCGCAGGCGGGCTTGGCTTCATGATCGGGGAGCTGCTCAATGCGGGCTTCCTGCATGATGACACTAAAACCGTCGCAGGCGAAGGTCTGGACGCCTACACCCACGAACCCTTCCTAGACGGCGGCGCGCTCACCTGGCGCAAGGGCAGCAGCGAAACCCTCAATAACAAGATCCTGCGCCCCGCGTCCGACCCCTTTCAGGACACAGGTGGCCTCTCCCGGCTGACCGGCAATCTTGGCACCGGCGTGATGAAGATCTCGGCCGTCGCGCCCGAACACCGCGTTGTCGAGGCACCCGCCCGCGTGTTCCATGACCAGGACGAGGCAAAAGCCGCCTTCAAGGCCGGGGAACTGGACAAGGGCGATGTCGTGATCGTTGTCCGCTTTCAGGGACCCAAGGCCAACGGCATGCCCGAACTCCACTCGATGACGCCCTTCCTTGGCATCATGCAGGGGCGCGGCCAGAAGGTGGCGCTGGTCACCGACGGGCGGATGTCCGGAGCCTCGGGCAAGATCCCCTCTGCAATCCACGTGGTTCCCGAGGCCCTGGATGGCGGCCCCATCGCCAAAATCCGCGACGGCGACATGCTGCGCGTCAATGCTGAAACCGGCGAGCTGGAAGTACTGGAAGAGGGCTTTCTGGCGCGCGAGGCCGTCGTTGCGGACCTTTCGGCCTATCAATACGGCACGGGCCGCGAGATGTTCGCCCTGTTCCGCAATTCTGTCACCTCCGCCGACACCGGCGCCACCGTATTCGGAGACTGAACCATGGCCATCACCCCGAAAGACGCCAGCATCCGCACCCGTGAGATCTGCAATCTCGCCCCGATCGTGCCTGTTCTGGTGGTCCATGATGTGGCCCACGCCCGCCCGCTTGCCGAGGCCCTGGTCGCAGGCGGCCTGCCCGCGCTGGAGGTCACATTGCGCACCCCCGCAGCGCTAGAGGTGATTGCCGAAATGGCCAAGGTCAAAGGCGGCGTTGTCGGCGCAGGCACATTGGTCACCCCCGATGATGTCACCCGCGCCATTGCCGCTGGCGCGCAGTTTGGCGTCTCGCCCGGTGCGACAGACAGCCTCTTGGATGCCTGCGAAGCACAGGGCCTGCCCATGCTGCCCGGTGCGGCCACCGCCTCCGAAGCGATGCGGCTTCTGGCGCGGGGGTATGACATGCTGAAGTTCTTCCCGGCAGAGGCCTCCGGCGGCGCGCCTGCCCTGAAAGCGATCGGCGCACCGCTGCCACAGATCAGCTTCTGCCCGACCGGCGGCGTAAGCCCGGATAACGCACACAGTTATCTGTCGCTGTCCAATGTGGTCTGCGCCGGTGGCAGCTGGGTGGCCCCAAGCAAACTGGTCGAAGCCGGAGATTGGGACGCTATCCGCGATCTCGCCCGCGCCGCAAGCCAGCTGGCGCGCTGATCCAGCCACTGACACAGCATGAAAAACGCCGCCCTGCCGATCACAGCAGGGCGGCGTTTTCACTTCACCGTTCAGGGCCTGTCAGCTTTCCGCCTTACCCCTCCAGCTCAGAGCGCCATGGCGGGTTGGCACCGGCCCGCGACACCGTGACAGCTGCCGCCTTGGCGCCATACTCCAGGCACGCCCGCAGCTGCTCTTCGGCGATGTCGCCGCGCGCCGCATCTGTCAGCACACCCGCCGCATGGGCCGCTGCCAGAAATCCTGCGTTGAACGTGTCCCCAGCCCCGACCGTATCGGCAACAACCGCCGAAACCGCAGGCACCGCGACCTCAAGACCGGACCGCAGGATCCCCCGCGCACCCTCGGCGCCGAGGGTCAGGATCACCAGCCCCGGCCCCGTTCCTGCCTCCCCCGCGAGAACCTGCCGGATCTTTGCCTCGATCGGGGCGTCGCCCGGATAGATCCAATGCAGATCCTCATCCGACACTTTCACGATACCGGCCCCCGCCACCATCGCCGCCAGCCTGCTGCGATAGGCCGCTTCGTCCTTGGCAAACCCCGCCCGCACATTGGGGTCGATCATGATCGTGCGCCGCCCCCGCTCGCGCGCGGCAAGGGCTGCATATGTCTCGGCCGCCGCGCCATTGCACAGGGAAATCCCGCCAAAGAACAGGGTGTCCACCGCATCCGGCAGCTCCGGCAAACGGTCAGGACGCAGATGCCCCCCGGCAGAGTTCTCGTCAAAGAAATGATACTCGGCATGGCCCCCGACCAGATGCACAAAGGCCAGTGTGGTGGGTTGGGCAGACACCTCCGACAGGCTGTGATTGACCCCGGACGCATCCAGCGCCGCCACCAGCTGCTGACCGAACAGATCGCTCGACAGGCCGGTAAACAGCCCCGCCTGCATCGCGCCCCCAGTCCCCAGCCGACCCAGCGCCACCGCAGTGTTGTAGACCGCGCCACCACAATGCGGCACAAACCCCATCTGCGCCGCCGCCCCTTCGACACGCGGCACCGCCGTTTCGACAGGCGCCGGGATCATGTCGATCAGCGCCTCGCCACAACAGAGAATCATTCAGTCTGTCCCTTCCAAGTAATCTGCGCAGGCAGCGCCGCTGCCAGGATCCTGTCGGCATTCACCATATCATTGCCATCAGCCCGCGCCTCAGCCTCGGCGGTGGCAAGCCCGTGGATGTGCCACCGCTCCACCAACCGCTGCCGCAGCACCGAGCGCGGCACATCAACCCGCACCGACAGATCCCACATCGGCGCCAGATCGCGCCAGCCGTCGCTGTCAAACAACAGGTAATTGCCCTCCAGAACCGCAACCTCGCACGCCCCGTCAACAGCCCCCGCCCCGGCAATTGCCAGATCAAGAGAGCGATCAAAGATGGGATAGATCACATCCCGATCAGATGCCAAGGCCGCCACCAGCCGCGCAAAGCCGCGCTGATCAAAGGTCTCTGGCGCCCCTTTGCGCGGCAGCAGATCGCGCTCTGCCAGCAGCCGGTTGTCCAGATGAAACCCATCCATTGGCACCACAGCCGCCTGCGTGCCTGCCGCACATAGCGCCTCTGTCAGACGGCTGGCCAGGGTGGATTTGCCGCTGCCCGGCGCCCCCGCAAGCGCCACCAGACGCCGCGCGCGCCCGGCCTGTTGCGGCCGTGCCTGCACCGCGTCGACCAGATCCGACAGGGCTGTCAGCGTGTCGGTCTTGCTCATACCTCTGCGAGCTCCGCTGCAGGTTCTGCCGCGCCGGTCATATAGGCCACCGCATCCGACATGCTGTGCGCCTTGGGGTCGATCACACACAGCCGCTTGCCCAGCCGGTGCACATGGATGCGATCCGCGACCTCAAACACATGCGGCATATTGTGGCTGATCAGGATGATCGGAATGCCCCGTGATTTCACATCCTGGATCAGCTCCAGCACCCTGCGGCTTTCCTTCACACCCAGCGCCGCCGTCGGCTCGTCCAGAATGATCACCTTTGAACCAAACGCCGCTGCGCGGGCCACGGCCACGCCCTGACGCTGCCCGCCAGAGAGCGTCTCGACGGCCTGATTGATGTTCTGGATGGTCATCAGCCCCAGCTCGTTCAGCTTTTCGCGGGCGATCTCCTCCATCCGGGCGCGGTCCAGCTGCCGCAGCAAATTCCCCCGCCAGCCGGGTTTGCGCAGCTCGCGCCCCATGAACATATTGTCCGCAATCGACAACGCAGGCGACATCGCAAGGGTCTGATAAACGGTCTCGATCCCCTCTTCGCGCGCATCAATGGGGCTGGTGAACTGCACCTTGCGCCCCTCCAGCCAGACCTCCCCCTCATCCGGGATCACCGCGCCGGAGATCGCCTTGATGAGCGAGGATTTCCCGGCGCCATTGTCGCCGATCACTGCCAGGATCTCACCGGGCATCAGGTCAAAATCACAGTGATCCAATGCGGTCACCCGACCATAGCGTTTGACCAGACCGCGGGCTTTCAAAATGGGTTCCATCACACCGATACCTTTCTGATCCACTGGTCCACGGCCACCGCCGCAATGATGAGAAGGCCGATCAACAGATAGGTCCATTGCGCATCTGCCCCCAGCAGGCGCAGCCCAAGGGTAAAGACCCCGACAATCAGCGCGCCAAAGAACGTCCCAAGGATAGAGCCGCGCCCCCCGAACAGCGAGATCCCCCCGATCACCACCGCCGTGATGCTCTCGATATTGGCCAGCTGACCCGAGGTCGGCGAGACCGAGCCGATGCGCCCGATCATCGCCCAACCGGCAAAGGCGCAGATCAGACCCGACAGCATATAGACCGAGATCAGCACGCGGTTCACCTTGACGCCTGACAGCTCTGCCGCATCAGGGTCATCCCCCACCGCATAGACATGCCGCCCCCAGGCCGTATGGCGCAGCACATAGGCCAGCAGGATCACCAGCAGCACCATGAAAATCACCCCATAGGTAAAGACAGCCCCGCCAAGCTTGATCTTTTCGCCAAACAGCTGCAGCAGCGGCGCCTCGGCGGCGATGGTCTGGCTGCGGATGGTTTCATTGGCGGAATAAAGGAAATTCGTCGCCAGCACGATCTGCCACATGCCCAGCGTCACGATGAATGGCGGCAGCTTCATCCGCGCCACCAGCCAGCCATTGATGAACCCGCAAAAGGTGCCGCAGATCAAACCGCAGACAACAGCGATTTCCGGCGGCAGGCCGTAGCGAAAGGTGAACTGCCCCATGACTACGGAACTCAGCACCATGATGGCGCCGACCGACAGATCGATCCCCGCCGTCAGGATCACAAGCGACTGCGCGCAGGCCACGATGCCCACAATCCCCACCTGCTGCAGGATCAGCGTCAGCGCAAAGGGGGAAAAGAACTTGCTGCCCAACAGCAGGCCAAACACGATCACCGACAGCACCAGCACGATGAGCGGCACCAGCGACGGCGTCACATGCAGAAGATGCTGGAATTTCTGGATGAAACTCTGATGGCCCTGATCGAACTCGGCCGTTTCCTGCGGGCTACCGGCGGCAGCGGCTTCATAGCTCTGCTGGGTAGACATGGTATCCTCCAAATCACCCACGCACCGGTGGGGTCAGTCCTTGTTTTCTGTCTCGATGCCCGCCAGTGCCGGGAAACATGTGCAGGCAAACCTGCGTCGGGAAAAAAGGGCGGCCTCAATGGGCCGCCCTCCCCATCACCAAGCGGGGATACGGGGCCCCGCAGGCTGCGCCCCGTCCATCGGCCTTACCCCCAGCAGAGGTTCATGCCCTCATTGGTGTCGATGCTCTCCACACCTTCGGCAGGCTGATCGGTCACCAGCGCCACACCCGTGTCAAAGAACGCCTTGCCCGGTGTCGGCTCCGGCTTTGCCCCGGTAGAGGCCCAGGCGCTGATCGCCTCGATCCCCTTGGACGCCATCAGCAGCGGATATTGCTGCGAGGTCGCACCGATCACACCGTCCTTGATGTTCTGCACACCAGGGCAGCCCCCATCGACAGAGACGATCAGCACGTCATTTTCGCGCCCGATCGCCTTCAGCGCCTCATAGGCACCCGCAGCGGCAGGTTCGTTGATCGTGTAGACCACATTGATCATCGGATCCTTGGCCAGCAGGTTCTCCATCGCGCGGCGGCCACCTTCCTCGTTGCCTGCGGTGATATCGTTGCCAACAATGCGCGGATCGGTCTCATCCCCCCATTTGTTGGGATCACCCAGATCAATGCCGAACCCCTGCAGGAAACCCTGATCGCGCAGCACGCCCACGGTCGGCTGGCTTACCGCAAGGTCCAGCATGGCAATCTTGGCATTGGCAGCCTCATCGCCCAGGCTCGCCGCCGCCCATTTGCCAATCAGCTCACCCGCCAGGAAATTGTCGGTGGCAAAGGTCGCATCTGCCGCGTCGATCGGCTCCAGCGGCGTATCAAGGGCAATCACCACAAGGCCCGCATCCCGTGCCTGCTGCACCGCCGGCACAATGGACGAGGTGTCAGAGGCGGTCAGCAAAATGCCCTTGGCGCCATCTGCAATGCAGGTCTCGATCGCGGCCACCTGGGTTTCATGGTCGCCGTCAATCTTGCCCGCAAAGGACTTGAGCGTCATGCCCAGTTCCGCGGCCTTCGCTTCGGCCCCTTCCTTCATTTTCACAAAAAACGGGTTGGTATCTGTCTTGGTGATCAGGCAGGCGGTCACACCCTCTGCCGCAAATGCAGACCCGGCCGTGGCCGCGAAACTCAATGCAGTACCCAAAAGCAATTTCTTCATGATGTCCTCCCTCAGCATCACTCATAAACCAACAAGGCCGTCGGACTGCCTCGTTGCCCAATAGGAGCCACGATTCTGCAGCTCGGGTCAATATATAAATCAACTTGACTTATTAAGTCGATATCCGCACTTTTCTCATGTCTCAAACCGTGATTAGGGTCCGCCGCATGGAACAAGAGCAAGTCAGATCCCTCAGCGGCGGCGTAAATCAGACAGGTGTGCGGGTTTTTAACGAACGCTTGATCCTGTCCCTGTTGCAACGCAACGGCCCCATGCCCGGCAGCGCACTCGCCCGTGGCACCGGCCTGTCCTCGCAGACCGTCTCGGTCATCCTGCGCAAACTGGAAACCGACGGGCTCCTGAAACGCGGTGAGGCGCAGCGCGGCCGTGTTGGCAAACCCTCGGTGCCGATGGGGCTCAATCCGGATGGGTTGTTTTCCTACGGGCTGAAGATCGGCCGCCGCAGCGCCGAGGTTCTGCTTCTTGATGTCTGTGGTGCGGTGCGCCAGCAACTGCGCCTGCGCTACCCCTATCCAACCCCACAGGTGGTGTTTGATTTCCTGCAAGACAGCCTGGCCCGGATCAAAACCGCCCTGCCCGCCGATCAGATCAGCCGCATCTGCGGCATCGGCATCGCAACCCCCTTCCAGCTCTGGACCTGGCACGAGCAGATCAACGCCCCGAAGGCCGCGCTGGATGACTGGAGATCACTTGATTTCGCAGCGGAAATTTCCCGGTTCAGCGATCTGCCCGTCCATGTCGTAAATGACGCAACAGCCGCCTGCCGCGCCGAACATATCTACGGTCGGGGCAAAGCCTATCGCGACTATGCTTATTTCTACCTTGCGGCCTTTATTGGCGGGGGCGTGGTGCTTAATCACCGCGTTCTGGAAGGCCCGCATGGCAACGCAGGTGCGCTTGGCTCGCTGCCCACGATCACCAAGGACGGCAAGGACGCAAAACTCCTTGATGTGGCCTCCATGCACCTGCTCGAACAGCGCCTCACAAATCAGGGCGAAGACCCGGACCGCCTGTGGCAACAGCCAATGGACTGGAGCGGGCTGGAACCCGCAGTAGAGCCCTGGCTGGATCAAGCCGCCGAGGCCATTGCCCGTGCCAGTCTGACCACCTGCGCCGTGTTTGATTTCGAGGCCATCCTGATCGACGGAGCCCTGCCCGCCGCAATCCGCACAACGCTGGTACAGCGCACCCGCGCCGCCCTTGCCACCCTCGACGCCCGCGGCCTGATCCTGCCCAGGATCGAAGAGGGCTCCATCGGCCCCAACGCCCGCGCCCTCGGCGCCGCCAGCGGCCCCATCATCTCCCAATACCTGCTCGACACCGACTCCGTCTTCAACGCAGCCCTGTAGCGACAATCTGTGCAGAATTTTACCAAATATTGAGCAGACGCCACCATCATGCTGTCAAACTGAAAGACTGCTTTTCGACAAATTGAGAGTTTTCTGCATGGCCTGCCTGCTTCTTCCGACAACCCCAAATAACCCGTTGCTTTCTCCAGATGACGAGCAGCGGGTCGGTGCGATGACATTGCGCCGGAACAGAAGGCTGCAGTTTGTCGAAAACGCATCGTTTGATCCGAGCATAACTTACTACGATGCCTCTTATGAGAATAGCCAGGCACACTCGACTCAGTTTTCCCAGCACATGGATGACGTGCTCAAACTTCTGATTGACCGTTATCCTGCTGGAAGTCGCCTCGTCGAAGTTGGCTGTGGCAAGGGCGATTTCCTCGACAAAGCAAATGACACAGGTCACTTTGTCTGCAGAGGTTTTGACACCACCTATACAGGGAATGCTCCCTATATCGAAAAGCGCTACCTGAAAGAAGATGATAGGATTGAAGCTGATATTGTTGTGCTAAGGCATGTCTTAGAGCATATCCCGCAGCCTCATACTTTTATTTCCATGCTAGCCAAGATCTTCGGCGAGGCTGAAATTTACGTTGAAGTACCAAATCTCGACTGGATTCTGGAAAACAATACCTTTTTTGACATCACCTATGAGCACGTAAACTACTTTAGCCAATATGCACTTTCCGCCCTATTCGGGTGCAAGACCAAGATGGCCAACCTGTGCTTCTCGGATCAATATCAGTTCGTCATCGCAAATCTTGCTGAAGCCACCACCCAATTCACCAGTGCGTATGATGGCGAAAACTGGGATGATGTTAGCTTCGACGATTTGTTTCCTGCGCTGACAAAACAGATAATAAATCTGGAAGGAATGACACAACATACAGGGAAATGTTACTTCTGGGGAGCAGCAACAAAGGGGTGTATGTTCCTTTGGCATGCGAACAGGCTCAATCGACTGGTAGACGTCGTACCATACGCAGTGGATATCAACCCAGACAAACAAGGTCGTTGGTTGCCAGGATCCAAAACAGCGATACGAGCCCCTGAAGATTTTTACAAAGACGCAAAGCCCGGTGACCTTCTCGTCATTTCCAACCCGGCCTACCAGCAGGAGATAAAATCCGAACTCTCCCACCGGGATCTCGATTTTGTTTCAGTGACCTGTATCTAGGCTCATTCGAGGTCTCAGAAACGCCAGCTTGTCATTTTGGCTTCTTTGCTCTCCCCACCAGTCAAAAAGCGCAGCTGATGCTGCGCTTTTTATTGTCTGTGGCGTTGTCAGAACTGGGTCAGCGGATACGTCGCAGGAAACCGCCTCTGGCCACCGTGATCAGCAGCCGGTCATGGATATCGGCGTCGATCTCGAACCGGTCATCTTCGCGCAGATAGGCTTCAACTGCGGTGCGGGGATTGTCCCCCTTGCCCCAGGGCCGGTCCGGGTAGGTGTCGTCATCCATGTCCTCAATCAGCGTATCAAACACCACGCAATAGCTGTCGACAGAGGTCAGATCCGCATAGGCGCGCAGCTCTTCCAGAACATGCTCGTGGGTGTGATTGCTATCCAGGCAGATCAGCACCTTTTTGTAGCCCTTGGCAAATTCCCTCACCTGCTGCACCACCGCCCCATCGATAGAAGAGCCCTGGATCATCTCGATGCGAGAGCGCATGGGATGGGCCTCAATGGCGGCGCGATTGTGGGGACGGATGTCGATGTCGATACCCAGAACCTTGCGCTGCGATTGCGCCGGGTCCAGCGTGGTGCCCGCTTCGATGGCCTCATGCATGTCCAGCTGCGCCAGCATCGACGCCGAGAAGATAAGTGAGCCGCCATGGGCAATCCCGGTTTCGATGATCAGATCGGGTTTGATCTGCCAGATCAGCTCCTGCATCGCCACGATGTCCTGCGGATACTGAATGATCGGACGCCCCATCCAGTGGTAGTTGTAGGAATACTGCGTATGCGCCGAGGCCCGCAGGAAGGCGAGTGCAGATTCCTGCAAACCGGTGTGGTTGCGCATCATATCGAGGCGGGCGGGGATATCGGCGGCAAAGGCTGTCATCTCTGGTCTCTCATTCTGTGTCATATGCTGTCTCGTGGATCAGGCCGGGATGGGATGTGAAATGGGCAAACGGGCCGGCGTGCTGTCGTCCGGTGGGCGCAGGCCGATCACCACCGGCGGATCATCCGGGTTAGCGGGGCGGGCGCCAAAGCGCAGCAAATCACGGCGGCCATATGTGTCGGCGATCGTCTCGGCCAATTGGCGCACCGTCGTGCCGGTGCCGCTTGAGATATTTACAGCGCCCTGCCGTGTCCCCAGCAGCTCGCGGATCAGCAGCTCTGCCGCCACATCAACGTCGAGAAAATCACGTACCTGATCCCCGGCGGACAGCTCCACGCTGTTCCCGGCCGCCAGCTGATGGTGCAGATAGGCAATCAGCCGGCGCGGATCCTCGCCTGCCCCATAGAGATAAAACAACCGCGCCCAGAGAAAGGAAACGCCAGCCAGCGGCAGCATATGCCCAAGCGCCAGTCCGCACGCCGTCTTGGCCGCTGCATAGGGCGAGCGCGGCGCAAGCGGGGCATCAGCCGCCACCGCACCCGGGCTCAGGTCATATTCCAGGCAGGTGCCGACCCCGACAAAGCGTTCCACCCCGGCCGCAATCGCCCCTCGCGCCATTGTCAGCGACCCGCTGAGGCAATCAAAGTTGCGCTCCGACAGCTGATACTGCCCAGGCTCTGCGTACCAAGCCAGGTGAAGCACACCGTCACATCCCGCACAGGTCTGCGCCCACCAGTCCTGCGACTGATCAAAAAGATCGGCGCATTCCACCACCTGATCCGCGGCCCCCATCCCATCAATCCGCCCATCGCTGCCCGCACGCACCACATGGCGCAGCGGAATACCCAGACCGCGCAGCTGCCGGGTGACAGCGCGTCCAACAAATCCCGTCGATCCGGTGAGCAATAGGCGCGAAATCGTCATGGCAGCACCGTCAGGCAAACTTTTGCATCAGATCACCCTCAGTCAGCGCCACCAGCGCCTGCTCGGCGGCTGCGACATGCAACGGGTTGTCCGCCTGCCCAAGGTTGAAGACGATATCATTCTCGCGGATATCAGGCGCTGCCTCGACGTGGCGCAGCGGCACGCTTGCGATCTCTTTCAGCACCTGCATCGTCTCCGCAGGACAATTGCCAAGCACCGCAACGCCCTCCGCTTGCAGCAGATCGGGCAGAACGACACAGATATATTGCAAGGCCGCCGCAAGCCGGATCTGCGCCATCAGATTTCTGATCGCTGGCCCCTGTCCCAGCCCGCGCAGACGCGCCGCCAAGGTGTAGGTATCAATCGGGTCACTGCCATTTTGCACCCGCAACGACAGCGCGACCAACATCCGTTCGATGATGATATGCTCAATCTGGCTACGCCGCTTTTGCAGATCGCTCAGCCCGCCTTGCTCTCTCGCCAGACCAAACAGGTAATCAAGCCCACCACGATAGAGATCCCAGCCTGACTGCACCTCATCAAGGCCCTGCTGCGCCCGTTCATCCCCTTCAAAGTGGCGGCTGACGGAATAGTAAAACGGCTCGGCCCCAAAAATCACATCCCCCGCACCCAAGTATTCGCAGGGCATGGTAAAGGCCCAGAAGGCAAGGTCATTGGCAAGCGGCGTGAGGTGTTTCTGCACCGTAACGCGAACCACCGAAATCTCTGCAAAAACCTTGTTGTCCAGCACATGCTCCAGCAGGCCCACATAGTTACCCTGGGGGACGGTCACCTGACCTTGCTGCTGATAGAGCGGTGCTCCATAGGCGCCTGTAACCAGATCCTTGTTGAGCCAGGGCGCATAGTAGATCCCGGCTTTTGGATTGGCATCCATTTGCTCAATCGCCCGGATCACCCCTTTGTAGGCGAGCCGATCATCATCCGCCAGATAAACCGCATATTCCCCAGCCGAGGCGCGCAAGGCCTTTTGCATGTTGCGCAGCGGCCCGATGTTTTCACTCTGGCGCATGTAACGCAACGGGAGCTGACCCTCCATCGCGGCCACGACCTCGGCGGTCTCATCTGGTGAGGCATTGTCCGACACAATCACTTCGACAGGCCACGGCAGCTGGTGCAGATCCTCAGCCAAAGACGCAAGCAACGTCCTCAGGTAAGAGGCCCGGTTAAAGGTCGGGATGCAGATGCTCAGTTTGATATCAGCCATGGTCAGCCTGCTTTCTTTTCGTAGATTGCACCCTGCAAAGGGGACACACGCCCCCCTTGAGCCGAGGCAGACAGTGGCGCGATGCTGGCGCTGCACTGCTGGCCTTGGGTGGCCTGCACCGGCGCCGGGCGTGGCATCACGGTCCAAAGTGTGGTGCCGTGGGTTTCAGTGATCCAGGCCAGATCGGCAGCGATCTCTTCGCGCAGGTTCCAGGGCAGGATCAGCAAGTGGTCCGGGGGGCTCTGATGCAGGGCATCTGGCGCCACCACCGGAATATGAGCCCCCGGCAGAAACCGCCCCTGTTTAAACGGGGCCGCATCCGCGATGTAGCTCAGCAGGCGACTGTCGATGCGGGCATAGTTGAACAGCGTCGTGCCCTTGGCCGCAGCCCCATAACCGGCAACCGTCTCACCCCGCGACCGGCAACGCACAAGGAAATCAACCAATGCGTCCGCCGCCTGATCTGCCTGCGCCTGCAGACCTGCGTAATAGCCCGGATCCTGAACACCCATCGCCCCCTCAGCCCCGCCTGCAGGCGGCACCGCCGTGGCTTCACGCGCGAGGAGCGCGCTGACGCTTGCCTCGGTCGCGTGCGCCGCGTCATCATGGCAGGCCCAGACCCGCAGACTGCCGCCGTGGGTGGACAATGTGCTGACGTCAAAAACCCGCAGGCCCGCTCCGGCCAGAATGCGCTGAACCGTGGTCAGCGACAGGTAAGAGAAATGTTCGTGATAAACCGTATCAAACTGCCCCTGCTCGACCAGTTGGCACAGATGCGGAAACTCCAGCGAAATCACCCCTTCACGTGCCAGCAACCCGGCCAGCCCCTTGGTGAAATCGTTGATATCGGGCACATGGGCATAGACATTGTTGCCGACAATCAGGTCAGCCCCTTGGCCCTTGCGCTCCTGGCGCAGGGCCTCTGCCGTCGCCGCGCCGAAAAAGGCCTGGCGGGTCTCGACCCCCTTGGAGCGGGCGACCTCAGCGGTGCTGGCGGTTGGCTCAAACCCAAGGCATGGCACCCCGGCGGCTACGAAATTCTGTAGCAGGTAGCCATCGTTCGAGGCGATCTCGACCACAAAGCTGTCGCCCCCAAGCCCCAACCGTTCAATCGCGCCATTGCAGAAACGGGTCGCATGGTTGAGCCAGCTGCGGGAGGTCGAGGAGAAATAGACATACTCCGCATCAAACAGCTCTTCTGCGGCGGCGAAATCCTCGGTCTGGACCAGATAGCATTGCGGGCAGAACAACAGGCGCAGCGGATAGTGAACCTCTGGCGTGCGCAGCTGTTCCGCCTTGAGATAGGCGTTGGACGGGGGCGCGTGGTTGAGGTTCAGAACCTCCTGCGACAGCTCGGTCGCGCAATGCCGACATTTCATGACAGCACCTCCTGTTTGGTGCGGGATGGACTAAGATTTGGTGCAATTTCGCAAAGCCGCGGCAGCGTCAGATCGCGCTCAGACACGGCGACCGGGGGCAGCGGCCATTGGATCGCGAGGTCGGGATCATCAAAGGCCACGCCTGCCTGATGGGCCGGGCTGTAGGGGCGCGAATGACTGTAGTGCAGCATCACATCGTCGCTCAGGGTCTGAAACCCGTGCGCAATGCCTTCGGGGATATAGACGCCACTGCCCGACGCCCCGTCCAGTTCCAGCGCGCACCACTGCCCGTAGGTGGCAGATTGCGGTCGCAGATCAACCAGCACGTCATGGATGCGGCCCGCAAGGCAGACAAGCAGCTTGGTCTCGGCAAATGGCGCGGTCTGATAGTGCATGCCCCGCAGCGTGCCCCTTCGGGTGCTGCGCGACAGGTTGGTCTGTGCCCACCGGCTGACCAGCCCCGCCTCTGCAAAGGTCTCGGCGCAGAACAGGCGACCAAAGGCACCACGGGGATCGGGATTGGCCGACCAGCCAATGCGATAAACCCCCTCCATTGCAAACGGTTCGATCTTCATGCGGCGGCCTCGAACCGGGCGATCTGCGCTTCGCTCACCTCACGGGGGTCGGCGCCGCCCTGCACCGCAGCGTACCAGCGCATGGTCTCTGCCACGCTGTCCTCAAACGCCCAGCGAGGCTGCCAGCCAAGCCGCTGCTGCGCCAGGGTGCTGGACAGGCACAGGCGTCCGGTTTCCACCGGATGAGCCGCTTCAGGGCCATCGCAGATCACGTCCAGATCTGCGCCGGGATAGGCACTGCCGGCCGCTTTGACCAACTCAGCCACGGATTTCTCTGCCTGGGCATCCGGCCCGAAGTTCAGCGCATCAGGGACGCTGCTGTCCTCCGCCTGCGCCAGGGCCTCGGCCAATTGCATATAGCCTGCAAGCGGGTCCAGAACATGTTGCCAGGGGCGCACAGACTGGGGAAAGCGCAGATGCAGCGACTGACCCGCCGCGATGGCGCGCACGATATCCGGCACGATCCGGTCATCCGCCCAATCGCCACCGCCGATCACATTGCCAGCCCGCGCGGTCACGATGCGAATGTTTTCCCGTTCGAGAAACGACGCCCTGTGGGAGGCCACCAACAGCTCGGTGGCCGCCTTGCTGGCGCTGTAGGGATCGTGGCCGCCCAGCTGATCGTCTTCGGTAAAGGCATGGCTGCCCGAGACCGGCGCATAGACCTTGTCGGTGGTGGCCACCACAACGGTCATCGCTACCCCATCCCGGCGCCTGCGGTTCATCACCCGCAGCAGTTCCAGAAGGTTCAGCGTGCCGGTCAGATTGCTGTCCCAGGTTTCAACCGGGTCCAGATAGGACTGGCGCACCAGCGGCTGCGCGGCGAGGTGAAACACAACATCGGGGCAATAGGCTGCGTAGTTGTCGATCAGGGCCGACCGGTCGCGCAGATCACAGATATCGCCGGGGATCAGCTCTTGCAGATTGGCAGCGGCAAACAGGCTCTGGGTCTCTGCAGGCAGGGCAAGCCCGCGCAAACGCGCCCCCTGTCGGGCCAGCATCAGCGCAAGCCAGGCCCCCTTAAAGCCGGTGTGACCGGTCACAAGGACCGATTTGCCCTGCCAGAACCCGCTCACGCCCAAACCTTCCACGGCGCCTGACCCGAAGACCAGAGCCCTTCCAGGTAATTCTTGTCGCGCTGGGTGTCCATTGCCGCCCAGAACCCACTGTGTTTGTAGACAGACAGCTGCCTGCGCGCGGCCAGACGTTCGATCGGCTCTTTTTCCCAGATCGTATCCGGCCCCTCGATACCATCAAGCGCAGACGGCTCGCAGACGAAAAAACCACCGCTGACCCAATGGTTGTCGCCCGCGGGCTTTTCCACGAACCGGGTCGCCGTATGCCCGTCCATCTCGATGCTGCCAAAGCGGCCTGCGGGCTGAACAGCTGTCACCGTGGCCTCTGTGCCCTGCGCACGGTGGAACGCAACCAGTGCCTTCACATCCACATCCGCAACCCCATCGCCATAGGTCATACAGAAGGTTTCATTGAGATACTGGCGCGCATGGGCCAGACGCCCGCCCGTCTGGGTCATCTCGCCGGTATCCAGCATGGTGACTTTCCAGGGCTCACAGTTCTTTTGCAAAAGCGCCAGCTCACCGGTGCGCATATCCACGCAGATATCCGCGTTATGCAGCACGTAGTTGGTGAAATATTCCTTGATCATATAGCCCTTGTAGCCACAGCAGATCACGAAATCGGTAAAGCCCTGCGCGCCAAAGGTTTTCATGATGTGCCACAGGATCGGTTTGCCGCCGATCTCGATCATTGGCTTCGGCCTCAGATGGCTTTCTTCGCTGATCCGGGTTCCCAGACCACCGGCGAGAATAACGACCTTCATGCGTTCCTCTTTTGCGTTGCAGTTTCACCGCGTGGCACCGGGATCGCATGGACGTGGTTAAGGGCGGGTGAATCTTACCGCAAAGACGACAAATTTATTCAATCCGCAGGCGGTTTCGCCAAAACGCAGTCCCGTACAAACACATCGTTGAGATAAGATTGCCCCTCCAGCACAAACGCAGTCTCTCCTGCCCGGTCAAACCCCTGGCTCAGGTAAAACCGTTTGGCAGGCAGGTTTTCGGCGTTTGAGGCCAACCAGACAGCGGGCACGCCCTGCTTTGCGCAATGGGCCAGCGCCGCCGACAACAGCGATCGCCCCAGACCGCGACCGTGGTGGCGCGGCTGAACATAAAGCGTGCGGATCTCGACATCCGGGCCACCCGCAACAGGCGCGGGAGCCCCCATATCGACGCGGATATAGCCATCAATCCCCATGCGGTTCTGCGACACGATGATATGACTAGTTGGCGCGGCAATCACCGCCCGCATCCGCGCGGGCGTGTATTCTTGCAGCACATAATCCGCAAATGCGGCCCCCACCCCCTCGCGCAGATAGGTCGCCACCCAGACCTCGACCGACAACGCCGCCAAGCTGGGCGCATCCGCCATTTCCGCCACCCGCAGGGTGAGATCCGGGTGGTCGGTCATGGCGTCATTCCTTGGTCTGCAAATACGATTGCGCGCTAGTGAACATGGACGCCCACAAAGGCACGCGACCTACGGGCGCAGGTCGGGCGCGGCCCGGCCTCTCAGCCGGGCAATCTCGCGCGCCTCACGCTCAAATCTCCTCCACATCCATCACGCCGTCCAGTGATTTCAGCGCGCCTTTGATCTGGGGGTTGATGGGAAAGGGCTGGCCCAGGTCCATCTCGACATCGCCGGGCAAGGCGGGGTCCTGGAGGTACATATAGACCTCCCCCCGCGAGGCGTTGCGGGCGGCTTTCTTTGCGTCTTCAAGAACTTGCGCAACCGTCGCCACCGCCTTTGCGTCCGAAACATAAACCCGAAGGGATGACCGGCCCGCATCGGCAATGGCGGCATCCACGGGCCCGACAGACCGCACCAGCAGCTTCAGCTGATCGCTTTCCATCGTCGCCTCTGCGGTGATCACCACCTTGGCGCCGGTGTCCAGAAACTCACGGCTCTTCTCCAGCACCTCGGAAAACAGCGTGACCTCATAAGCGCCTGACGTATCCGACAGCTGGGCAAAGGCAAAGCGGTTGCCGCGGGCGGATTTGCGTTCCTGTCGCCCGGCCACAACCCCGGCCATCTTGGCCATGAACGGGCCGCGCTCTGCCTTGGCGGTGACCTCATCCAGCGTCATCACATCCTTGCGCTTGAGCGCAGGCATATAGTCATCCAGCGGATGCCCCGAGAGGTAGAAACCGATGGCCTTGAATTCCTCGGACAGGCGTTCGGCGGGCAGCCAGTCGGGCACGTTGGGCAGTCGCGGTTCCGGAAGGTCTTCGCCCGCCTCGCCAAACAGCGACACCTGATTGGAGTTCTTCTGCTCCTGAATGGCGGCCGAGTAATCCACCAGCGCGCCGAGGCTTTCAAACACCCGGCGGCGGTTGCTGTCCAGCTGGTCAAAAGCCCCGGCCCGCGCCATCATCTCAAGCGGACGTTTGCCGACCTTTTTCAGATCGACCCTGCGGGCAAAATCAAACAGCGTCGCAAACGGTTTGTCCTGGCCGCTTTCACGCCGCGCCGCAGTCACCAGGCGCATCGCCTCCACGCCGACGTTTTTCAGCGCGCCCAGCGCATAGACCAGCTCTCCCTTGACCACATTGAAAGTCGCCTCCGAGCGGTTCACGCAGGGGGGCACATAGGGCAGGCCCAGGCCTTTCTTGACCTCTTCAAAATAGATCGCCAGCTTGTCGGTCAGATGGATATCGCAGTTCATGACGCCGGCCATGAACTCTACCGGGTGGTTCGCCTTCAGCCAGCCGGTCTGATAGCTGACCACCGCATAGGCGGCCGCGTGCGATTTGTTAAAGCCGTAGTTGGCGAATTTTTCCAGAAGGTCGAAAACCTCCGAGGCCTTCTTGGCAGGCACCCCGTTTTCCGCCGCGCCCTTTTCGAACTTGGGGCGTTCGGCGTCCATCGCCTCCTTGATCTTCTTACCCATCGCGCGGCGCAGCAGGTCCGCACCACCAAGGGTATAATTCGCCATCACCTGGGCGATCTGCATCACCTGTTCCTGGTAAACGATGATGCCCTGGGTTTCCTCAAGGATATGGTCGATCAGCGGATGCACGGATGTGATCTCGCGCTGGCCGTTCTTTACCTCGCAGTAGACCGGGATGTTTTCCATCGGGCCCGGACGATAAAGCGCCACAAGCGCCACGATGTCCTCGATACAGGTGGGTTTCATGCGCTTCAGCGCATCCATCATGCCGGTGGATTCCACCTGGAACACCGCCACCGTCTTGGCGCGGGAGTAGAGGTCATATGTAACCTTGTCATCCAGCGGAATGGCGTTGATCTGGTTCTCCGCCCCCTCTGGCGGGTCATAGAGCTGGGTGCCGTCTGCGGCGATATGCAGGTCGCGGCCCGACTGGAAAATCAGATCCATCGCGTTCTGAATGACGGTCAGTGTCTTCAGGCCGAGAAAGTCGAACTTTACAAGACCGGCCTGTTCCACCCATTTCATGTTGAACTGGGTGGCGGGCATGTCAGAGCGCGGATCGCGGTAAAGCGGCACCAGCGCATCCAGTGGCCTGTCGCCAATCACCACACCCGCCGCGTGGGTACCGGCAGAGCGCAACAGCCCCTCGACCTGCATGCCGTACTTCAGCAAGCGGTCAACGACCTCTTCGTTCTCCGCCTCCTCGCGCAGACGCGGCTCTTCCTTGAGCGAGTCCGCAATCGACATCGGCTTGACGCCCTCGACCGGGATCAGCTTGGACAGCCGGTCCACCTGGCCATAGGGCATCTGCAAAACCCGCCCCATGTCGCGCACCGCCGCCTTGGACAAAAGCGCGCCAAAGGTGATGATCTGCCCAACTTTATCGCGACCGTATTTCTCCTGCACGTATTTGATCACCTCTTCCCGGCGGTCCATGCAGAAGTCGATATCGAAGTCGGGCATCGACACCCGTTCCGGGTTGAGGAAGCGTTCGAACAGCAGGCTGTAGCGCAGCGGGTCAAGGTCGGTGATCGTCAGCGCATAAGCCACGAGAGAGCCCGCACCAGAGCCCCGCCCCGGCCCGACCGGAATGTCGTGGTCCTTGGCCCATTGGATAAAGTCCGCAACGATCAGGAAGTAGCCGGGAAAGCCCATCCCCTCGATGATGCCCAGCTCGAAATCGAGCCGCTCCTGATATTCCTCGACGCTCACCGCATGGGGGATCACAGCCAGACGCTGCTGCAGGCCCTCATTGGCGATGCGGCGCAGTTCGGCCACCTCGTCATCGGCAAACTTCGGCAGGATCGGATCGCGCCGATACGCCATAAAGGCGCAGCGTTTGGCGATCTCTACGGTGTTTTCCAGCGCCTCTGGCAGATCGGCAAACAGCGCGACCATTTCTTCCTGGCTTTTGAAATAGTGCTGCGCAGTCAGGCGGCGGCGCGGCTCCACCTGATCGACATAGGCCCCCTCTGCGATACAGATCATCGCGTCATGGGCCTCGTACATTTCCGTATTGGGGAAATAGACGTCATTGGTGGCAACCAGCGGCAGGTCCATCGCATAGGCCATCTCGATATGGCCGCGCTCTGTCAGCTGCTCCGCTTCGGGCTGGCCGTGCTCGCCCGGATGGCGCTGCAATTCCACATAGAGACGATCCGGAAAGATCGCTTTCAGCCGCTGCATCAATGCCTCGGCCGCCGAGCGTTGCCCCATCTGCAACAGCCGCCCCACCGGCCCGTCAGGCCCACCGCTGAGACAGATCACATCCCCTGCATATTGGGCCAGCTCTTCCAGCGTGACATGCGCCAGCTCACTGCCTTCGCGCATATACAGGCAAGAGTTCAGCTTCATCAGATGTTCATAGCCTGTCTCGCTCTGCGCGAGCAGCACCAGCGGCGCAGGCGGCTTGGGCCGCTCGCCGGGGGCGGGATCCGTGAACCGCAGATCCACCTGACAGCCCATGATCGGCTGCACCCCTGCACCGCTGGCAGAGACCGAAAACTCCAGCGCAGCAAACAGGTTGTTGCTGTCCGTCACCGCAATTGCGGGCATCTCGTATTTCTTGCACAGATCCGGCAGCTTTTTCAGCCGCACGGCACCTTCCAGCAACGAGTATTCGGTATGGGTGCGCAGGTGAATGAATCGGGGATTTTGGGTCATGGCGCCAAGCTACCGCCGCAGGCCGCCAGAAGGAAGCGGGAAGGCAGCGACGTGACGCCCAAGTCCGCGCAACCACTCGCAAGGAATGCGCAAAAATAAGGCAGGATTATTCCGCTTTGTTTGAAACTCTTTCCGCACCCTGCGCGCCAACCCAAGGCCAGAGAGGGTGAAACGGTTTAAAAATAACGGCATACAGCGGCACACCGCAATGATCTTGCGCCCCAATATTGTCTCATGGCAGAGTCACTTTTCCTTGCCAGACGGACAGCGCCCTTTCTAGGCTGTTGCCAACACAGGGAAAACCAACATCAAGACGCCCGCCATGTCTTCTACGTCGCATCGAAGGGATGGCACCCAGGGAAAACCAAGGTAACGCGACGGGTTTCTAACATGACGATCACCTTTCGATTGAACGGTGAAGAGGTCTCGCTCAAGGATGTTTCTCCGACGGCGACACTGCTGGACTGGCTGCGCGAAGACCGCGGGCTGACCGGCACCAAGGAAGGCTGCAACGAGGGCGACTGCGGCGCCTGCACCGTGATGGTGACCGACGCCAAAGGCGCCAAGCCGCTGAACGCCTGCATCCTGTTCCTGCCCCAGCTGCACGGCAAATCCATCCGCACCGTCGAAGGCGCGGCAGGCCCCGATGGCCAGCTGCATCCGGTGCAAGAGGCGATGATCACCCATCACGGCAGCCAGTGCGGTTTCTGCACGCCGGGCTTCATCATGTCGATGGTGACCGCCCACAAGAACGGCGCGTCCGACCACGATGACCAGCTGGCAGGCAACCTCTGCCGCTGCACCGGCTATGCCCCGATCATTCGCGCCGCCGAAGCCGCCAGCGCAGCACCGGTCCCCGACTGGATTCGCAGCGAGGATGCAGCCAACCTGCCAGCAACAGACGGCGATGCCGCCTCCCTGCGGCCCGGCTCTGCCGACGCATTGGCCGAAGCCTATGCCGCGCGGCCCGAGGCGACGCTGATTGCGGGCGCCACGGATGTCGGGCTCTGGGTGACCAAACAGCTGCGCGATCTGGGGGATGTGATCTTCCTTGATGGCTGCGATGACCTGAAAGACATCACCGAACAGCCCAACGGCAGCCTGCGCATCGGGGCGATGGTCGACATGAACCGCCTGCGCAGTACCCTCACCGCGCGCCACCCGTCTTATGGGGAAATGCTGCGCCGCTTTGCCAGCCAGCAGGTGCGCGCCGCCGCCACCATCGGCGGCAATATCGCCAATGGCTCCCCCATCGGAGACAATCCGCCCGCGCTGATCGCGCTTGGTGCAACGCTTGAACTGCGCAAGGGCGTCAGCCGCCGCAGCCTGCCGCTTGAAGAGTTCTTCATCGACTACGGCAAGCAGGACCGCCAGCCCGGCGAATTCGTCGAGGCCATCACCCTGCCCGCACGACCTGCCGAACAGGGTGATGCCCTGCGCGTCTACAAGCTCTCCAAACGCTTCGATCAGGATATCTCTGCGGTTCTGGGCGCGTTCAATCTGACCGTTGAGGACGGCCAGATCACCGCCGCACGCATCGCCTTTGGCGGCATGGCAGGTGTGCCCAAGCGCGCCAGCCACGTAGAGGCCGCGCTGATCGGCCAGCCCCTGTCCTCTGCCACGCTCGCCACTGCGCGGGGCGAGTTTGCCCGCGACTTCACCCCGATGAGCGATATGCGCGCCTCTGCCGACTACCGGCTGGAGGCGGCGGCAAATATGCTCGCACGCTATTTTGACGATCTGGGCCAGACGCAGACGCCCACCCATGTGCTGGAGGTGAAGTGATGGCTGTTGCAAAACCTCTCCCCCATGACGCGGCGCGTCTGCATGTGACTGGTCAGGCGCGTTACGTCGATGACATCCCGTCGCCGCGCGACACGCTGCATCTGGCCTTTGGCCTGTCGACAGTGGCCCACGCAGGCATCACCGCACTGGATCTGGATGCCGTCCGCCAAAGCGACGGCGTGGTGGCCGTGCTCACCGCTGACGATCTGCCCTTTGACAACGACGTCTCGCCCTCCGCCCATGACGAGCCGCTGTTGGCCGATGGATCGGTCCACCATATCGGCCAGCCGGTGTTTCTGGTGGTCGCCACCTCGCATCGTGCGGCACGGGTTGCGGCGCGCAAGGGTCAGATCAGCTATGCCGAACGCCCTGCCCTGCTGACGCTGGAGGACGCGCTGGCCGCAGACAGCCGCTTCGAAGACGGCCCCCGCATCTACACCAAAGGTGACGCAGACAGCGCCATCACCTCGGCGGCCCATGTGGTCGAGGACACATTCGATCTTGGCGGGCAGGAACATTTCTACCTTGAAGGTCAGGCCGCAATGGCCCAGCCGCAGGAAGACGGCGGCATGCTGGTCAACTCCTCGACCCAGCACCCGACCGAAATCCAGCACAAGGTGGCAGAGGCCATCGGCCTGCCGATGCACGCCGTCCGGGTCGAGACCCGCCGTATGGGCGGTGGCTTTGGGGGCAAGGAAAGTCAGGGCAACGCGCTGGCCGTGGCCTGCGCCATCGCCGCCCGTGCCACCGGCCGCACCTGCAAGATGCGCTATGACCGCGACGACGACATGACCATCACCGGAAAGCGTCACGCCTTCCGCATTTCCTATCGCGCGGGATTTGACGCAGAGGGGCGCATTCAGGGGGTGGAGTTCACCCATCTGGTCGATTGCGGCTGGGCACAGGATCTGTCGCTGCCGGTGGCGGATCGCGCCATGCTGCACAGCGACAACGCCTATCTGATCCCCGCAATTCGCATCGAAAGCCACCGGCTGAAAACCAACCGTCAAAGTGCGACCGCCTACCGTGGCTTTGGCGGGCCTCAGGGCATGGTCGGGATCGAGCGGGTGATGGACCACGCAGCCCATAAGCTGGGGCTCGACCCGGTAGAGCTGCGCCAGCGCAATTATTACGCGCCGATGCAGTCCGCCACCGCGCCAGCGGGCGCGCCCCACGACAGCTCTGTCCCCGCGCCGGATGCGGCAGGCGATCTTGCCTCTCGCGGGGCCCCGGCTGACCCCGCCGATGTCACCACACCGGCGGCAGATGTGCAGACAACCCCCTACCGTATGCCGGTAGAGGATTTCATCCTGCACGAGCTGACCGCCGAGCTGCTGAACACATCGGACTATGCAGCCCGCAAGGCGGACATCGCCACGTGGAACGCCGGGAATGACCGCTTCAAGCGCGGCATCGCGTTTTCGCCGGTAAAATTCGGTATCTCCTTCACGCTGACCCATCTCAATCAGGCGGGCGCGCTGGTGCATGTCTATCAGGACGGATCGGTCCACCTGAACCACGGCGGCACCGAAATGGGCCAGGGCCTGTTCCAGAAGGTCGCGCAGGTCGCTGCCAGCCGCTTTGGCATCTCGCTGGAAAAGGTAAAGATCACCGCAACCGACACCGCCAAGGTGCCCAACACCTCGGCCACGGCGGCCTCCTCCGGGTCGGACCTGAACGGCATGGCGGTCAAAGCCGCTTGCGACACCATCCGTGACCGCATGGCAGCCTATCTGGCCGAGCGCTACCAGCAGCCCGTTTCAGCGGTGCGCTTTGAGGGCGATCGCGTCATCATCGGCAGCGAAGAGCTGAGCTTTGAGGCGGCGGCGATGGAATGCTACACAGGCCGCATCAGCCTGTCGTCAACCGGGTATTACAAAACCCCGAAACTGGAATGGGACCGCATTCAGGGCAAGGGGCGCCCGTTTTTCTACTTTGCCTATGGTGCGGCCATCACCGAGGTGGTGGTGGACCGGCTCACTGGTGAAAACCGGACCCTGCGGGCAGATGTTCTGCATGACGCGGGGGCCTCGCTGAACCCCGCGCTGGATATCGGCCAGGTGGAAGGCGCCTATGTGCAGGGGGCTGGCTGGCTCACGACAGAGGAACTGGTCTGGGATCAGACCGGCAATCTGCGCACCCATGCGCCCTCAACCTACAAGATCCCCGCCTGTTCGGACCGGCCCGATGTGTTCAATGTCGCGCTTTGGAACGGCGAGAACCGCGAGGACAGCATCTATCGCTCAAAGGCAGTGGGGGAGCCGCCCTTCATGCTGGGCATCTCGGCCTGGCTTGCGCTCAGCGATGCGGTTGGGGCCTATGGCGGCAGCTACCCTGCGCTGAATGCGCCCGCGACATCCGAAGAGATCTGGCGCGCGGTGCGCCGCATCGCGCCGGAGGCCTAGGCAATGGGGTTCGACCTACAGGATCTGAGCCGCCAGATCGCGGCGCATGGGCCGGTGGTGCGGGTGGTGATTGCCGCCATCCGCGGCTCCTCCCCCCGCGAGGTGGGCGCCGCCATGCTGGTCTGGGACGGCGGCCAATCCGGCACCATCGGTGGCGGCACCCTAGAACATGAGGCCGCAGATGCCGCCCGCCGCCAGTTGCAGACCGGCAACCGCCGCCTGCAGACCACCCGTGCGCTTGGCCCCGATCTGGGCCAGTGCTGCGGTGGCTCTGTCACAGTGTGGAGCGAAATCTACAGCGCCGATGACCTCGGTGATCTGGACACAGACATCATCCTGCGTCCACTGGATCGCAAAGGCGCAGACACCCCGCCACTGGCACTACGCCGCCAGATGGGGCTCGCCCGCAGCCAGGGACAGCGCCCGGAACCGCAGCTCAGCGATGGCTGGTTTCTGGAACCCGTGCACCGCCCCGACACCCCACTGTGGATCTGGGGGGCGGGCCATGTCGGCCGCGCCCTGGTCGATGTTCTGGCGCCTCTGCCTGATCTCGACATCACCTGGGTCGATACCGGGCCCGAGCGGTTTCCGCCGGATGTGCCGGGCCATGTCACGGTTTTGCCCGCTGCTGATCCTGCGCTTTTGGTCAGCCATTGCCCTGAAAATGCACATCATTTGGTGCTTACCTATTCCCATGCGCTGGATCTGGCGCTATGCCACGCCCTGTTGCAGCGGGGGTTCTCCTTTGCCGGGTTGATCGGATCTGCGACCAAATGGGCGAGATTTCGGTCGCGGCTGGCGGATTTGGGGCATCGCCCTGACCAGATCGCAAGGATCACCTGCCCGATTGGGGATCCTGCCCTCGGCAAACATCCGCAGATGATTGCGGTCGGGGTGGCGGCAGAGCTCTTGCGCATGGGCGCCACAGACGAGTTGAAGAAGGACAGACGCGCGTGACACACCCTCTCCTGAGCCTGCAGGGCCTGACCAAGGCCTATCCCGGAGTGGTCGCCAACGACCAGGTCTCCTTTGATATCGGCGCAGGAGAGGTTCACGCCCTGCTTGGCGAAAACGGCGCCGGGAAATCGACCCTGGTCAAGATGATCTACGGGCTGGTGAAACCCGACAGCGGCACCATGCTGTTGCGCGGGGAACCCTATACCCCAAGCGAGCCGCGTCAGGCCCGCGCCGATGGCATTGCGATGGTCTTTCAGCATTTTTCGCTGTTTGACGCGCTGAACGTGGCGGAAAACATCGCCCTTGGCATGGAAAACCCGCCCGCGATGCGGGATCTGGCAAGCCGCATCCGCGAGGTTTCGGAAACCTATGGCCTGCCGCTTGATCCCTATCGCACGGTTGGCGATCTCTCAGCAGGCGAACGCCAGCGGGTCGAAATCATCCGCTGCCTGCTGCAAGATCCCAAGCTGCTCATCATGGATGAGCCCACTTCGGTTCTGACCCCGCAGGAGGTGGATATCCTGTTCCAGACCCTGCAGAAGCTGCGCTCCGAGGGCACCTCGATCCTGTATATTTCCCACAAGCTCGAAGAGATCCGCACCCTGTGCGATCACGCCACCATCCTGCGACTGGGCAAGAATGTGGGCGAATGTGTCCCGGCCGAGACCTCGGCGCGGGATATGGCCGAAATGATGGTGGGCACAGCGCTGCAGACACCCGAACGATCAGGCCGCGCCTTTGGCGATGTGGCGCTGGATATCACCGGGTTGTCGGTGCCTGCTCCATCGGCCTTTGGCACCGCGCTGAAGAATGTCCATCTCACTGTTCGCAAAGGGGAAATTCTTGGCATTGGCGGGGTTGCAGGAAACGGCCAGGACGAGCTGCTTGGCGTTTTGTCGGGCGAGACGCTGACCACCGACGATGCGGTCAAGCTGGAGGGCGCGCCGGTCGGCCACCTCGGCCCGGTTGCCCGCCGCCGCCTCGGCATTCTCGCAGCACCCGAGGAACGTCTGGGCCATGCCGCAGCCCCGGATATGAGCCTGACGGAAAACGCCATGCTGACCGCCGCCACCCGCGAAGGGCTGGCGAGCCGGGGGTTTCTCAAATGGGGCCTGGCGCAGGAGTTTGCCGAAAAGGTCATCGAGCGCTTTGACGTGCGCACCCCTGGTCCGCAAAACGCCGCCCGCTCGCTGTCGGGGGGCAATCTGCAGAAATTCGTCATCGGCCGTGAGGTGCTGCAAAGCCCCGAGGTTCTGGTGGTGAACCAGCCGACCTGGGGCGTGGATGCCGCCGCCGCCGCCGCGATCCGCCAGTCGCTGCTGGATCTGGCCGCGGGCGGCACCGCCGTGATCTGCATCAGCCAGGATCTCGACGAGCTGATGGAGATCGCCGACAGTTTTGCCGCCCTGAACGAAGGCCGCCTGAGCGCACCCCGCCCCACCGCGGGGCTGAGCGTTGATGAAATCGGCCTGATGATGGGTGGCGCGCATGGGATGGAGGTTGCGCATGTCTAGCGCAGCGACCCTGCTGATCCCCACCAAGGGCCGCGTGTGCGGGTCGGTCGGGACTGTGAGTATTTTTGGAAAGATGACAGGCACGCAGGCACAGATCTGCGACCGGGGGGAACAACAACAATGATCCGGCTAGAAAAGAGACCACAGCCGTCGCGTGTCTGGTCGATGGCAACGCCGCTGGTGGCGGTGCTGGCGACCATGATTGCAGGCGGGCTATTGTTTGCGGCGCTTGGCAAGAACCCGGTCGAGGCGATCCGCACCATTTTCTGGGATCCGCTGTTTGGCGAATTTGCCTTTTACTACCGTCCGCAGCTTTTGGTGAAGGGCGCGCCCCTGGTGCTGATCGCCATCGGCCTGTCCCTGGGCTTTCGCGCCGGGATCTGGAACATCGGCGCCGAAGGCCAGTATATCATGGGCGCCATCTGTGGCGCCGGTGCAGGCCTTGCGTTTTATCCCGCGGATTCTGCGCTGATCTTTCCCCTGATGGTGGTGGCCGGCGCGCTTGGCGGCTGGGCCTGGGCGATGATCCCCGCTGTGCTGAAGACCCGCTTTGGCACCAATGAGATCCTGGTCTCGCTGATGCTGGTCTATGTGGCCGAGCAGTTCCTGGCCTCGGTTTCGCTTGGCCTGTTGAAAAACCCCGAAGGCTTTGGCTTTCCCGGTTCGCGCAACCTGCAGTCCTGGGACGCCGCCCATAATGCCGAGCTGATCACCGGCACCGGCATGCACTGGGGCGTTGTGGCGGCGCTGATTGCGGTGATATTTGCCTATGTGCTGCTGAACCGTCACATGCTGGGCTACCACATCCGCCTGAGCGGCGAGGCCCCGCGTGCCGCACGGTTTGCAGGCGTGAACCCCACCCGGCTGGTGCTGTTCTGCCTTGGCACCTCTGGCGCGCTGGCGGGTCTTGCGGGCCTGTTTGAGGTCTCTGGTCCCTCTGGTCAGATCTCCATCGATTTCAACGTGGGCTACGGCTTTACCGCGATCATCGTCGCCTTCCTGGGCCGGTTGCACCCCGTGGGCATCCTGCTGGCCGGGGGGCTGATGGCGCTGACCTACATTGGCGGCGATATCGCGCAGTCCAACATGGGCCTGCCTTCGGCGGCGATCCAGGTGTTCCAGGGGATGCTGCTGTTCTTCCTGCTGGCGCTGGATCTCCTGACCAATTTCCGCATTGCGCTCAGCAAACCCGAGGTGGTGTGACATGGATCTTTCTGCAATCAATCCCGTCCTGCTGGTCGCCTCACTGATGGTGGCGGCCACACCGATCCTGATCGCCGCGATCGGAGAGCTGGTGGTGGAGAAATCAGGCGTTCTGAACCTTGGCGTCGAAGGCATGATGATCACCGGCGCCATCGCAGGTTTTGCCACCGCGGTGGAAACCGGCTCCCCCCTGCTGGGCTTTTTTGCGGCCGCCTTTGCCGGGGCTGCGCTGTCGGTGCTGTTTGGCTTTCTGACACAGATTGCGCAGGCCAATCAGGTGGCGTCGGGTCTGGCGCTGACGCTGTTTGGCCTGGGGCTGTCGGCCTTGATGGGACAATCCTATGTGGGGGTGAAACCGCCGCAGATGAGCGACATCCACATCCCCGTCCTCAGCGATCTGCCGGTGGTTGGCCCGATCCTGTTTGGCCATGACATCATTCTCTATTTCGGCATCGCGCTCACCGCCGCGGTCTGGGCGCTGCTGAAGTTCTCGCGCGCCGGGCTGGTGCTGCGCGCGGTGGGGGAAAACCACGATGCCGCCCATGCGCTTGGCTACAAGGTGATCCGTATCCGTCTGATGGCGATCCTGTTTGGCGGCGCCTGTGCGGGCATTGGCGGCGCCTACATCAGCCTCATCCGGGTACCGCAATGGACCGAAGGCATGACGGCTGGTGTTGGCTGGATCGCGCTGGCGCTGGTGGTCTTTGCCAGCTGGAAGCCCTGGCGCGCGCTGCTTGGTGCCTATCTTTTTGGCGGCGTCACCGTTGTGCAGCTCAATCTGCAGGCCGCAGGCGTTGCCATCCCGGTCGAGTATCTGGCAATGTCGCCCTACGTGATCACAATTATCGTGCTTGTTATCCTTTCCGCGGACAAGAGCAGCGCACCCGCCGCCCTTGGCCGCAATTTCCACGCCTCCCGCTGATCTGGCGGGGGTCGCTCATCGTCCAGGGCCCTCTCCTGGGCGTAACAACCAAAACGGGGAGTCCGTAAAGATGAAATTGAACAAACTGCTGACCAGCGCCGCTGTGGCGTTTGGCCTGGCAACCGGCGCCGTGGCCGCAGATGACAAAACCAAAGTCGGCTTTGTCTATGTTGGCCCGGTGGGCGATGGTGGCTGGACCTACGAACATGATCAGGGCCGCAAGGCCGTGGTCGAGGAATTCGGCGACAAGGTCGAAACCGTCTACGTCGAAAACGTGGCCGAAGGCCCCGACGCCGAGCGCGTCATGACCCAGATGGCGCTGGAAGGCGCGGATCTCATCTTCACCACCTCCTTTGGCTACATGGATCCAACCATCAACGTTGCCAAGAAATTCCCGAACGTGAAGTTCGAGCACGCCACCGGCTACAAGCGCGCTGACAACGTCTCGACCTATTCTGCCCGCTTCTACGAAGGCCGCGCCGTTCAGGGCCACATCGCAGGCCAGATGACCGAGAGCAACATCATCGGCTATATCGGCTCCTACCCGATCCCCGAAGTGATCCGCGGCATCAACTCTGCCTATCTGCACGCCAAGGAAGTCAACCCCGACGTTCAGTTCAAAATCGTCTGGGCCTTCACCTGGTTTGATCCTGCAAAAGAAGCTGACGCTGCCAAGGTCCTGATCGAACAGGGCGCAGACGTGATCCTGCAGCACACCGACTCCACCGCGCCGCAGGCCGCCGCTCAGGCCGCAGGCAATGTGATCACCTTTGGTCAGGCCTCGGATATGGCGGAATACGGCCCCAAGCCGCGCGTCTCCTCCATCATCGATGACTGGGCGCCTTACTACATCGCCCGCACCAAGGCGGTTATGGACGGCACCTGGGAAAGCAGCGACACCTGGGACGGCATCGGCGCCGGCATGGTGAAAATTGGCGAGATTTCCGACGCTGTTCCGGCAGAGATCAAAGCCTCTGCCCTGGCGCTCAAGGCTTCGCTGGCAGATGGCAGCTACCACGCCTTTACTGGCCCGATCAAGAAACAGGACGGCTCTGACTGGCTGGCAGACGGCGAAACCGCCGATGACGGCACCCTGGCCGGCATGAACTTCTACGTCGAAGGTCTTGAAGGCGACATCCCGCAATAAGCGGCTCGCACCGTCTGACTGATGAAACAACACGAAAGGCCCGCCTCCTCTGGCGGGCCTTTTTCGTGGGGCCATGACCGGCCAGCGGCGATGGCAGACGTCGCAGGGGCCCATGCCCTTGCCCCGTCATCTTTCCATAAATACTCAAATTCGGGGCGCGCGGCGCAGCACCTCAGTCGCGGCGAAACACCCGCAGCGCCAGCAGCACGCGCGAGCCCGCAGTCACCAGACACAGCGCGCCAAAGACCCAGGCCATGGGGGCAAACCATGCAGGCAGCAGACACAGGAGCACGAAAAAGCCGATGGTCTCTGCCCCTTCCAGCAGTCCGCCAGTGAAATAGAGCGTTTTGACGCCGCGCGCATCGCTCTTCATCTTGTGCTTTTCCGCCAGCACCGCGTAGCCCAGAAAACTGGTGCCATTCACATAGAAGGTCATCAGCAAAAACGCCCCGGCGACGCCGTTTTGCACAGGATCGGCCAGCACAAAGGCAAGCGGCACCGCGCCGTAGAACAGGAAATCGCAGGTGATATCAAGATAGCCGCCAAAGTCGCTGGGCTCGCTGGCGCGCGCCACCGCACCGTCCAGACCATCGGCCAGCCGCGACAGAAGCAACGGCAGCAAGGCCAGCGCAAACAGGCCACAGGCGATCATCACCGCCGACAGCAACCCCAGCGTCAGCCCCAGCAATGTCACCTGATTGGCACTGATACCTGCGCGCGCAATCACTGCGCCCTGGGCGTTCAGAACCGGATCAATCAGCGGGCGGATCTTTGAATCAAACATATCTGTCCCTACTCCGAGCCCGGTGTCATTGCCATTCACGATTGCGCCACGGCTTTGAAACAGGCCAGCGCGCGCCTGCGGTGATTTTGCACAACATATGGGATTTTTGGGGCTTTTGGTTGCTGCGAACTCATGCCACGCTCTGCGCCATGAACACCGATTTGATCAGCCTGGATGGCACCCCCGCAAGCGCCCTTGCCTTTGGCACCATGCAATTTGGCGGCCGCGCCGACGCCGCCCAATCAGCCGAGATGTATGCCGCCTGCCGCGCTGCAGGCATCACCCATTTCGACACCGCCTGGGTCTATACCGACGGGCGCAGCGAAGAGATCCTGGGCCAGTTGATCCGCGACGCGCGTGACAGTCTGCTGATCGCCACCAAGGTTGCCTATACCGGTGGTGCGGGCGCCGAGAATATCCGCCGCCAGCTGGATCAGTCGCGCGCGCGGCTGGGGCAGGATATGGTCGATATCCTGTATCTGCATCGCTACGACGAAGACACCGATCTGCGCGAAACGCTTGCCACACTGGCAGAGCTGCGCGCGGCGGGGCAGTTTCGCTATCTCGGCCTGTCGAACTTTGCCGCCTGGCAGGTGATGAAGACGATCATGATCGGGCAGGAATTTGATCTGCGCCCGGCGATCCTGCAGCCGATGTATTCGCTGATCAAACGTCAGGTCGAGGTCGAGATCCTGCCGATGTGTGCCGATCAGGGGATTGCCGTTGCGCCCTATTCTCCGTTGGGCGGCGGGATGCTGACGGGGAAATACGCTGCGGGTCTTGCGGGCGACACGGCCGCGGGCAGCAGCCGGGGGCGGCTGGATGATGATCCGCGCTACCGCGAACGCTATGGCCAGCCCTGGATGCTGGACAGCGCGCGTGCCCTTGCGGATCTGGCCGCAGAGCTTGGGGTAGAGCCTGCGAGCCTCGCAGTGGCCTGGGCGGCAGGCTATGGCGCGCAGGTGACACCGATCATCTCTGCCCGCTCCCTGGAGCAGCTGCGCCCGTCGCTGGCGGCGCTGGAGATTGACATGACGCCCGCGCTTTATGAACGGATTTCGGCGCTGTCGCCGCGCCCTGCCCCGGCAACTGACCGGTTGGAGGAACAGGCATGAGCGATCAGATCCTTGATGTGATCATCATTGGTGGCGGGCTTGCCGGGCTCAGCGCCGCAGCCGCGCTCAGCCCTCTGCGCAGCACCCTCGTGCTGGAGAGCGAAAGCGCGCTCGGCTATCATTCTTCCGGGCGTTCTGCCGCGATGTTCGAGGCCCATTACGGCCCCGGCCCGGTGCAGGTGCTGACACAGGCCAGCGAGGCCCATCATCGCAGCAATGGCTATCTCAGCCCGCGCGGCATGATGCTGGTCGCAGGCCCCGATCAGGCAGAGGAATTTGCCGCCGATTGTGTGAGCCTGTCGCTGACAGAGATTCCCGTGGAACAGGCGGTGCAGATGGTGCCGGTTCTGAACCCCGCCGCGGTGGGCTTTGCCGCCTATCACGACACAGCCGAGGATCTGGATGCCGACCGTCTGCTACAGGATTTTGCCAAGGTCACGCGCAGCCACGGCGGGGTGATCCGCACCGATGCGCAGGTTACGGCGCTGCAGTATGCTGCCCCTGACGGTATGTGGCAGGTCGACATCACCACTGGATCAGGGGCCGCGCGCAGCACCGAAACCCTGCGCTGCCGCAGTGTCGTCAATGCCGCCGGTGCCTGGGCCGATGAAATCGCCGCGCTGGCGAATATTGCCCCGATTGGGTTGCAGCCCAAACGCCGCTCCATGGCGCGGCTGCCTGCCCCCGGTGGCCATGATGTCACCACCTGGCCGATGATCATGGGGGTGGGCGAATGCTGGTATGCCAAGCCGGACGCGGGCAAACTGCTGGTCTCCCCTGCCGATGCCGATCCGGTCGCGCCCCATGATGCCTATGCCGATGACATGGTGCTGGCCGAGGGGCTGGCCCGCTACGAAGAAATGGTCAGCGAGCCCGTGACGCGGGTGGAACACAACTGGGCCGGTCTGCGCAGTTTCGTCAGCGACGGCGTGCCGGTGATGGGTCCCGATCCGGATCAACCCAGCTTTGTCTGGTGCGCCGGTCAGGGGGGCTATGGCGTGCAGTCCTCACCGGCTGCCGGGCGGTTGATTGCCGCTTTGATGACAGGCGCGGCACCGGAGATTGACGCGGCCACTTTGGCCGCTCTCAGCCCGGCACGTCTGCGCGGGGTGTAACCGGTCGGGCAAGCGGGCCAATTCCAAACGGCCCGACACACATGAGCCCGACACATATGGAAAGGACAAACAATGGCCGTGAGATCCGTCCCTGGCGCAGCCTCTGTCGTGGCCCCGGCTGATGACGCGACCTCGCCCAAGCTGTTCTCTCCCTCTGCCGCGCGCAACCTTGCGCCGCTTGCAGATCTGATCGCCGCGATTGCCCCTGCCGCGCGCCCGGACCGCCCCCAGCCCAAGGCGCTGGAAATCGCCAGCGGCACCGGTCAGCACATCACGGGCTTTGCCGCGCGCTGCCCGCATATCCTGTGGCAACCAAGCGAGGTCGATCCGCTGCGCCGGGCCAGTATCGATGCGCATGTGCGCGATCATGTGAGCAATCAGGCGAGCCCAAACATTGCCCCGGCGCTGCATCTTGATGCCACCGAAACCGACTGGCCCGCAGGGCTGGGGCGCTATGATCTCATCACGTTGTGCAACCTCCTGCATCTGATCAGCGCGCCCGAAGCCAGAACCCTGATTGAAGGTGCCGCGCGCCATCTGGCGCCGGGGGGTCGGCTGATGATCTACGGCCCGTTCATGCGCGCCGGAGAGCTGACATCCGAGGGCGACCGCAGTTTCCACGCCAAGCTGACCGCCCATGACCCCGACGTGGGCTACAAGGATGACTTCGACGTCATGGACTGGATGCAGGCCCAAGGGCTGGAGATGGCAGAGGTGGTGGAGATGCCCGCCAACAATCTTGCCCTGATTGCGGAAAAACCGGCCTGAGCCGCCCCAAAACCGCATCCGGCTGATCGAGATCAAAGTCCGGGACCGGGTGTCGCCTTACGCATTCCATTACCTGAATGTGAAAGGACCCCACATCATGAACTGGCATGACAAACTCACCCAGACTCGCGACCGGCTGCGCCGGCTGAACCGCGCCATTCCCCAGACCGCGCAGGCCTTTGGCGGGCTTGGCAAAGCAGTCAAGGAGGGGGGCGTTCTGGAGTTCAAGCAAAAGGAATTCGTGGCCCTTGGCATCGCGGTCGCGCTGCGGTGCGAGGACTGTATCGGCCTGCATGTCGAGGCCCTTGTGCGGGCGGGCGCCAGCCGCGAAGAGCTGGGCGATGTGCTGGCCATGTCGATCCAGATGGGGGGCGGCCCATCGATGATGTATGCCTCAAAGGCGATGGCCTGTTTTGACGAGCTGACCGCCTGATATCGCGCCTGTCTTGGGTGCCGGGTCGGGCCACTGATGGTCCCTGGCCCGCCCCCCTTCACCCGGCCACGGCAGAGCGTAGACTAAAGGCCCCACAAAAAGCCCAGAGCCAGCAGACCAACCGGGGCGCCCCTGCCACAACAATGCCCGGTTCCCTTTACCGAAAATTAGATGCGAATGCCCAATAGTCGCCGCAACGCATTTGCCTCAAAACAAGGGAAAATTGAAAGTTGCTTGAAAATCAGACGCCTGCCCCTTCCCCGATGCCTGCCTCGCCCGCCCAAAGCCCCGCCGCCGCTGTCGATGCCGACCATCTGGTCGCATTGGCCAAGGCCACATCTTTGGGGGATGGCGGCCTGCAAACCGCGCGTCTGCTGAATGAGGCGCTGGCGCTTGACCCCCAGCACCACGAGGCCCAGATCCTGCGCGAACGGCTTTATCAGACCTTTGTGCCGCGCTGGCATTTTCCGATGCTGGCCGATCAGGCCCGCAATCAGGCCTATGCCGCGGCCATTGCTGCCAAGGTGCGCCCCGGTGACATCGTGCTCGACATTGGCTGCGGTGCCGGGCTGACCGCCATGCTGGCCGCGCGGGCCGGCGCGCAGCACGTCTATACCTGCGAACAGCAACCCCTCATCGCCGAAGCCGCCCGTCAGGTGATCGCCCGAAACGGGCTGGCGGATCGGATCACCGTCATCAGCAAATGGTCCCATGAGATTGTCATTGGCAGCGACATGCCGGAGCCTGCGGATGTGGTGATTTCCGAAATCGTCGATACGGTTCTTCTGGGCGAAGGCGCGCTAGCGACGCTGACCCATGCGATGGGTGCGCTGGCCAAACCCGGCGCACGGGCCATTCCCGAAACCGGGCGTCTGCTGGCACAGCCTGTCGAGGCGGCGCATCTGGCGCAGCAGTGGCAGCCGCAATACGCCGAAGGCTTTGATCTCAGCGCCTTTCACCATTTCGCCAATGTGGCGCAGATCACTCCGGGGGAGTTTTCCGCCAGCCCGCCGCGCTCGCTTGGCCCGGCGCAGGAGCTGTTCACCTTCGACTTCACCCGCCCCAGCATCGATCCCGGCCACAGCCAGCGCAGGCTGACCTGCGCCATGCCCGGCACCCTGCATGCGGTGCTTGTCACCTTCGAGATGCAGCTGGCAGAGGGCATCGCGGTCAACAACGGTCTGGCCTCTGATGGTCACTGGGGGCGCACCGCCTATCTGACGGAGACCCCATGTGTGGTCAAAACCGGCGCGGTGGTGTCGCTCACCGCGCAGCATGACGCCGCGCAGCTGAGCCTCAGCATCGACAGCACCCGCCCCGCCGCAGCCGCCCCCCAACCCGCGCAGGACAGCGACGCCGCCATCTGGCTGAACCCCGCCTGGGCCGTCCCGCAGGACACCACAGGTCCCTGGCTGCCCCCTGCCCCCTCCCCCGAGGGCCGCCCGACCATCCCCTCGCAGGCGGCCTTTCACTAGGCGGGGCGACATGAGAACAAAGGCGGGGCCACCCTCCCCGCCTTTGTCTTGCAGGAAGGTTTGGGCTTGAATTACTTTCACGTATTTCAAAATTCCAAGAGCACACAGAGCATGAGTAACACCAGTTTTAGCCCTTCAGTTTGCAACGATTTAGGGAATTACGTTTACCGTCTGATCGACCCACGCAACGGGGAAACGTTCTATGTTGGCAAGGGGAGAGGAAACCGAGTCTTTGCCCACGTAAACGCCGCCCTGACGCTCGAAGCCACTGAGGACCAAACCAGCGCCAAGATTGAGCGAATTCACGATATCCGCCGAAGTGGGCTGGAAGTTATCCACGTCATCCACCGCCATGGCGTGCCAGATGAGGCGATTTTTGAGGTCGAGGCCGCCCTTATCGATGCTTACTCCGGGTTGTCCAACATTGCAGGAGGTCATAACAGCAATGACCGGGGCCCAATGCACGCGACCCAAATTATTGACAAATACGACCTTCCGGAAATCGATTGGGAACCAGAACACAAACTGGTCCTCATCAACGTAAATAAATTTGAGTCATCTGGACGCGATGCACTCTACCAACAGGTTCGTTTTTCGTGGCGCATTGATCCCCGCAAGGCGGAAAAAGCCGATTATCTCCTTGCAGTTGTACGCGGGGTTGTGGTTGGAGCATTTGAAGCGGATACGTGGCACCCAGCGACACCGGAGTTTTTTCCAGAGATTGAGCACCCCGACGCCAAGCGACACGCCTTTATTGGACGACCGGCATCTGATGAAATTTGGACACTTTACTGCGGAGAGCGAGGCAAACGCATCGCCGTCGACAAGATGAAACACATCCAAAACCCAATTCGGTATTGGAATATCTAAACCCCTTCCCTCCAACGAAAAAAGCCCCGGCGCGGTGCCGGGGCTTTTGTTTTTGGTCAGGCTTAGCCGTTGACGCGGATGGTTTCGTTCTTCGGATCGTAGGGGCTGTCGCAGGTGACGACGGCGTCCCACAGTTTGTCCTGGATCTTCACCTTCAGCTTGGTGCCTTCCACCGCCATTTCAGGCTTCACGTACCCCATGCCGATGGATTTCTCGAAGGCGACCGAGTAGCCGCCGGAGGTCAGACGGCCCACACGGGTGCCATCCTCGGCATAAAGCGCCTCTCGACCCCAGGGATCGGCATCTTCCGGGCCGTCGATCAGCAGGGTGCAGCACTTCACGCGGACGCCGGTTTCGACCAGCTTGTCCTTGCCGTGGAAGTCCTTCTCCAGATCAACAAAGCGCGGCAGGTCGGCTTCCAGCGGGGTCGCGTCGCGGCCCAGCTCGTTGCCGAAGGCGCGGTAGGATTTCTCCTGGCGCAGCCAGTTCTGGGCACGCGCACCCACCAGCTTCATGCCATGCTTCTCGCCGGCTTTCTCCAGCAGGTCGAACAGGTAGTTCTGCATCTCGATCGGGTGATGCAGTTCCCAGCCCAGCTCACCGGTGTAGGCCACGCGGATCGCGTTGACCGGGCACATGCCCAGTTCGATCTGACGAGCCGACAGCCAGGGGAAGCGCTTGTTGGACAGTGCGGTTTCCGGATCTGCGTCGACGATCACCTCTTTCAGCACATCGCGGGACTTGGGGCCTGCGATGGCGAAGACGCCCCACTGGGTGGTCACGTCCTGGATCTCGATGTAGCCGAATTCCTCCATCTTGTCCTCAGCCGCCTTGCGCAGGAAGTCGGCGTCATACTCGGACCAGGCACCGGCGGAGACGAGGTAGTAGTTGTTCTCGCCGTTGCGCACGATGGTGTATTCGGTGCGGGTGGTGCCGAAGGCTGTCAGCGCGTAGGTCAGGTTGATGCGGCCGACCTTGGGCAGTTTGTTGCAGGTGAACCAGTCGAGGAACTGGGTGGCACCGGGGCCTTTGACGACGTGCTTGGTAAAGGCGGTTGCGTCGATCAGACCAACGCCTTCGCGGATTGCCTTGGCTTCGTCCACAGCGTGCTGCCACCATTTGCCACGACGGAAAGAGCGGCTCTCTTCGTCGAAGTTTTCAGGCGCATCCACGGGGCCGAAGTAGTTCGGGCGTTCCCAGCCGTTGACCCAGCCAAACTGTGCGCCGCGCGCTTTCTGGCGGTCGTAGGCGGGGGCGGTGCGCAGCGGGCGGGCTGCCGGGCGCTCTTCGTCCGGGTGGTGCAGGATGTAGACGTGCTCATAGCACTCTTCGTTCTTGCGGGCCGCGAACTCGGTGGTCATCCAGTTGGAGGAGTAGCGTTTCGGGTCGAGCGACGCCATGTCGATCTCGGCTTCGCCATCCACCATCATCTGCGCCAGATAGTAGCCGGTGCCGCCAGCGGCGGTGATGCCGAAGGAGAAACCTTCTGCCAGCCACATGTTGCGCAGGCCCGGTGCCGGACCAACCAGCGGGTTGCCGTCGGGGGTGTAGCAGATCGGACCGTTGAAGTCGTCTTTCAGGCCGGATTCGGCGCAGGAGGGCACGCGCTCTGCCATTGCCATGTACTGGTCGGCAATCCGGTCCAGATCCAGTGGGAACAGGTCGGCGCGGAAGCTGTCGGGTACGCCGTGTTCGAAACGTGCAGGCGCGCCGTGCTCGTAGATGCCGAGGATCCAGCCACCGCGCTCTTCGCGGGCGTAGGATTCATTGTCGGCGTCACGGATGACCGGGTGCTCCGGGTTGCCGGCTTCGCGCCATTTGACCAGCTCGGGGTCCTGATCCATGACGATGAAAGTGTGTTCAACCGGGATCGCAGGCATCTTGATGCCCAGCATCTTGGCGGTGCGCTGTGCGTGGTTGCCCGATGCGGTCACGACGTGCTCTGCGGTGATGACCACCTGCTCGTCGCTCTCGATGAGGTTGCCGCCTTTTTCCACCATCTTGGTGCAGGTGACTTCCCAGTGGGTGCCGGTCCAGTGGAAGGCATCGGCCTGCAGTTTGCGGTGGATTTCAACGCCGCGCTGACGAGCGCCCTTGGCCATCGCCTGGGTCACGTCTGCGGGGTTAATGTAGCCATCTTCGGTGTGGTAGATCGCGCCTTTCAGGTCGCCGGTCTCGATCAGCGGCCAGCGTTCCTTGATCTGCTCGGGGGTGAGCCACTCGTAGTCCACGTCGCAGGTTTCCGCGGTGGAGGCATAGAGCATGTATTCGTCCATGCGTTCCTGGGTCTGCGCCATGCGCAGGTTGCCCACCACGGCGAAACCCGCGTTCAGGCCGGTCTCTTCCTCAAGGGTCTTGTAGAAATCGACCGAGTACTTGTGGATGTGGGTGGTCGCATAGGACATGTTGAACAGCGGCAGCAGGCCAGCTGCGTGCCAGGTCGAGCCGGAGGTCAGCTCGTCCCGCTCGATCAGCATGACATCGTCCCAGCCTGCCTTGGCCAGATGATAGGCAATGGATGTCCCGACGGCACCACCGCCGACGACCAATGCTTTGACTTGGGTTTTCATGGGCCCGATCTCCCGAATAGATGACTCGTTGCACGGAGTTATGCCCGGCCTTGCGGTTTCGCTCCAAATCCATCCGACCCAAAACATGACAAAACCGACCTAGGGTCGCCCAGAATGGCGGTTTCTGGGGGGATCTGACGGATTTGAGGGAAAGCGTTGCGGGTTTGGCCTCTGGTTTTGCACCAGTTTGTGCCCCGCCACAGCAGGAGATTCCCGGCGTCGCCGGGTGCGGGCACGTGGCCCAGGCGTCGGTGTCTGACGTGCCGTTGGGTATTCGGTCTGTCGGCCAGTCTGCGTTTCCAGATGCCGGGGCCATGCTGTGTAATGAGGCCCCGGAGCGGGTAGAATAAGAAGGCGGCGCCGCCCATGGGCGGAAGGTGGATGGGGGTTGCCCCCATACGCGGGATATCAATCATGCGTGCCCCTGCCAAAGGGCCCGTTTCCTTGGGGTGACAGACGTGCCAGGCCTGCCAGAGATCGCGATCCTGACCAATATGGCAGAGCCATCCAAAGCAATTCCGACCACAGCGTGCGCAGCTATGGCAACACCCCTGCCCCCGGATCTGGCACCGGACCTGGCTATGGATCTGGCTATCGATCTGGCCGCGGGGTCAAACCTGCCCGCACCAAGGCGGTCAAAAGAGGCCCAACGCCGCGCCGATCATCCAGAGGCTGAGGCCAATCCAGGTCGCAGACAGGCCCCAGAACAGCAGCGGATTGCGCTGGCGGTCCACGGGGTCAATGAAATCCGCCCGCCCCGCGCGCAATGCGGACCAGCTCCACAGCAGAAACAGGATCCCCCAGAACAATGGCAGTTCCATCACCACGGCGAGCCAGATGCAGAGCAGGCCAAGTGCCGCACGCCAGGGCCGTGGGCTGTGGTCGGTTGCGGGGGCGGCTGTTGCCCCGGCAGGATCGCCCGCCGCCTGTACCATGAACGCCGCCCCCTGACTGTCCGCCGCCATCAGGCGGCCATCCTGCAGATCCCTGGTGATTTCTCCCCCGATGCGCTGCACCGCGCTGCGCGCACCATCCAGCGAGGGCACGGCAAAACAGGGCATCCAGTAGCGGAATTTGCCACGGATCGTCTCTGGCACCTCTTCGGCCTGCGCCACAAGGCTGCCGTCGGGGTGGCGGATGTCATAGACCGGCCATGGGGTCTCTGCGATCTTGTGAAAGCTCCAGCCGAACAGCGCCCCGTAGAACCCTTCGATCAGGGTGATATCGGGCACGTGGTGATACCGGCGCAGCACCTGACCCGGAGTGGCCTGATGCGGCGATAACTGCGGTGCGGGCGCCATCAGGGTGCTGCCCTGAACAAGGGTGAACCCGGCCCCTGCCGGATCCCGTACAAGCGCGATGCGCGTTGCCCCGTCAAAGTCATGCGGCTCGATCTCGATGATGGTGCCGGGGTGGCCGCGTGCGATGTCGACGGCCTTGTCCAGATCGTCAACCTGCACATAAGACATCCAGAAGGAGGGCATGTCGATCTTGGCCAGAAACTCCGGCATCGGGAAAACAGCCGCAGCCGGATCGCCGTTTTGCGTGGCAAAAGCGTAGGTTGTGTCCTGCTCAAATCGCCAGCCAAAGAGGGTGCTGTAGGCTGTCTTGGCCGCAGCCATGTCGTAGGTGGACAGGTCCGTCCAGGTGAAATGTCCGACAGAGGTCATGTCGTCTCCCATATGCAAATTCATCCCGCAGCTAGCACGGGCCAAACGGACAAATCTTGCGGAGTTGGTGGTGGCAGGGCGCTGGGGTCAATCGCAGCTGAGCGTGCTGCCGCGACGAATGCAGATCCCGACGCTGCGCGCCGTGCTGCCGTTGCCGAACGCCTGACCGCTGCGGCGCGCAGGGGCGGCGCCATCCGCCCCCAACAGGCCCTTCACCGACTGAAACAGATCGTCTTGAACTGCGGGCATATTGCGCGCGACGCCAGAGCCTGCGGCAGACACCATGCTGCCGATGAGCCCTGCTCTTTCGTCTGCGGGGGCAAGGCCGGTCTGCGGCAGATGCGCCGCGATGCGGGGGCCGGTGGTTTGCGACCTGGTCGCCTGGGCATGGCCGGGTCGGGTTTGACCGGGATGCAGCGGGTCGCGGGGCGCGGTATGGGTTTCGTCAGCCTGCCCAAACCGCAGGCGCACGCTGGAGACATAATCGCCCACGCTCAGATCCTGCCACTGGCCAAACGGGTCGCGTGACTGGCGTTCATAGTCGACAGCGGCGATGATTGCGGCACAGACAAGGGCAAAGGCCGCCACGCTTTTGATACTCATACCCGGATCCCCGACTCGTCCCGCATTGATCCCAACCTGATGCCACACCGTTTTTGGAGGCTCTGCCCGAGCCCCCTTAGTTAAGACGCCTTAACCAGCAAATCAGGCGAGAGTTGGGCCAAGCGGGCAACCACGGGATGATTTCTGTCCTACCGGCCCCTGCTGGCGCAGCAGGCGGGTCACATTTCCAGGATCTTGCCGGGGTTGAGGATGTTTTCCGGGTCCAGCGCTGCCTTGATCGCGGCCATGTAGCGGGTGGTGTCGCCCAGCTCTTGTGTCAGGTAGGGGCGTTTGCCCTGCCCGATGCCATGTTCGCCCGTGCAGGTGCCCTCCATCGAGATTGCCAGCTCGTTCAGCCAGCCGACGTAGGTGTCTGCCTTTGCGCGCTCTTCTGCGCTGTCCATGTCGATCAGCAGCAAGGCGTGGAAATTGCCGTCGCCCACATGGCCCACCATCGGCGCCAGCAGGCCCATGTCTTCGGCTTTGGCCCGTGCGGCGCTGACACATTCCGCCAAACGGGAGATCGGCACGCAGACGTCGGTAGAGATACCCTTGGCGCCGGGTCGCAGCTGCAGGCAGGCCCAGTACATGTCATGGCGCGCTTGCCACAGCTTGCTGCGCTCCTCGGCGGTAGAGGTGGCCGCGATGTCAAAGCCTCCGAACTCTTCTGCGATGGAGGCAAACATATCCGTTTGCTCGACAACACCGGCGTCGGAGCCGTGGAACTCCAGCAGCAGCAGCGGCACCTCGGGCAGGTTGAGACCGGAATAGGCATTGGCCGCGCGCACGCTGAGCGCATCCAGCAGTTCGATGCGAGCCACGGGAATGCCGTATTGAATGGTCATCATCACCGCCCGGCAGGCATCATCGACGCTGTTGAAGGCACAGCGCGCCGAGCGGATCGCCTCAGGGATGCCCTGCAGACGCAGGGTGAGTTCGGTGATGAGGCCAAGCGTGCCTTCGCTGCCGACCAGCAGCCGGGTCATGTCATAGCCTGCCGACGACTTTCGGGCCCGCTGCGCTGTGCGGATCACGCCACCGTCGGCCATCACCGCCTCAAGCGCCAGAACATTGTCCTTCATCGTGCCGTAGCGCACGGCATTGGTGCCAGAGGCACGGGTTGCTGCCATGCCCCCGAGCGAGGCATTGGCACCGGGATCGATGGGAAAGAACAGGCCCTGATCGCGCAGATAGGTATTGAGCTGCTCACGGGTCACACCGGGCTGCACCACCACATCCAGATCCTCCGGGTGCACGGCGAGGATCTTGTCCATTTTCATCATGTCGATGCAGATCCCGCCAGCGGGCGCGTTGACGTGTCCCTCCAGCGAGGTGCCGGTGCCAAAGGGGATAACCGGAACGCCATGTTCGGCGCAGGTTTTGACGATCTCGCTGACCTCTGCGGCTGAGGTGGGAAAGACCACCGCATCGGGGGCCTGATTGGTGATCCAGGTGGTTGTGTGGCCGTGCTGTTCGCGGATCGCTTGGCCCGTCTGCAGCTGGTCGCCAAACCGCGCTTTCAATGTGTCGATGGCAGCGGCGATTCCCGCCTCGTTGCGCGGCAATGTGGTGGCTTGCACCATGGTTCTGTCTCCCCCCCTCAGGCCCGGCTGGATGGGCCGGACATTTCACCTGTTAACCTAAGGTCCGGCAATGGGGTTGGGCAATACCCAGTAGCGGGTATCCCGCAGGCTGGCGGAGATTTACCGCCGCACCTGCGTCAGATGGCCCGCCCCCGCTGGCCGGGGGCGGGCAAGAAGCAGGCGGGGCGCAGATCAGACCCCCAGTCTGCCCCCCAGTCCGTCCCTCGGGCAGCCCACCAAGTCAGCCGCCCAGGGCGATACCCTCGCGGCGGGGATCAGCGGCGCCTTTCAGCCCTTCACCGATTTCGATCACATGCAGGCCTGAGGTCAGATCGCGGGTGTTCACCTCGAACCCCATCTCGCTCAGCGGCTGTTCAAGGGCTGTGGCCTCGGTGCCGGCTTCAAGATCATAGGTGCCAAAGCGGTTGACCAGATGCGGCAAGCCGACGGCCTGCTGGACATCCATCCCCCAGTCAGCCCAGGCGACGATGGTCTTTGCCACATAGCCGATGATGCGGCTGCCACCGGGCGAGCCGACCGCCAGCGCGGGTTTGCCGTCCTTCAGAACGATGGTCGGCGCCATGGAGGAACGCGGCCGCTTGCCCGGTTCAAGCCGGTTGGCAATCGGCACCCCGTCGCGATGCGTCCGGAAGGAGAAATCGGTCAGTTCGTTGTTCAACAGGAACCCCGCCGCCATCACCCGCGAGCCAAAGCCGTTTTCGATGGTTGTCGTCATCGACAGGACGTTACCGTATTGATCCACGATGGAGATATGCGAGGTCGAGGGAAATTCGATCGACTCGTCATCTGCAAAATTCAGGGCGTGATCAAAAGCGGGATTGCCCGGTGCCACCTCTGGCAGCGCATCGTCCCCCGACAGCAGGTTTGCCCGGTCAGCCAGATAGTCCTGTGCCACCAAGCCCTTGGTCGGCATTGGGACGAAATCGCTATCGGCCATGTAGCGGCCACGATCCGCAAAGGCGAGACGCGAGGCATCGCCGATCAGCCGCCAGGCCTCGGGATTGTCAGCGCCAAGGGCTGCGAGATCATAGTTGCCCAACATGCCAAGGATCTGGCCCACGGTCAGCGCCCCGGAGGACGGCGGCCCCATGCCACAGGCCTCGAATGCGCGGTAGGTGACACAGACGGCGGGGCGTTCCTTGACCTGATAGAGAGCCAGATCCATCGCCGACAGCAGCCCCGGATTTCCCTCTGCCCCGCGCACTGCAGAGGTGATCGCCTCTGCGACGGGACCGGTATAGAACCCCTGCGCGCCATCGCGGGCGATATGGCGCAGCGTGTCGCCATAGGCGGGGTTGGTCAGGGTTGCCCCCTCTGCCAAGGGTGTTCCACCCGGCAGGAAATAGGCGGCGGTCTCAGGCCAGCGCGACAGGCGGTCAGCGTCGCGTTCGATCAGACCGGCCAGACGTGGCGACACGCTAAAGCCGCCATCAGCCAGCGCAATCGCGTCCTCGAACAGGCTGGGCCAGTTGGCCTGTCCCCAGCGCCGGTGCGCGGCCTCCATCAAGGCAGGTGTGCCCGGTGTGCCGACAGAGCGCCCGCCGACAACGGCATCAAAGAACTTCATCGGTTCGCCGTTTTCGTCCTGAAACAGACGTGGCGTGGCCGTCAGCGGCGCGGTTTCGCGACCATCCAGCGTGGTCACTTCGCCGGTTTTGGCATCATACCAGACCAGAAACGCACCACCGCCAAGGCCGGAGGATTGCGGCTCTACCAGACCCAGCACGCTTTGCACGGCGACCATCGCATCTGCGGCCGTGCCACCTGCCTTCAGCACCTTGGCCCCGGCAGCAACCGCATGAGGATTGGCTGCGGCCACCATCCAGTTGTCGGCCTGCACCGGTGTCCCTGCGGCCTTGGCCTGCAATGCGGCGGCGACCTCTGGGCTGATGTCGGAAAACTCTGCCGCAACGGTTGCAGCGGCACCTTCCGGGGCAACGGCGTCGGCGGCCTCCTGCGCCATGGCGGCGCCTGCAGTGGCACCGGCGGCGAGCATCCCCAAAACAACGGCTGAATAGCGCATGATCCTCTCCCTGATTTTTGTGAAATGACAGCAAATATGATGCCATTCACCTTAGAGGAGAATTCCGCGCTGAGAAGGAAAAAGGGCAAGGCCCCCTGCACGGTTCCGCATCACTGGCGGATCCCCGCAAAGGGCCACTGCTGCCGCTTCCTCACAACATCGAGGGCACAACCTGATCCGGCGGTCGGTGGCCGTCTTCGAAGGTCTTGATGTTCAAAAGGACCTTTTCGCCCATCTCAAGGCGGCCTTCGATGGTGGCAGACCCCATATGCGGAAGCAGCACCACGTTTTCCAGCTCGCGCAGGCGGGGGTTGATGTCCGTGCCGTGCTCGTACACGTCGAGCCCGGCCCCCGCGATTTCACCGGCCCGCAACATCCGGGTCAGCGCGTGTTCGTCGATCACCTCTCCGCGGGATGTGTTGACGATCACCGCGTCGGGTTTCAGCAGCTTGAGCCTGCGGGCGTTCATCAGATGAAAGGTCGAGGGGGTCGAGGGGCAGTTGATGGAAATCACATCCATACGGGCCACCATCTGATCGAGGCTTTCCCAATAGGTGGCCTCGAACCGCTCTTCGATCTCAGGGCGCAGGCGGCGGCGGTTGTGGTAATGCACCTGCATGCCAAAGGCCCCGGCGCGGCGCGCCACAGCCTGACCAATGCGCCCCATGCCGAGAATTCCCAGACGGCGCCCGGCCAGACGCCCGCCCAATAGCGCCGTGGGCGACCAGCCTTCCCAGTCGCCTTTCTGCATGATGGCGAGCCCTTCGGGGATACGGCGCACAACGGCCATGATCAGCGCCATCGCCATATCGGCAGTGTCATCCGTCAAGACACCCGGGGTGTTGGACACCAGAATGCCGCGCTGGCGGGCGGTGGCGACGTCGATATGATCCACACCTGCGCCATAGTTGGCGATCAGCTTCAGCCGCTCTCCGGCCTGGCCCAGAAGACCTGCATCGATGGTGTCGGTGACGGTTGGCACCAGCACATCGGCGTCCTTGACTGCGGCGGTCAGCTCGGCCCGGCTCATGGGGGTGTCATCGTCGCGCAGACGCACATCGAACAATTCGCTGAGCCGGGTTTCCACCGGTTCCGGCAACCGTCGCGTTACGACAACACTCAGACGTTCTCTTGCCACTGCTGGTCTCCCTCACCATTGCAATTCTTGTTCCTTTTGGCATCGTGGCTCAGGACGCGGGCAGGCACAAGAACCATCCCGCGCACCGGTCCATCTGACGCGGTTTTCTTTCAGGCAAAGGTGCAGACCCGGACGCAGATCGCGGGCAGATCACCGGGGCGGTTGCGTCCCTCACATAAGAAACCCGCACCCCCATCAGCCAGACCGGTCACAGCAGGCATGACACAGCGTCAGAAAGAAGCGAGCAGGCAGTGAACACAACGAAGGCATCTTTTCTGCGGTCCGCGTTGGCCGCATTTTGCGTGACCCTTGCAGGTTTTGGCGGCGCAGCCGCACCCGGCGTGGCGGAGGCCAAGGAAGCCCGTGGCCCGGTGACCAATCTGCCCTTGCCCCGTTTCGTGTCGATGAAAGCCGCCGAGGGCAACGTGCGCCGTGGTCCCTCGCTTACGCATAAGATCGACTGGGTGTTCAAACGTCGCGGCATGCCGCTGGAGATCACCGCCGAATACGGCCACTGGCGACGGGTCCGCGACCGCGATGGTGCGGGCGGTTGGGTGCATTATGCGTTGTTGTCCGGGGCGCGCACCGTGCTGGTCGAGGAAGACATGCTGACCGTCCGCGCCCGTCCCGAAGTGAATGCCCCGGTCACTGCAGCCTTTGAAATGGGCGTCGTTGCACGCCTTGGCAAATGCCACCTTGATTGGTGTTCGATCTCTGCCGGTGGCTATCGCGGCTGGGCGCCCAAGGAAAAGCTGTGGGGCGTGGCCCCGGACGAGCTGCGCGACTAGGATCAGCCCCCATCAACGGGGCGGATCGCCAGTGCGGTGCCGCCGAGATTGCGAAAGCTCTTCTGGCGGCAGGAAAAGACCAGGATCTGCAGATCGCTTGCCTGCAGGGTCAGCGCGTCAAATAGGGCCTCGATCCGGGCGTCATCGGTGTAGACCAGCGCATCATCCAGAATGACCGGAATGCCCTGACCGGACTGCGCCAGAAGCCGCGCAAAGGCCAGCCGGACCAGCAGCGCCAGCTGTTCCTGCGTTCCGCCCGACAGCTGGGTCAGGCTTTCTTCTGTTGCCCCCCGTGCGAGCTGGCTGGGCAGGACGCTGTCGGCATCCACCTGCAATTCCGCCTCGGGCCAGAGCCTGCGCAGAAGCGGGGCGAGTTCGCCCATCAGCGGGCCAAGATACTGGGCCTGCGCCCCGTCCTGTGCCGCCTCAAGCGCCTGATCGAGCCGCTGTAGCGTCGCCATCTCGAAAGTCACGGCGGCATGGGCTTTTTCCTGCACCGCGAGCAGATCCTGCACCTCTGCCAGCTCTTCCTCGACGGCGTGGCTGGCGTGGGTTTCGATGCGACTGTCGAGCACGGCGAGATCACGGGCGATATCCTGCAGGCGCGCCTGGGTTGTTGCCTGCACCGAGCGGGCCCGCTGCGCTGCGGCACGCGCCTGATCCAGATCGGGGGCTGAGGCCAAGAGCCCCTCGAGCTCTGCCTGGGCGCTGTGCACATCCTCTGTCAGCCTTGGGCGGTCGGCCTCCAGCTCTGCGAGAGTGGCGCGCGCGGTGGCGTTGTCTCCCAGCACCTGCGCGGTGCGTTCCAATTCGGCCAGTGCCGCCTCGGCGCGCGCGCGGGCCAGCTGCGCCGCCTCCTGTGCGCTGGCCTGGGTGTGCCGTGCTTTGGTCAATGTGGCCTGGGCCTGCGTCAGCGCCTGTTGCGCCTCTGCCTGTTCCGCCTCCAGCACTCTGCGATCCGCCTCTGTCCCCTCGGCATCAGCGGGGGCTGCGGGCAGTGCATCCAGTTTGGCCACCAAGGCCTCCCGCCCGTCGGGGGCAAGGGCGCGCTGGGTGGCTTCTGCCTCCTTGAGGCGACTGGCGGCTTCGCTGCGGGTCAGATGCGCGTCACGGGCCGCGTCCAATGTGTCAAACCCGGCCGCGTGCAGAGCCTCCGCCAGCGCGCTTTCGGCCTGTGGCAGGGCATCGCTGTCCCCAGTGCGGGCGGGCTGCACTGTCAGCGCGGCCAGCCCCGGCACATCCAGCGTTGCGGTATCGGTCAGCGCGACCTCTGCCCCGTCGGAAAGCACTGCGCCATCCAGTGTCAGCACGGGATCTGCCCCCGCGTGATACCGCACAGACAGGGTTGCCGCCGATGCCGCACGGGCATGACGGGCCAAAGCCACCGCCTGGGCCTGCTGTTCAAGCCGCGTGAGGCATTGGGCATCCGGGCCCTGCGCCGCCAGCCTGCGGTCCGCCGCCATCGCCGCCTGCAATTTGTCATATTCTGCCAGCTGCGCCGTCAGTTCGCGCCTGCGCCCGGCTGACAGGCGGGCATTTTCGGCCTGCAGCGCATCGGCAACCGCCTTGCCCGCCGCTGTGACCCTGTCCTGCGCCGCCCTTGCTGCGTTTTCGGCCAGCTGCAGTTCTTGCGTCGCGGTCTGAGCGGTTGTCGCCGCGCGCTCCTGTGCGGTGGAGGTTGTCTGCACGGCGTCCTTGGCGCGGGCGTGATCGGCCAGACGTGCTGTCAGTGTCTCAATGCGACCGATGGCCTGATCAAGCCGCACCCGCGCCAGATCAAGCCCGCGGGTGGCCTGTTCGCATTTTTCGCGATGGCGCTCGGCTGTGGTCAGTGCTGCCTCGGCCTCGTCCAGGCGCTGCTGGCGGGCGCGCTGTTCGTCGGGATCCTGCAGCTCTGCCTCTTCGCGGCGCAGGGCCTGACGCTGATCCAGTTGGTCGCGCAGCTCTCGCACCTGTGCCGCCAATGTATCGCGACGCTCTGTCAGTTCGGCCAAACGGGTTTCGGCCTCTGCCAGCGGGCCATTGGCGCGGGCGCGGCCCTGTTTGGTCACCAGCCGGTCAAGTTCGGCGCGGATCTCGCGGCGGAGGCTCTCCATCTGCTGACCGCCGGTGACTGCGCCGATTTCGCCACTCAGCGACGACATCAGGTCGCGGCGTGCGCCCAGTGTTTCCTTGGCGTCGGAGAAATCGGTCAGCCCCTGCCGCACCCAGAGCATCGCAGCCGGGCCATCGTCCTTGGGCGGGGTGATGAGATCCCTGAGCCAGGCCTCGGCGGCATCAGCCTGATGCAGGAGCGTCCCGCCCTGCCAGACCCGCACGCTGCCCTTGCCTGCAGATTTGGTGAAATGCTTGGCCACGCGGTAGTCAACGTCCCGATGGCTGAGCGTGACTTCGATCTCGGGGTCCCCCCCGGCGTGAGGCGCCAGCGCGCGCACGTCCTTGTCCCAGGATTTTGCATCCTTGAAGAACAGTGCATGCAGCGCGTCAAAGATGGTGGATTTGCCCTGTTCGTTTGGCGCGCTCAGCAGGTTGAGGCCGGGCGCGATGCCGTTGATTTCCACCGGGTCGGTAAAGCGTCGGACGTTTTGCAGCCGGATCGAGGTCAGTCTCATTCGGCGTCCTTTCGCACAAAGGCATAAAGCCGGTTGAGCGCAGCCGCAGCCACATCGCGGCTGTCCTGTGACTGCGCCACATCCTGGCTGTCGTGCAACAGAGCCTCTGCCGCGGCACGCAGCGCACCGGTGGTGGCGATCTGGTCGAGATCCTCGGCCCGGTGTTCGACCCGCAGCCCCGAAGTGTCGAGGTCGAGATGGCGAAAGGCGGGGGCGTGGTCCTGAACCTGTTGCATCAGGGTGATGCGCTGATCCGCCCGCACCCAGCCGCGCGCGCGCAGCCGCACCAGCGTTTCCCCCCACGTGCTGCGATCCTGCGGCAAGACGCGCATCAGCTCTGCCGTGATGTCCTGTGTCGGGCTCAGCTCCAGCGCCAGATCCTGCCAGTCGAACTGGCCCACCGGGATCTCCTTCACCACGGGTGGCGCGCCGGGTTGGGAGAATTCGACCAAAAGACAGCTGCCGCGACCGGGATGTTTGAAGCGGTCGCGCTCTGGCGTGCCGGGATACTGGCTGCACGCATCCAGGGTGAACCGCCCATGCCAATCGCCAAGCGCGAGATAATCCAACCGGGCACTGGCGGCGCGATTGCTGGCAATGGTGTCGGCGCCGTTCTGGTCGCGGTCGAAATCAAGCACCGCGCCGTGGGCCAAGCCGATGCGCAGCTGGCCGTCTGTTGTGGCGGCGGTGTCCATCCAGGCCGTGCGGTCATGCCCTGCAAACCGGTGCAGACAGGGCGCAGGCAAAAGCACGGCCCCCGGCGCCATCTCGACCGGCTCGGCCGTCATCAACAGGTGCACATTGTCCGGCTTGTGGCGCGCCATTTCGGCCCACAGGGGCTCGGCTGCGCCACTGTCGTGATTGCCGGGAATGATCCACCATGCGACGCCATCTGCCCCGCCCATCGCAGCAAGCGCCTGGCGGATCACCCGCGACGACGGCGTTTCGGTATCAAAGAGATCCCCCGCAATCAGCACATGGCCCGCCTGTTCAGCCACTGCGATCTCTGCCAGGCGGGCAAGACTGGCCTGACGGGCCAGCTGGAGCGCGGCGCGGGTGTCTTCGTCGAATTGGCCAAACCTCTTGCCCAGATGGAGATCAGAACAATGCAGAAAGCGCAGGCGGGTCATGCAGGGTGGTGTCCTTTCGCGGGCGTCTTGGCTGGCGGTTTCGGCCCGCCGCGGGGCGGGGAGATCTTGCGGGGCTGAGCAGCAGAAGTGACAGAGCCACGCCGGGCCGTCAACGGAGGCAAACCCTCCCCTGCCCGCCCGCCCATCGCAGGCAGTGAGTCGCAAATCCGTGTCATCAGCGCGCAAATTGGAGCCAATCGGCGCAGAAAACCCGCGATAAACTCAAAAGCGCGGCAATATGCGGCCCTCTTACCCCAAGCAGGCAATTGCGCCCGCGGCTCAGCTGATTTACATGGGGGACCGTATATATGTCCGTTTCCCCTGCGGGACAGATCCGCACCGCCCCTATGGCTGGTCCGCGTCCCCCGCTTGAAAGACCCCACGGGTCAGGCAACGGCGCCCATCCATCAGGTGCAGCGGCTGATCGCTCACCCCAGTTTCCGATATCGCTGAAAAAAGGTTGTGGAATATGGCAGAAAATTCGACCCCCGACATTTTGTATACCATCGTAGACGAAGCCCCCGAGCTGGCCAGCGCCTCGCTGCTGCCGATCATCCGCAGCTTTGCCGCAGCGGCGGGCGTCTCCGTCGGGACCAAGGACATTTCGCTGGCTGGCCGTATCCTTGCGACCTTCCCCGAAGCCCTGAGCGACGAGCAGCGTCAGAGCGATGACCTGGCAGAGCTGGGCCAACTGGTGAAGACCCCCGAGGCAAATGTCATCAAGCTGCCGAACATCTCTGCTTCGGTGCCGCAGCTGACCGCGGCCATCAAGGAACTGCAGGCGCAGGGTTTTGCGTTGCCTGATTATCCGGCGGATCCGGCAACCGACGCGGAAAAAGAGATCCGTGCGCGGTATGACACCATCAAGGGGTCGGCGGTGAACCCGGTGCTGCGCGAAGGCAACTCTGACCGTCGCTCTGCCAAGGCCGTAAAGAACTTTGCCCAGAACAACCCCCATTCGATGGGCGCATGGTCCGCAGACAGCAAGACCAAGGTCTCCTCGATGCCGGGCAATGATTTCTATGCCAACGAAGTCTCTGCCACCATTTCTGCCGCACAGGCCGGCACCGCGAAGATCGAATTCGTCGGCAAGGATGGCGCAGTCACCGTGTTGAAAGACAGCTGGCCGCTGGAAGAAGGCACCGTTGCGGATGCGACCTTCATGTCGGCCAAGGCGCTGTCGTCCTTCCTCAAGGACGCGATCGAAGACACCAAGGCCGACGGCACCATGTTCTCGCTGCACATGAAGGCCACCATGATGAAGGTCTCTGACCCGATCATCTTTGGCCACGCGGTAAAGGCATGGCTGGGTCCGGTCTGGGACAAGCACGGCGCAGCCATCGAAGCGGCTGGCGGGTCTGCGAACTCGGGTCTGGGCGCGGTTCTGGCGACCATCGACGGCATGGACAACGCCGACGAGATCAAGGCAGAGATCGCCGCACTGGACCGTCCGTCCATGTATATGGTCGACAGTGACAAGGGCATCACCAACCTGCACGTGCCGTCGGATGTGATCATCGACGCCTCGATGCCTGCGGTGATCCGTGCAGGCGGCAAGGGCTGGGATGAGACCGGCGCCAAGGGCGACACCAACTGCGTGATCCCCGACCGCTGCTATTCCACCGTCTATGACGAGACCATCAACTTCTTCAAAGCCAACGGCGCGCTGGATGTGACCACCGCGGGTTCCGTCGCGAACGTTGGCCTGATGGCACAGAAAGCCGAAGAGTACGGCTCGCATCCGACCACCTTTGAAGCGCCTGCCGATGGCACCATCCGCATCGTGCTGGCCAATGGTGAGACGCTGCATTCCCACGAGGTCGAAGCGGGTGATATCTGGCGTTCCTGCACCGTGAAGAAGGCCCCGATCGAGAACTGGATCGAACTGGCGATGGATCGTCAGCGTCTGACCGGTTCCGAGGCGATCTTCTGGCTGGACGAAAACCGCGCCCATGACGCGGAGCTGATCAAATACGTGAAGCCCGCATTGGAAGCGGCAGGCAAATCCGACCTGTTCCAGATCCTCGCCCCGCGTGAGGCGACAGCCCAGTCGCTGAAAACCATCACCGCAGGCAAGGACAGCATCGCCATCACCGGCAACGTGCTGCGCGACTATCTGACCGACCTGTTCCCGATCCTGGAACTGGGCACCTCGGCCAAGATGCTGTCGATCGTCAAGCTGATGAACGGCGGCGGTCTGTTTGAAACCGGTGCTGGCGGGTCGGCCCCCAAGCACGTGCAGCAGCTGGTTGAGGAAAACCACCTGCGCTGGGATTCCATGGGTGAGTTCTGCGCCCTCGGGGAATCGCTGAACTTCCTCGCCGACAGCAAGGGCAACGCCAAGGCCGGTGTGCTGGGTGCCGCTGCAGAGGCGGCGACACAGGGCATTCTGGATCACAACCGCTCGCCCTCGCGCAAGGTGGGTGAGCCGGACAACCGCGCCAGCCACTACTGGTTCGCCCGCTACTGGGCCGAAGCACTGGCTGCGCAGGGTGATGATGCCGAACTGGCGGCACATTTCGCCCCCATCGCGGCTGAACTGGCGGCCAAGGAAGAGGCCATTCTGGCCGAGTTGGCGGCGGTTCAGGGTCAGGCGGCTGATCTGGGTGGCTACTACCACACCGATCCGGCCAAGACCGCAGCGATCATGCGCCCAAGCGCGACGCTGAACGCGATCATCGGCTGATCCGGCCCAACATTGAAAACACCAAAGCGCCCGGAGAGATCCGGGCGCTTTTGCTTTGTTTGGTTGAATGTGCGGCGTCTCAGCCGGTGCGCTGATCCTGATGCGGCACCTCTGCGTCGGTTTCGATGGCAGATGCTGCCCGCACGAATGCCCGAAGAAGACGACGCTGCGCCCGTTTGTGCAGCAGGTATTCCGGCGCCCATTGAACACCCACAAAGAACGCGTGGTGAGGGTCTTCGACGGCCTGGATCATTCCCTTGCTATCGCGCCCCACGACCTGAAGCCCCCGACCCAGAACGCTGACGGCCTGATTGACGGTGCAGTTCACCTCCAGTTCCAGCCGGTCCATCACGCGACGCAGGCCGCTGGTGCTGATGAGAGAGACCTCTTGCCGGGCCATCAGCCGGGTGTCGAGATCCACCCCGTAGAAGGCTGCGGCGTCATTGTAGATGCTGCCACCCCGTGCCAGATTGAGCCACTGGCACCCGCCATTGACCGCTAGGACCGGGATCTGGCTGCCGCTGTCGTGACGCAGCAGGTCCAGCAGATGCGGAGGCAGGACAACGGACCAGCCGTGGCTCTGGAACTGGGCAAAGGGCACCACGTTGTCAGCGGTGATCTCTGGCTGCTCGGCCACCTTGCTGCCGACGATCGCGATGCCATCGACGTAGTCGCGGTCGACCGGTTGCGTCCAGGGCTGTTTGACGACCCGCGCTCCCGCCAGGCGCAGGGCAGCAGCCAGAAGGCGGGCCTCGCCGGTGGGGTGTTCTGGTGGCGTCAGCAGTGCAATAACAGGTCGCATACTCGGCACTCCGTCAAAATCTGGAATGAACGTCTTGGCCGAAACGATCCGATCCACTGCCGGTGGCAGGGGGGCCCAAAGCAAGTTCTGGGGTGGCTCACGTTCATTCAGTGAAGGTCTTGGGGGCACAACACGCCAGATGGGTATCCGTTCCAAGGCCGCTACAATTTTAACGTCTTATTTGCGCGGGATGCGCGCAGATCGCCCCATTTGGCGGCCCCAGATCAGCAGCGCAGGCCGAATAATTCAGGATAACGCGAACGATAACAGTAGGTTGCAAAAATGCGCCGCGACCCGCGCAAAGTTGCGGATCAGCCCGCCGTGTGATCCGCGATCAGCCCCCGCAAGACAAAGTCGGCCGTGCTTGGGCTGTTGGCAAAAGGAAGGTCATAGACGATGGCCAATCGGCTGAGCGCCTTGACGTCGACATCGTGGGGCATGGGTGACATCGGGTCGATGAAGAAGAACAACCCGTCCAGCCGCCCTTCGCAGATCATCGCGCCCAATTGCTGATCGCCACCCAGCGGGCCGCTTTTCAACCGCGTCAGATTCAAATCCGGCAACAGGTCAAGGATACGTCCCCCCGTGGTGCCGGTGGCAAACAGCTCTGCCTTGGTCAGATCCTTGGCATGGGCCTGCACCCAGCTGACCAGCGCGTCCTTTTTGGCGTCATGCGCGACAAGAGCCAGCCGCAGTGGCGCGTTTTGTGATCTGTCAGCCATTCGAGCTCTCCGGTGGGTGGGGTGTTTCATCGATAGACTAGACAGCTATCGGTCGGCGGCAAAGGGCAATTCCTGAGCCGCTGTGCGATCCTGCAGGGCAACCTGTGCACCTGCCTATGCGATGGGCAGCTTGCATCGTGGATGGCGCACGCCTATTTCTGACTGTATTAGTCAGGTTTAAGGATTTCAACATGACACACGCCCCTTCCGCCCCGTCTCAGCCCAAGCCCCCGCGCCCCCTGCCCCGCATCCTGACCGTCAAGACGGCCTATCGGCTGACCCCCAACATGATCCGCGTGACCTTTGCCGGGCCTGAACTGGCAGGGCTGCCAGAAGGGCGGGAGGGGGCCAACTGCAAGCTGATGCTGCCCGAGCCGGGCGAAAGCCGGGAGGGGTTTGTTGCGCGGCTTCAGGACGGCCAGCAGCCCCTGCGCCGGACCTACACGGTGCGCCATTACCGGCCAGATCTGCAGGAAATGGACATTGATTTCGTGGCTCATGGCGACACTGGTCCGGCATCACGTTGGGCCCATCACGCGCAGCCGGGTGATTTTCTTGGCTTTGCCGGTCCCGGCCCTGTGAAGGTCGCGCAGTTTGACGCAGATTGGTATCTGGTGGCGGCGGATCCTTCTGCCCTGCCGGTGGCGGCCGCAACGCTGGAGGCGATGCCACGCGATGCCAAAGGGGTCGCCATCTTCGAGATCACCGATGCGGCTGACCGGCAGGACATTGACGCACCTGCGGGCATTGAAATGCACTGGCTGGTTCATCCCGATCCGCTGAACGCCTCTGACCAGCAGGAGCGGCTGATCCGCTCGCTGGACTGGCCAGACGGGCGGGTGCAGACCTGCATCGCCGGGGAGTCCGGTGTCATCCGTTCGCTGCGGGCCTTTCTGCATCAGGAAAAGGCATTGGCGCGCGCAGATACCTATATCTCGGGCTATTGGAAAATTGGTCTGGTCGAGGATGAACATCAGGCCATGAAACGCGCCGAAGGCTGATGCAGATCAGGCGCCCCTCGCCTTGGGGCGCCTGCGGTCCCGTCATAACGGCGTGCGGCGGCGAGTTGTTGCGCCTTGCGTGTCAAACCGGTGGCGGGTGCGGTTGGCCAGCGCCACAAGGGTGAGCATCACGGGCACTTCGACCAGCACCCCCACGACCGTTGCAAGAGCTGCGCCGGAGTTGAGGCCGAAAAGGCTGATGGCGACGGCCACGGCCAGCTCGAAGAAGTTCGATGTCCCGATCAGCGCACAAGGGGCCGCGATCCGATGCGGCACCCGCAGCGCATAGGCCGCACCATAGGCAATAAGAAAGATCCCATAGCTCTGGATCAGGATCGGCGCTGCAATCATTGCGATCACGGTCGGGCGTTCCACGATGACCTGCCCCTGTAGCCCGAACAGGATCACCACGGTTGCGATCAGACCGACAACCGACAGCGGTTTGACCGCGGCCAGAAACCCATCGATCCGATCCTGGTGTGCAAGACGCTGCCGCGTCCACAGCCCAGCCAGAAGCGGCAGCAGCACGAACAGCACCGCCGACAGGATCAGCGTGCTCCACGGCACCTCGATATCGGTGACACCCAGCAGGAATGCCACGATGGGGGCAAAAGCCACGACCATGATCACATCATTCACCGACACCTGCAGGAGCGTGTAACTCTCGTCCCCCTTGGTGAGCTGTGACCACACAAAGACCATTGCGGTGCAGGGCGCTGCACCCAAAAGGATCAGTCCCGCGATATATTGCTGCGCATCACCGGGCGCGATGAAGGGGGCAAAGACCACCTCGAAGAACAGCACGCCCAGCGCCGCCATGGAAAAGGGCTTAATCAGCCAGTTGACCACAAGCGTGATGGCCAGCCCCCTGGGCTGACGGGCGACGTCCTTGAGACTGGCGAGATTGACGCCGATCATCATCGGATAGACCATCGCCCAGATCAGAACCGCAACCACCAGATTGACGCTGGCGATCTCGGCTGCGGCGATGGCGGCGACCAGCCCGGGCGCCACATTGCCCAGGCAGATCCCCGCCACCATTGCCAGGGCGACCCAGAGGCTGAGATAGCGTTCAAAGATGCTCATGCCGGGTGGCTCCGTTCTGTGGTGTCATTGAGCCGCCCCGCTACCAGCGCGCTGACGGCAACCATTGCCGCCGCTGTCCCAAGGCAGGCAGGCACCCCGCCGAGTTGATAGGTCAACCCTGACAGAACCGTGCCCAACAGGCGCCCGCCCGCGTTGGCCATGTAGTAAAACCCCACATCCATTGTCACGCGCTCCTCCTTTGAGAAGGCGAGGATCAGATAGGAATGGAGGGAGGAATTCACTGCAAACAGGCCGCCAAACACCATCAGCCCCAGCACCAGCAAGACTGTCAGCCACATGGCAGGCGCGCCGGCCAGCAGCACGGCAATGGCAAGCGCGGCAGGGACAATCGCAAGCAGCGTGGCCCAGTTGCGGGCTGCGGCGATCAGGTCTGCCTCGCTGCGCTGGGCAGCGCGCAACAGCCGTGGAGCCGCAGCCTGAATGGCTCCGTAAAAGATGATCCAGACCGCCATGAACGTCCCGATCATGAAAAAGGCCGCGCGATTGCCCGCCGCGCTGCCATCTGAAAGCACCGCGTAGAAATAGACCGGAATGCCAACCACGAACCACACATCCCGCGCCCCAAACAGAAAGACGCGGGCGGCAGACAGCCAGTTGATATTTGCGGACTTGGAGAAGACTTCCGAGAATTTGGCGCCCTTGCGCCCGGCGGGCAAACCGGACGGCATTGCCAGCCCCACCGCAAGAAGGATCGCCGCCAGCACCGCGGCCATAGCCAGCGTGGCCCCGGTAAAGCCAACCGTGGCCAAAAGCGCCGCGCCCAAAAGAAAGCCAAGCCCCTTGACCGCGTTCTTGGAGCCCGTGAGGACTGCCACCCAGCGAAACAGGCCATCGCCCTCCTTGGGGGCGAGCAGCTTGACCGCAGATTTGGAGGCCATCTTTGCCAGATCCTTGGCAACGCCGGAAAGCCCCTGCACCACCATCACAAAGACGACGGAGGTTGCGATCTGCCAGCTGGGATCCAGCTGTGACAGCGCCAGAAGCGCGCCAACCTGCAGCGCGAGCCCGGCATAGAGTGTCCTGGTCAGACCAAACCGGGCGGCGAGCCAGCCCGCCGACAGGTTGGTAACCATGCCCGCGATTTCATACAGCACAAACAGATAGGCCAGCTGCACCGCGCTGAAGCCCAGCGTGTGAAAATGCAGCAAAACCAACATCCGCAGCGCCCCATCGGTCAGCATGAAGGCCCAATAGGCTGCGGTCACCGCCACATAGGCCGACAGTCCCTTTGGGGGCTCGGCTGTTTTGGGGGCCGGTGTCACAGGCTGTCACCCACCATGCGGGCGACATCGACCAGACGATGGGCATACCCCATTTCATTGTCGTACCAGGCGTAAACCTTCACCTGCGTGCCGTTCACCACCAGGGTCGATAGTGCATCCACAATCGAGGAGCGGGTGTCATTGGTGTAGTCCGCCGACACCAGCGGGCGTTCTTCATATCCGAGGATTCCGGCCAGCGGGCCTTCGGCGGCGGCCTTGAACAGGGCGTTCACCTCTTCCGCGGTGATCGCGCGGTCCAGTTCAAAAACGCAATCGGTGATCGAGGCATTGAGCAGCGGAACCCGTACAGCATGGCCGTTCAGCTTGCCCTTGAGGTCCGGGTAGATCAGCGTGATCGCGGTGGCAGAGCCCGTTGTGGTCGGGATCAGCGAAGTCAGAGCCGACCGTGCGCGGCGCAGATCCTTGGCCGGACGGTCCACAATGGTCTGGGTGTTGGTCACATCATGGATCGTGGTGATAGACCCATGTTTGATCCCGATTTCCTCGTGCAGAACCTTCACCACCGGGGCCAGGCAGTTGGTGGTGCAGCTCGCTGCGGTCACGATGCGGTGGCGGGCCGGTTCATAGACGTCGTTGTTGACGCCATAGACGATATTGGCCGCATCCCCGTCCTTGACCGGGGCGGAGACGACGACCTTTTTGACGCCCGCGTCGAAATAAGGCGCCAGCTTTGCCTCGGTCTTGAAGACACCGGTGCAATCGATGACCACATCGACACCTTCAAGCGGCAGATCCTCGATGCGCTGTGTGCAATGGACCGGCAGGCGGGTGCCGTCGATAGTGATGCTGTCGGCATCATGAGAAAACGTCGCCTGCCAGCGGCCATGAACGCTGTCGAACTCCAGCAGATGCGCGTGCATCTCGGGCGAGCCGACCGCGTCATTGATCCATGCAATTTCCGCTCCGCTTTCCAGCAGCGGTTTCAGGGCCAGTTTTCCCATCCGGCCAAGGCCATTTAGCGCATATACAGTCATGTTCATTCCTTTGTCCTGAGCGGCGCTGGGTTGCAGGCGCAGTCAGTGGTTGCGGGCGATGTCATCCACCGCATTTTGCAATGAGATCCGATCCAGTTCTGCCAGCGGCAGCGCCGCAAAGGCGAGGATCCGGTTTTTCAGGGTTCCGTAGGCCTGCTGAAACGCGAGGCTTCGCTCTGCCTCGGTGCCCTCGGCCTTGACCGGGTCGGGCATGCCCCAATGGCCGGATATCGGCTGACCTTCCCAAGTGGGGCATTCCTCGTTTGCGGCCTGATCGCAGACGGTAAAGACAAAATCAAAGCGCGGTGCATCTGCACCCATGAACTCCCCCAGGTTTTTGGCGCGCAGGCCAGAGAGATCATGCCCCTTGCTGCGCAGCACCTCAAGCGCGAAGGGGTTCAGTCTGGAGGACGGCAGCGTTCCGGCAGAATAGACGTCAAAGCGGCCTCCACCGACACTGCGCAACAGACATTCGGCAATGATGGAACGGGCCGAATTTCCGGTGCAGATGAACAGCACATTATAGGGACGGCTGGGCATGGTCGCCTTGTCAGGCTCTGGCAGAGGCGAAGTGGACGGCAGGCACAGTTCTGGGCGGCCACGGCAGCAGTCGCGCATCAGCGCATCCAGTGTTTCGCGCATTCCGCCCATGTCGACCTGATAGTACAGCCAGGTGCCCTCGCGGGTCTGCGTCACCAGCCCGGCCTGCATCAAAGCAGACAGATAGGACGACAACGTACTGGGTTTCACATCAAGTGCAGTGCTGATTTCGCCAGCGGGCACACGATCGGGGAAACGGCGCATGAGCAGCCGAAACACCGCGAGACGCTGAGGGTGTCCAAGGACAGACAGGCGGAGGGGAATCATTTGTTCCATATTTCGCGTTTTATCGAAATATAGCTATCAAGCAATCCTCTATTTGTGCAGGCACAGGAAAAACGGGCCCGCAGGCCCGTTGTTGTATTGCTGGTGATTCAGTCGATGCGATCAGGCTAATGCGCCCTGCTGCGGTCTCAGTCGTATTGAAGCTGTCCGGTGTAGGCCTGCCGCGACACGATCCCATGCACCATGGCCGAGAGGGTTGTCAGATCCGCCACCGGAAGGCCGATCGCCTGTTGCAGCCTGTGCGCATAAGGCGGCAGATCCGTGCATTCCAGCACGATGGAGGTCACATCGGGATAGCGCGCCACCAGATCCCGCCCCACGGCGCAGAGCTCCTCTGCCAGCAGATCTGCGTCGATGTCGGTTTTCTCATCCTTGAGGATCACGCTGGAAAATTCGGGCTGGTCCTGCATCCCTGCAACCGCGACCGGCACGTGCCCGGCACCGACGGCTTCGAAGTGGGCATCGGTCAGGGCAGACTGGCGCGCGGTGATGACCCCGACCCTGCCCTTGCCGCCTGCCATCTGATGCATCAGTGGGATCTGGATCAGGCTGGAGGAAAACACAGGGATGGAAACCGCTTCGGCCAGTTCCTTTTGGTAAAGCGCCATGAACCCGCAGCTGCCGGTAATTGCAGCACAGCCTGCCTGTTCCAGCGCCTTGGCGCCTTCGATGAACGGGGCAAAGAATTCAAGGCTCGGGCGCTCCAAAAGCTCTGCAATCGTAGCGCCGCGCACCAGGTGTTTCATGATCTTGAACGGCTGGCTGTTCACACAGCGGATATGGCCCGGCGGCTTGGCAAAATGGGTGTCCAGACACAGCACACCAATCACGTTTTCAGACATCAATCATGCCTCTTCTTCTGGGGTTTCAAGGTCAGTTAAAGCGGGTCGTTTCGTAAGGGCGGCAATCAAGGTTCGGGGCCCTTCCGCTCAGCATGTCGGCCAGCAGCTCTCCCGTTTTGGGCGCCATCATCAGCCCGTAGTGGGAATGGCCAAACCCGGCAAAGAGGCCCGGATGATCGGGGAACTCTCCAATCATCGGCAAGCTGTCCGGAAACGAAGGGCGACGCCCCATCCAGAAGGTTGCGGTCTCTGTGTTCAGATCCGGGAATGCCGCCTTGGCCTGGGCGCGCATGCGCGGCTCCTTGGCGGGATCGACGGGGGCGTCGACCGCTGCGAATTCGGCCTGACCCGCCACCCGCAGCCCGCCCTCCATCGTGCTGGCGACGAACTTGGCGTCTGTGTCCATGACGGAATTGTTCAACTCGATCCCGGCGGCCTGAAATTCCAGGTGATAGCCACGCTCTGCCGCAAGCGGGACAGAGATCCCCAGTGGTTTCAGCAGTTCAGCCGACCAGGCACCCATGGTGATGACCAGCTTGTCACCTGTGAGCGTGTCGCCATCGCACTGGACGGTCCAGCCGGTTTCCGTTCGCAACAGCGCAGTGACAGACTGGCGCAGGATCTCGACACCCAGCCTCTGGGCCTTGTCTGCGAGCACTTCCATGATGCGGCCCGGCGACAGGGCACGGGCCTGATTGTGGATCAGGACAGCCGCCTGAAACTCTGACGACAGGGCGGGTTCGATCTGGCGCAACTGATCGGCGCCCACCAGTTCCAGCTGCGCCCCCTTCTCTTGCCGGATGCGATAGTCAATCGACGTCAGCACATCCGGATTGATCTGGCGAAAAGCGTGGACATAGGCGCTGTCCTTGACCAGATGTTCCTGCCCGGTGCCCGCCAGGTGCCTGCGGTAAAGATCAATGGAGGGCATGCAGAGCGCTTCCATCCCGTCGGAGATCTCGCGCACCCGGTCAGCGCGACCGTGGCGTAGGAATTCCAGCCCCCAGGGCACCATGCGCGGCCAGTAGGTCGGCCGCACGCTGAGGGGGCGATATTTGCCAAACAGCATTTCCGGGATCTTTTTCCAGGTGCCTGGCATGGACTGGGGAATGATGGACCAGGGGGAAATCACCCCGGCATTGCCATAAGATGTCTCCTGCCCCGGCGCGCCACGATCCACCAGCCGCACCGAGAGGCCGCGTTCAGCCAAGGAGAGGGCAGTGCAGAGGCCAATGGCCCCTGCGCCCAGGACGATAACCTGTTCCTGCATCAGATCAGACCGCCTGTGCCTTGGCTGCGCGGGATTGCACCAGCTGGCTGATGATTGCCGGGCTTGCGATCAGCAAGGCAACGAGATCCGCCTGCAAGGACGGTGCGATGAACACCAGGCCTGCGACCGCCATCAACACCCTGAATGCCACCCCCATCGGGGCCAGCCAGTAGCCGACCACAGCTGCGGACAGGGCGATCACCCCGGCGATGCAGCTCGCGGCGGTGTAGGTGAACTCCCACAGGTCAAACCCGGTGGAGGACACGAACAGCAAGACAGGCGCATAGACAAAGGCCATCGGCGCCACCACCTTGCCAAGCCCGAGCGAGAAGGCCGACAGACCTGTGCGGAAGGGGTTGGAGTTCGCAATCGCCGCCGCTGCGTAGGCAGAGGTACAGACCGGTGGTGTGATCTCGGCCACGACCCCGTAGTAGAGGACGAACATATGGCTCGCGATTGGCGGGATGCCCAGCTGCGCCAGCGCAGGCTGTGCCACCGAGACCAGCATGATGTAAAGCGCGGTGGTCGGCACGCCCGCCCCCATCAGGATGCAGGCAATTGCGATGAAAACGAGGCTGATGAACAGGGTGAGATCGGCAACCGAGAACAGCTCCCACGCGCCGAAGGTAAACAGCCCGTGCAGGTCAGAGCCAAGGTTCGCCGCCGCCTGCGTCACCATAAAGCCGATCCGGAAACCAACGCCGGTTGTGTTGATGACACCGATCACGATGCCCACAGCCGCCGACGCAGCGCCCACAGCCAGCGCGTATTTCACCCCGGTTTCCAGCGTGTCTGCCATCTCTGGCAACGTCGTGCGCGTCTGCGGATTGAAACAGGCCAGCACGGCGCCTGCCACCAGAAGGGCCGACATGCCCGGTTCAAACCCGCCGCCCAGATATTTCCAGACCACAAATCCGATAAACAAAGCCGGATAGATCAGCGTTGCCGGTGTCTTGATACGGCTCATGCCAGCAATCAGCGCAAGCGAAATGCCGCAGAAGGCCGACATATAGGGGGTGTAGCCCGAAAACAGCACCGCCAGCAGCCCCACAAGAGGCACCAGATTGGCCCAACCATCGCGCCAGACTGCGCCCAATTTGGGCAGCATCTCGGCCGACATCCCCTTGAGCCCAAGGCGACGGGCCATCAGGTGCACGACGGCAAAGACGCCGACATAATGCAACAGCGCCGGGAAGATCGCCGCAATCACGATGGTGGTGTAGGGCACCTCGAGGAACTCGGCCATGATGAAGGCAGCAGCCCCCATGATCGGAGGCGTGATCTGCCCCCCGGCCGAGGCCGCGGCCTCTACCCCGCCTGCGAAATGGCCGGGATAGCCCAGACGTTTCATGTTGGGAATTGTCAGCGCTCCGGTGGATACGGTGTTGGCCACCGATGAGCCGGAGATGGTGCCGAAGAAGGCCGAGGACACCACGGATACCTTGGCCGGACCACCGGTGTAGCGGCCTGCCAGAATGGTTGCGTTGTCGATGAACAGCTGTCCCAATCCGGTGCGCTGCGCGATGACGCCAAACAGCACAAAGTGGAACACGATGGTCGACACCACCCAAAGAGTGACCCCAAAGATGCCTTCCTGCGGGAAATACATCGAGGACACAAAGGTGCGGAACTTTACCCCCGGATGTTGCAGCAATCCCGGGAACCAGGGGCCAAACAGCGCATAGGCAATGAACACGCTGATGATGAGCGGCAGGATCCAGCCAAGCGTGCGGCGGGCAATGTCCAGGACCAGCAGGATGAGGATGCAGCCAAACACCATGTCGTAGGTGTTAGGATTGCCCATGCGAAAGGTCTGCTCTTCAATGCCAAGCGCAGGCACCCCATGCCAGGCAAACCCCAGATACAGTGCAGATGCGGTGCCAAGCATCATCAGAAGGATGTCGAAATACGGCACCCCGCCCAGACGGAAGGCGCCGCCTTTGGCCCCTTTGTCGCCTTTGGATTTGAACAGGGGAAACAGTGCGTAGGTCAGGATGAACAACCCCGACAGATGCCAGCCCATGTGCCAGAAGTCCGGCGGCAGGGCAAAGCCTGCTGTCAGGTAGTGATAGGTGGCAAAGGCCAGCGCGACATATCGCAGGAACTTCGCAAACCCGTCCGAGACCTGACGCGTCGCAGCGCCTTCGTCATATTTTTCTTCAATCGCGGCGAGTTCTTCTGCGGTGAGGTCTCGCGCCTCAATGTGCGATGTGTCGCTCATTGCTCACCTTTCTGGATGCAAGGGAGTAAAAAACGGGCGGCGTCATTGACTGACGACCGCCCGGGGGGAGAGGGTCGGTTTTCAGGTGCGCGCGGTCTTAGTCGAGCAGACCGGCTTCCTTGTAGAACTTCTCGGCGCCAGCATGCAGCGGCACGCCCAGTGCAGCGATGCCATCCAGCGCGGTGTCCGGGGTGATCTGCTTGCCCTTGGCATGACCATTGTCGAGCAGCTTGCGGGTGTTGTCGTTCCACAGCGCCTGAGTGATGCCATAGACCAGCTCTTCCGGCAGGTCAGAGGAAACCACGAGAAGCGCCGAAACCGCAGGGGTCTTGACCTCGTAGTCAACGCCTTCGTAGACGCCGGCCGGGATCTTGGAGGGGATATAGGCAGGGATCAGTTCGTTGATCTTGGCCAGGTCCTCATCCGTGAAGCTGTGCAGTTCCATGCCCTTGGTGGTGGCAAGCTGCACCATCGCGGAAACCGGCCAGCCTGCGGCATAGAAATAGCCATCCAGCTGACCATCCGCGAGCCGTTCTGCGGACTGGCTGTTGTTCAGCTCTGCTTCGTCCATGTTGTCGCGGGTGACGCCCCAGGCTTCGAGCATCTGCAGCACAGCGACTTGCGTGCCCGAGCCGGCCTGCGCGATGCCAACACGTTTTTCTGCCAGATCACCCAGATCGCCCAGCGACTGGCCCTTGGGCAGCACCAGGTGCAGGTCTTCGGGGTAGAGGTTTGCCACGATGCGCAGTTTCGGATGCGCCTTGCCCTCGAACTTGCCCTCACCCAGATACATGGCGCGGGTCACGTCGGCTGCTGCCATGCCGGCCTCCAGCTCGCCGTTTTGAACTGCGGTGTTGTTGAACACAGAAGCAGTGGTGGATTGGGCAATCGCGATCAGGCCGGGAACGCCACACTGACCACCCTGATCGCAAGGGCGCGCGCCGGGCGGCGAGGAAATGCCGTTTGCGATGGTCCCACCGATGGGGAAGTAGGTACCACCGGCACTGCCTGTACCAATGCGGAAGAATGTCGGGCTCTGGGCGGCTGCGGCTCCGGCCAAAAGGGCAACCGCAGCAACGGCGCCGCTCAGTCGGGAAATGAAACTCATTGAACTCTCCTGTTGGTTGGCCGGTCTTGGTGCACCGGCACGTTATCGCCTAATCATGGGATAGAGGTTGGATAAATACAAATTTTAATATCTTCACTTAAGCAAAGTTTGACTTATGAATGAAGCTGGGATTTTTCCCACCAACAGGAGGCCACATGAACCTGTCTCAGATGACCGCCTTTCGTGCCGTGATGAGCTCTGCCTCTTTGTCGGAGGCGGCAGAAAAGCTGGGCCGCACCCAGCCAGCGGTCAGCCTGGCGATCCGGTCTCTTGAAGAAACCCTTGGCCTACAATTGTTTGAGCGGCGTGGCAGACAATTGGTCCCGGTGCCAGAGGCGCAGTATCTCTATGCCGAAACCCGCGAGATCCTGGACCGGGTGAACAGCGTGACCGGCACAATGAAGAGCCTGCAGGCAGGACAACGCGGCAGTCTCAACCTTGCCTGCATGCCGGGGCCATCCACCTTTTTGTTTCCCCGCTTTGTCAGCCGCAGTGTCGGGGACAACCCGGAAATCCACGTCTCATTGTCGTCGCGGACCTCCCCCCAGATCCGGGAACTGGCCGCGACCCAAGGCATTGATTTCGGTTTCGCAGATATGATCGGGCGGGCCCCTTCGCGTGGGACGTTCCGCCAGGAGACGATTTCGGCGGATTGTTACTGCGCAATGCCCCACGACCATCCCCTTGCCGCCAAAGAGACAACGGACTGGGAGGATCTCGACGGGGTTCCGCTTGGGCTTTTGCAAAGCACCCATATCAGCCACAAACAGACCGTGGCCCAGTTGCAGGCGGTGGGCGCGCAAGCCAATGTCGTCTTGGACAGCCAGTTCTTCCTGCCGATGATGCCCTTTATCAGCGCCGGGCGCTGCCTGTCGGTTGTGGACCCGCTGACCGCCGTCACTGAGCAAGAGATCAGCATGACCGGTGGTCAGGTCGTGTTTCGCAGAATGGCGCATGGGTTTCGCTATGAATACACCATCGTCTCTCCCATTTTCCGGCCTCTGTCACAGCTGGCGTCGCGGCTCAAGATCGGCTGGCAGGAAGAGGTCATGGGACTGTTGCATCAACTGGGGGCCAATCCGCAGATGACGGCGGATGACAGCGCAGAGACTGCCCCCTAGGATCAGGATGCATCCGCGGCCAACAGCGTCCCCACACCATCCAGCGCCTGACTGAGCCGTTTCACAAACTCTTCCGCCAAGGCAGAGGGCGGGCGGTGTGCCGGTTGCATGATCGAGATATCAAGCATCACATTCGGCGCAAAGGGCCGGAACACCACCGGACGGGGGCCGGGCGCGATATTGAGATAGCCCGCCGCAGTGATCGGATCGCAGATGCAATAGCAAAGGTCGCGCTCTACCAGGGTCAGGGCAGGATGAAAGGTGCGCAGCTCAAACCGGTGTTCAAACCGGGATTTCTGCTGATCAAAGGCCGCAAGTGTCGCTATCAGGTTGGGGTGGCCTTCCTGCAGCGCAGCCATCGGTTTGCCCGACAGGTCGCGCGCTTCGATCTGATCCTTGGCCGCCAGCGGATCGCCTGCTGGCAGGGCGCAGACGCATTCCATCCGAAAATCCACCGTCCGGATCGCTGCAGATGGTTTGGGGGTCTCACCGAGACCGATGTCATATTGCTGGGAGGCCACCCATTCCTCGATCACCGGCGAGGCCCGCATCATCAGCGAGGCGCGCACATCCGGTTTGTCCTGCAGGAACTCCCCCAACAACTGCGGCATCAGCAGGTTTGCCGCGGCAGGCATGCAGGCAATGTTCAGTCGGCCCTTCGTCAGCGCGCCGATTTCCCGCATGGTGCGCGTTGACAGGCTCAGCCGCTCCAGGATGGCCTCTGCCTCGCCGAGGAAATACTGCGCTTCGGGCGTTGGGACCATCTTGCCCCGCTGCCGCAGAAACAGCGCGATCTCCAGCTCTGCCTCCAGATTGGCGATAAGGGCGCTGATTGCGGGCTGAGTCCGGCCCAAAATCCGGGCGGCCTCAGAGACTGATCCGCTGCGCATCACTTCGCGAAAGGCCTGAAGTTGGCGGATGCTGAGATTCATGGCGCATTGATATCCTTGAGCATTTTCCAACCCCATAACAAAAATCTATTCGTTAATCAATTTAATCGCTTTGACTTAATACGTCCCGATCGCGAGGGTCGCCCCACCAATGCAGTGCCTGCAGAGCTGGCCTGCACTCAACACATGGGAGGGGAAGATGACCCGTGCCTTCAGTATCCTGCTAACCGTGCTGATATGTCTGGTCGCACTGGGTCAGTTCGTCCAGGTGATCACCCGCTACGTGCTGGAAATCCCGGTCATGGGGCTTGAGGAAAGCCTGCTTTACCCGACGCTGTGGCTGTACATGCTGGGGGCGGTGAACGCCTCTCGCGAGAACACGCATATTCGCGCCAATGTGCTGGAAATCTTTCTGTCGAGCGAGCGCCAGCATCAGGTTCTGGCGGTCATCGGCGAAGTCATCAGCCTGGCCGTTGGCCTGTGGCTGACATCTTGGGCGTGGGATTTCTGGAAATACTCCCAGCGGGTCTGGCGCGAGAGCCCGACGCTCTATCTGCCGACCTTTTACGTGGATGCCGCGCTGTTCATCGGCATGGCCCTGATGATGATCTTTACCGCCTTGCAGCTGGTGCAGCACATCCGCGCCCTCCTGTCGCCGATTGCGGCCCACACCTCTACCCCAAAGGAACTCTGAGATGATCGAGATTGCGCTTCTCGCGGTATTTGTGCTGGTCGTTCTTCTGACGCTTGGCGTGCCGCTGCCCTACTGTTTCGGCGCAGGCCTGATGGTGATGTATTTCGTCGGCGACGTGGTCATGAAGGGCAATATGCTCTGGGGCTTTCAGCAATTGGGCAATCCCGTCCTGCTGGCGATCCCGCTGTTCGTGCTGGCAGGGACGATCATGTCTGTGTCGGGCATTGCGGCCAGTCTTCTGAACTTCGTCAATATCTTCATCGGTCACCTGCGCGGCGGCCTGGGCGTGGTTGCAACCGTGTCCTGTGCGCTGATTGGTGCGATTTCGGGCTCTGGCCTGACCGGTGTGGCGGCAATCGGCCCGCTGTTGATCCCCGAAATGGAGAAACAGGGCTATCCTCGTGAATACGCAACTGCGCTGATTGCCAATGCCTCTCTTCTTGGCCTGCTGATCCCGCCCTCTGTCACCATGATTGTTTATGGCTGGGTCACAGACACGTCGATCCTGGCCTGTTTTCTCGCCACGCTTGGCCCGGGCCTTCTCATCATGACCAGCTTTTCCGTGGTCAACATCCGCATGGCGCGCAAGTTCCCGCTGCAGCTGAACGACCCCCCGAAGGGTGCGGCCTTTGTCGCCGAGGCGACCAGCCGCGGGCTGAAGGCCACCCCGGCCCTGCTGATGCCCGTAATCATTCTGGGCGGCATCTATGGCGGCATCATGACCCCCACCGAAGCCGCAGCCGTGGCCGTGATCTATGCCGTGCCAGTGGGCTTTCTGATCTACAAGGGTCTTGATCTGCGCACCTTCCTTGGCGCGGGTCGTGAGGCGGCGACCTCTGTGGGGGCGATCATGCTGATGATCCTGTTTTCGATGATCCTCAGCCAGATGTTCGTGCTGCAAAGCGTGCCGCAGGCCATTGTCGAAGGCATCTTCTCCATCACCGAGAACAAGGCGCTGCTGCTGATCCTCATCAACATTCTCTTGTTCCTTGTCGGCATGGTGGTGAACGACGTGACGGCCATCATTTTGATCGCCCCGCTGTTGTTGCCGCTGATGCAGGCCATCGGCGTGAGCCCGATCCAGTTCGCCGCAATCATGGGCGTCAACACCGCCATGGGTGGCGTCACCCCGCCTTATGCATCGATCCTGTATCTCGGCGCCCGCGTCGGTCAGGTGCCGGTGACAAAGGTGATCCGCCCGGCCATGACGCTGATCCTGCTTGGCTATCTGCCAGTGGTCTTTCTGACCAGCTTCTGGCCGGACCTGTCGCTCTGGCTGCCGCGTGTCTTTGGCTACTGAGACCCGCCAGCCTCTCCCTTCACAACAACCAAACCACCAACAGAGGAAACCACAATGAAGACCTTTCTGAAGTCCACCTGCATGGCAGCGGCCATGATCGCAACCGCGGGCCTCGCGATGGCAGACACACTGAAGATCAGCCACATCCGTCCGCAGGGTGCGACGATCGACAACGAACTGCGTGCCTTTGCTGAGGATCTGTCGGCCGCGACCAATGGCTCGCTGGAGCTGAACCTGTTCCCGGCCTCTGCGCTTGGCGACTATACATCGGTGCAGGAACGCATCTCTGTTGGTGCAATCGACATGGCCGTTCAACCCGCCGCAACGGCCGTTGATCGCCGCATGCAGATCTCTGCCTTTCCTTATGTGGCCGCGAACTGGGCCGAAGCCAAGAAGATCTACGGCCCCGGCGGCGCCATCTATGACGCGATGAAAGAGCTGTATGCCAAGCAGGACATCACCATGCTGGCGGCCTATCCGGTGTATTTTGGCGGCGTTGCGTTGAACACCGAAGCGGTTGATCCTGGCAATCCGACCTCTGCCAAGGGGATCAAGGTGCGCGTCCCCGGCATCAAGAGCTTCCAGCTGACAGCGGATGCGCTTGGCTATATCTCCTCTCCGATCCCCTTCTCCGAGGCCTTCACCGCAGTGCAGACCGGTGTGGTTGACGGCGTGGTCGGCTCTGGTGCCGAAGGCTACTATGCCTCCTTCCGCGATGTGACCACCACCTATGTGCCGGTAAACACCCACTTTGAAGTTTGGTACATGATCATCAACTCCGGCACCTTGGCCGAGCTGTCTGACGCAGATCGCGCAGCACTGGAACAGGGTGCAGTGGCGTTTGAAGCCAAACGTTGGGAAACCGCCGAGGCAGATCAGGGCGCCTTTGAACAAAAGCTTGCAGACAATGGCGCCACCATCGTGTCGCTGAGCGACGCCGAACTCGCCGCCACGGCAGAGCACGTGCGCGCGCAGGTCTGGCCGCAGGTTCTGGAAGATGTCGGCGCTGACTGGGGTCAGGCCATCCTCGACAAGATTGCAGAGTAACCCCTGCAATCCTGACGGAAAGGCGCGCACCTCCCCGCGCCTTTCCTTTTCTCCCCAATTCATTTTCCTCTCTTGCCCCTCAAAGGAGCCACAGAGATGTTCAGATCCCTACGCCCGGATGGGGCGGATGATGTCACCCTGACACTCAACGGCCAGCAGATCACCGTCCCTGCGGGCCAATCCGTCTGGTCTGCGATTGCCCTTGCCGGTCAGCCGATCACCCGCAGGGCCGCCCTCTCCGGTGCGCCGCGCAGTGCCTATTGTGCGATGGGGGTCTGTTTCGAATGCATGATGGAAATCAACGGCGTGCCAAATCAGCAGGCCTGCCTGCGTCAGGTCGAGCCCGGCATGACGATCAACACCCAGACCATTCTTGAAGACAGCAGGATCACCGATGCAGAGCTTTGACTGCGCCATCGTAGGGGCGGGCCCCGCCGGCATGTCCGCCGCTCTCACCCTTGCCGAACGCGGCCTGCGGATCGCCGTTCTGGACCGCGGGCAGCGGGCCGGTGGGCAAATCTATCGCTCAGCCAGCCAAAGCCCCCTGCCCGATGCCTCCGTTCTTGGCCCCGACTACACGAAGGGGGCTGATCTCATTGCGCGGTTCGAGAAGGCCGACGTGACCCATCTTAGCGGGGCAGACGCCTGGCACCTGGGCGATGATGGCCGCATCCTGTTTTCGCAGGATCACTGCACCCATGAGCTGCACTGCCGCGAGATGCTGCTCTGCCCCGGGGCGATGGAGCGCCCGATGCCAATCCCCGGCTGGACCTTGCCGGGGGTGATGACCGCAGGTGCGGCCCAGGTGATGCTGAAATCCGATGCAACCGTGGCCGATGGCGCAGTTTTTGCCGGCTCTGGCCCGCTGTTGTATCTGATCGTTGCGCAATATCTGCGCCTTGGTGTGCCGATTGCCGCAGTCGTGGATACCACGCCCAAGGACAACTATCTCGCCAGCGCCCCTCTTTTGCCCCGCGCACTGAAACAGGCCCGGCAACTGGCCAAGGGGCTCGGCCTTCTCAACGAAATCCGTCGCTCCGGCGTTCCGGTTTTTCGCTTTGCCAGCAAGCTGCAGGTGCCCGGCCGCGAAACAGCCGAAGGGCTGCGGTTTGATGCAGGGGGCAAGACCCATGACATCGCGGCTGAGACCGTGTTTCTGCACCATGGGGTTCAGCCGAACCTCAATATGACCCGCGCGATGGAGCTGGATCATATGTGGAATGCGCAGCAGCTGTGCTGGCAGGTGGTGACAGACCCGTTTGGTCAGTCTTCTGTGCCGCATGTCTCTGTCGCCGGTGATGGCGGGGGCATCATCGGGGCTGACGGTGCATGCCACGCAGGGCAGCTGGCCGCTCTCAACATTCTATACCGCCTGAACCGGATCACCCTCGCACAGCGGGACACAGAGGCCGCATCCCCCCTTGCGGAACTGGCCGCGATGGCCCCGTTTCGCGCCTTTGTCGATCGGCTTTACCGCCCTGCGGAGGCCCTGCGTCTGCCCCAGGAAGACGACACGCTGGTGTGCCGCTGCGAAGAACAGACCCGCAGAGATCTGCGCAGGGGCTTTGACCTTGGCGCCCGTGATCCAAACGCGCTGAAGTCCCTCACCCGCTGTGGCATGGGGCCCTGTCAGGGGCGCCAATGCGGCCACATCGTTGCGGGCCTGCTGAGCGACTGGCGTGGCGATAGCGCCGAAGACACCGGCTATTACCGACTGCGCAGCCCGCAGCGCCTGCTGACGCTGGAAGAGCTGAGCCGGTTTGACCACGTCGCCCCAGCGCAGGCACTCCCCACAAGGCAGCAAAACGAGGCCCCGGAATGAAATCGGATGTTCTGATTATCGGTGGCGGCATTCAGGGCTGCGCCACTGCCTATCATCTGGCCCGCGAGGGCGTCTCTGTCACGGTGGTCGAAAAGGATTATGTCGCGCGCCATGCCTCTGGCGTCAACGCAGGCGGCGTCCGCCTTCTGGGCCGCGACATGGCCGAAGTCCCCCTCTCCAAGGCTTCGATGGAGATGTGGCAGACCCTGGATGACGATCTTGGGCTCGACACGGGGTTTCGCCGCCAAAGCATCATCAATATCGCCGCAGATGACCAGGACATGGCCACGCTGCGGACCCGCGAGACCAAGATGCACGCCGAAGGCTACACCCACGAACGCATCATCGATCAGCCCGAACTGAGAGAGCGGCTGCCCCAGGTCAACCCGTCCTGCGTCGGCGGCGTGATCTCGGAACTGGACGGCTATGCCATCCCCTACAAGGCCACCTCTGCCTTTCGCCTCGCCGCTGAACGCCACGGGGCACGTATCATCGAAGGCGAAGAGCTGATCAGCCTGCGCCGCCTTGGCCCCAGCTGGCTCGCTCAGGGCAGTCGCAACCGTTTTGAAGCGGACACCGTGGTCAATTGTGCAGGCGCCTGGGCCGACCGCATTGCCCTGATGATCGGTGACAACGTCCCCCTCAGCCATGCGGCCCCGATGCTGATGATCACCACCCGTGTGCCGCATTTCGCCTCTCCCGTGGTGGGGGCCGTGAGCCGCCAGCTCAGTTTCAAGCAGTTTGAAAACGGGACGGTTCTCATTGGCGGTGGGGCCAAGGGCTTTGCCGATCGGGCCAAAAACCAGACGCGTCTGGACTATGCCAAACTGGCGAGTGCCGCCCGCACCACTGCCGATTTCTTTCCGATCATGCGACAGGCAAGCATCAACCGCATGTGGGCCGGGCTTGAGGCATATATGCCTGACAACCTTCCCGTCATCGGCCCCGCCGACAATGCAGATCGCGCCTTCCATGCCTTTGGCTTTTCGGCCCATGGCTTTCAGATGGGCCCCATCGTGGGTCAGGTTCTGGCCGATCTCATCCTCAACGGACAAAGCCGTTTTGGCTTGTCCGCCTTCCGGATCAACCGCTATGACCGCAAGGTCCTCTAACAGGAGCCTCACATGAGCATCACCCGCATCGAAACCGGCCAACGCATGAGCCGCATCGTCAAACACAATGGCACCGCCTACCTCTGCGGCCAGACCTCGCAGGCGGCAACCGTTGCCGAGCAGACCCGCGAGATCCTCGCCAAGATCGAGGACCTTCTGGAAAAGGCAGGCAGCGACAAGACCCGCATTCTGCGCTGTGAGATCTGGCTCGCGGATATGGCGGATTTCGACGAGATGAATGCCGTTTGGGATGCCTGGGTGCCCGAAGGCCACGCCCCTGCCCGTGCCTGCGGCGAATCCAAGCTCGCCCGCGAGGTGCTGAAGGTGGAAATGCTGGTGACCGCAGCCTGCGACGCCTGAGGGCGCCCTGCCGATAAACGGGGGCGACCACATCGGGGCTCCCGCAGGTTTCATGCGCGGACCACACCCCGACTGCCCCCGCCTGTCGCCCCTTCCGACAATGCCAAGACCGCCTCCGGGCGGTCTTTTCACGCCATCGACACTCTCAGGTCCGCCTCCCGATGACCTGAACAGGGGCATGACCCTGCCTGCGTGCGGCAGGAGGCCACCTCATGCACGCTGATTTCGACCGTGCGACCTTAGGGTTGGTGAAGTGGGAAGTCCGCTGGACTATTCCAAACGGAGTCTCGCCATCGCATATGCGAGCAAAAACGCACATGCCGCTCCGGCACAGATAAATGTGGCGCGCAAGGCGAATTCTCGACCGAGTTCCTGCTCCAGAACTGAGACCAGCAGCCCGCCGGTCATGGCCCCCAATGGCATCGAGCCCCAGCCGAAGAAACGGTAAATGCTGTTGACCCGCCCAAGCAGGGCTGACGGAATACGCCTTTGCCGCCACGATACCGTGATGACATTCCACAGCATTGCTGCGGCCATCACAAAAAACAGCGCCGTTGCCATGGCATAGGCAGACTGGCTCAGTCCGATAGATAGATAGCCAGCACCCCAAGTCGCAATTGACAGATACAGGCATCTTTGTGTTCCGAAAAAACCGACGAGCTTTGGGGCAAGAAGGCTTCCCGTAACGGCCCCAAGTGCCGCGACAGACAGAACGAGCCCGTAGGCATAGGCGGACATCGCCAGCACATCCTGCGCAAATAGAACCTGAACTGTGATCGTCGCCGTCGCGATAAAGTTGGCGATCCCCAAAACGACGGCAAGCCGCAGCAGCAAGGTATCGGCTCGCATGAAGGCGACCCCTTCCACGAGAGCTTGGCGAAAACGCGTCTTCGTCTGCGCCTTTGGCGCGAGTGTGATCATCCAAACAAACCCGGCGGACAAAACCAGAAGGGCCGCGTCAACACCGAAGGGGATGCCGATGCCCGCAGCGATCAGCGCACCAGCCAGTGGTGGCCCGATGAACTGATTTGTCAGTTGCTCACTGCTCCAGAGTTGCCCATTGGCCGCCTCCAGGTCTTTCGAGTCGACGATGGACGGCAGCATTGTCTGAGCGGCATTGTCTCTCAACACTTCCGCTGAGCCCAAAACAAAAGCTAACCCCGCCAGCACCCACACTGCGCCCTCCGCTGGCTGGTTCACAGCCAGCATAAGGATCGCCAGCGCGATAGCAGCGCGCAAGAGGTCGGCTCTGGCAATCAGCTTGTTGTGTTCAGCATTGTCGATAATGACGCCCGCCGGAATCGCAAAAAGCAGCCACGGCAGCCGACTTGCCGCTGCTACCGCACCAATGGCCATTGGATTTTGCGACATCAGGGTCGCCAGCCAGGGCAAAGCGAGGACAACAAGTCCATCGCCAAGATTGCTCAAGGTGCCAGCCCCCAAGAGAAGGCGGTAATTCCGGTTTCTGATAAGAAGAGGTGCCGCCAATATTCAACCCTTTTGCAACTTGATACATCGTGGCATGGCCCAGCAGGTGCGGCAAGCTAACAGGGATGGATTTGCGGAACGCTCACCTTTCAGGTGAGCATCTTTGGCCTTATTGGACGACTTCGGCGGTTCGGTCCTGTCTTGGTGAGCAGCCGAATTTGCGGGCATATTCTCTCGAGAACTGAGCCGGGCTTTGGTATCCGACCCCATAGGCTATCTCAGAGACTTTTGCGCCGGTGGTTTGAAGTTCATTGCGGGCATGAAGCAGGCGCAGGTCTTTCTGGTATTGCAGCGGAGAGTTGCCGGTAACTGCTTTGAACTGTTCAAAAAAGGCCGAGCTGCTCATACCCACGCGGGCGGCGAGCTCTCTCACGACAAGGGGTTTGCCCAGGTCCGACCGGATCTCACTTGTTGCCACGAAGATCCGGCTGGCCGTGTTTTCATGCCACAAAAGTTTCTGAAGCGTGCCGCCATGTTGCCCGATCAGCAGACGAGCGTGGATTTCCCGCGCCGTGATCGGCGCCAGCATGTGCCGTTCCTCTTCGGTTTTGCACTGGCAAAAATATCGGAGCAAGGCCGCCTGCAGATCGTCATCAGTGGGTGTGAGGCAAATTGAAAACGGATCTGACCCATGGTTGGCAGATGACTGGGGCACACCCGGAGCAAGGGCGCGAAGGACATCCAGATCCAGCGGAAAGACAAGCGCGACATAGGGATGATCGGGCGTGGCCTCGGTGATCCTGGAAACAACGGGCAGCGCATTGCTGACGATCAAAGACTGCCCGGCCCGCACGGTGAGCGTTCTGGTGCTGGTCCCAACTTCTTTCGCACCTTGCAGGACCGCGCACAACAACGGACGGTAGACGTTTGCGTCATGTTGGGTGGTCGTTGGATGGATGAGAAACACCGCCCCGCCATCTTCACATCTCAGCGCACCTTCGGTGACGCCTGAGTGATCAAGCCGCGCCCAAACATAGTCCAACAACGCCTGAGGTCCCATGAATGCCTCCTTTCGGTCGCCCCACCCGTAGCACGCATCCAAGGCAAGCACTTGCCCAAAACTTCAGATTGCGGAGGATTGTGCAAGAAAACTGGAGAATACCGAAAGATACATCCCGCCTTGGTGAGTATCGTGTGAACAGGACGCGAGGGAGTTGAGATATGAAAACCATACTTATTACCGGGGCTTCGTCGGGCATTGGCGCGGCGACGGCCCGGCATTTTCAGGCAAAGGGTTGGAATGTCATCGCCACGATGCGCACCCCAGCAAACAGCCCCGAGCTTGGCGCGTTGGAAAACGTGCATCTGGCCCGACTGGATGTGACGGATGCGGGTTCAATTGCCACGGCCGTCGCCGAAGGCATCGAACGGTTCGGGCAGATTGATGTTGTGCTGAACAATGCAGGCTATGGCGCTTATGGGGCGCTAGAGGCCTTTTCAATGGAGCGGATCCGGCGTCAGTTTGACACCAATGTACTTGGGGTGATGGAAGTGACCAAGGCCGTTCTGCCCCATTTCCGGCAGAACCGGTCGGGCACGATCATCAATGTCTCGTCCTTTGGCGGGCAGATCACCTTTCCACTTGGCGCGCTTTATCACGGCACCAAATTTGCAGTTGAGGGGCTTTCGGAGGCGCTCCACTACGAGTTGGAGCCCCTTGGCATTCGGGTCCGGATTGTCCAGCCGGGCATGATAAGAACCAACTTCGGGGGCAGTTCATTCGATTTCGCCATGGATGAAAACCTGCCCGACTACGCACCGATGGTAGAAGCGATGGGGCGCCTGTTTGGTAAGCTGGCGGCGAACCCTTCTGCGCCTGAAACCGTTGCGCAGGTCATTTGGGATGCCGCCAACGAAACCGGAAGCCGCCTGCGATTTCGCGCGGGACCTGACGCAGAAGAGCTGCTCGATGCGCGCAAACATCAGGATGACGAAACCTTCATCGGTGGTCTCAAGCAAATGATGGCGCCCTGAAGATTGCCAAACACTTCATAGAAACAGAGGATGATCCATGTATCGCAAAGCAATCGAAAAAGGCGGCCTGGCCGTCGTGACCGGGGCGGCAAGCGGCGTCGGCAAGGCCGCTGCCCAGCGATTTCTGCAAGACGGTCTGGGAGTTGTGCTTGTCGATCTGGCGGGTGAGGTTTTGGACCAAGCCGAGGCGGAACTGCGCGATCTGGCAGGCACCGACGCGATCGTTCAGGCCATTGCCACGGATGTCTCTGACGCCAACGCGATGACCGCCTTGGCGGATCAGGTCTTTGCCCTCGGAGAGGTGGCCGTCCTGATGAACAATGCCGGTATCGCACTGCCGACCGGCAGCTGGGAAAAAACGGAAAACTGGCGCAACCTGTTGGAGATCAACCTCTTTGGGGTGGTAAATGGCGTCCATGCCTTCCTGCCACGCATGATCAAAGCTGCGCGTCCCGCCGTGGTCATCAACACGGGGTCGAAACAGGGCATCACCACACCGCCCGGAAACCCCGCCTACAACACCAGCAAAGCCGCCGTGAAGGTGATGACAGAAATGCTGGCACATGATCTGCGCCAGGCCGAGGCGAAAATCTCCGCCCATCTGTTTGTGCCAGGGTTCACCTATACTGGCATGATAAAGAAGTTCATGCCGGAAAAACCCAGCTCTGCCTGGACGAGCGAAGAGGCAATCGACTACCTGATGATGCGCATGTCGAACGGGGATTTCTATATTCTCTGTCCGGACAACGACGTGTCAGAAGAGCGCGACCGTAAACGTGTTGAATGGGCCCTGGGCGACATTATCAACAACCGCCCGGCGCTCTCACGCTGGCATTGCGACTATGCCGATGCCTTTGCCGCACACGAGGCATCGGACTAGCCATCCCAGAACAGCAAACACCAGATAAGGCCGGTGCACCTGTTCGGGCAACACTGCTGACACCTCGCCTAACCGGCTGGCAGAAAACTATAAAAGCGCAGTGGCAAATGTCCTGTCCGCACATGTCCCACCGTCCCCCAAAAAAATTGATGGCGGCACACCTGCCAATGAACCTGCCAATGAATTCGTCTAGGCCGCGGAACTGTCTTTTTCGGGCTCTGTCCGCTCATGAAGCAACCCTTGCCATTCGCTATCCAATGTTGCTTCGGCTCGTGACTGAAGATCACATAACCAAGCGGGCACCACCGGGTGGGCATCATCTTCGCTGGTAAGTTTTATCGCGGCGCCGGCCTGTTCTGAGCTGACAATGCTTTTCAGCATCCTGATCCCCAGTCTCCAGTCGTGTGGATCATCGAATTTGCGCATCCGGTCCGTGGTGAACAGCTTGTGGATCAAGCGGCGCCTTAGCTGTGCTGCGCTGTGGGCCTCTTCCGGGCTATCGGGGCTGTGTTCATCGCTGTGCTCGGCCAGTTCACCGACCGCAGGTAGGGCAAAGGACAGCCCGGCGCGAAGGCTGTGTTCGTCTTGGTTAAAGACCCGGCGCAGCCGTGCCGGAACGATACCCACCCGCGCAATTTCAACACCAATCCAACCGCCGCTTTTGGGCAGACAGGACCAATCCGCAGGCACCTCTACCTGTATGCCGTTCAGGGACATATCGTGGCTTGCACCTTTGACCTTTCCCTCGCCCGTATGGAGCATGACCGGCTCATGCAGCTCAAACCGCTCTTCGCTGCGAAGAAGCGGCGGCGTGATGGCGATCTTTGCCACCAAGAGCAACACAATCATGTTGACCACAGACCAGAACGCAACAACAGGCATCAGGTGGCTGGAAGCGATGATCTGGAAATTGTAGCTTGAGTTCATGGCAAGGCCGATAGCCATCAAGCCGCAAAGAAAAAGACAGATTGCAACCGTTGCCGTGTCTTGAATCTCTGTTCCCTCACCGCCTTTGGGGGTGACCTTGAACGCGTGACCGTGCGGTTTCAGCAAGGTGGCAAGCACCACAGGCAGCAGCCGGAAGGCTTGCAGAACGCCATGTGCCATCGTTGCCAGCGGATGGTATTTTCCCGGCGCGAAGTGCTGCACAGCGGCAATGGCCGCAACAATTGCCGGAAATTGGTAGGACATCACCGTGTCAAAGGATGCATTGACCAGCGGCGGCACACCCGTGAGCATGAAAATGGCAGGTGTCACCATCGCGATCGTCTGGCCAAGCGACTGGGTGATCCAATGGAACGGCAGGAAGAACAAGCGCTCGTACCACTTGAGGCCGGGGCCCCCGAACGGTCCCTCGCGAAGAAACATGATTTGGATTGCGCCCCGCGCCCATCGGGCCCGCTGGATGAAGAACGCATTGATGTTCTCTGGTGCCAGTCCGAACGCCAGACGCTCATCCAGATAGCGCGTCACATAGCCTTTCCGCTTGAGCGCCAGCGTCAGGAGCATGTCTTCGGTGATGGAGCCCGATGGCAGCTTGTTGCCGATCTCCTCCAAGGCACTACGCCGCACGATCCCGTTGGAGCCGCAACAAAAGGCACAATCATACCCGTCGCGCCCCGGCATGATTGTCTCGAAAAAGAAGCGCTGATCGTCAGGCATAACCTTGCTCATGTTGAGTGAGGTCTGCATCGGGTCAGGGTTGAAGAAGTTATGGGGGATCTGGACGATACCGATTTTCGGATCTTCGAAAAATCCCATTGCCCGGTAGAGAAAATTCTGTTGCGGAATAAAGTCCGCATCAAGAACGAGGAAAAAAGGGGCAGACGTGCGCGCAACCGCAGCATTGATATTGCCAGCCTTTGCATGGGCATTGTCGGCGCGGGTCAGGTAGCCGGCCCCCAAGCGTTTGCTCATCTGCTGCAACCAGTCTCGCCGACCATCATCCAGAACCCAGACATTCAGCTTTGCTTTTGGCCAGTCCAGCTCTGTCGCGCCAACAATTGTCTTCTCGAGGACTTCGGCAGGCTCGTTGTAGGTCGCGATGAAAATATCAACCTCGGGCAGTTCACTGGGGGTCATGTGGCGCAACCGGGTCTCGTGCCTGTCTGCTTCCGGGGTACGGTTTGTGCGGCGCAACATGTAGGCGTAAAGCACCGCAGTATCGAGCCAGGCCAGCATCTCGACCACAAAGACGCCCCAGACAAACACCCCCGTGACAGTGAGAACATTGACCGGCAGGACCGTTTCGAACAGCCGCCATATCAGGTAGCGCAGGACAACCACGGCCAATCCTGCCACGACCAGCCGGTCGGCCACAGGATTGTTGCGCCAGCGGTTCCCGAACAGCAGGATGGCCGCAGCAACCAAAAGGAGCGGTACAAGGGACTCAGCCTGCATCGGACGCGCCGAACCAGTCCCCTGAGTTTCCCGCAGCGAGCGACGGCGCAATGCCCCGCAGCAGTTCCTCAAACCAATGGCCCGCAACGGTCAGCATGGTACCGAATTCGCGATCAAAACGCACCTCAGCAGTGCGCCCGACATCGCAGAAGTTCTGCGCCACCCCAGCCACGCCAACATCCGCCGGAGCAAGGCGCAGCATCACCGACAGGCTGCCTTCGGTGAGATTTTCCGGCTCAGCCGCAAGCAGGCCGGTGGCCCGCTGGCTGCCTGCCCCGCGCAGCGCCTCGACAGTGGCGAGAAAGGTCTCGTCCGATCCCCGCAGGCGCACCCGGGCCGTGTCTCCGGGACGGATCGCCTCAAACGCCGTTTCATGCACAAAAACCTCGACGAACCGGCGCGAGCAGTCGAGCAGCTGCAACACTTCATCACCCGAAGCGATCACGGCCCCCTTGGCCGGAGTTGCCGACCAGACCACAGCCCCTGTCGGCAGCCGCGGGGCAAACCGATCGAACCGGCCGACCTCCTCGCGCAGCGCTTCGATCTCCTGAAGGAGGCCCACGCGCTGTGCCGCGATGCGGGCCTTACGGCCCTTGAGATCAGCCAAACGGATTGCGACTTCATCCCGGCGCTGCCGGGCATAGCTGCCATCCTCTGTGCCCAAGCCGGGAAGAATGCCATCCTGGATCCCGGCAATGCTCCGCACGGTTTCCTCGACCGCGGCGGTCAGGCGGATGACCTCGCCGTTTGCCTCAGCCGCAAGCGAAACCGCTGTCTCAGCCTGCGCCTGCGGCACCGAACCATTGGCAGAGAGCTGCGTAAACCGCAGAGCCTCTCGCGCGAGCCTGTCCTGCCGCTCGCGGGCCGCTGCCAGCTCCCCGCGCAAACCACTCAGCTGTGCTTCCAGAACTTCCCGGGCCAGCGTTTGCACCCGCTCCATCCGGACCACCAGTCGCTGATCCAGTTGGCTAAGCGTAGAAATTTCCGTGCTGATCGAAACCTCCTCCCGAGCCAGAATGCTGCTTCTGGCTTCCAATCGCGCAAGCTCGGTCCGGCTGGATCTAGAGGCTTGAAGTTCCACGATTGTAGAAGTCGGCAATACAGGAGTTGCAGGTGTGAGCGCGTCCGACATGAGGGCCCCGTCAAAGGGGCTCTTGACGGAAATAATAGGCGCGTTCACCACTGCGGCCCGCGAAATGTAACTTGTTAAATGCGGTATAAAAACCGCAAGCGCGGCACCAAGACAGGCAAGGCCCGTCGCAATCCGCATCGTTCGCTTCAGTTTCATGGCGAGACTCGGCGATTGATTTGCAAGATGTTGGAGCATCCCAGCGCCGGGTTAACTGTTGGTTTCCGATCAGCGCCCGCCGGTGAAAATCTGGTTAAAATGCCACCAATCACCCCTCAACCAACACCAGAACTCCGGGCCCCTGAATGCCGCTCATACTGGCGAATGGCCGTTCTTCCGCCGCTGCGCTAATCGAAGGTGCTTTGAATGTTCGCGGATGTTTCAAGAAGGGCTTTCTCGATCACGCTTTGCTGCTTTGCAAAACGTGATGATGGAACCGGAACCGAAATCGCATGCAGCTCACCGCTCCAATCGGTAAAGGCAAATCCGATGGCCGAGACCCCCCTGGAATGCTCATCAAGATCATAGGCCAGCCCCTTGGCCCGGACTTCTTCAAGTTCATCCATCAAAACCGCCAGATCAGACTGGATACCATTGCGCGTCCACTCGTTCGTAATCAGCTTGATTGCCTCGTCTTCGGGAAGATGCGCCAGACAGGCCTTGCCATTGGCTGTTGTGGTTAGCGGGAAAACCTCCCCCACCTGTGAGACGGTGGTCAGCCGATGCGTCCCCGGCACCTGATCCAGAAACACCATGCCAATCCCACGCATGACGGCAAGGTCAGTGGTTTCGCCTGTTTTCTGCGTCAACTCAGTCAGCAGCAGACGGCAATGTTCGACAATGTTGTATTGCGCAGCCCCCGCAAGCGCGCTGAGTTCCGGCCCCAACCGCAGCCCGCCTCCGTTCGCGTCCGTGATGACCAGCTTTTCCTCTGCCAGAGCCGAGGTGATTCTCTGTACCGTAGAGCGGGGCAGACTGACCTGCTCTGCGATTTTGCCAAGGCTCATCCCCGATTGCGTTTCTTTCAAAACGTGCAGAATCGCAACGGCCCGCGAAATGACCTGAATGCCAGATCTGTCTTTTTTATCTTCTTTTTCAATCATTTGAGAAACTCTTTGCTCGCATTGAATCCTGCGAGGTTCCTTGGATCCTTGCCATATTAGTGTACCGCAATGCAGTACATGTCAACCGCATTGCGAGTTTATTATTGACCGCATTGCGGTGCATATGCATCACTATGCGAGACAGGTGGGAGGAGCCACCCTGACAGTTTGAAATCAGAAACGCCGGGATTCCGGCGAACAGAGGAGGTATGCCAGATGGTTGAAATCCGCGGCATCGAGTTCCAAGCGAACGACGACAACGACATGGGACTGGAGTTTGTGAACCTCAGCCACCGCTATGGCTTTCAATGTCCGAACTGGCCCTATTTCAAAGACGTTCAGATCGACCGGAAACACTACATGGCCAAATCGGGCGTGTTGAGCCAGACGATCACCACAACCATGCATGTGACCACCCATATCGACGCGCCTGCGCACGTTGTTCAGGGGACCCCCTTCATTGACGAAGTGCCGCTGCCGCATTTCTTTGGCACGGGTCTGGTGGTTTCGATCCCCAAGAAAAAATGGGAACCGATCACCGGCGAAGATCTGGAAAAGGCCTGCGGTCACGCGATCCGAAAGGGTGACGTTCTGATCATCAACACTGGCTGGCACAAGCAATACGAAGATGGTGACTACTTCGCCTACTGCCCGGGTCTTGTGCCTTCAGCCGCAGACTGGATGGTTGAAAAGGGCGTGAAGGTTGTCGGTCACGACACCCAAGCCAACGATCACCCGCTGGCCACCGCCATTGGCCCGCAGCGCAACGGTCCGATCCTTCCGCATCTGGAAGAGGAATACAAAGAATGGTCCGGGGGTCGTGACTGGAAAGATGACTTCCCCGAATGGGAACCGGTCCATCAGAAACTCTTCTCGAACGGCATCCTCGGCATCGAGAATGTCGGCGGTGATCTTGATCACGTGACCGGCAAGCGCGTCACCTTTGCCTTCTTCCCCTGGAACTGGGACCGCGGCGATGGCTGCATCATTCGCCTCGTGGCGATGATGGACAAGGATCAGGCCTATCGCATCGAAGCGGGCGAAGACTTCTGATCGCTCACGCAGCCGCCGCCGGCATCCGGCGGCCTCCAAAGCCAACACCATGAGGGTTCCCCATGCATCTCAAGCGGTTCAAAGACGCCCAACCCTACGAGGCCCCAAACCATCATGGGTGCCATGGGCTGCGCCTTCAGGGGTTCGAAGAGGGCGGCCCCACCAACCAGTGGATCGGGTTCAGCCAGTTCCTGCCGGGAGGTGGCGCAGGGCCCGACGCGACCCCGTTCGAAAAAGTCTATGTCGTCCTTGAGGGCGAGATGACCGTCGTCGTCGACGGCACGGAAACCGTGTTGGGCGCCATGGACAGCTGCACCATCGCCCCCGGCGAACTGCGCACGATCGAGAACCGCTCGAACCTGACCTGCAAGATGCTGGTCGTCATTCCATTTCCCCCGGAGACTTAATCCATGAACCCCCTTTCGATGTTCGACGTGACAGACAATGTCGCCCTGATTACCGGAGCCTCGGGCGCATTCGGTATGGTCGCCGCGCGTATTCTGGCCGGAGCGGGTTGCAAGCTGGTGCTGGTCGCGGGAAATCAGACTGCCCTCGACGAAATCGCCGGTGAATGCCGCGGTCTTGGTGCCGAGGTGACGGCCATCAACACCCGCCCCACTGATGAAGACATCTGCAATGACCTCGTGGCGCGGGCCGTCACGGCCTATGGCAGCCTCGATATTCTGGTTGTGGCCTCGGGCATGAACAAGGTCGCGCTGGTCAACGACATGACGCCAGAGACGTTCAGTGCCGTTATGGAGGCGAATGTAACCCAAAGCTGGCTTTTGGCCCGCGCTGCCGCAGGTCACATGAAGGCCCAGGGCTCGGGCAAAATCGTTCTTGTCAGCTCGGCGCGTGGATTGCTGGGCCACCCGGCAGGCTATTCGGCCTACTGCGCCTCAAAAGCGGCGGTCGATGGTATCACCAAGGCGTTGGGTTGCGAACTTGGCCCCACAGGCATCACCGTGAATGCCATTGCGCCAACCGTGTTCCGTTCACCGCTGACAGCTTGGATGTACGAGGACACCGAAGAAGCCACCAAAATCCGCCAAGGCTTTCTGGCGCGGGTCCCAAGGGGGCGTTTGGGCGAACCAGAGGACCTTTCCGGACCGCTTCTTTTCCTCGCCTCCAAGGCGTCTGATTTTTACACCGGGCATATCCTCTATGCCGATGGCGGCTATACGGCGGGCTAAGGGGATGATCGCCAAGAAACAACAAATCGCGGTCATAGGCGCAGGGCTGATGGGTCACGGCATTGCCCTGACGCTGGCCAAGGCCGGGCAATACGTGGCGATCACCGATCCGGTCGCGGCCGCGCGCGACAGTGTGGCTGCGCGTATCCGCCAAAGCATGGAAGCCATGAGCGATGATGAGGCCGTGATCGCCAAGGCACTGAAGATGATCGAGGTATTTAACACGACCAGCGGAGCAGTGCGCGCGGCTGACGTGGTGTTTGAAGCTGCGCCCGAGAAAATGACCCTGAAGCAGAAGATCTTTGCCGAAGTTGAAGAGCACGCACCAGATCACTGCATCCTGGCGTCGAACACATCTGTGATGCCAATCACCGAGATCATGTCAGGCCTGCGCCTGAAATCGCGCGCGGTAGGCACCCATTGGTGGAACCCGCCACACCTGATCCCGCTGGTCGAGGTCATCAAGACCGAGTGGACAGATCCGACCATCGCCGACACGATGTTTGACCTGCTGTCCGACGCCGGGAAAACCCCCGTCATGGTCGAAAAGGATGTGCCAGGGTTCATTGGCAACCGCCTGCAACACGCTCTTTGGCGCGAAGCGGTGAGCCTTGTTGAAAACGGCATTTGCGATGCCGAGGCCGTGGACACGGTTATCAAGTCCAGCTTTGGGCGTCGCCTCGCGGTGCTGGGACCGCTGGAAAATGCCGATCTCGTGGGCACCGATCTGACCCTCGATATCCACGACAACGTGCTGCACGACATCGATGCGCGTCAGGGGCCGTCGCCCTATCTGCGGCAGCTTGTAAAGGACGGTCGGCTGGGCATGAAATCCGGCCAAGGTTTCCGGACATGGACCAAGGCTGAGGCCGATGCGCTGCGCGCGCGCGTCGCCAGCCATCTCAAGAAACTGGACACCATTCTGTAATCGACAACACAATGCTGACGGCGAGGCCGACACAGGGAGGAAAGATCATGAGAACCAAAACCACGGCTCGCCGGTCCTTTTTATTGGGTGCAGCTGCGTTCATGGCAGCGCCAGCGATTTTGAAAAACTCGCGCGCCTATGCCGCGACCCCCACCTTGCGCGTTGGCCATGTCAGCCCGCGCACCGGACCGCTGGCAGGATTTGCCGAAGCCGATGAATACGTGCTGGGAGGCATCGAAAAGGCTTTTGCAGGCGGCCTCGAGAACAACGGCAAGACCTGGAACGTCGAGATCATCTCGAAAGACAGCCAGTCAAACCCCAACCGGGCCGCCGAAGTGGCCGCCGACCTGATCCTTGGTGAGGAGGTTGACATCATCGTCGCCGCCTCGACCCCCGACACCGTGAACCCGGTTTCTGATCAGGCCGAAATCAACGAAGTGCCCTGCATCACCACCGACTGCCCGTGGCAGCCTTATTTCTTTGGCCGCAACGGCGTTGAAGGCGAAGGCTTTGCCTCAACTTACCACTTCTTCTGGGGGCTTGAGGACATCATCGGCGCCTTCCTCGACATGTGGGGCCAGTCTGGCGTCGCCAAAAAGGTTGGCGGCTTGTTCCCCAATGACGCGGACGGAAACGCATGGGGCCATCCTGAGCTGGGCCTGCCCACACCGCTGGCCGCCGCTGGATACGATCTGGTCGATCCAGGTCGCTACCAGCCGCTGTCGGACGACTTCTCGAACTATATCGCCGCTTTTAAGGACGCCGGCTGCGAGATCGTCACCGGCAACATGATCCCGCCGGACTTTGCCACCTTCTGGGCGCAGGCCGCACAGCAGGGCTTTAATCCCAAGGTCGTGACCATAGGCAAGGCGCTGCTGTTCCCATCGGTGATTGAATCGCTGGGGGATCGGGGTGACGGATTGTCATCCGAGGTCTGGTGGTCGCCAAGCCACCCGTTCTCCTCCTCGCTGACCGGAACATCGGCAGGCGATCTGGCAGGCGGCTATTCGGCGGCCACAGGCCGTCCCTGGACGCAACCCATCGGCTTCAAACATGCGCTGTTCGAAGTTGTGGCAGACGTGATCAAGCGCGCTGAGGATCTGGAAGATCCCGAAGCCATCGTTTCCGCCATCACCGGCACCAACCTCGACACCATCGTGGGCAACGTGAATTGGGCCAACGGTCCGATCAACAACGTCACCAAGACCCCGCTGGTCGCAGGCCAATGGCAGAAACAGGGCGACGCCTATGATCTCAGGATCGTTGCCAATTCGGCCGCGCCGAACATCCCAATCACGGCTGATCTGAAAATTCTGGGCTGACACCCCAGGGCGGTTCCGGCGTATCCGGCACCGCCCCATCTAATCGAGGCAGGCATGAGTAAACTCCTGAAATTGGACACCCTTTGCAAAGCCTTCGGCGCCGTCAAGGTCGCGGATGAACTGAGCTACGAGGTGCAAACAGGCGACGCGGTAGGTGTGATCGGGCCGAATGGGGCAGGCAAGACGTCAATGTTCAACCTGATCACGGGCACGATGCGCCCAAATAGCGGAACCATCACCTTTGACGGCCAGGATGTGACCGGCTGGAGCGCCGCAAGGCGCAGCCATTCCGGCATCGCGCGCTCGTTTCAGGTGCCACAGCCGTTCTCCGGAATGACCGTTTTTGAAAACGCGATGATTGCGGCAACCCAATCGGCAGGTCTGCATGGCCACGCGGCTGAACGGTTCTGTCTAGAGGTGCTCGACCAGACCGAACTTTTGGCCAAGGCCAACCAGCAGGCCGGTAGCCTGACCCTGCTGGAACGCAAACGGCTGGAACTGACTCGCGCGCTCTGTGCCAAGCCAAAGCTGCTCCTGCTCGACGAAATCGCGGGCGGACTGACCGAGGCGGAGTGCAAGTCTCTGGTTCGGACGATCAAGGACATCCACGCCAGCGGCGTCACGATCATCTGGATCGAACATGTCGTGCACGCCCTGCTTGAGGTTGTCGACCGCCTGATCGTGATTGATTTCGGCAAAATGATCGCCATGGGCGCCCCCCGCACGATCATGGACAGTGCTGAGGTCAAGGAAATCTATCTGGGGATTGAAGCAGATGCCTGACCCCATCCTTCAGACGCAGGGGCTTGATGCTCACTACAACGACTTTCAGGCGCTTTACGGCGTGGATATGCATGTCGGCAAAGGTGAAGTGCTTGCCATCATCGGCGCCAACGGGGCTGGAAAGACCACGCTGATGCGCTCAATTACCGGCCTGCTCGGCAACGGTCCCGGCCAGATCAGCTATCACGGGGAAGACATCAGCCAGCTGCGCGCCGACGAAGTGGCCTGGCGTGGCCTCGCGATGGTGCCCGAGGGACGCCAGCTGTTCCCGTCCCTCTCGGTGCGCGAAAACCTGATGATCGGCGCGCAGGTCGGCCGCAAGGGCCCCTGGACTCTCGAGGCAGTCTACAAGCTGTTTCCCATTCTGGACGAACGCAAGGACCAGCAATCGACCTCACTTTCAGGCGGGCAGCAGCAGATGGTCGCGATTGGCCGTGCGCTAATGGCCAACCCCGATCTGATCCTGTTTGACGAAATCAGCCTCGGCCTTGCCCCCATCATCATCAAGGACATCTACGACGCGCTGCCCGGCATCATCGGCGAAGGCATGAGCGCCATTATCGTCGAGCAGGATATCTCCAAGGCGCTGTCGGTCTCATCGCGCGTCTATTGTCTGCAGGAAGGGCGCATCTCGCTTGAGGGCGCCTCGGACACTGTTTCGCACGAGGAGATTTCCCGCGCCTATTTCGGGATCGAATGACATGGATTGGCTGAACGCAATCGTGCAGGGCACACTTCTGGGCGGGCTCTACGCCCTGTTTGCCGCAGGTCTGTCGCTGATCTTTGGCGTCATGCGATTGGTGAATATCGCGCATGGTGACCTGATCGTGCTGGCGGCCTATCTTGGTCTGACTGTCACCACCGCCACGGGTCTGCACCCGCTTTTGGCACTCTTGATCGTGGTGCCGACGATGGGGGTGATCGGGTATGTGCTGCAACGTCAGCTGCTCAATCAGACGCTGGGCGACGACCTGTTGCCGCCGCTCCTTGTCACCTTCGGGCTAAGCGTGATTTTGCAAAACGCGCTGCTGGAGTTCTACACCGCCGATCCGCAAAAAATGGACGCAGGTGCGCTGGAAACTGCAAGCTTTGCGGTGGGCAGTCTGACGCTGGGCGTATTGCCGGTGCTGACCTTTGGTGTCGCCGTCTTGGTGATCTGGGGCCTGCAATGGACCTTTTATCATACAGCCATCGGCCGTGCCTTCCGCGCAGTCTCGGACAATCAGGACATTGCACAGCTTATGGGCCTCAACCGTCGCCACGTGTTTGGTCTGGCCATGGCGCTGGCGCTGGGTGTCACGGCGATTGCGGGTATTCTCCTGGGCATCCGCACCAGCTTTGACCCCTCGATTGGCGGAGGCCGCCTGATCTTTGGCTTCGAAGCCGTCATCATCGGTGGGCTTGGCAACCTTTGGGGCACCTTGGCCGGAGGCGTGATCCTTGGCGTGGCCCAGACCGTGGGCGCCAAGATTGATCCCGGTTGGCAGATCCTTGCCGGGCACCTTGCCTTTCTCTTCATCCTTGCCGTTCGCCCGAATGGCCTGTTCCCGAGGATCGACGCATGAGCCTTCAGGACTATACCGTTTCGCGGTCTTCCAACGCTGCCCGTATTGCCGCTGTTGTAGCAGCACTTGTGCTGATTGCCTTGATCGCCGCCCCGTGGTGGGCGGGCCGCGCAGACATGCGCCTGATGGGAGAGTTGTTTCTCTACCTCGCGCTGGCCTCGCTCTGGAACCTGATGGCGGGCTATGCCGGTCTGGTTTCAGTCGGCCAGCAGGCCTACGTGGGCTTTGGCGGCTACATGCTATTTGCCCTGACCATGTTCGCAGGTCTTCACCCGATTGCCGCCATTGCCGCTGCGGGTCTGCTGGGCGCCCTGGCCTCGATCCCTGTGGCGGTGCTGATCTTTCGCCTGCGCGGTGCCTATTTCGCCATTGGCACATGGGTGATCGCCGAAGTCTTCCGCCTTGGCTTTGCACAGGTTTCCGCCCTTGGTGGCGGCTCTGGCTCCTCCTTGCCCGTTGCCGTCGTCAAATCGCTGGCGTCCAAACGCGCCATGCGTGAAGCGCTCAGCTACTGGCTGGCGCTGGGGGCGGCTGTTGTGGTTGTCACCGCCGTCTACCTGTTCCTGCGATCGCGCAAGGGCCTGGCCTTGACCGCGATCCGCGACAATGAACTGGCAGCGGGCAGCCTGGGCATCGATATCTGGCGGACCAAGTTCACGGTCTACGTGGTCACCTCAGCGCTTACAGCCATGATCGGCGCACTGATCTTCCTGCAAAAGCTGCGCATCTCACCCGATGCCGCCTTCAGCGTCAACGATTGGACAGCATTTGTGATCTTCATCGTGGTGATCGGCGGCATCGGCACCATCGAAGGCCCGATCATCGGCACGCTGGTGTTTTTTGCCCTGCGCGAAACCCTGGCGGATCTTGGCACCACCTACCTGATCGTTCTCGGCGTCGTGGCGATCGTCATGATGCTGAAAGCCCCCAAGGGCATCTGGGGCGTCATCCGCAGCCGATATGACCTGCAACTATTCCCGCTGGGCTATCGCGTGATCGCCCCGAAACCAGACAATGGAGCCTAGCCAATGGCCAAGCAGAAAACCATCATCACCTGTGCTGTGACCGGCGCGATCCATACGCCCACCATGTCGGACGCCCTGCCTTATACCTATGATGACATCGCCCAGCAGGCGATTGAAGCCGCAGAGGCCGGGGCATCGATCCTGCACATGCATGCGCGCGACAATGAAACCGGCGCGCCCTCGGTTGACCCCAAGGATTTCGTCCCGTTCCTGCCGCGTATAAAGCAGGCCACCGACGCTGTGGTCAATATTTCCACGGGCGGCTCGCTGACCCTGTCGATCCAGGATCGCATCCGCCCCGCCGCCACCTTCAGCGCCGAGATGTGCTCGATGAACATGGGCTCCATGAACTTTTCGTTTCACCCCCTGGCAGATCGCTACAAGGACGATGACTGGAAGTTCGACTGGGAAAAGAACTATGTTGCCAATTCCGATGGCAACATCTTCCGCAACACCTTCCGCGATATCAAGGAAGCCGCCGAAACGCTGGCGCCACATAACATCAAGTTCGAGCATGAATGCTATGATGTGGGCCACCTCTATAATCTAAAGTTCTGCATGGAAATCGGGCTGTTCAAGGCCCCGATCTTCATCCAGTTCGTGATGGGTATCTTGGGGGGCATCGGCGCCGATCTGGAAAACCTCGTCTTCATGAAGAAGACAGCGGACAAACTGTTCGGCGACAGCTACCGCTGGTCGATCCTTGCTGCCGGAGCAGCCCAAATCCCTATGGCCACCAGTGCCAGCCAACTGGGGGGCAACGTTCGGGTCGGCCTGGAAGACAGCCTGTTTATCCAACGCGGCAAACTGGCAGAGTCGAACGCCCAACAGGTCACCAAGATCCGTCGCATCGTCGAAGAACTGGGCGGCGAGGTCGCCACGCCCGATGAGGCCCGCGAAATACTGGACCTGAAGGGGGGGGGCAGGGTTGCTTTTTGACGCCCGCAAAAGCCAACCGATTCCATCGTTGCCATGCACCCTGCTCTGGCACCGACGCTGGGTGATCTGAACAGGGCTGGGCAAATCCGCCCACCCCTGTCCGGCCTGCCTTTGCTTGTGTGCAGCAGGAGTTGGCGTCATGTGGGGGGTTTCGGGCGAGCGTTTTGTGCCCTTGGTTCTGCGCTGGCGTTTTTGGAGATTGCCCGAGGTGGAACGCAGAGGGCCCCGCGGAAGCGAGGTTAGGGGCTTTGATATTTTGGGGTATTTGGTTGCGGGAGTAGGATTTGAACCTACGACCTTCAGGTTATGAGCCTGACGAGCTACCTGGCTGCTCCATCCCGCGGTGTTTGTTGTTTTTGGAATTGTATTGAGGATTTTTCTAGGT
>NZ_JAHVIJ010000005.1:0-440853 GCF_019801785.1 Phaeobacter italicus | reverse complement strand
AAAGACCCAGAGACAAAAACCAACCGGTGCACCCTAACTTCCCGGTGCAACCCGCCGATCATTCCCTCAAATATCAACCTCGCTTCACCGCAGTTCCGACCTCAAGGTCCGTCCCGCCGCTCCGTCCAGCGCCCCGTCAGCGCCTCAGCGCCGCCGGTGAAGGGGGTTCTAAGTAAAACAACAAACACCCGCAACCCGAAAATGAACAGAAATCAGACTTTTTCCAAAAATTCTGAAAATAGACGCAAAAACAAAGGGTTATGAACGATCGCACCGCCCACATATCGCTCTTACCACTCCCTTAGCCTCTGATAATGCCTGTCTTTTCTGGACATCAGGCCGACTCGGGGCAGGAATCCAGCCCCCTGCCCCCGCGAGTCACCTGATTTCACGGACGTTTTTGGCGTCGGCGCCGGGATGATCAGACCAAGCGGAGCTTTTGCAGCGGGGGCAGCCGCATCACCAGGAGCCCCCCAATCAAGGCAAGGTAGATCAGTGGCTCCAGCTGGAACCCTTTGGCCAACATCACATAGTGCAATGCGCCAAGCAGAGCGGTCGGGTAAGTCAGGCGATGGAGCTGGCGCCACTTGGGGCCCAGGCGACGAACCGACATGTTGTTGGAGGTGACGGCAAGCGGCAGCATCAGAACAAAGCCGACCATTCCAATGGTGATATACGGCCGTTTGACGATATCGGCGATGATCTGGTCCAGAAGCTGAACGTCCAGCACCAGCCACACCATCAGGTGGCAGACCACATAAAAGAAACAGAGCAGTCCGATCGCGCGGCGAAATCGCATGAGATTGAGACCGGCAAGACGCCGCAGTGGTGTCACCGCAAGGGTGAGGACCAGAAGCTGCAGGGCCAGTTCACCATAACGATGTTCCAGCGCCTTGACGGGATCAACACCCAGATCACCATTGAGCGCCTGATAGAACAGGACGCCGGCAGGCAGAACACCTGCGACATAGACCAACCAGACGGGCAAGCGGCGGAGGAAGGTATTGATCTGCTGCATCAGAAATTCCGTGCCAGATCCATCCCCTCGTAGAGAGAGGCGACCTCTTTCTCGTAGCCATTGAACATCAGTGTTGGCTGACGGCGGGCAAAGAGACCGCCGCCGATGCGGCGTTCACTGGCCTGGCTCCACCGAGGGTGGGAAACATTGGGGTTCACGTTGCTGTAAAACCCGTACTCGCGCGGGTTGGCCATGTTCCAGCTGGTTGGCGGTTCCTTGTCTGTCAGGGTGATCCGGACAATCGACTTGATCGATTTGAAGCCATATTTCCACGGCACAACAAGACGCAGAGGCGCGCCGTTCTGATTTGGCAGGGGTTTGCCGAATATTCCGGTGGCCATGATTGTCAGCGGGTGGCGGGCCTCGTCAAGGCGCAGCCCCTCACGATAGGGCCAATCCAGCACCTTATAGGCAGTGCCCGGCATCTCGGACGGGCGATAGAGCGTTTCAAAGGCCACGTATTTCGCGCCATCCTGCACGCCTGCCACATCCAGAAGATCGGCGAGTTCGAACCCCTGCCACGGCACGACCATCGACCAGGCCTCTACGCAGCGGAAACGATAGATCCGTTCCTCCAGCGTCATGCCGTCGAGAATCTGCTCCATCGAATAGCTGCCGGGACGATCCACCATACCGTCGATTTCCACACTCCACGGTGTCGTGGTCATCTGACCGGCATATGCTGCGGGATCGGTTTTCCCGGTGCCGAACTCATAGAAATTGCAGTAGGAGGTCACATCCTCCCAGCTGTTTGGCTCCAATGCTTCATCGCCTGCCGCCTGTGCCTGCCCCGCTGTCAGACCAGCCAGCCCCAGCCCCGCAGCTCCACCAAGACCGGCCATGATCTGGCGTCGGTTCAGAAAGGCCGCATAGGGCGTGACATCTTCCTTGGTCAGGTCGTTTTTCCAGCGATGGGCCATTCGGCGTCTCCTTTTCTGTCCTCTGCTCTAGGACCTAAGACAGACGCCGGGGCTTTCCAAAACATATCGCCTCACGTCTCCGCGATGGCACTGTAACCTGGCATCAGCTCATGCATCGGGCGACTGGTGCCATCCTCTTGCATGATGCGCACATGCCGACGCCGCAGTTGCCGGGGTTCATTGACCCCAACCGAATGGGCGATGGTCTCCACCTCGTGGATGATCTCGCGCGCATACCGCGCCACGCGAGTTGATTTTTCCTCGACCACGAGGCCCTTTTGCAGGTGTTTGTCATGGGTGGTGATACCGGTGGGGCAGCTGTTCTTGTTGCACTTGAGCGCCTGGATGCACCCAAGCGAGAACATGAAGCCGCGGGCCGAGGTCACAAAATCGGCGCCTGCCGCAAGCGCCCAGGCCACATCGCCGGGGTTCACCAGCTTACCCGAAGCAATCAGGCGAATCCGATCCCTCAATCCATATTCATCACGCAGATTGCATACAAGCGGGAGCGCCTCGCGCACCGACATGCCCACAAGATCAATCAACGGCATGGGCGCAGCACCGGTGCCGCCTTCACCACCATCCACTGTGATAAAATCGGGCGCACTGTCATCCTTGCGGGCCGCGATATGCAGGAACATCTCTCGCAGGGCAGCTTCTGCCCCCACCACCAGCTTGATCCCGACGGGCTTGCCGGTGATCTCGCGAACATGGGCGATCATGTCGAGCAGTTCATCATAGGTGCCGATCTCGGGATGGCGGTTGGGGGAAATGCTATCTTCGCCTTCAGGGATGCCGCGGATTTCCGCTATCTGTTTGTTCACTTTTGCGCCGGGCAGAATACCGCCTTTTCCGGGCTTCGCGCCCTGGGCCAGCTTCAGCTCGAACATACGCACGCTCTCATGGCTCGCGACCTTGCGCAGCTGTTCGTCGCTCAACCGACCTTCGGCATCGCGGACACCATATTTTGCTGTCCCAATCTGGAACACCACATCGCAGCCGCCCTCAAGATGAAAGGGGCTGAGCCCACCCTCGCCGGTGTTGTACCAAACACCGGCTTCTTTTGCGCCACGGCTGAGGGCGCGCACAGCAGGTGCAGACAGCGCGCCATAGCTCATTCCCGAGATGTTAAAGAAAGAAGGCGCCATGTAGGGCGTTCGCGCCGTTGGCCCGATCAGCAGGGGTTCGCTCTCGGCCTTGCCCGTATCAAGCGCAGGGAATGCCGCGTTCACAAAGATAGGCGTGCCGGGAACGTTGAGGTTTCTGGTTGAGCCAAACGCAACAGTATTGCCTTTGCCTTCTGCTGCCCGACCAACCCACTCTCGCTGGGCACGGTTGAATGGCATCTCTTCGCGGTCCATCGCAAAAAAGTACTGACGAAAGAACTCCCCCAAGGTCGAAAAAAGCCCACGGAACCGCCCGATCACCGGGTAGTTGCGTCGAACGGCATCTTCTGTCTGCAGCCGGTCCACGACAAACAGACATGCAGCCACCAAAACGATGGCGCCAACTGCAAAAACAAATGCGTAGACGAGAAATTCTATGGCGTTTGCCGCGAAACCCATGCAAAAACTCCTATATATTTATGGAACGCGCGACCCATCGGCCTGTCCGCCCCTGACAAGCTTGCCGTAATCCGGTCAGCGGGCAAGTCACCTTTGTTCACAATGGGAGAATATTCATGTTTGCCAGAAACCGTTTGAAGTCTGACCGTGCGCCCGCGTTCCTTGCCGTAGTCATTTCCTGTCTTGCGATGGCCCCAATCCCCGCAGCAGCCGGAGAAGAGGACCAAATCGTCAGCTATCAGACAACTCTGTCATTTGATGATGTGACCTTTGGTCTGGAAAATGCAATCACCGACCGGGGGCTTCTGGTGGATCATACCAGTCACGTTGGTGACATGCTGGAGCGCACGCGCGAGGATGTCGGTTCTGACATTGTGCTGTTCGAGCAGGCCAAGGTTTATTCCTTCTGCTCTGCCCGCTTGTCGCGCGAAGTGATGGAAGCCAATCCGATGAATATCGCGTTCTGCCCCTATGACATTTTTGTCGCCCAGGTCCCCGGCTCTGAAACCGTGACGATTGGCTTTCGCGCGTTCCCAGAGGGAGAGATGCAGGTGATCCAATCCCTGCTTGATGAAATCGTGCTGGAGGCCATCGAGGAGTAATTTCCCCTCAGATCCTTCGCGACCTTTTGCTATAGTCCCTGCAAATACGGATCGGGACACATTCATGATAAAGCATCTGGTTGCAGGCCTTCTGCTGGCAGCATCTTTCCTGAGCGCCTGCGCCGCACCGCCCCCGCCCGAAGACGGTGAGGTCTCGCAACTGGCGGACGCGCTGCAGCAGATGGGGCCAGGCATTGACCCGGACGAGGCCCGCCGCGCCGCTGCGCTGGCCTTTGCGCATTCAACAGATCTGGCCACATCCTATGGGGTGACGACCTCTGCCATTTTGCACAACACACTGGTCAACAGCGGCGTCAAACAGCGTGGACTTTGCAAACACTATGCCGAGGACATGCAAAGAAGACTGTCGCAGGAGGGGTTCACGACCTTGACCGTGCTGCGCGCTATCGCAGAACCACGCAACAGCTTTCGCATTGAACACAGCTCTGCGGTGATCGCGCCCGTTGGTGGTGACATATATAATGGGATCATCATCGACCCCTGGCGCGACGCCGGCGATCTGTATTGGTCGCCGACCCGCGCAGACCCACGTTATGACTGGGAACCCCGCATGACAGTCTTGCGACGCAAACATGAAAGGCGGCTGGCGTCAGATGGCTGAGCCTGCGCCGCACAGGACGCCGACAACGGCAGAACCAACACCAGTGGAAAAACGCAAAAGGCCCGCAAGAAAAAGCGGGCCTTTTTAGTTTCTCACTTCAGGCTGGCTTCAGCCGGGCAGCAGGTCAATGGACCACTGCATCATCCGGTCGCGGCCGGTCCGTCGTTCCGATGCGATCGCCAATGATGAGCCCCTCGGTCCCGGCTGACACCGGTACGGTGTCACCATCGCGGATATCCCCGGCAAGCAACATCTCGGCAAGAGGGTTCTGCAGCGCGCGTTGGATGACCCGCTTCAACGGCCGCGCACCAAAGACAGGATCATAGCCCTCATCAGCAAGCCAAGTTTTGGCGCCATCGTCCAGTTGCAGCGCGATCTTGCGACCAACCAGCCGTTTCTCAAGCCGGGCCAGCTGCAGCTCGACGATGCCATCCATATCCTTGCGCCCCAACCGGTCAAAGATGATCGTCTCATCAAGACGGTTCAGGAACTCCGGCCTGAAATGCGCGCGGACGGCATCCATCACATCGCGCTTGGCATCCGCGGCATCCGCACCATCGGGCAACTGGCTAAGGGCCTGCGCACCGAGGTTCGACGTCAGGATAATAAGCGTCTGCTTAAAGTCGACCGTCCGGCCCTGCCCGTCTGTCAGCACACCGTCATCCAAAACCTGCAGCAGCACGTTGAAGACATCCGGATGTGCCTTCTCGACCTCGTCGAACAGAACCACCTGATACGGCTTGCGCCGGACCGCTTCGGTCAGAACACCACCCTCATCATAGCCGACATAGCCCGGAGGTGCGCCGATCAGCCGGGCCACGGCATGTTTCTCCATGAACTCCGACATGTCCACGCGAACCATCGCGCTGTCATCGTCGAACAGGAACTCGGCAACCGCCTTGGTAAGCTCGGTCTTGCCGACGCCGGTCGGACCAAGGAAGAGGAACGAGCCAAGTGGCCGGTTCTCGTCATTCAGCCCAGCGCGGGCGCGACGCACTGCATTGGCAACAGCGGTCACCGCCGCATCCTGACCAATCACACGGCCATGCAGATCATCTTCCATCCGCAACAGCTTCTCGCGCTCACCCTCCAGCATCTTGGAGGTCGGGATGCCGGTCCAGCGCTCTACCACACCTGCGATCTGCTCAGGGCGCACCGCCTCTTCGACCATCAGCCCGTCGCGTTCAGATGCTTCTGCCTCGCTCAGCTGCTTTTCCAATCCCGGAATGACGCCATAAGACAGCTCCCCCGCGCGGGCGAGGTTGCCCTCACGCTTGGCAATGTCCAAATCAGCGCGCGCCCGATCAAGCTGCTCTTTCAACTCGCGGGCTGAGGCCAATTTATCGCGCTCAGACTGCCATTGCGCTGTCATCTCTGCGGATTGCTCCTGCAGGTCAGACAATTCCTTTTGCAGGGTCTCAAGCCGATCTTTGGATGCGGCATCATCTTCAAGCTTCAGCGCCTCTTCCTCGATCTGCATCTGCAAAATCTGGCGATCCAGCGCATCCAGTTCTTCGGGTTTGCTGTCCACTTGCATTCGCAAACGCGCGGCCGCCTCGTCCACGAGGTCGATCGCCTTATCAGGCAGGAACCGATCAGTGATATAGCGGTGCGACAAGGTCGCAGCGGCAACAAGGGCAGCATCGGCGATGCGCACGCCATGGTGCAGCTCGTATTTTTCCTTGATACCACGCAGGATGGACACGGTGTCTTCAACCGTCGGCTCGCTCACCAACACGGGTTGGAACCGGCGCGCAAGAGCCGCGTCTTTTTCGACGTATTTGCGATATTCATCCAAAGTGGTCGCACCAATACAGTGCAGTTCACCCCGGGCAAGCGCAGGTTTGATCAGGTTGGCCGCGTCCATTGCACCGTCGGATTTACCGGCGCCCACAAGGGTGTGCATCTCATCAATAAAGAGAATGATCTCGCCCGCAGCCTCTGTGACCTCGGTCAGGACCGCCTTAAGACGTTCCTCGAACTCACCTCGGTATTTCGCGCCCGCGATCAGGGCCCCCATATCCAAGGACAGGAGCTGCTTGTCGCGCAGGGATTCAGGCACATCCCCATTGACGATGCGCAAAGCCATCCCTTCAGCGATTGCGGTTTTACCGACACCCGGCTCCCCAATCAGCACTGGATTGTTCTTGGTGCGGCGGCTCAGCACCTGCATCGCACGGCGGATTTCCTCGTCTCGGCCGATGATCGGGTCAATCTTGCCCTCACGAACGGCTTCGGTCAGGTCGCGGGCGTATTTTTTCAGCGCGTCATAACCATCTTCTGCGCTGGCGCTATCCGCCTTGCGCCCCTTGCGAATGTCATTGATCGCCTCGTTCAGGGCCTGAGCTGAAACACCCCCCGCATCAAGGGCGTCCTTTGCCTTGGACTTCACCATGCAGAGCGCCATCAAAACCCGCTCTACAGGGACAAAGCTGTCCCCAGCCTTTTCAGCGATCTTGGCCGCTTCGTCCAAAACCTTCGCGGTCTGACCGTCAAGATAGACGTCAGCAGACGCACCCTGCACCTTTGGCAGCTTGGACATAGACAGATCCAGCGCCTGAACCACTTGGGCCGGGGTGCCGCCTGCACGGGAAATCAGATTGCTCGCGAGCCCCTGATCATCATCCATGAGAGCCTTGAGCAAATGCTCAGGCATAAGTCGTTGATGATCTTCACGTCGCGCAATGGTCTGGGCCGCCTGCACAAAGCCACGGGCCCGTTCAGTGAACTTGTTCAAGTCCATCTTGCTCTCCTTTTATAAGCGCCCCGTTCAGTGGCAACGCCCGCTTTGCGGCACGTCCCGGTCAGGGCCTCGCATCAAATGTGGGAGATCTTGGCGTCTCTTCAAGATCACCATGCGGCAAATATGTCACCAAATCCCTGACTTCGATCAAACTTCCCCGTTTCTGCACGATAGCCACATGGATGAACCTGCACTGCAAGAATTGGGGCTTTCCTCCCTGCTCTGGCGGGTCTAAGCAGGCTGGCAATCCCAGACCATGCCAGCCCAGTAGGAGATCTCTGATGACGACGCTTGCCGATGACCGCCTGATCGTAGCAATGGACGTACCCAACGCCATCGCGGGTTTGAAACTGGCCGAAGATCTCGGAGACGCCGTATCCTTTTACAAGATCGGCCTTGGCATGCTCACAGGAGGTGGGCTTGCGCTGGCGAACGAACTGAAACAGGAACATGGCAAGCGCATTTTTCTGGACATGAAATTGTTCGACATCAGCGCAACGATTGAGGCTGCTGTGCGAGGCCTTGCTCAGTTTGATCTCGATTTTCTGACAGTGCACGGTGACCCGCATGTGGTGCGCGCCGCAAAAGAAGGTGCAGCGGGCACAGATCTCAAGATCCTCGGTGTGACCATTCTGACATCCCTCGACCGGGGCGACCTTGATGAGGGACTGATCAAGGCAGGAGATATCCCGGATCTGGTCCAGGAACGCGCGGGGCTTGCCCTGTCTGCCGGGGCCGATGGAGTTATCGCAAGCCCGCAAGAAGCCGCGCTTATCCGCGCCCTGCCAGAAGCGTCGGGCAAGCTGATCGTTACACCAGGCGTACGCCCCGCAGGTGCAGACCTTGGCGATCAGAAGCGGGTCGCAACCCCTGCAAGCGCTCTTGAAGCTGGCGCAGACCATATCGTTGTCGGCCGCCCGATCTGGGCCGCGCAGTCCCCGCGCACTGCAGCACAGGATATTCTGGCGACCCTACCGCGCTAAGGCAGAAGCCCCGCGCAGATCGCTCTAGCGCTGCTCCAAAATTTCAAAAACACGATATCCCCTGTCGTCGAAGCCCACGGCAGGGGATTTTCAATACCGGACAAAATGACCCTCACGGGCCTACCCTGATCAAAACGCCCAATAATTGGGCAAAAAGAAAATTTGGTGGGAGACCTAGAGAGAGCCGCATATCAGGCCCCCAAAACATACATTGACCTTAGGTCAACTTGCCAAAACCAAAGGAAACTTTTCTTGGGGCTCGCTACAGCTGCGCCGAATTGTCCTGTGCCCCCAAAACCACACACCCAAAAGCAGAATTACATAATCCTGCGCTCGTGCTTTGAGAAATGGACGAAATGACCGACCCTGAGGTCAAGACACTCCCCAAGACGACCAACTCTTCCTGAGGTTCGTCACCTTCCCCCGCTTTCAGCAGCGGGGGCCTTTCTTTTCAGCGACAGATCCGTTTCGGCCCCGCATGCCCATCGGCGTGTGCAAGATACTGCCTTAGATAGTCCGCGAAATGGGGCACTGCGAGGGGATGATCCAGGTACCAGTGCGGCGTCACCAGCGCCCATCCCTGCCCCTCACCTCCCAGAACGATGTCACGCTCCCTTTGCGCGGGCAGATGAGCAGCAAAGAACCAAACCCGGCCATTTCGCCGTTCATAGATTTGGCGCCATGTGATTGCCGACACATCAACCTCAAGCCCGACTTCTTCCCGTGTCTCGCGCAAGGCGCAGGCTTCCGGGGTTTCTTGACCTTCACGTCCGCCTCCGGGGAAATCCCAATGGCCAGGGTAAGGAATATGGGCAAAATCATCCCGTTCGATCACCAAAAGGCGCCGACCGATGAACAAGGCCAGTTTTGCACCGTTGAATGTCATCTGAGCTGTCGTCATTTGAATGCGTCCTAAAGACATTCGCCGCGTCGGAGGATAACTTGCTGTTCTGCCCGGATCGCGCGATTCCCGCCCGCATCTGAACATGTTGTTTTGCCCGATGACAGACCCTGAGACGACACACCCCCATATTGACCCGTCAGAGGAGCAGGCGCCTGTTCCTTTGCAGGTGCTGTGCCGGGAATGTCTGTCCTATGGCGTGATGAAACCAAAAGGTGCCAAAACCCCCGTCGCGCGCCGTTGTCCTAAATGCCAAAGCCCTCGGATTAAGGCCCATAGCGAGCTTTTCTCGCTGTCGATTGCTCACATGGACTGCGACGCTTTCTATGCAAGCGTCGAGAAGCGCGACAATCCCGATCTGGCAGATAAGCCGGTGATCATCGGAGGCGGCCGCCGCGGCGTGGTTTCAACAGCCTGCTATGTGGCCCGCATTCGTGGTGTTCGCTCGGCCATGCCAATGTTTCAGGCGCTCAAGCTGTGTCCGGATGCGGTGGTGATCAAACCGCGGATGGATGTCTACGTCGATGTAAGCCGCAAAATCCGCGCAATGATGGACGAGCTGACCCCCGATGTTGAGCCCCTCTCACTGGATGAGGCCTTTATGGACCTGAGTGGGACGCAACGGCTTCACGGGGCTCCGCCCGCGGTCATGCTAGCCCGCCTTGTGAAGCGGATGAAGGATGAACTGGGGGTCACAGGCTCTATCGGGCTGTCGCACAACAAGTTCCTGGCAAAGGTGGCGTCCGACCTCGACAAACCACGTGGATTTTCAGTCATCGGAGCTGCCGAGACCGCTGATTTTCTGCATGACAAACCCGTTCGCATGATCTGGGGCATCGGTCCCGCTGCCCAGGCCTCTCTCGAAAAGGCAGGGATTCGCCATTTCTCCGATCTGCTGCGCTGGGAGCTCATTGATCTGACCGCCCGCTTTGGCTCGATGGGGGAGCGGCTCTATCACCTCGCGCGGGGCCAGGATCGCAGGCGTGTATCGGCAAATACACCAGTGAAATCCATCTCCAAGGAAACCACCTTCAACGAAGACACTGCCAATATGGAGGTATTGGACGGGCACCTCTGGCGCCTTGCGGAAAAAGTCTCGGACAGGGCCAAGGCAAAGCAGCTCGCTGGCCGTGTTGTCACACTCAAGTTGAAACGCGCCAATCACAGCAGCCTCACACGGCGCCAGTCTTTGCGGGATGCCACCCAGATCGCAGACACGATTTACAGAACTGCCCGCAGCCTGCTTGATCAAGTCGGAGACGAGGGACCTTACCGTTTGCTTGGCTGCGGGATTTCAGAGCTCGTACCAGAAACGCAGGCAGACATCACAGGGGATTTGCTGGACCCTCAGGCCGTCCAGCGGGCAAAGGCCGAACGCGCCACAGATGCCATTCGCCAAAAATTCGGCGATGCTGCCATCCAGAAAGGGCGCGCCCTGCGGTAAACCTATTCGGCGGCCAGGGCGATCCGATCAAATCGGAGTTGCGAGATTTCAGCGACCACATTGGTCAGAACCTTGCGCAGGGGCTCAAAGTTCGCCGTTTTCTCAATTCGCGCTTCATCCATATAGAGGCTTCGGTCGATTTCGACCTGAATGGCGTGCTGCCCCCGCGTTGGCCGACCATAGGCCTGGGTGATATAAGCCCCCGCAAATGGCGCATTGCGGGCGACCTTCAGCCCTGCGGACACAAAAGCCGCCTCGACCCTATCGATGATCTCTGCGCTGGATGCAGCGCCAAATCGATCTCCAAGGACCACATCCGGCAGCCCCCCCATCCGGCGGCCAGACGTGGCGATCGCCTCGTGCGGCATGGAGTGGCAATCGATCAGTACCGCCTGGCCGAACTCGACACGGGCCTGATCCAGAAGATTCTGCAAAGCCGCGTGATAGGGACGCCAATGAGTGTCAATTCTGCGATGAGCCTCTGTCTGGCTCAGCTTCCCGCAATAGATTGCGCGACCATGAGCCACGACACGAGGGATCACGCCCAGCCCAGAGGCCACACGGGGATTTTGCCCCCGTTTCACCACCCCGTCGATAAGCGCGGGATCAAGCTCCTCTATCGATCGATTGAGATCCACATAGGCGCGCGGAGCCTTTGCCATCAGCAGCGGCATCCCGAATCGCGGCGCGGCCTGGAAAAGTTCGTGTACAAAGGCATCTTCTGAACTGCGCAGCTGAAGCGGATCCAGAATCGTCTGGGCCAGAAACGCATCGCTGTAGTCCGAACCACTGTGCGGAGACGCGAAAACCACGCCTGAGCGCAGCTTGCGCGGCCTTTTTACCGAAAAAACTGTCTCAGACATACGGGCTCCGGCCGATGAAATACAAGAAACAGCATAGTCTGGAAATTTCTGTGGTCAAAAGCTCTTGCACCCCCCTCCGACTCATTTTATAGACCCCTTCACCGGCGCGGTTATCCGCGCCCCATTCACTTTGGGGCCAACCGCAAACACTGGTATTCATGGGCGATTAGCTCAGTGGTAGAGCACTTCGTTGACATCGAAGGGGTCACAAGTTCGAACCTTGTATCGCCCACCATGAATTCATTGTTTTGATCCACGGATCGGAACACCCGCTAACCCAGGCGCTGGTTCGCGCCGCAGAACAGGAGATAGGCCATGAAGGTCAAGAACTCGCTCCGCTCGCTCAAGAACCGGCACCGTGACTGCCGCGTTGTGCGTCGTAAGGGCCGTGTCTATGTGATCAACAAGACCCAGCGCCGCTTTAAAGCACGCCAGGGCTGATCGCCAGACGCAGCATAGCTGATTTCGGAAAACCGCATCTTCGGATGCGGTTTTCTTCGTTTCAGGGCCTGGGTTCACCTCTATCTCTCCGTCTTTTCCGACCCGCATTCCCTGCCATCGCAGCGGCAGATTTCCGCTGCGACGCTTTTTCCCGATCATTTTTGTCGGTTTTGATTTGCATCTTTTGCCGAATCCTTTATCTGAGCAAATCAGTCGGGTTCAAAAGCGATTGCTGAGAACCCAAAAAAGTTCTGAATAGATGGGATGTACCATGCTGAAATCGACCACCATTCTGGCCGGCGCCCTGACCGCCGCCGTTGCAACCACTGCCGCAGCCGAGGGTGAGCTGAACCTCTACTCCTCCCGTCACTACGATACCGACGAACGCCTCTACACCGATTTTGAAGAGGCAACCGGTATCACCATCAACCGCATCGAAGGCAAAGCAGACGAGCTGATCGCCCGTATGCAGGCCGAGGGTGAGAACTCTCCCGCAGACGTTCTGCTGACTGTCGACACCTCCCGCCTGGCACGTGCCAAGAACGCAGGCGTCCTGCAGTCGATTGAAAGCGCAACCCTGGAAGAGCGCATTCCTGCAAACCTGCAGGACAACGACAACCAGTGGTTCGGTTTCTCCCAGCGTGCGCGCATTATCTTTGTCGACACCGACGAAGTCGCCAACCCGCCGCAAACCTACCTGGACCTGGCAAAGCCTGAGTACAAAGGCATGGTGTGCCACCGTTCCTCCAGCAACGTTTATTCCCAGACCCTGCTGTCCTCGATCATCGAGAACCACGGCGAAGAAGCCGCACGTGAATGGGCAGCTGGCATGGTCGCGAACTTTGCTCGTGCGCCGCAGGGCGGCGACACAGATCAGCTGCGTGGGATCATCTCGGGCGAATGCGACATCTCCGTCGCGAACTCCTATTACTTTGCCCGCGCTCTGCGCAAAGACGTCAAAGGCCTGACCGCGGACATCGACCAGATCACCTGGATCTTCCCCTCTCAGGACGCTGAAGGCGCGCACATGAACCTTTCCGGCGGCGGCGTTGCAGCCCATGCGCCGAACCGTGAGAATGCCATCAAGTTCCTGGAGTATCTCGCCTCTGATCAGGCTCAGCAGTACTTCTCTGGCGGCAACGACGAATTCCCCACCGTGCCCGGCGTGGAGAAATCCGAAAGCGTTGCCAAACTGGGTGAATTTGTTGCTGACGACGTGAATCTGTCTGACGTGGCAGAGAACCTGCCGACTGCACAGAAAATCTTCAACGACGTTGGCTGGGAATAATTCCAACAACACTGTGAACAGTCACGCCACCCGATGACGTGACACGCAAGGCGCAGGGCTTCCCTGCGCCTTTTCTGTGCGGACAAATGCCCAGCAGCCCGGTCCGAATACTCCCCTCCTGCAATTCTGGCACGCCAATGAAGCCAACAGCTCTCTGGACGGCTGCGGGCGCACCGCCTATAGCATCCTCCCCAACACAGGATGCGCCAATCGGGAGGATCGTCACCAATGACACATCAGTCGCAGCAGCCAGAGGCTCGGGCATGATCCGAACACCGGTTACGATCGTCAGCGGCTACCTTGGCGCGGGAAAAACCACGTTGATCAATCGCCTGCTGCAGGAAGACCACGGTCTGCGACTGGCTGTGCTGGTCAATGACTTCGGCAAGATCAATATTGATGACGCCCTGCTGATGGACCGGGGCGCCGAGACCGTCGCGCTGAGCAACGGATGTGTGTGCTGTTCACTGGGCGATGATCTTGCACTGGCACTGCACCAAACGCTGAGCTCTGACACCGCTCCGGATCATATCGTGATCGAGGCCAGTGGCCTGTCCGACCCAGTGGCAATTGCGAACACAGTCATGAATGACGCGCGGCTGAGCTACGGTGGCATCGTGACGGTCGCAGACGGAGAGAACCTCCCCTCCCTGATAGAGGATGACCTCCTTCGCGATCAGGTCTTGCAACAGATCCGCGCCGCGGACACGGTGTTGATCAGCAAATGCGCGCGCCCCGCTGACGGGGTGATGCAGCAACTCGCCGAGCTTGGTGCAAGAACGCCGGTGGTGTTGGGAGAGGCCCCCGTTGCGGATCTGTTGTTTGATGTCCTTCCCCTGCCACTGGGAGCCAAGACGAGAACAGCACATCGCGCCTATGCGACCTGGCACCATAACTCCACCACTGCAATTGATCGCCGCGCCCTTGGCGACAAGCTGGCAGAGAGACCGGAGGGCATCTATCGGATGAAGGGTTTCGTGCTGACCAACGGTGGCGCGTATGAGCTGCACGTCGTGGGCCGCCAAGTATCGGCCAAACGGTGTGAGGCGAAAGAAACCGCGCTGGTGGCACTGGGCCCGGCAGACCGCGTCACCCGGGATGAAATCGAAGCATGGTGGGCCAGCTGATCCACCGCTCTCTTTAGTCAATAAAAAGCCGCGTTGCCTGACGCGGCTTTTTATTGGGCAAGGCGGCTGAGTTAGTGCCTGCGCCCGACCTGTCGACAGATCAGAATGACAGGCAGCAAACCAACCAGCATGATCACGAGGGATGGCACAGCCGCCCCCTCCAGTCGTTCATCCGAAGCCAACCGATACGCCTGCACAGCCAGGGTGTCATAGTTGAACGGCCGCATGATGAGCGTTGCCGGAAGTTCCTTCATCACGTCGACAAAGACAATCAGCAGGGCAGTCATCAGGCTTGGTGTCAGAATGGGCAGGTGCACCCGGCGCAGCATACCCAATGGCCCCTGCCCCAATGACCTTGCTGCTGCATCCATATTTGCGTGCAGTGTCGCCTGCCCTCCCTCATAGGCGCCAAGCGCGGCGGCCATGAAGCGCACCATATAGGCCGCGACCAATAGCCAGATGGACCCGGTAATCAGCAGACCAGTCCGGATTTCGAAGTTCGCGCGCATCCATGCGTCCAACGCGTTGTCAAAGGCCGCAAAAGGCACCATCAGGCCGACGGCGATCACCCCTCCCGGAACCGCATAGCCCAAACGGGACACATGCCCCGCGAGTGCTGAGGGACGCCCCGGACGCAGCCGCTGATAGAACCCCAGACAGATTGCAGCGCCAACCGTCAGCATCGCTGCCGTCATGGCCAGCGTCACGGAATTCTGAAGGAACCCGAGGTAGCGTTTGCTGAACAGGCTTTGTTCTGATTCCAGCCCCATCTCAAACAGGACCAGAACCGGCAGCACAAACCCCAAAAGAACCGGCAGCGCGCAGAACACAATAGCCAGCGCGGCCTGTCCGCCGCGCAGCTCGACCGGTGGCATCTTTGCTTGCTGCTTGCCAGCATGGTGATACCGTGCCCGGCCCCGACTGGTCCGCTCTGCCAGTGCCAGAGCCAGTGCAAACCCAAGGAGACAAAGCGCCAATTGCGCGGCCCCTGTGCGGTCACCAAGAGAAAACCAGCTGGTATAGATACCCGTCGCAAAGGTCTGGACACCAAAATAGCTGACGGTGCCGAAATCAGCGATTGTTTCCATCACCGCCAGCAACACCCCCGATGCAATCGCCGGACGCGCCATCGGCAAGCTGACCCGCCAAAAGGCCTGCAGGGAGGTATTGCCCAAGGCCCGGGCAGCCAGAAATGCACCTGCGCTCTGCTGCACAAAGGCAGCTCGCGCCAGCAGATAGACATAGGGGTAGAGGACCAGAACAAGCATCAGGGCGGCACCGCCTACTGACCTGATTTCTGGGAACCAGTAATCCCGCGGCCCCCAGCCTGTCACTTCACGCAGGGTGGTCTGCACAATGCCGGGGTGGTCCAGAATGAATGTATAAGCATAAGCCAGAACATAGGCCGGGAAGGCCAATGGCAGAACCAAAACCACTTCAAGGAGACGCACGCCGGGAAACCGGGTCATCGTCACAAGCCACGCCGCGCCAACACCGACCATACCGGTTCCGATAGCCACCAAAAGGACCAGAACAAGGGTCGTGCCGGCATAGCCAGCCAGCACTGTTTCCATCAGGTGACGGATCGTGTCCGTTCCCCCTGTTGCAGCAGCCAGCGCGACGGCAACCATCGGCAGCAGGCAGGCAAGAGCCACAATCCAGGCAACGATCGCAAAAGCGGTGCCGCCGCTTTTCTTGCTGCGTCGTCGTTTGGAAGGAACAGAGGATATCTGCGTCGACTTGCTCATGGGTCCGGGCTCATATCAGTGCAGACCTCTATTTCGATCATTTTCGTCGGAATTGCCAGCAACAAAGGCGGCCCGCATCCATTCGCCGCGCGACCGGGGGGCCAAAGCACAAAAAAGCACGACCAGAGAGATATCTCCGGTCGTGCCAGTCGGGGACCCTCATCAGGTCAATTCACCCATCGGGTTCAGTCGTAGCTGCGTTGATCTTCGATCACGAGCCCATCCTTCGGCAGGGCACCGGGCGCGACGATTTCAATCTTGCCCTTGAGCTTCAGCACCTCAACAACAGACTTTGCATAGGCCATCTCGTCGCCATCAGCCGCCTCAATCTGGACAGTCATGGCATCCATCTCGCCGTCACGGCTCGCAACAACGCGGGCCTTCACGATCTCGTCGTGCTTGTCGACCAATGCAGCGACCTGTTCTGGACGAACAAACATGCCTTTGATTTTGGTCGTCTGATCGGCCCGCCCCATCCAGCCTTTGATCCGCATGTTGGTGCGTCCACAGGGGGATTGACCAGGCAAAACCGCAGACAAATCGCCAGTTGCAAATCGGATCAACGGGTAGTCTGGATTCAAAGTTGTGACGACAACCTCGCCAACCTCACCCGCTGCGACTGGCGTGCCAGTGCCGGGCGTGACGATCTCCACGATGACCTGCTCATCAACGATCATCCCTTCCATCGCCGCACTTTCATACGCGATATTGCCGAGATCCGCAGTCGCATAAGACTGTAGGCAGGTGATCCCACGGTCGGCATATTCTTGGCGCAGTGACGGGAACAGGGCGCCGCCGCCGACAGCCGCCTTGCGAAAGCCCAACTCCACCCCCATCGCATCTGCACGATCCAGGATCACCTTCAGATAATCTGGCGTGCCCGCATAGGCGGTTGCGCCGACATCGCGGGCAGCGGTGACCTGCAGTTCTGTCTGACCCGTTCCTGCAGGAAGGACAGCGGCTCCAACGGCACGTGCCCCGCTTTCAAAGATCATGCCCGCGGGCGTCAGATGATACCCAAAGCAGTTCTGGACGACATCACCAGACCCAATTCCCACCGCATGCAGGAAACGGCCCATCCGCCACCAATCATGATCAACCCCACCTGGTTCGTAGATCGGACCTGGCGACTGGAATACATGCGCAAACCCGCTCGCTGGCTTTACGGTAAAGCCACCAAAGGGTGGGTTGGCGGCCTGGGCCTTGCTCAGATCAGACTTTCGCAGCACCGGCAGACCCGCAAGATCTGTCACGCTTGTGATCGCTGCGGCATCAATCTGCCCCAGGCTGTCACCGTAACCGGCCGCTGTCTGTGCGCGGCCGATCTGCTGAGGCAGCAAGCGCGCGATATCAGCTGCGCGTGCATCCGCGCTGCGGGTTTCCAGCTCGTCAAAATAGCTCATGTCAGCCTCCCCGCCTCAGCTCAACCACCGCTTACGACGGCGATAGGACCGCACATCACGGAAGCTCTTGCGTCCTTCGTCCGACATGCCGAGATAGAATTCCTTCACGTCCGGGTTTTCACGCAGCTCGGCTGCTGGCCCGTCCATAACGACGCGGCCAGATTCGAGAATGTAGCCATAGTGCGAGTAACGCAGAGCGACGTTGGTGTTCTGTTCTGCAAGCAGGAACGTAACGCCCTCATTCTCATTGATCGATTTCACAATCTCGAAAATCTGCTCCACCAACTGCGGGGCCAAGCCCATGGAGGGCTCGTCCAGCAGAATGGTTTCCGGACGGCTCATCAGCGCGCGGCCCATCGCAACCATCTGTTGCTCGCCCCCGGAGGTGTAACCCGCCTGGCTGCGGCGGCGCTCCTTGAGGCGGGGGAAATAGCTGTAAACCATCTCCAAATCGCGCTGGATGTTCGCCTTGCCATCACCGCGGGTATACGCACCGGTCAGGAGGTTCTCCTCGACCGTCAAATGTTCAAAACAATGGCGGCCTTCCATAACCTGGATGACGCCCTTCTTCACCAGCTCGGCGGGATCAAGGTCCTGTACCCGTTCACCGCGATAGGTGATGGAGCCCTTGGTCACTTCGCCGCGCTCTGAGTGCAGGAGATTCGAAACAGCCTTGAGCGTGGTCGTCTTGCCCGCGCCGTTGCCGCCCAGAAGGGCCGTGATACCGCCCTTGGGCACCTTGAGGCTGACACCCTTCAGGACAAGGATCACGTGGTTGTAGATCACTTCGATGTTGTTGACCTCAAGCAGCGTGTCTGCCTGCACATCGGTGGGTTTGGCTGTATCCAGCATCTTTTTTATCCTCACGTGGTCCCGACCGTTTCTGCCCTGGACGGGGTTTGTTGCCGGGTCTGTCTGTGGATGCGGCGCAAGCGCGCCGCATCATGAGTTCACTGCGCAATCAGCGCAGGGTGGTGGACCCCAACCCTTGCAGGTCAGGATCCCGCCACATCAGTTGCAGCGCTGTTCGATGTTGTTCTCTGCCGCATAAGCAGCGGAGTCTTCGTCGATCAGCGGCTGGATCACGTCACGGTCGCTCTGGGCAAAATCAGAGATCAGCGTCCACTCTTTGGCAGAGGCATCCCACTGGGTCATGCCAACCAGACCCGGACCACCGTGATTTTCACAGGAGACGTTGAACGCCGGACCAAACAGCGGCATGCCAAGTGCAGACATGCGCGCTTCAGGCATTTCCAGCGCTTCCATACCGTCGCGCATCATCGCAGGGGTGATGTCGGCGGTACCGTGGATTTCCTGAGCAGTTTTTGCAGCTTCGACAGCCAGCATCGCCGCGTACATACCGCGGTTGTACAGAACATTGCCGATCTGATCGCCAGCACCAGCTGCAAGGCCCTTATCCACAACATGTGTCTGAATGTCGTCAAACACCGGGAAGTCACGGCCAACACCGTGGAAGGTCACAGCCTTGTAGCCATCCGCCTTTTCACCTGCCGGCATCACGTCATGTTCTGCACCGGACCACCAGACGCCGATGAAGTTCTCCATCGGATAGCGGATGTTTGCCGCTTCCTGAATGGCAACCTGGTTCATCACGCCCCAGCCCCACATGATCACGAAATCAGGGCGGTCACGACGAATTTGCAGCCACTGCGACTTCTGCTCCTGACCGGGGTGGTCAACAGGCAGGGTCGACAGGGTGAAACCGTGCTTCTTGGACAGCTCTTCCAGTGTGCGGATCGGCTCTTTGCCATAAGCGGAGTTGTGGAACAGCAGCGAGATCTTCTTACCGTTCAGATCGCCATCGTTGGCTTCGAGCAGGTAGTTGATAACACCCGACGCACCATCCCAGTAGTTCGCGGGATAATTGAAGACGTTGCTGAACACCTTGCCGTTCGCAGCCGAGGTCCGGCCATAGCCCATGGTGTGCAGCGGAATGCCGTCCGCGGTGACTTTGGGGATCAGCTGATAGGTAATCCCGGTGGAGAGCGGTTGATAGATCAGCGCGCCTTCACCTTTGGTGGATTCATAGCATTCCACGCCCTTTTCGGTGTTGTAGCCGGTCTCGCATTCGATAACGCGGGCCTTAACACCGCCGATGCCGCCGTCACGCTCATTCACCAGTGTGAAATAGTCAGCGTAGCCATCCGCGAAGGGAATGCCACCAGCAGCATAGGGGCCGGTCCGGTAGCTCAGCGACGGGAACACAAGGTCTGCCATTGCAGGGCCAGCGGCCATCGCGGCGCCCAGCGCCAGTGTCGTCAGTTTCAGTTTCATCGGGTCTCATCCTCCCTTGAATTGTCCGATGGGGGTCATGCAGGGATTGATCTTATTGTTTCCCCGCCGTCTTGGTCAGCCAGCCCCGCCTTAGTGCGGGAAGGGCCAGAGTCTCAGCTTCTCCTTGGCTACGCGCCACAGCTGGGCCATGCCATGAGGTTCAGCAATCAGGAATACGATGATCAGCGCGCCCACGATCACAAGCTGGAAATGGGCCACGATATCTGTCGGCCAGCCCAACACGTCCACGCCAACCACCTTCAGGATCACCGGCAGAAGGACCAGGAACGCCGCGCCGGCAAAGGATCCGAAGATCGAGCCCAGGCCACCGAGGATAACCATGAAGAGCACGAGGAATGACTTGTTGATACCAAAGGCCTCACCGACCTCTACCGCGCCGAGGTAAACCGCAAAGAACAGTGCGCCGGAGATGCCGATAAAGAACCCCGAGACACCAAAGGCCGAGAGTTTGGCCTTAAGCGGGTTCACACCAATGATTTCGGCAGCAATGTCCATATCACGGATCGCCATCCAGCTACGCCCGACGGTGCCGCGGGTCAGGTTGCGGGCAACAAGCGCGCAGAAGGTCAGGAAAATCAGGCTGAACATGTAGGTAGCCCAGGCCGGTGCATTCGGGCCGGTGATGATGATGCCAAACACATCACGCTCCGGCGCGTTGATCTGACCCGAGGCCGAGTAGTTGTAGAACCACGGCACACGGTTGAAGAGCCACACCAGAAAGAACTGTGCCGCAAGCGTCGCAACCGCAAGGTAGAAGCCCTTGATGCGCAAGGACGGCAGACCAAAGGCAACGCAGACCAGCGCCGTGATCCCACCTGCAAGCAGGACGTGAATGAACATGCTCACCTCGGGGAAGGCAGTCATCAGCTTGTAGCAGGCATAGGCGCCCACCGCCATGAAACCGCCGGTGCCCAGCGACACCTGACCACAGTAGCCGACCAGGATATTCAGTCCGATCGCCGCGATCGAATAAATCAGGAACGGCAGCAGAATTGCATTCGCCCAGTAGTCGTTGATGAAGAACGGAATGACCAGAAAAGCAAAGGCCATGACAGCGTAGTACCGGATCCGGTCAAACTTGATCGGGAAGGTCTGGCTGTCCTCTTGGTAGGAGACTTTGAAATCTCCGGCTTCACGATAGAACATGGCTCAGATGCTCCCTTTTTCCTGCGCGCGGTTTCTCTGCGCCGCGTCGAGTTGATTTGTCTTGCTTGCGTAGCCGGTCTGTTCGGCGGCGCGTGCCAGCCGCAGATAGGCCAGAATTCCGGTAATGAGACCTGCCGCAGCGAGCAGGGAAGCGGTCACCATCTGGGCTTCTGTAAACCCTGTTGCGGAGAGCGCGAGGTAGCCAAAGGCCCAAAAACCTGACCATGCGACCACATTGATGATGGCGACCAGCTTGATCATGGGGTCGCTCCGTTAACCAACGACTCAGATTTCCGGCTTTCGCCACAATTCATCCAGCTCTTTCTGCTAGTCTGTGTGCGGGAAAAGTGAGTGGGAACCATGAGTTCAATTTTACAGGAGATCCGGCGGCTGGAGTCCGCCCGGGATCGCGGAGAGCTATCCGCAGAGGAATTTGCCGCCGCCAAGGAGACGCTGCTTGGCTCGGTCGAAGATGCAACTGTGATCTCGCAGGAGCGCCCGCGACGACGGGCCCGGCCTTCGCCAGCTCCGGTCAGCCGCAACGCCCCTTCGGGGTTCTGGGGCATCGTCGCCATTGCCCTTGTCGCGGCCTTGGCGATGACAGTGCTTGTCGGGCAAATGATCGGCGACTTCACCATTGCGCTGACATTGGTGATCAGCGTGCTGGCTGCCGTTCTGGTCGCTGCCTTCCGACGTTTGGAAGGCTGAGCACCCCGCAGACCCGCTACCTTGTGCGCGGCCCCGAAAGGGGATCGCGCATTTGGCATATGCAGATCAGACGCGTTCAATGATCTTCTCCCCGAACAGGCCCTGCGGACGGAACACCAGGAACAGAAGGGCCAGCACATAGGCAAACCAGTTCTCTGTCGCGCCACCAACCAGTGGTCCGACCATGAACTCGAACAGTTTTTCGCCGACACCGATGATCAGGCCGCCCACAATGGCACCCGGAATAGAGGTGAAGCCACCAAGCATCAGAACCGGCAGAGCCTTGAGCGCGATCAGCGAGAGTGAAAACTGCACACCAGACTTGGTGCCCCACATGATGCCTGCAACCAGCGCAACAAAACCAGCAACAGACCAGACCAGAACCCAGATAAAGTTCAGCGAGATGCCGACCGACAAAGCGGCCTGGTGATCGTCTGCCACCGCACGCATGGCGCGGCCCTGCTTGGTATATTGGGCAAAGGCAACCAGACCAGCCACCAGAAGCGCCGCAATGATGGTCGCGACAAGGTCGAGATTGTCGATGAAGAAGCCGTAGTCAAAGATCTCGAAGGTTCGTTCGTCGATCCACAGGTTGATACCCTGCGGCAGGCCAACGTCCAGCGTCTTGATTTCAGACCCCCACATAAGGTCGGCCACACCCTCAAGGAAATAGGCAAGACCAATCGTCGCCATAAAGAGAATGATCGGCTCCTGTCCAACCAGATGACGCATAACAAACTGCTGCACCATCCAGGCCAAAAGAACCATCACGCCAACCGTCAGCAAGATTGCGACGAACGATGGCACCGTCCAGCCAAAGTGGGTGATGTGGCCGCCAAAGATCGCGTTGATGAGATGCGAGAACGGAACTTGTCCGTTCATGATGCCCACCAGCGTCATGGCAGCAAACAGGGCCATCACACCCTGTGCGTAGTTAAAGATACCCGACGCTTTGTAGATCAGGACAAACCCAAGAGCGACGAGCGCATAAAGCACGCCGGCCATCAGACCGTTGAGCGTGACTTCCATCGCAAAAACCAGTTGTTCAGGCATCCCGCTCTCCTCCTGCAGATGCCACTTCGGACATCGGCGCAATCATCTCGAAATTCATTGTCAGAATGGTCCGGTCAGTCATGGCTGACCCCCAGATAGGCGTCGATCACATCCTGGTTGTTGCGCACCTCGTCCGGGGTGCCGTCACCGATCTTTTTGCCGTAGTCCATAACAACCACGCGGTCGGACAAGTCCATGACCACGCCCATGTCATGTTCGATCAGGGCGATGGTGGTGCCGAACTCATCGTTCACATCCAGGATAAAGCGGGACATGTCCTCTTTTTCCTCGACGTTCATGCCTGCCATCGGCTCATCCAGCAGCAACAGTTTTGGCTCTGCTGCCAACGCGCGTGCCAGTTCGACCCGTTTCTTGAGACCATAAGGCAGACGGGCGACAGGAGTTTTGCGGATCGCCTGGATCTCCAGGAAGTCGATGATCCGTTCGACCACTTCGCGGTTTTCCGTCTCTTCGGCCTCGGCCTTGCCCCGCCAGAGCGCCTGCTGCATGAGGTTGGTCTTCATGTAGTTGAGGCGACCGGTCATGACATTGTCCAGAACGCTCATGCCGTCAAACAGCGCGATATTCTGGAAGGTCCGGGCGATACCCTGGCGCGCGACCTCATAGGGGCGCATGGGCGGCCGTTTGGCCCCACGGAACCAGACTTCGCCCTCCTGCGGAACATAAAAACCGGAAATAACGTTCAGCATTGACGATTTACCAGCGCCGTTCGGGCCGATGATCGCGCGGATTTCGCCTTCGCGGATATCAAAAGAGATATCCTTGATCGCGACCACACCGCCAAACCGCAGGGTGATGTTCTTCATCTCCATGACGACGCCGCCAATGGTGCGCCCGTCCTCGGTGATATAGCCTTCTTCCATATCCTTCACGACACCGCGCCTTTCGCCTTGTTGATTGTTGTGCTCCGGCTCATGGCCAGGCCGTACCGCTTTGCCGCGGCTGTGTTGATGCGCTGTTTCATTCGGCGGCCACCGACTGGGGCCGCACAGGCACAACCTTGGCATCGATGATATCGAGCGTCGCACTGATCGACCCTTTGCGACCATCTTCGTAGGTCACTTCCGTGCGGGTAGAGATCTGCGAGGACCCGTCATAAAGCGCGTTGATGATATCGGAGTATTTGTCTTCCACGATCACACGACGCACCTTGCGGGTCCGGGTCATCTCTCCATCGTCGGCATCCAGTTCTTTGTGCAACACGACAAAGCGATGCACCTGACAGCCGGACAGCATCTGGTCTTCTGCGACGGAGGCATTGACCGTTTCGACGTGCTCTTTGATCGACTGCAGGACTTTCGGATGGCCTGCCAGTTCCTGATAAGAGGCGTAGGCAATATTGTTGCGCTCAGCCCAATTGCCGACTGCGGTGAGGTCGATGTTGATGAACGCAACGCAGCGATCACGGCCGTTGCCGAACAGAACGGCCTCCAGAATGTCCGGATAGAACTTCAGTTTGTTCTCGACATACTTCGGCGCAAACATGGCACCATCTGCCATCTGACCCACGTCCTTGGCGCGGTCGATGATCCGCAAATGGCCGCTGCCCTCTTCAAAGAAACCAGCATCGCCGGTTGCCACCCACCCTTCAGGGTCTTTGGTCGAAGCCGTGGATTCCGGGTTGTTGTAGTATTCAACAAATGTACCGGGAGAGCGGTAGTGGATCTCTCTGCGCTCATCGATCTTGATTTCGACACCCGGCGCAGGAACGCCAACTGTGTCGGCACGCACTTCGCCATCAGGCTGAACAGTGATGAAAACCGTCGCTTCTGTCTGGCCGTACAACTGTTTGAGGTTGATGCCGAGAGAGCGGTAGAACTCGAAAATCTCAGGGCCAATGGCCTCGCCTGCGGTGTAACCGACGCGGATGCGGCCGTAGCCCAACGTGTCCTTGAGCGGGCCATAGACCAGGATATCACCCAGCTTGTACTTCAGGCGATCCATCATGCTGACGGGTTTGCCATCAAGGATCTTGCCACCAACCTTCTTGGCATGTTCAAGGAAGTGGTGGAACATCTTGCGCTTCAGGGCGCCCGCGTCTTCCATCCGGATCATGACGCTGGTCAGCTGACCCTCGAAGACCCGGGGCGGAGCAAAGAAATAGGTCGGGCCGATCTCACGCAGATCGGTCATCATCGTGTCTGCGCTCTCTGGGCAGTTCACGCAGAACCCACACCAATACGCCTGGCCGACCGAAAAGATGAAATCCCCGACCCACGCCATCGGCAGATAGGACAGGATGTTCTCACCAACCGTCAGATTGTCGAAATCTGCCGAGTTCCTGGCGCTCTCGATCACGTTGCGGTTGGACAGAACAACCCCTTTGGGCTTGCCCGTTGTCCCAGAGGTGTAGAGCATCACGCAGGTGCTGTCATAGGTCAGCTTGGCCTTGCGTTCTTCGAGATCCGGGGTCCATTCGTCGCGGGCCGCGCGGCCCTGATCTTGTACATGGGAATACTGGTGCAGCGTATGATGATCGTATTTCCGCATGCCGCGCGGATCGAGATAGATCACCTGTTCCAGGTTGCTCAGCTGATCCTGAACCTCGATCACCTTGTCGACCTGTTCCTGATCACCCGCGATGACGAAACGTGCGCCACAGTGGCCCAGCACATAGGCCATCTCTTCTGCCACCGCATCCTGGTAGAGCGGGACAGGAACGGCGCCGACGGACTGCGCTGCCACCATTGCCCAATAAAGATAGGGCCGGTTGCGACCGATGATGGCGATAAAGTCACCCTCATTGACCCCAAGGTTGATCAACCCAAGGGCAAGCGCATCAATCTCCTGCTTGACCTCGGACCAGGTCCAGCACTGCCAGATGCCGAATTCTTTTTCGCGATAGGCCTGGCGATCGCCAAATTGTGCCGCGTTGCGTTCAAGCAGCGCCGGCAGGGACAACATCCCTGCGGCACCCGACTGCGTCTGAGCCACGTTCTTTCTCCTCCCCTTTCCGGCCGATGCGGCCGGAGCGATCGCTAAGCGCGATTCTGATCCCGATTAGGGACGGCCTCATGCTATGGCGTCAACTTTTTCTTGATGTTTTCTCAAATCTTACGAATTGTAACAGGCTCTCGACTGCGTCATCTCGCCCAGCCGGACAACCGACACCGCGCCGCATTCTCCTTTGCCATCGGGGCATTGGATGGTAGCCATGCAGCGGGGAGACACGATGAACCGATCCGAAAAACACCGCGCTGCGATGACAACCGCTGGGCTCAACCTGATTGCCCAAGCCATGTCGATCTATGACAGCGATCTGCGCCTCGCGGCCTGCAACCGCAGGTTTCAGGAAATGTTCGACCTGCCGGATCACCTGATCACACCCGGCGCCCGGTTCGATGAGACCATCCGCCATATCGCAACCAGCGGAGAATACGGTCCGGTTGATGACATCGAAGCCTTTGTGCAGCAGCGCGTCGATCAAGCGTTGGATTTTGTCCCACATTATCTGGAGCGGGAGCGTAGCAACGGCCAGGTCATTTCGATCGAGGGGGCTCCGCTACCGCAAGGGGGGTGGGTCACGGTCTATACTGACATCACACGCACAAAACGGATCGAACAGTTGCTACGCGCCCGCTCTGAAGAGATGTCGGATCAGCTGATCGCGCACACAGAGGAACTGTCTGCAACCAACCGAAAACTGGCCGCTACGATCACGGCGTTGGAAGAGGCGAAAAACCAGCTGACCGAGATCGAAGCACGCACCCGACTGACCACCGAGATGATGCCTGCGCATATCGCTCACGTGGATGCAGACGGCTATTACACCTATACCAATCGGCGGCTCAGCTCGGTCTTTCCCAGCCGTCCTTCCGAAATCCTCGGGATGCACATCGCAGATGCACTCGGTGGGCCGGCCTATGACAAAATCGCCCCACATCTGATGGCAGCCTATCAGGGTGAAAGCCCGGTGTTCGAGTTCAACGAAGACCACGACAGCCGTCGCATTCGGGTGGCCTTTACCCCCGACAACATGGGCGGTGTCTTTATTCTATCGATGGATGTGACGGAAGAAACCCAGACACGGGTGGCGCTGCAGCAGGCGAGACGACGCGAAATGGCCGCTCAGATGACGAGCGGGCTGGCACATGATTTCTCCAACCTGTTGACGATCATTCTGGGAATGCAGGGCAAGCTGGCGAAATTCGACCTGCCTGCTGATGCTGATGAGCTTGTCCAGGCCACCCTATCAGCCGCGCGCCGCGGTGGACGGTTGCTGAACCGGATTGCAGAAATGACAGGCCATCGGAGCCTGCGGCCGCGCGCGACGGATCTGCACGGACTGCTGCAGGAGTTGCAGGTCCTGGCAACACCATCGCTGCCGCAAGGGGTTGGGCTGAGTATCGTGGACCACACGCCGGATGTCCGCCTGTTGCTTGATCCCGGCAAGCTGCAAGACGCGCTGTTGAACCTTATCCTGAACGCCCGCGATGCCTGTGGCAGCCAAGGACAGATTACCGTCAGTGCCCACGTGGTTGGTCAGACCTGGCTCGAACTCAGCGTCAACGACACCGGCCCCGGGTTTTCCAAAACTGCGCTTGAAAAGGCGCTCAATCCCTTTTTCACCACCAAGGGCAGTGAAGGATCAGGGCTTGGGCTGCCGATGGTCTACGACATGGCCAAATCAACCGGGGGCGATATGCGACTTGGGAATACGGTATCAGGGGCCAGTGTGACCCTGCGCATTCCCTACAGGCTCGCTCCGGACGCGGATGGCGGGCTTGCCCTGCTGGTCGAGGACAGCGAAGAGCTGCGAGCGACATTCCGCGACATGCTCATTGATCTTGGATATGCGGTCATAGAGGCCACCAGCGTTGATGAAGCCTGCGCGTTGACCGCAGACATCGAAGGCATCGCTTTGGTTCTGTCCGATATCAAGCTGCAGGGGGCGGCGACGGGGATTGACCTGGCGGACCGCTTGCAGGGAACCGGCCTGCCCTGCATTCTGATGACCTCCTTGCCGACCTCGGACGCGCTGTTTCGGCAGGCGCTGAAACGCTGTCCGGTTTTGCAAAAGCCCTTTACCACACACCAGCTGTCAGCGCTGATCAAATCGGAGCCCGCCGCATGAGCAGACCCCTGATCACAATTCTCGATGACGAGCCGGAAATCCGCCAAATCCTGACGGAGACGTTGGAAGAGGCCGGGTTTCGCACCCAGAGCTTTTCGCGGGCGCGCGAGTTTGAGGCCTCCCTCAATCGGGTCACTCCGGATGTCTGCCTTGTTGACCTGTCGCTGCCCGACACCGATGGTCTCGCTTTGGTGCATCGCCTTGCGTTGGAGCAGGGTGCAGCGGTCATCATCATATCAGGCCGGGCCCAGGTACAGGACCGTGTGACCGGATTGGAACTGGGAGCGGACGACTACATCACCAAACCCTTTGACCCCGCAGAGGTCGTCGCCCGCATCCGGGCACGTCTGCGGGGAGGGCCAAGAACCGTTGCAACAACGGGCAACACTGCCCAGTTCTCCGGCTGGACGGCGCATTTCGATCGCTACATCCTGGAGGATGACACCGGTGAGGAAACACCGTTTTCCCATGCCGAAGGCGAGGTGTTGCGCCTGTTTCTTGAAAGCCCGAAGCGGCTCATTTCGCGGGCGCAAATGCAAGAAAGCCTCGGGGGCGGCGCAGGGGAGAGCTTTGATCGGGCGATGGACGTACGCATTTCACGTCTGCGCACGAAACTGCGTGAAGATCCCAAAAATCCAAGGTTGATCAAAACGATCTACGGAGCTGGCTACATTTTTCTGGGTGATGTCAGCTGGCTTTGACCCTGCCAGGGACTGCGCCCCCACCACTGCAGACTGGACGGCGCGAATCGGCCTCGATATGATTCGGGCATGGCCACATGTCTGCTCTACCGCCAAGCACCGGCGCGGGCTCCGCGCTATTATCGGATCGAACTTGCGATGAACCTCTTTGCCGAGGTCTCTGTCCTGCGCGAATGGGGCGTTGCTGGTAGGAACGGGCAGAGTACCATCAACATCTATGGCAACCTGCGCGATGCATCTGTTGCTGCAGACAAACACCGCAATCGCATGATCAAACGTGGCTATGACCGGGCCTGACCCACAACCGCGCTGCTGATCCTCGTCCTTGGTTGCAATCCAACAGAACTGCCATAGCTCTTGCTTGATCCGCCAGGCGGCAGGCAATGGCTCTGCATTTGCGCGCTATTCGCGCGACATCACACCCAAATCACATATTGGATCCAAAACTTGCATCTGGCCCTTTCAACTGCAGCAAAGCTTGCTTAAGACTTCCCCGACGAAAAGGAACATCGCATGACGCATATCACCCTGGTCCGTCACGGACAGGCCAATACAGGTGCTCGGGATGAAACCAGCTATGACCGGCTGAGCGATCTGGGACATCAGCAGGCGCATTGGCTGGGTGAGCATCTGCGCGACACCGGTGCGTTCTATCCGCGGGCCTACTGCGGAACACTGCGCCGTCACCTGGAAACGGCACAGGCCATGGGGCTCACAGATGTTGTGCAGGATCCTCGTCTGAACGAGATGGAGTACTTTAATCTCGCCGCGGCAATGGAAACACAGCATGGCCTGCCGATCCCGGTGGAGCGGGAGGGGTTTGTCGCACACATGCCCAAGGTATTTGCCGCTTGGGAGGCAGACAAGATTGCCAACCCACCGGAAAGCTGGCGCGACTTTGCCAACCGCACCCAATCGGCACTAGAGGAAATTGCCGCTGGCGAGGGGCCCGCGATTGTGGTCACCTCTGGTGGGCTGATCGCCATGGCCATGCGCCAGACAATGGGGCTGGATACCGGTGGCACGGCGCGCATGGCGCTTGCCATCATGAACAGTTCGCTACACCGTCTACATCCGATGGGCGGCCAGCTCAGCCCTGTTTTGTTCAACGCGGTGCCCCACCTGGAACACCCAGATCGCCAATTCGCACAAACGCATCTCTAGACAGTCAGCGCAGGCCATAGGACCAGCCAAGGGAGGACCGACCAATGCAGCTTTACTTTGCGCCCAACACGATTTCAGTCGCCGTGGCGATCGCCCTCGAAGAAGCGGGACAGGACTACGAGCCGATCCGCATCGATTTTGCGTCCAAGGAACAGACCGGCGCCGCCTATGCGCAAATCAACCCCAAGGGCCGAGTCCCTGCGTTGGTGGTGGATGGCGGCATCCTCACTGAGACCGGTGCCCTGCTGGAATATATCGCAGACATCAGCCCTGACGCAGCGCTGCGCCCACAAGATCCGGTGCTCTTGGCCCGCATGCGCGAAGTGATGTTCTATCTCGCCTCCACCATGCATGTGAACCACGCTCACAAGATGCGCGGTGCACGCTGGGCAAGCGAACGCTCCAGCTGGAAAGACATGCAGAAGATGGTCCCGCAAACCATGAGCGCCTCTTGCGACTACATTTCACAGTTCGGCCTGCGCGGGCCGTTCGTCTTGGGCGATGAGATTAGCCTGGCTGATTGCTATCTCTATGTGGTGTGCACGTGGCTGGAGGGCGACGGGGTAACCCTATCTGATTTCCCCAAGATTCAGGAATTCATGGCAGCGATGGAGGCGCGCGATTCCGTGCGCGCCGTGACTGCCAAAGGTATGCTTTGAAGGATAAGATGATGACGCATTTGTGGGTAAGGGCTGAGCAGCGCCCAAACGAAGAACGGGTTGGTCTCACCCCGGAGGGCGCAAAGGCGCTGATGGACGCGGGGATCAAAGTCACGGTCGAGGAAAGCTCTGTCCGGGCTATCCCATTGCAGGGTTACATCGACGCAGGATGCGACATCGCGGCAGAGAACTCATGGCCCACGGCACCAGCTGATGCGATCATCTTTGGCCTCAAGGAACTGCCCGAAGATGGAACTGCGTTGCCACATCGGCACATCATGTTCGGGCACGCCTTCAAAGGGCAGCACTCAGGCAAGGCGCTGTTGGAACGCTTTAAGGCCGGTGGCGGCACCCTTTATGATCTTGAGTATCTGGTGGACGAAACCGGCCGCCGTGTCGCGGCCTTTGGCTACTGGGCCGGATATGCAGGTGCAGCCGTCACCCTCAAAACCTGGGCCGCCCAACAGCGCGGGGAAATCTGTGGTCCGGTTGGCGTATATTCGGGCAAGGAGGCCCTGCTTGCGGATCTTGGCGCCGAACTGGATGCACTGAATATCGATCGCCCGACCAGCATCGTTATCGGTGCCTTGGGTCGCGTGGGCACCGGCGCCGCGGATCTTTGTGAGGCAATGGGCGTCAAAGTGACAAAGTGGGATATGGCTGAAACCGCAACAGGCGGCCCATTCCCCGAAATCCTTGACCATGACCTGTTCCTGAACTGCATTTTTGCCCGCCCTGGCACCCCGGTTTTCGTGCCACGCGACGCATTGACTGCAGACCGCAAGCTCAGCGCCATTGGCGATGTCGCCTGCGATCCGGACAGTGATTACAACCCGGTTCCCGTCTACGACCGTGCGACCAGCTGGGATGCCCCGGCCCTGCGCGTCGCAGACACCCCCGTTCTGGACGTGATGGCCATCGACAACCTGCCATCCATGCTCCCTGTCGAAAGCTCAGAGGACTACGCAGCCCAATTGCTGCCGTCCCTGCTGGCATTGGGAGATCTGGGCGCAGGCGTCTGGGGACGTGCGGACGCAACATTCAAAGAACACACCGCAGATTGAATGCGGAAACCCTTGGTGCGGAGCAAACCCGCAACCAATGACCAACAGGGAGACAAATCATGACAATTCACTGGTGCGGCACTGGTCTGTCCGCGATTCCCGGCCTGCGACGCCTGCTGGACGCGGGTCACGACGTTGCCGTCTGGAACCGGACCCCGGAAAAGGCGCGCGAAGCTGTCGGGGATCTGACCAGCAACATTCACGCCTTCAGCATCGCGAATCTTGGCCAGATGCTCAGCCCCAAAGATGTGATTGTGTCGATGCTGCCAGGCGACTGGCACGTTGAGCTGGCGGAACTGGCCATCGCACATGGGGCACATTTCGTGTCGTCGTCCTATATTGCGCCGGACATGCGAGCCCTGGACCAAAAGGCAAAAGACGCAGGCGTATGCCTGATCAACGAGGTCGGTCTCGACCCTGGCATTGACCATCTGATGGCTCATGCGCTGGTGGCGGACTACAAGGCATCCGACGCATTCGACAGCGAGAATGAACTGAGCTTCATCTCCTACTGTGGCGGCATTCCCAAAACACCAAACCCCTTCCGGTACAAGTTCAGCTGGTCTCCCTTGGGGGTGCTCAAGGCGCTGCGCTCTCCGTCCAGATCCATCCGCGACTTCAAGGAGCTGGATGTGGCGCGCCCTTGGGATGCGATCTCCACTTACGAAGCCCCGCTGCCCACTGCAGAGAGCTTTGAAGTCTACCCCAACCGCGACTCCATCCCCTTCATGGCGCAATATGAATTTGAAACCGACTGGAAGGTGAAAGAGTTCGTCCGCGGAACCCTACGCCTGAACGGTTGGTCCGATGCTTGGGCAGACGTGTTCAAGGAGGTCGAGACATTGGAGGGCGAGGCTGGTGATGCCCGGCTCAAGGAAATGTCCGATCAGTTCTGGGCCGAAAACGCCTATGACGAGGGAGAGCCCGATCGGGTCGTGCTTTGCGTGGGGCTGAAGGCCGAGAAAAACGGCAGCCCCGTCTGGCACAAGACCTATGTGATGGACGCCTGGGGGGACGCTCGCGGTACGGCGATGGCGCGCCTTGTGTCTTACCCTGTCTCCTTCGCGATCGAAGCCGCGATGAACAACAAGATCGCCCCCGGTGTTCACGCCGCTCCAAGCGATTTGCCGTTGGTGGACGCCTGGATGAGCGAAATCGGAAAGCTCGCGCAGCACCTTGAGGTGGTCGATCACATCAGCTGATGATCGCCAAGAGAACACATCCAAGGGCACCCCGTAAAACGGGTGCCCTTTTCGTTGACGCGACGGTATTGGCTCGTGGCGATTGCAGGAAACCTAACAGACCGATGTGGCTCTAGCGGCCGATCACATCTTCCTCGGCGCCCTGAACATCCATGCCCAAAGCCTCCATCCCCGCTTCCAGATTATCCGCGAGATGCGGCGTGCCGATAAGGTAGTCCGCAGTGGGAGTGGTTGCTTCTTGGCGGGCCGTAGCGATCGCTTCTTGCAGATCGGAGGCATCGAAACTGTCCCGACCGATCCACATGATTGCGACAAGCTCCGCCTGTTCGTCTTCTCCCATGCGGTCGATAAAGGCGCGCAACTCCCCCTCCGCGCGCTCCAGTTCTCTGGCCATCAGCGCAACCTGGGCCACTTTTCTGGCACTGATCTCTAGCATGGCTTCGCTCCTTCTGTGTCCGCGCTGCTGCAGTCTATCACACTGCAGACGAAACCAGCTGTCCTTGATCTGAGGCAAAGACGATGTGCGGAAGGGGGCCTGTCATTCTTCCTTGGCGAAGATGTCCATGACGCCCGACCGCCCGCGCAAGGCCACCGGTGGCAACGCGCGCCAGCGTCCGCGCGCGGGCGCGATCCCTGCGGCCTCCAGCGTCTGAGCAGAGGCGATGATTGTCTCTGGAACGGTCTTGCTATGTTGTTCGAGCCGCGAGGCGATGTTTACCGCATCGCCGAAAACCGAATATTCGAGCCTGTTTTCACTGCCAACCACGCCAGCAAAAACCTCTCCGGCGTGAACGCCGATGCCAACCTCCACGGTGTCCTCCCCCGCCGCAAGACGCTGATCTGACCAAGCGTGGATCGATTTGCACAGTGTCGCGGCACAGGCCAGCGCGCGGGCCGCTCCATTGGGGGCCCCACGCTCTTCGGGCGCCTCCGAAAACAAGAGCATCGCCGCATCGCCCATGTATTTGTCAATCATGCCATCATGACGGGCCGCGCTGTTTTCTACGTGGCTGCGGAACGTGGTAATGAAATCCCCCACGTCCTGCGGATCACGGGTTTCGGACCATTGGGTAAAGCCCCGTATATCGACGAACAGCACCGCCATCGCTTGCCTCTGTCCGTGTTGCAGGCTGTCCAGCCCGCCGTCAGCCAATTGATCGGCAATTTGAGCAGGCAGATAGCGGGTCAGATTTGCGCGCTCTTCCGCAGAGCTGAGTGCCCGCTGAAACAGGCGCCGCATCCGCGCGGCGGCCAGCACCATGACAAGCCCGGCGAGCAGGATCATCGTCAGCTTCATCACATTTGGCGGCCCCGTCAGGAGCCCGGCAATACGGGCCGCCTGATCCCCTTCTGGCGCAGTTGGCAACCAAAAAATCAGTGCTGTCAGCCCCCCGGTCAGCAGCAAGGTCGCATAAAGCTGCATGCGTGGGTGCATCCGCATCACACCAAACGCCATCACGACCGGCACCAACCAGGCGGGCGGCAACAACAACGCCATGTTTCCGTCAAAGCCCCCATTCAGGATGCTGAGACGCACATTCAGCAACATGAACAGCGCATCCGCCGTAACGGTCAGCCAGGCCATCCACGGCCTGAACCACCCCTGAGAGGTCGCGAGGAAACAGCCCGCGCCAAGGACGAAATAAGCGATCATTGTCAGCAGGGCAAAAAACAACTGACGATGAAGATATGGCGCAAGCGATCCCAGGTCGGTTCCGGAAATAGTCAGACCAAAGACAAGCAGCAGACCAGTGGCGACAGCCATGCGAAGAACTGAGACAAGGCGTTCAGCCGCAACCGTCGCGTCCTGCAGCAGTGGGTTGAGGCCTGCCTCGCGCATCAGCTGTCGGACCGTCCCAATGGCACAACATTCACCGGATCCGCACCTTGTCCAATGCCTGACGAGGGCGCGGCGATTTCCTCGAAATCGAAGTTGTCCAACCGCTGAGCGCGGCGCCCGGCCTTATCGGCACTGATCTTGATTTCCGCGATATCCTTGGCAGCCATTCCGAAATGGCGGTCCAGATTGCCAACACGATCCCCCAACCGCTCCACATCCTTGTGCAGCAGGCCAAGTTCGGTTCGGATCGCGCCGGCCTGTTCGCGCATGCGTGCATCCTTCAAAATCGCACGCATGGTATTCAGCGTGGCCATGCAGGTGGTGGGCGACACAATCCAGACCTTGGCAGCGAAGCCCTCTCTCACCACGTCCGCAAAATTGGCGTGAAGTTCCGCATAGACCGCTTCCGACGGCAGAAACATCAATGCACCATCCGCGGTCTCGCCATCCAGAATGTACTTCTCGGCAATCGCCCGGATATGCGCACGCAAGGCGCCCTTGAGCTGACGCGCCGCACTCGCACGCTGCTCAGGTGTCTCTGCGTTGCGCAACGCATCGTAAGGTTCCAGCGGGAACTTGGAGTCGATGACAATCGGACCCGGAGGATTGGGCAGGTGGATCAGGCAGTCAGCCCGCTTGCCGTTGCTCAGCGTATGCTGAAACGCATAGCTGTCCGCCGGCAGCGCCTTGGACACGATATCATTGAGCTGAATTTCACCAAACGCCCCGCGGGTCTGCTTGTTCGCGAGGATGTCCTGCAAACCCAGGACATCTCCGGACAATTTGGTGATGTTGTCCTGCGCCTTGTCAATCACGGCCAGGCGCTCTTGCAGCTGGGTCAGCGACGTCACCGTGCGTTTGGTTGACCCGTGCAGGCTTTCTTGCATCCGCTCCTGCATCTCTGCCAGCGCCCGTGCCTGTCGCAGCGCATTATCCGCGAGCCGATCGTTCATGCGTTGCTGTACATCGCTCAGGCGGCTTTCCATTGTCTGCAGGATCTGCAGCTGTGCATTCGCCTGCGTGTCCGACACGGCCTGCAGATTTCCCCGAAGCGCCTCCTGCCCCATCGACAGCTGCTGGGTCATCTGTCCCAGCCCGCCAATCTGGTGGCCCAGCGGCTCAATCGCTCGTACCGCCCGCGCAGAATTGCGCAGCGACAAGATCAGCAGAAGAAACAAAAGAAAGATCAGCCCGCCACCGCCAACGATCACAAGGGCCACCGCGTCCATGTTTGCGATTGCCATGTCCATGTTTTCCATATCCGGGATCTCTCAGGTGCGGCCGAACAAGCGTTCGATATCGGCAAGCTTCAGTTCGACGTAGGTGGGCCGTCCGTGGTTGCATTGGCCGGAATGGGGTGTTGCCTCCATTTCTCGCAGGAGCGCGTTCATTTCCTCTCCCCGCATCCAGCGACCCGACCGGATAGAGCCATGGCAGGCAACGCGGCTCAGGATCGCTTCGATCTTGGCCTGCACCAACTGGCTTTCCCCCTGATCGTCAAGTTCATCGAGAATATCGCGCACCATCGCCTCGGCGTTGACGGTCCCGAGAATGGCAGGTGTTTCCCGCACCGCAACCGCACCGCCCCCAAAGGCCTCAATACCCAGACCAAACTTCTGCAGTTCATCTGCAACTGACAGAAGACGGGCGCAGTCATTCTCGCTCAGCTCGACGATATCGGGGATCAAAAGCGCCTGCGCCGCAACCCCGTTTTCGGCCATCTGGCGTTTCAGCTTTTCATATACCAACCGCTCATGCGCCGCGTGTTGATCGACAATGACCATGCCGTCGCGGGTTTGCGCGATGATATAGTTTTCATGCACCTGCCCGCGCGCCGCGCCCAGTGGCAGCTCTTCCGCTCTCTGTTCCGGCGGCTCGGGCTGGTCTTCCTGCACCGCCTGGCCCGCCATAGCGGGATGTGGTGGTGCAGGAGCATCGATGACCCGGCCACTATAAGCCGATGCAAATTCCGAGAAACCGGGCGCATTGTCGTCGCCTTGCGGCACAGGGGCTCCGTCCGCGCGGTAGGGGGCCTGTGCCGCATAGGACAGGCTGCGCGCGCCCATAGAGGGTCTGTCCATCTGATAAACACGCGGCGCACCAGTTGCTGTTGGCTGTTCGGGGCGCATCGCGCCCAGCGTCGCCCCGGCAACGGTGGTCGACGCGCGGTGTCCGGCCTCAGCCAGTGCATGTCGCAGGCTGGAGACAATCAGCCCTCGCGCAAGACCCGGATCGCGGAACCGAACTTCTGATTTGGCGGGGTGGACGTTCACGTCAACCAGTGTCGGATCACAGTCGATGAACAGCGCAGCGGCCGGATGGCGATCGCGGCTGAGAAAATCGAAATAAGCCGCACGCAACGCGCCGGTCAGCATCTTGTCCTTAACCGGGCGGGTGTTCACAAAAAGAAACTGCGCCACGGCGGCACCGCGCGAATAGGTCGGCAACGCCGCATAACCGTAAAGCCGAATGCCTTCGCGGCTGGCATCTATCTTGAGAGCATTTTCCGCAAACTCGCGCCCCAGAACAGCAGCCAAACGCCCGTGCAGAGCATCAAACAAATCCCCGCTCAGAGGATCTGCCCGAAAGGTCACTCTCCCGTCACCGCCGCCCGACACATCCCGCAGCGTAAAGCCAACCGACGGCTCTGCCATCGCCAACCGCTTGATCACGTCACCAATCGCCTGACTTTCGGCCCGATCACTGCGCATGAATTTCAACCGCGCAGGCGTCGCGTAAAACAGATCGCGTAGCTCAACCACCGTGCCACCGCGCAAGGCAGCGGGCTTAACCGGATCAAGCTTGCCACCGGACACTCGAATTTGTGCTGCATCATGACCCGCAGCCCGGCTGGTGATGGTCAGCCTGCCAACCGCGCCAAGACTGGGCAGAGCCTCACCCCGAAATCCGAAGGTGTGGATATTCAGCAGGTCCGAGCCATCAATCTTTGATGTGGCATGACGCGACAGGGCCAGCGGCAGATCATCCGGCGTCATGCCGCACCCGTCATCGGTTACGCGGATCAGGGTCTTGCCACCATCGGCGATATCGATCGTGATCCGCGTCGCCCCGGCGTCGATCGCGTTTTCGACCAGTTCCTTGACGGCAGAAGCTGGCCGTTCAACCACCTCGCCCGCTGCAATTCTATTGATTGCGCTGTCGTCAAGCTGCCGGATCACCGGTCGCGAGTTTTCGCTGATGTGGGGGTCTGCATGTGCCATGCCGCTAGATTTAGCACGCAGCGCCACGATTCTTCCAGCCGCATTCGGGACGTAGACAACCACGTTCAAGCGCCTGCACACCACCTACAGGGGAGATGGCTTCAGACGCCTGCAGGGGCCCCCGAGCGCAGGCGACAGGGGCCGAACCGGGCTGCGACTGCCAGCAAAACACCCGACACGGTGGCAATCATTCCGGCTGCACTCACCGCGTCAGAGGCCCCGAGCCACAACGGACCATATCCTGCCAGAACATATCCCAGCACGGCAGAAACTACGGCAAAAACCACGCTCCAGCCAACCTGCCCTTCCAGCCGGTTTGACATCATCCGCGCCGCGGCTGGCGGACAGATGAACATGGCAATCACGATGATGGACCCCACGGCATCAAAGGCTGAAACAGCCGCAATCGCCGCAGTGATCACCAACGCAAGCCCCAACATGTTGGTCCGGATCCCCAGCGTGCGGGCAAAACCTTCGTCAAAGGTAGAGATCTTCAGCGGTCGCCAGAACAACGTGACAAACACCAGAACCCCCAGCAGGGTCAGCGCCATCCTTGACAGCTCTGGCGGCAGGTAGCTCAGCGCCACTGGATCAACAAGGGAGGCCCAGCCAGTCGCATCCAACCAGATCAGACTTTCGAGATTGCCATAAAGGGCGTGTTCCACATCCAGGTGGACCGAAGACGTGTCGGTCTGCTCCAACAGCAATACGCCGCCAGCAAACATGGTCGTAAAGACCACGCCCATTGCCGCGCCGGGCTCGATCCGCCCAAGTCGGCGGATCAGCTCGATCAAAACCACCGCGACGACCGCGGCACCGGCTGCCCCGAACATCATCGGGCCTGCCGCAATCACCCCGGTCAACAAAAAGGCAACGACAATGCCCGGCAGAACCACATGGCTGATCGCGTCTCCGATCAACGCCTGACGACGCAGCAACAGGAAGTTGCCGGGCAGCGCACAGGCCACTGCGGCGAATACACCAATCAAGAGCGGCGTCAGGGACAGCGGGACAAATTCGGATCCACTCATGCCGATACCTCCTTTGGGCCACCAATCAAGGTGTCAATTTCACGTATCTGATCAGCTGTCAGAACCGTTTCGATATCGCGCAAGCCATCATACATCGCAGCTGCGGCTTCGTGGCTCTGATCGCTCCGGACCAAGGCCCAGCGATGCTCGTCGCGCAGCGCTTTGGCTGCGCGGGCCCGCCCCTTCTCCGTCGGCACCCCATCTGCACGCAACAACCCATGACGGCGCAACAGGCGCAGGGTAAGCGGCTCATAAATGAGCTGTTCCTGGGCAACGGCCAACAGCCCCTGACGCAGATGCACTTGTCTCTGGAAACGGATATGGCGCAGCACCGCGGCCAGAACGCCACGATTGGGTGCAAACAGCAGCGAAAGCGCAAAAAGTGCAAAGCTCACCAACACGATGATCGGGCCCGTGGGAAGGTTCGGCGCAGACGCCGAAAGCGCCGCGCCCACATAGGCAGCAACACCACCGGCCACCCCCGCGAGCAGAACCACGAGATCAGAGCGTTCGGTCCAAAACCGCGCGGTCACAGCCGGGATGATGAGGAGAGCCACAATCAGGATCAGGCCGACGATTTTCAGCCCGACAACCGTGACGGCCATCACCAGCCCCATCATCGCCATGTCGATGCGCGACACTGAAATGCCCCGCGCTGCTGCATATTCGGGATCAAAGGCGACCATGGTCATGGGGCGCCGCATCAGAACGATCAGCAGCAGAGCCGCAGCACCGCCCCCCGCGATGACCAACGCATCATTCCACAGCATCCCCGCAGTCGAGCCCAGCAAAAACCCCTCCAGGCCCGCCTGGCGGCCAACCCCGAGCGTCTGGATCACGGTCAGGATCACAATGCCGAATCCGAAGAAGACGGACAGGACCGCGCCGATGGCCGCGTCCTCAGCCAGGCGGGTGTTGCGCGTCAACCAGTTGAGACACCACAGCCCGATCCCGGCCGAAATCGCAGATCCCAGCAACAGACCGGCCAGGTTCCGGCCATCCCCACCAAGCGCGACCATGACAAGAAAAGCGATACCAACCCCCGGCAGAGTGGCATGGCTGACCGCATCACTGACCAGCGCGCGTTTGCGGAGGAACAGAAATGTCCCGGTAATACCTGCTGAAACACCAAGAAGGGTCGCACCGATGGCAACCAGCGTGGCGTTATACCCCAGCTGCAACAGCAGCGCGTCAAGCAACATGATTAATAGGCCCCGCCCAACACGGGTGCCACGCCAAGCTGATCCACCTGCGCTGTTGCCAGGCGCCCGCCATAGGCCGCTTGCAGGGTATCGGCGGTGAAGGCCTCGGACACCGGCCCTTCGGCAACCTTGCGGGTGTTGATCAGAAACACATTGTCGAAATAGTCAGTCACAGTCGCAAGGTCATGATGGACGACAACGACGGTCTTTCCCTCTGCCCGAAGCTGTTTCAGGACCGCAATGATCGCTTTTTCTGTTGCAGCGTCCACGCCGGCAAAGGGTTCATCCAAGAGATAGAGATCTGCCCCCTGTGCCAGAGCACGTGCCAGAAACACGCGCTGCTGCTGGCCGCCTGACAGCTGGCCGATCTGGCGATCTGCGAAATCCGCCATTCCCACACGCTCAAGACAATCCCTTGCAGCAGCCTTGTGGCGGCCAGTGATCCGGCCAAGGAGACCCAGTTCGCGGTAAAGCCCCATAATCACCACGTCGATCACGCGGGTTGGGAAATCCCAGTCGACGCTTGCTCTTTGGGGTACATAAGCGATCCGAGCGCGCTGGGTATCCAGCGGCTTTCCAAACACCTGGACCCGCCCGGAGACCGGAGGCACCACACCCAATGCAGCCTTCAGGAGTGTCGACTTCCCCGCACCGTTTGGCCCGATGATGGCGGTCATCTTGCCTGCTTCAACAGTCATATCCACCGAGAACACGGCTGGTTTTTCGCCGTAGCTGACCGTCAGCCCCCGGATCGCAAAGGGGGACTGCTCCAATGCGGCGGTTCCGTTTGTGGCCGCCGGCATGCCATTGTCCCGAGCAAGTTCGAGTGTCATCAATCCTACCTCTTACAAACCGGCGTGCGACAGCTGGCCTGACATCCCCTTAGCAGGGACATCCGCGCCCAACGCACCGGCGATCGTCGTCATGTTGTGGTCCAGCATGCCGATATAGGTGCCTTCATATGTGCCATCTGCCCCCATCGCGTCCGAAAACAATTCGCCGCCGATGCGGACATCATGACCCCGCGCCGCAGCGCCTTCGATCAGGGCTCTGACAGAGCGGTCAGATACGGAGCTTTCGACAAAGACAGCAGAGACACCGCGCTCCACCAGAACATCGACAAGGGTGCCAATCCGGTTCAGCCCCGCCTCAGACTGGGTCGAGATGCCCTGAATGCCCATCACCTCAAAGCCATACTCTCCACCGAAATAGCCAAATGCGTCATGGGCTGTGACCAGCACGCGGTTTTCTTCGGGCACTTGGGTCAGAATATCTGCGCCATAGGCGATCAGCTGATCCAGCTCCGCCAGATGGGCCGCTGCATTTGCCGCAAACAGCTCTGCTTGGTCGGGACGCGCCTCTGTCAGGGCCTTTTGCACCTCTACCACCACATCCTTCCACAGAACTGGGGTCATCCAGACATGGGGGTCAAATTTGTCTGCATAATCGTCATGTCCGCGCAGCTTTTCCTTTGGAAGCCCCTCTGCCACGGCCACGACAGTCCGCTTGCGGGCCAGATCATGAAAAAACTCTTCCATCTGCGCCTCAAGATAAAGCCCGTGCCACAACACCAGATCCGCGCGGGTCATGGCCACGATGTCAGATCGGGTCTGGCGATAGGCATGAGGGTCGACACCCGGACCCATCAAGGCGCGAACCTCGACAGCATCACCACCAACCTGCCGCACCGCGTCTGCGATCATCCCGGTCGTGGCCACAACATTCAGCGGTGTCTGTGCGCGAGCCATCGCCGACTTGCCCGCGACAAATGGCGCCGCCAACAGGGCCGCAATGGCCAGAAAGGTCACTGCAACCAGCCGACGGTTCAAACCCGTTGCGCGTGTCAGATCTGCGATTTTCAACCACATGGGGAGCCCCCTTCCAGCGTTTCACTGACCTCAATAAGAGCGTGAGTCTCGCGCCTGTCAATGAAAATGCGAATTATTCGCAAAAAGAAATGAGAATCGTTCGCAAAATGCCCGATTTTTTGTCCAAATAGTCAAAAATTCACCACGTCACCCTGGCCCGTCGCTTGCCAAGCAAGGGGTGGCGTGCGATTTTCGCACCAAATTCCAACGAGGATTCCCGGCATGGAAAGCCAAATTGCAGAGCACACTGCGCAGCTGCCGCAGGTGGGCGAACCCCGTAATCCCGGCATGGAGCTGGATCTGGACTGGGCGCTTGGCGTTGAGGCAAACACCTCGGCGATCGAACGTCGCTGTGCCACCCTGCCCGGCCGTCGCAGCGTAAAGAAAGACTATCAGGCAGCCTGGCTGCTGAAGGCGATCACCTTGATCGACCTGACCACCCTGTCCGGCGACGACACGGCCGGTCGCGTCCGCCGTCTGTGTGCCAAAGCACGCCAGCCGGTGCGCGCGGACCTGCTCAAGGCATTGGACATGGGCCCGATCACCACTGGCGCGGTCTGTGTCTATCACGACATGATTGAAACAGCGGTTTCGGCGCTGGACGGATCCGGCATTCCAGTTGCTGCGGTTTCGACCGGCTTCCCGGGCGGTCTGTCTCCGTTTCACCTGCGTCTTGCTGAGATCGAAGAAAGCGTGAAGGCCGGCGCAAAGGAAATCGATATTGTCATTTCCCGCCGGCACGTTCTGTCAGGCAACTGGCAGGCGCTTTATGATGAGATGAAGGCCTTCCGCGAGGCCTGTGGGGATGCCCATGTCAAAGCCATTCTGGCGACCGGCGAACTTGGCACGCTGCGCAACGTGGCGCGCGCCTCGCTGATCTGCATGATGGCAGGTGCCGATTTCATCAAGACGTCCACCGGCAAGGAAAGCGTGAACGCGACCCTTCCCGTGAGCCTCGTGATGATCCGTGCCATTCGCGATTATCACGAACGCACCGGCTATCGCGTGGGCTACAAGCCTGCGGGCGGAATTTCCAAGGCAAAGGACGCCCTGGTCTATCTGTCTCTGATGAAAGACGAGCTGGGCGACCGCTGGCTGCAGCCTGATTTGTTCCGCTTTGGCGCATCCTCCTTGCTGGGCGATATCGAACGCCAACTCGAACACCACGTGACTGGCGCCTATTCCGCAGGCTACCGTCACGCATTGGCCTAAAGAACGGAGAGGCAGATGCCATCTGAATGGGTCGTCAGTGCGATCTTTATCAGTCTCTGGATTGTTGCATTCCAGTGGCGGCGATGGCGTCTGCGTCTTGAAGCATCCGAATTGCCGGAGGCTGCGCGTGATCGTCTAGGGCCTGCGCCCTATTTCACGCCGCCCCCGCGCGATCGCCTTACACCCGAGCTGGTTCAGTTCGCCCGGTTTCACCGCAAAAGCCGGCTGCCGGGGCTAATCCTGCTCTTCCTTTATCTGACAGTCTTTGTCCTGTCGTTCCAAACCGGACAGTAACCGCGATGACCGTAAAAGAGATCTTTGAAACGATGGACTATGGCCCCGCTCCTGAAAGTGCTGCCGACGCTCTGGCGTGGCTGGTCGACCAAGGGGCCCGTTTTGGCCACTTCATCAATGGGGAGTTCACCTCCCCAGCTGACGGGTTTGACAGCAAGAACCCTGCAAATGGCGAGACCCTGGCAACGCTGAGCCAGGCAAGCCAGGACGATGTCGATGCCGCCGTCGCCGCGGCACGCAAGGCCCAAGGGAAATGGGCCGCACTGGGTGGCGCAGGGCGTGCCCGCTACATCTATGCCATCGCGCGCCTGATGCAAAAGCACGCACGCCTGTTTGCGGTTCTCGAAACCCTTGATAACGGCAAGCCGATCCGCGAAAGCCGCGACATTGATGTCCCTCTCGCACAGCGGCATTTCTACTATCACGCTGGCATGGCCCAGCTGATGGAAAGCGAACTGCCTGACCGCGAGGCACTGGGTGTTTGTGGCCAGATCATTCCGTGGAACTTTCCGCTCCTGATGCTGGCGTGGAAGGTCGCACCAGCCATCGCAATGGGCAACACCGTTGTCCTGAAGCCAGCAGAATACACCTCTCTGACCGCGCTTTTGTTTGCTGACATCTGCCGTCAGGCGGGCCTGCCCAAAGGTGTCGTGAACATCGTCACCGGCGATGGTGCAGTTGGCGAAGTGATCGTGAATGCCGATGTCGACAAGATCGCCTTTACCGGTTCAACTGCTGTGGGTCGTAGAATTCGTGAAGCAACGGCCGGCAGCGGCAAGGCGCTGACGCTCGAATTGGGCGGCAAGTCCCCGTACATCGTGTTTGATGACGCCGATATCGACAGCGCGATCGAAGGTCTGGTCGACGCCATCTGGTTCAACCAGGGTCAAGTGTGCTGCGCCGGGTCGCGCCTGCTGGTGCAGGAAGGGATCGCAGATCGCTTCCACGACAAGCTGCGCGCGCGCATGGACAAGCTGCGCGTGGGCAACCCGCTCGACAAGTGCATCGACGTTGGTGCCATCGTGGATCCTGTTCAGTTGAACACGATCAGCGAAATGGTGGCGGCCAACACCGCAGGCAAGGTGCATCAAGCGCGTGTCGACATGCCGGAAGGCGGCTGTTTCTATCCGCCCACGCTGGTTGAAGGGCTCGCCCCGTCTGATGCGCTGATGCAAGAAGAAATCTTCGGCCCGGTTCTGGTCTCCACCACGTTCCGTACGCCGGGTGAAGCGGTCGAACTGGCCAACAACACCCGCTATGGATTGGCCGCGACGGTCTGGACAGAGAACGTCAACCTGGCGCTTGATATCGCGCCCAAGCTGGTTGCGGGCGTCGTCTGGGTCAATGCGACCAATCTGTTTGACGCGGCGGCTGGTTTTGGCGGCACACGCGAAAGCGGATTTGGACGGGAAGGCGGCTGGGAAGGTCTCAGCGCCTACACCAAGCCCAAAACAAAGGCGAAACCACTGGAAAAGCTCATCGGTTTTGCAGGTGAAGGCGCGCCAGTTGATGCTGTCGACCGCACCGCAAAATTGTACATCGGCGGCAAACAGGCGCGTCCGGACGGCGGCTATTCCAAAGCAGTCTACGGCAAATCCGGTGCTTTGCTGGGCCATGTCGGCCTTGGCAACCGCAAGGATGTGCGCAACGCCGTAGAGGCGGCAGCTGGCGCCAAGTCCTGGTCGAAGACGACTGGCCACCTGCGTGCCCAGATCCTCTACTACATCGGAGAGAACCTGTCCGCGCGGGCAGCCGAGTTTGCAGACCGGATCGACGCCATGACAGGCAAGAAATCCGGCGCCGATGAAGTCGAGGCCTCAATCCAGAGATTGTTCACCGCCGCGGCCTGGGCAGACAAATACGACGGTCAGGCGCACGGGGTCCCGATCCGCGGGGTGGCACTCGCCATGAAGGAAGCCGTTGGCGTGATCGGTGCGGTCTGCGCGGATGAAGCACCGCTTTTGGGGCTGGTGTCCGTCATGGCCCCCGCGATGGCGATGGGCAACCGAGTGGTCCTGGCCGCGTCGGAGGCTTATCCGCTTGCCGCGACGGACTTCTATCAGGTTCTGGACACTTCCGATGTCCCTGCTGGCGTGGTCAATATCTTGACCGGTAGCCACGCAGAGCTGGCTGCGCCGATGGCATCACACCTGAATCTGGATGCAGTCTGGAGCTTCTCTTCCACCGATCTTTCTGCCGAGATTGAAAAGGCGTCTGCGGGCAACCTCAAGCGGACCTGGGTCAACAACGCGACAGCTATGGACTGGTCAACGGATCAGACCCGTCGCTTTCTCGAAGCCGGGACCGAGGTCAAAAACATCTGGATCCCCTACGGCGAGTAAATCTTGCCAACCGGGCAACATAAAAGGGGCGCGACCAGCAATGGCCGCGCCCTTTTCATACCCTTCACCAGAGGTGATCAGTTGGTCGACTGCAGACCTTCTGGTCGACCAACGACGACGAAATGAAGCTTCTCCGGCAGCAGAATTTCACGAGCAACCCGATTGACCTCTTCCAAGGTTACAGCGTTCACCTTGTCATTGCGGGTTACGACATAATCGATCGGCAGGTCGTCCATCTGCATGCCCGCAAGGATAGAGGCAATCCGGCTGTTGCCATCAAACCGCAAGGGGTAGGCGCCGGTAAGATAGGTTTTGGCATCTGCCAGCTCCTTCTCAGTTACGCCCTCTGTCGCCAGGCGCGCCCATTCGGTCTGAATGACCTCCACGGTCTCGGCAATCTTGCTGTTATCAGAGGCCACGGACCCCATGTAGACAGCCGCCAGATCCCGTGGGACCAAGTAGCTGTAAACGCCGTAGGTCAGCCCGCGCTTTTCCCGCACCTCAGTCATGAGGCGGCTGTTGAAGGAACCACCACCGAGAACTTGGTTCAGAAGATAGGCCGCAAAGTAGCGCGGATCATCCAGATCGATGCCAACGTGGCCAAACAGTGCAACGGATTGTGGTGTGTCATAGTCGATCACTGTAACCCCACCATCGATTGCCACCTCGGCAGGGCCCGGAATGGGAGCCCCGGTTGCGGGCAAATCCCCCAGCAACTCGTCCAGAAGCGCACCCAACTCTTCAGCCGTAATATCGCCGACCGCGCCGACAAATAACCGGTCCCGGGCAAACGCCGCTTCATGCGCATCAAACATGTCCTGACGGGTCAAAGCCGAGACGCTGTCGATGGTGCCCTCTCCCTCGCTGCCGTAGGGGTGATCACCAAACGCCATCTTTGAAAACGCACGGCTGGCAATCTCATTTGGGTCTTTTTCGTCAGAGCGCAGACCCGCCAGAACCTGTGCGCGAACACGATCCAGCGCATCCTGATCAAAACGCGGTTCGTGAATGGTCAAGCGCAGCAGATCAACGGCCTCCGCCCGGTTTTCACTCAGGAACTGGGCCGAAATCGACACCGTGTCACGATCAGCATCATAAGAGAAACGGGCAGCAAGACTTTCGAGCTCGCGCGCGTAGTCCTGTGCAGCCAAACCACCTGCGCCCTCCTCCAGCAGTCCGGCCATCAGATAGGTCGCACCCCGTTTGCCGGGCTGATCAAGAGAGGTTCCGCCCCGAAACCGCAATTCCAGCGCCGTAAAGGGAATGCTGTGATCCTCGACCAGCCACGCCGTGATCCCACCGGGCGAAACCACTTCCTTGATTTTGACCTCAGCCCAGACAGGCAATGCCAGAAAACACAGGGCCAGCGCGGCACTGATGAATTTCAACGCCTTCATTGGCTCACCTCTTCGTCTCGCATCATCCAGCCCGTTACCGAAACCTCGGGGCGCAGAACCTCACGGGCCACGGCGATGATCTCGTCTGCTGTCACCGATTGCAGAATTTGCGGCCACGCCTGAACGTCCTCGATCGTCAGGCCCGATGTCAGGGCCCGACCGTAACGGTTCGCAATGCCATCCACATTGTCGCGCGCATAGATCTCGGACGCACGCAGCTGCAGCTTGATCCTCTCTAGCTGCGCTTCATCAACGCCTTCTTCAAGAAAACGCGCAAAGGTTTCGTCCAGTGCGGCCTCCGCCTCTTCAAGCGATACATCCGCGCCAGGCACGATCAGAAAATCAAAGGTCGTGTCATCCAGTGACACACCGGAATAAAATGCACCGGTATAGACGGCGACCTGCTGATCGAATTGCAGCGCATTTGTCAGATATGATGTGCTGCCCCCTCCCAACAGCTCTGCCAGGAGGTAAAGCGCGGCCGCCTGCTCCTGTGCCCCGCTGTCACGCTCGGGTGCAAGATAAGAGCGCTGCATGTAGGGCTGGGCAACACGCGCGTCCTTGTAAACCAAACGGCGCGCAGCGGTTTGCGGCGGCTCTTGGCTGCGCATACGCTCCGGGAGATCCGGGTTCGCCGGGATCTTGCCATAGTGTTTTTCGGCCAGACTGCGCACCTCATCCGGTGTCACATCACCAGATACGACAAGGATCGCATTATTAGGCGCATAATACGTGCCGTAAAATGAAAGTGCGTCTTCCATATCCAGCTCTTCCATCTCATGCCGCCAGCCGATGATCGGCTGACCGTAGCGATGGTTCAGATATTGCGCGGCATTCATCTGCTCGCGAAACAAGGACCGTGGTTCACTGTCGGTGCGTTGGTTGCGCTCTTCCAAGATCACCTCGCGCTCGGTTTCGATGTCCCGTCCCGTAAGGCGAATGTTGACCATCCGATCGCTTTCCATCTGCATCATAAGGTCCAGACGATCCGATGCGACGCGCTGGAAATAAGCGGTGTAATCATAGCTGGTAAAGGCATTGTCGCGCCCGCCATTGGCTGCAACCGTTGCCGAGAGCTCGCCCGCCTCCAGCGTGTCTGTTGCCTTGAACAGCAGATGTTCCAGAAAATGCGCAACACCGGACTGGCCGATAGGTTCATCAGCAGAGCCTGCCCGGTACCAGACCATATGCTGCACTACAGGGGCACGGTGATCTTCTATGACAACCACCTGCATACCGTTTTCGAGCGTGAAACTGGTCACTAGGTCATCGGCAGTGGGCTGAGTGGCGCCGCTATCGGCCCTTGCCTGTGCGACCATGAGGCCGGTTTCAGGCACGGTTGCCTCAACTGCCAAAAGGGTCGCAACCACTGCTGCAGCCCGCGTGATCCGCTGGATCATCTGGCGATCTCCTTTCAGGGGCCTTCGTCCAATCCGGGAAAAGGCCAAATTATCTTAGTGCTGCATCGCCCCGCGAACGACCGGAGCAAGAACAGGTGCAGAGCTATCCATGCAAGCTGCACCCTGCACTCCGGAACGGGCGACGCAACACACCCTTGGCGTCCGATCCCGGAAACATAGGATCGGCGTGGCTAAAATCAAACTACGCTTGAAGACACCCTATACAAGGGGAATGGCGTTTTCGTGAACTGCCCCAAGCGGCAAAAGCGCGAAAACGGACCGGTGTTTTACTGGTTCGGTGGCGGGGCCGAAGGTGTTTCGAAACCGGACCGGCGGAACAGTGCATTGACCTCGTCGGGGCGGATTGCCTCGCGTTTGTAGGCTTCCTGATAGCGATCCACCGGGAATAGCTTGAAGCGCGCAGTGCGGTTTTCGCGTTTGCGCTTTTTTGCATCCAAAGCGGCCAGATCGGTCCGCACATTGGGATCGACGCCATAACGACTTGCCGCAGAAACCAAGGCACCGTCGGATGCTGGCACACCTTCCCCCGGAACCAGAGCAGACGCGCGGCCGCCAAGCGCGGCAACGGCTTCACCTTTAGGATTGCGATCGGTCAGGTTGCCCTGGCCCGGTGTCGGTGCCGGCAGGCTGTCATAGGTTGTCGGCTCTTCCAGTGGCTTGCTTGGCAAGATCAGGAATTCGTCCGGCCCGGTGCCAGAGGGTCGCAGATCACGTAGACCTTTTTGCCCGCAGGCAGAAACGGCCAGAGCACCCATCAAAACAATAACACCAAAATGGATCCGCATGACCCGTCACTCCTGCCTGTTCAAAGGCTGTTTATCGCATTTGCCGCGTGAGGTCACGCAGGGTTTTTATGCCGCCCGTCAAATAGAATAAGCCCGGCCGCACCTGCAAAAATAAAGATGTCCGCGACATTGAAGACAAACGGATTGTTGATGCCGCAGCAAGACATATTCAGGAAATCGAGCACATAGCCAAAAATCACCCTATCCACGACGTTCCCCAAAGCGCCGCCAATCACCAGGCCCGCAGAAATCTGCATGGCGCGCGCCTGTGCAGGCAAACGCAGGATCCAGATCACCAGGGCAACACAAATCACCAGTGACAGACCAATGAGGATCCATCGTGTCGTATCCGTCCCGCCGCCAAACAGACCAAAATTGATGCCGGTGTTTTCCCCGTAGCGGAACCGCAGCAGAGGCGGGAAAACGTCAACGGAGAAGCGACTGGGCAGATCCATAACCTGTATCACCAGATATTTGCTGAGCTGATCCAGTATCAGCGCCAGTGCTGCTGCCCAGACCATCATCTTCGCGCGCATACCCACTTCCTTTTGCCTCGTCCCGTCTGCCCCTATCGGGGCTCTATATGCAAAAGCCGGGCAATGAATTGCCCGGCCCGTTGTTCATTCACTCAGCGATCAGTGGCGGAAGTGGCGCATACCGGTAAAGACCATCGCGAGGCCTTTTTCGTTTGCCGCCTTGATCACCTCATCGTCGCGCATAGAACCGCCCGGCTGAATTACGCAGGCACCACCTGCTGCGGCCGCTTCCAACAAGCCGTCCGCAAACGGGAAAAACGCATCCGACGCGACGGCGCAACCTTTGGCAAGGCTTTCTTCGAGGCCCAGCTCGGCGGCCATGCGACCAGCTTTTGCAGCTGCGACGTTGGCGCTGTCCAGGCGGCTCATCTGACCTGCACCAACCCCGACGGTCGCGTTGTCTTTCACATAGACAATTGCGTTGGATTTGACGTGTTTGGCGACTTTCCACGCGAACAGCATATCTTGCATCTGCGCATCTGTGGGTGCCTTTTCAGTGACCACTTTCAGGTCTTCCATGCCGACGTAACCAACATCCTTGTCCTGGACGAGCACACCGCCTGCCACCTGCTTGTAGGCCACGATGGGCTTGCGCGGATCCGGCAGACCATCGGTCAGCAGCAGGCGCAGGTTCTTCTTGGCGGCGAAGATCTCTTTTGCCTCATCCGAAGCACCAGGTGCGATCACCACCTCGGTAAAAATCTCGACGATTTTCTGCGCGGTTGCCGCATCCAGCGGCTGGTTCAGAGCGACAATGCCGCCAAAGGCAGATGTGCGGTCACAATCAAACGCCTTCTGATAGGCCTCGACCAAGGTGGCACCTTTCGCCACACCACAGGGGTTTGCGTGTTTGATAATCGCCACGGCGGCGCTGTCGGCCGGGTCAAACTCCGCCACCAGTTCATAGGCCGCGTCAGTGTCGTTGATGTTGTTGTAGGACAGTTCCTTGCCCTGCAGCTGGACAGCCGTCGCGACACCCGGACGGTTGGTCCCGTCGGTATAGAACGCTGCCTGCTGGTGGCTATTCTCACCATAACGCAGGGTCTGTTTCAATTCACCGGCAAAGGCACGGCGGCGCGGGGCCTTCTCTTCAATCGCCGTCGCCATCCAGTTCGACACTGCCGCGTCGTAGGCTGCGGTACGGGCATAGGCGATCTGCGACAGGCGCTGACGGAAGGCATATGTTGTCTGGCCGTCATTTGCGTCCAGCTCAGCCAGCAGCGCCTCGTAGTCCTGCACGTCGGTCACAACGTTCACAAACAGATGGTTCTTCGATGCCGCACGGATCATCGCCGGACCGCCGATATCGATGTTTTCGATCATCTCGTCATAGTCTGCGCCCCGTGCCAACGCCGCCTCAAACGGATAGAGGTTCACCACCAGCAGATCGATGGCGCCGATGCCGTGCTCGTTCATCGCAGCGACATGGGTGTCGTTGTCCCGCAGGGCCAGCAGACCACCATGCACCATCGGATGCAGGGTCTTGACGCGACCGTCCATCATCTCCGGAAATCCTGTCACGTCGGAGACGTCTTTCACGGTCAGCCCTGCATCACGCAGCGCTTTGGCAGAACCACCGGTTGAAAGCAATTCAACACCACGCGCAGCCAGCGCCTTGCCCAAATCAATCAGGCCGGTCTTGTCGGATACGGAAAGCAGCGCACGGCGTACGGGGTGAAGGTCGGTCATGGCAGGGCAGGTCCTTTTCAGGCTCAGTCGATTAACGCGGGGTCGTCCCGGTTCAGGTCTCGCACGGCAACGGCAGTTTCCTGCGCTTTACTGAGCGTCCACCGGATGCGCGTTGCATAGTTCATTGCCCGCCCGGAGAGAACGATCTGTTTTGCCGCACGCGGCTTCAAGCGGGTCTTTTCCAGGTAGACACTGGGTTCCAGCTTCAGTTCGCAGGTCCCATCATGACGGAACACCCAGATTTCCCCGCTCTTGAGCGCCATGGATACCGCTGCGCCGCCCAAGTCAAGAGCCGCGTCCACATCAGGGTGCAAATGTAGCCGGATGTCGAACCCAACTCCGCCCAAAGATTGGGCATCCATTGCCTTGTCAAAGCGGCGCTTGTTTCGGGTATCTATCGCCAGCAGCATGTCCTCGCCTGCCAGTCCCCGACCGTCCACGGCCAGCTCCAATGTGCGAGCATGGGTCAGGCCAAAGAGACGTTCGTAGCCATTATGCCCGCCCTGAAAGCGATAGCCGTCTTCCAGATCCGACACTTCCAGCGGCACGGTGTCCGGTGCCTCGACCATGATCTCATGACCGCTGCCGCGTTCCGGCGAAGACAGGCGAGCGCTGGAATGCCCTTCAATACACAAGGTCGAATGAGACGGCGACGCCCGACCGGCGCGGCGCCATTCAACGCCAAACGTTTCCCCCGACCCGCAGTTGACAATCAACGGTCGCCGTCCGGATGTCAGCTCGAACGCAAGTGTCGAGGCATGCCCATTCCAGGATGCGCGTCCTTTTGGCGGTACAGAAGCGTCTATGATCACCGAGGTGCGACGCGCCGACAGCCGTGCGTAGCCCATCGCCAGCCCATCGGCGTGGCGCGACGTGACATGGCTGGCTGCAAGCGCATGATCCAAGCGACCTTCCAATCCGCGCCCGCCTCCGTGGAAACGCGCAAGCCCGCCGTCGCTGTGGCGCAGAGTCCGCAAGGTTGGGGCAATACGTTCGATCGCCTGTGTCTGTGCGGCTGGCACGCCGCGCCCTGCATCCACCAGGGCCGCTGACGCCCAGGTCAGAAGTGTGAAAACCTCCAGCAGCTCTTCGGGGTTGCGCGTAGGCAAGCCCCCCTGCTCGTCAATCTGGCTTGCGCATTCTTCGGCCAGAGCCTTCAGCGCGGGATCCACCTGATCCTCGTGCCCCTTCAAAGCAAGCCCTGCATAGATCAGCCCAGTCAACGCCTCGAACCTTGGCAAGCCGGGAGACGCCCCCTGCCAACGCTTGGACAAGAACCAGGTCTGCCGCGACAATGCCTGAAAGAAAGCCTGCGACTGAACAGACGTGCGGCCAGACAAGAGGAACAGCGCATGATTGATCCAGCGGATCACCCTGCGCCCGGTGAGATCCGGAGACCAACCCGGCCCCTTGCCAGTGCCATAGGCATCAATCCAGCCCCAGACCCACAGCTGCGCCTTTTCCCGCGCCTTGAAGTCACCGACAGCAGCAAGATCATCCAACCAGGCGAACCCGTGCCGCTCGGCATCAAATGCCACATCCGGAGCCGCCACATCCCAGAGTGCGGTGGTTGGCGATTCCACCAGATAGCCCGCAAACAAAAGGTTGCCGGCCACCAACTGGCGACCCCTTGCAAAACTGCCGATCGTGCGCGGCTCTGGCTGAGACACAAATTCTGTCGCGCCCGGCTGGCGCCGGGAGCGTCTTGCATAGTAGCGGTTCAGCAATCGTGTGCCACGCCGCGCCATTCTGTCGTATCTGGACATGCTCTCTTGCCTCACGCCGTTGGAATGGTCCGGGGCGTTTTGGCCTGAGCATAGCGACGCAAATGCGCCAAGTCACCGATAATGCGGCACTCTCTTGTTTCCAGAGGCAACAAGCCGCCACCCACTGGCGGCAGCCCAATCGTTCAGGAGGCTTTGCGCAGCTCCGCCAAGTAAAAACCATCCATGCCGCCAAGCTCCGGCCAGTAGTCCGGTCGCAGACGCAGCCCCCCCTCCTCGGTGATCCAGGCAGGATCGATACCGGCCAGATTACGCAGCCCTTCACCAACCTGCATGTCCGGGAACATGTCGAGTGCATCCTCGATTTGGCACTCTCCCTCGTCCGGCAGAAGTGAGCAGGTGCAATAAACCAGGCGCCCTCCCGGTTTCACGAGGCTCCAGGCGTGGGCAAGCATCTGGGCCTGCAACTCGATCAATTCGCCAAAGCCGCTGCCGTCCTTGGCATGAGGCAAATCCGGATGGCGGCGAATGGTGCCCGTCGCAGAGCACGGCGCGTCCAGAAGCACGGCGTCATATTGGCCGGTCTCTTCCAGCGCATCGCCGACCACAACTGTCGCGCTCAGGCCTGTCCGTTCCAGGTTTTCCCGGAGCCGCGCCATCCGGCCCTCGGACTGGTCCACCGCCGTCACATCAGCCCCCGAGGCAGCCATCTGCATTGTTTTGCCCCCTGGAGCGGCGCAGAGATCAAGCACCTTCTCTCCCGGTTTGGCCGCGAGCAACTGCGCCGGCAGGGCAGCGGCGGCGTCCTGGACCCACCAATTGCCTTCTGCAAAACCGGGCAGGTTAGAGACCTGCACGGACCCATGCAGGCGATAGGACCCCGTGGGAAGCTTCACCGCATCATGAGCAGACAGATCCACCCCCGGTTTCGCGGTGAGATCAAGAGGCGCACCAGCCGCATGTGCGGCTTCGATCTCCAGCATTGCCGGAGCCCCCCAAGCCTGCGATAGCGGACTGCGCAGCCATTTGGGCAGGCGCGGCACCCGCAATTTGGCCCATTCTGCCGGCCCCTGGTCTGCCACCTTGCGCAGGACCGCGTTGACCAGCCCCTTCAGCTTGCCATGGCGTTTGTGCGCTGCAACGATGTTGACCATCTCGTTGACCACACCGTGTGCAGCACCGCCCTGACACAGTTCAACCGTTCCGATACGCAATGCGTTGTGCACCATCAGCGGCGTCGATTTCTTGAGGTGTTTTTGCAGAACGCGGTCAGCCCTCTCAAGATTGCGCAGGGTATCGGCTGCGAGCCGTTGCGCACGGGCGCGATCTTCGGGGGCGAGTTTGTCCAAGGCCCCTGCTGCATAACATTCCGACAGCAGCCTGCCCTCTCCCAAGACCTGATCCAGCAGGTAGATGGCACGGCGGCGGGCGTGGGTTCCATTGGACATTGGCGTCTCCTGATGCGGGCAGCGGCGGCATGGGTTGTCGCCAGCGGACGCGGGCGTATATCATAGAACGTGAACAAAGGAACCCGGCATGAGCGACGCTGATATATCCAACATCGAAAACCTGCCTCCCGCCGCCCAGCGCGCCCTGGCAGAGGCTGCAGAACGACGCAAGGCCGCAGAAGCAGAGCGTCAGTCCCAACCAAAGGAACTGGGTGGGCGAGACGGCCCGGACCCCGCGCGCTATGGCGACTGGGAGAAAAAAGGCATCGCCATCGATTTCTGAACGGCCTCAGCAGAGGCCGCCCAATCTATATCGCGGGACTTGATCAGAGCCCCAGCACATCCACCATGTCGTATTGACCGGGCTCCTTGCCCAGGCCCCACAGCGCGGCCTTGACCGCGCCACGCGCAAAAATCGCGCGATCTGTGGCGAGGTGGCGCAAAACGATCCGTTCACCTTGACCAGCAAACAGCACGTCATGCTCTCCCACGATGTCACCGCCGCGGATTGCGCTAAAGCCGATATCGCCACGCTTGCGCGCGCCAGTGATACCGTCGCGCCCGCTGTCACTGACCTCTGACAGGCTGACACCGCGCCCTTCGGCCGCAGCTTCACCCAACATAAGGGCGGTACCAGATGGGGCATCAACCTTGTGGTGATGATGCGCTTCGATGACCTCGATATCGAAATCCTCATCCAGTGCAGCAGCAACTTTCTTGGTCAGCTGCACGAGGAGGTTCACACCAAGGCTCATGTTGCCGGCACGCACCTGTGCACAATGACGCGATGCCGGTTCCAATTGTGCGATCTGTTCGTCGCTCATGCCCGTGGTTCCGATCACATGCACGGCACGGGCCTGCGCAGCAAGGTCGGCAAAGGCAAGCGTGGCTTCCGGGCCGGTGAAATCGATCACAGCCTGAGCCTTGGAGAATGCCTCTAGTGCATCATCTGTGACGGTGACGCCGACCTCGGCCCCGCCCATGGCGGCTCCGATGTCCTGTCCAACCCACTGATGACCGCTGCGTTCGACCGCACCTACCAGCCGGGCAGACGGGTTATCGAGGATTGTGCGGATCAACATCTGGCCCATACGCCCGGAGGCCCCTGTCACCACGATGCCGGGAATGTCGGTGCTGGTCTCTGCCATCGGATCGCTCCTTGCTTGGTTCTGCGCTTGGTTCTGCCGGACCATTGCCCGGATCTCTGTGCTGGATTTCTCCTACCCGCTTGCGCTGCGCTTGGCAAAGCCCCGCTTTCGGCATACATCGAAGGTATGGCTAAGAACAAACTCAATGAGGGCGCAGGCCCCTCCCAACGGCAGCTTCGCGTCGGCGAATTGATTCGTCGTGCGCTGTCAGAGATTTTCACCCGCGGCGACATTCATGACCCGGATCTGAACCGCATGTCGATCACCGTCGGCGAGGTGCGCGTGACCTCTGACCTGCGCATCGCGACTGCCTACGTGCTGCCGCTTGGCGGCAAGGGACAGGACGAGATCCTGAAGCTGATGGCCCGCAACAAAGGCGAGCTGCGCCGGATGATCGGAAAAAAGCTGGGGCTGAAGTTCACGCCCGAACTGCGCTTCCAGTTGGACGAGACCTTTGACCGGATGGATGACACCCGCCGCATCCTGTCCCAGGACGCGGTGCGCCGCGACACCGGTCAGTGATCGCACGGGCGGTGGCCGTGGTGCTGGCCCTTTGGGCCGCACCAGTGGCAGCGGTGGATTGCCGCGACATCGCCTATGACGGGAACCGCTACACAATCTGCGAAGTCGACGCTGCCCAGGACAAGCTGCAGCTGTTTCTGCGAGACGGGGATGGCCAGATCTACGGGCATTTCTCCACCCTCGAAGACGATCTGAACAACCGGGGCAAAGTGCTGAGCTTTGCGACCAACGCGGGCATGTATCACCGCGACCGCTCACCGGTTGGGCTTTACCGTGATGGTGACACAGAAGAGATGCGGCTGGTCACAAACCCAGGTCCTGGAAATTTCGGCCTACTGCCTAACGGAGTGTTTTGCATCGGTGACACCCGGACCGATGTGATTGAAACCCTGACATTCGATGCCACACAGCCTGATTGCCGTTATGCAACGCAATCGGGCCCGATGCTGGTCATTGATGGGGAATTGCATCCCCGGTTCTTGCCCGATTCGACGTCGTATTTCATTCGCAATGGTGTCGGCACCAGCGCCGATGGCCAGCGGGTGGTTTTTGCCATTTCGCGCAATGCCGTGACCTTTCATCAATTCGGGCGTCTGTTCCGGGATGAACTGAACCTGCCAAATGCGCTCTATTTTGACGGCAACATCTCACGTCTGCACGCGCCCCAGATCAACCGAAGCGATGCCGGCTTCATGATGGGGCCAATTGTGGGAGTAGTGGAGCCTGCAACGGACAACCCGGATGCCGACGACGCGACCAACTGATGTAGCTGGCTGATTGACAGGCCAGCGAGGCTGGGCTAACTCGCCCGCCTCTCACTCATAGACGCACGATCGGGGTACGACATGGGACGCAAACGCAAAGGGCGCGATATTTCCGGCTGGCTGGTAGTCGACAAACCTGCGGGGCTGACGTCCACAGCTGTCGTAAACAAGGTACGCTGGGCCTTTGACGCTAAGAAAGCAGGCCATGCGGGCACACTTGATCCAGAGGCAACTGGCGTATTGGCTGTTGCCCTGGGAGAGGCGACAAAAACCGTGCCCTACATCACTGACGCCCTAAAGGCCTATACCTTTACCGTGCGCCTTGGTCAGGCGACCAATACCGACGACGCCGAAGGCGAAGTCATCGCCGAAAGCAGTGACCGGCCCAGTGATGATGCCATCAAGGACGCGCTTTTGCCGTTTCTGGGAGAGATCCAACAAGTCCCACCGAAATTTTCGGCGGTCAAGGTTGATGGCCAGCGCGCCTACAAGCTTGCACGCGACGGGGAAGAGATCGAACTCGCTGCACGCCCCTTGTGGGTCGAAGAGCTGATTCTGGTCGATCGCCCCGACCCCGATCACGTCGTGCTGGAAATGACATGCGGCAAGGGTGGTTATGTCCGCTCCATCGCGCGCGATCTGGGCGAGGCGCTGGGATGCCACGCTCACGTGAAATGCCTGCGCCGCATCTGGTCTGGTCCATTTGATGCGGAGGACGGGATCAGCCTTGAAACGCTGGACGACCTTGCGAAATCCCCCGAGCTCGACACCTATCTGCGCCCGCTCGAAGAAGGGCTAGCCGACCTGCCGGAACTGACCTGTACCCCGGAAGGGGCCAGCAAACTGCGCAACGGCAACCCCGGCATGGTATTGGCTTCGGATGTGGAATACGGCGAAGAGGCTTGGGCCTCTTACGAGGGGAAAGCAGTCGCTGTGGGTCAGTACAAATCCGGTCAACTGCACCCAAGTCGGGTGTTTGTCGGCTGACATGCCCGTGTTTGGCCCGGCCCCGAGTTGACAGCCGGGTACCAGACCGGCACCACGGATGCCATGATCACACGTACCCACACCAAGGGCGATGCCCCATCGACCGCAGTCTATTCGGACTGTGAGCGTTACAGATACAGCCTGACCCGCATCTGGGATGCTGCGGGCGATCGGGTGATGTTTGTGATGCTCAATCCCTCCACCGCAACCGAAGTACAGAACGACCCGACGATTGAGCGCTGTGAACGGCGGGCTCGGACGCTTGGGTTTGGTGGGTTCTGCGCCACCAATATTTTTGCCTTTCGCGCGACCGATCCCCGCGACATGAAACAGGCTGATGATCCGATCGGACCCGATAATCTCGATGCGATCCTCAACGGTGCGGCCTGGGCAGATCAGGTTATCTGTGCTTGGGGGACCCACGGCGCCTTTCGCGATCAGGGCGCTGCGGTCGCCAATCGCCTCGCGGGGGCGGGAAAGCCCCTGTTTCATCTGGGGCTGAGCAAGGCAGGTCATCCCAAACATCCGCTCTACATCCGCTATGCGCAGCAGCCTGAGCTTTGGGATCATCCACACAGCTAGCCAAAGCACAACGTAGCAACGCTCTGCTAACCAATGTTCTCCGTTTGTTTTGATTGCAACTATGACGTGTGCAAGGATGACGGCCTGTGATCCATCTGCTCAAAGGGGCGTCTGATGTTGATGCTGGCCGCACTGCTGGGAATGGCTGCCGTTGGGGGCTTTCTCCTGTTTGACGAGGCTGACGCTACCCCATCCGACACTGATGACGATACCCAGGACCGTGACGCGCCAGACAATTCCCCAGCCGAGCAGCCAACCATTCCGATGGAAGAATTCCTGATCACTGGAAGCGACGGTAGCGATCACCTATCCGGAACAGAACTGCCCGACCGCCTACAGGGCCTAGGAGGCAACGACCAGCTAAACGGATATGGCGGCAATGATGATCTGGCGGGCGACGACGGCGATGACAGACTGTTTGGCGGCACAGGGGATGACACCCTTTCCGGTGGCAACAATTCCGACCTGCTGCACGGCGAGGGTGGCAATGACCTGATCAATGGGGGCAATGGCGTTGACACGCTTTACGGCCATTTCGGCAATGACCACCTTTCAGGCGACGAAGGCGACGACGTGGCCCACGGTGGCGTTGGGCAGGACACGTTGACAGGTGGCAGCGGTGCAGATGCGCTACACGGCAATGACGGGGGCGACAATATCAGTGGGGGCGCCGATCAGGATAGCCTGTTTGGTGGAGGCGGCGACGATCTGCTGAACGGCAGCGACGACGGTGCCCAAAAGGACTATCTAAACGGCGGCGAGGGCAATGACACGATCATCGCTGGAGCAAACGATGTGGTCACAGGAGGCCAAGGCGCCGATCATATCGTATTTGCCCAAACAACCATCGAACCGCGGGTGACGGATCCGGATCACTCTGATGAGACCACCACTCAGCTGGAGCTGATTGATTTTGAACCCGGCGAGGACCAACTGGCTCTCCATTGGGATCATGACGGCAACACAACACCAAGGGTGGAAGTCAAGCTGCAAGAGGGCAGCACAAACAGCCACGTCATCTCGATTGATGGGCAGGAAGCGGTGGTTGTTATCGGCCCCGACACTCTCCAGGCATCTGACATAACCCTTCTGGATCAGGATCAGGCGGCAAACCTGGGCCTGGCTGGGGATGCGCCTGCAAACCCCAGCTGAAACCACAGCCAGATGTAGGCGGCACCTGCGGCACGGATCGCCTACGCGATTCTCTTTGCGTTTCTTTCAGAATCTGCATATATGCGCGTCTTGTTCCAAAGCTGGTCCGCCCTTTCACACGAGCGCGGCGCAGCGGAGGACACCTCCATGGGCCTGCGCTGGACGACATCCCGGCCTGTGCCATTCACACAAACCTTTAAAGGAGACCCCGATGTCGATCACTGCTGAAGAAAAAGCACGCCTGATGAAAGAATTCGCAACCAAAGAAGGCGACACCGGTTCCCCGGAAGTCCAGGTTGCAATCCTGACCTCGCGCATCAACACCCTGACCGAGCACTTCAAGACCCACAAAAAAGACAACCACGGTCGTCGCGGTCTGCTGAAGATGGTTGCTCAGCGTCGTAAGCTGCTGGACTACACCAAAGCCAAAGACGTGGCCCGCTACCAGGACCTGATCAAGCGCCTGGGTATCCGCCGCTAATCGCGTCGGTTTACCGGTCAAAGACAACGCCCGCTTCCATGGAAGCGGGCGTTTCTTCTTTGGAGGCCTGGTTGCCCTGCTTAGGCTGCTGCACTCGAGGCAACAGAGGCCTCCTGTTCCGTCGCGATCGGCTGGAGCGAAATCCCCAATTGCTCCAGAATACGCACCCGGCGGGCTGCAAATGATTGTGCCCGGACCTGCAAGACGGCGATGTTCTCCTCCGCCGTTTCAAGCACTTTTCCGTCCTGTTCCAACCGCTGCCCCTGGGGTGCAAGGATCTGCCAGGCAAACAGCGCCCAGCTTTCCGGGGTCTCATGCCCCTCACTGCGCGCAAGGAGGAACAGCTGCTCCATCCGGTCAACCGCCACGCCGCCACCGGTGACCGGTGATGCAAGGAACGACAGCTTCTGGGTTTCCTCGGACTGTTTGCAAACCGCCAGATTGAACTGACGACACCCTTCAGACCGCTCTGCAATGCCGTCCAACGGCAGGCAAGGAACGATAAAGCCCGCCCCGACAAGATATTTCATCATCCGGGTGATATCAGCCCACTGCATCGCACCAAAGAGCCCCTGCGCGAGCAAATCGCGTACGGTCGCCGGACCCTCGGAGAGTTTCTGCAGGACCGGATCATAGTCGAGCCCTGTCATGTCGACCTCCAGCCCGCGCCACGTCATCTTGACCGGGCCCGTAGAATAACGGCGCGCCAGCGCAAATGGCGTAGCAAACCACGCGCCAACAGCCCCCCGTTCGGTAAACGGAACGCCGCCTTTCACAAACAAATCTGCCCGAAATTGTTCGTTGAGCATGACATCACGCAGGGATTCACGTCGGACCTGATCACATTCGTTATCAAGGATCTCAAGTTGCGCCTTGCTCATGCACAGCTCATCCATCTGATCAAGCAGGTTGGCCGCACCCAAGTAGTCAAGCTTGGCCTGCCCCATGTCTGCCGCGACATCAGCGAAATGAAACGGCGTCCAGTCTTTGTTGAAGAACTCATGTGCAAGGTAGTTGCGAGGCATAGCCCGCATCTTGGTCAGTCGGGTCACCTGATCTGGGTTATAAGCGAAAAAATCTGCGCCGGATTTGCGTAGGGTTTCGGCAAAGGCAATGGCATCATCAATCCGTTTTTCAAGCGGGCCGGTTCCGCGCTCGGCATGGTCGGTGAGGATCCGACGCATTGGCATCGCCGCCGCCCACCCTGGTTGAGTGTTGAAACTCGCGTAGACCACACCACCCGGTTTCAGATGTTTGGCGATGAAATCATAGACCAACTTTTGATTGTCCCGTGAAACCCAGCTCAAGATGCCATGCAGCGCGATCACGTCAAACTCGCTCGGCAGACCGGGAGAGCCTGCAAAATCCGCAAACGAGCGCTCATAGAAGTGGACATTTTGAACGCCGCCCTGTTCGGCCAGCGCCCGCGCCTCCGCAATATGTGCTGGATTGAAGTCCATCGCATGTACGTCAATGTGCGGATTTGCTGCTGCAATCACATTGGCCGTGAACCCCTGACCACAGCCCAGCTCGCAGTAGCTGAATGTTTCGCGACCAAACGGATGCTGGACCCCCTTTGACAGGGCCGCAAGCCCCATGCGGGTTGGCGTCATCGCATGGAAGAAATCGTAGGTATAGCCAATTTCGGCTACATAGCCGGAAGTCCAGTCGTTCATTTAGCACCTTCTGCTGCTGATGAGGGCATGCGCCCTTTTGATCAGCAATTTGGCTAAATTTATTGATGATCCCGTTAACGGCTTCGCAGTTCACAAAGTTGTCAGGAAATCGCCCCATCAACGGCGCACGCGCTGAACCCGCGCCGGCGCTTTTCCTTTCAATCTGTGGAAAAATCCTGTATGCGCCCCCCATCTGAGACGATGTGCCGAGGCCCTGGCACGCGAAGAAAGATAGATTGGGCCGGCGGCAATGGGGCCGCCACGCAAACGGGAGACCCGGAGGGCCGGGAGCGCTCCCTTTTAGGATACGACAGATGTTCAACGTAACTAAGAAATCGATGCAGTGGGGCGAAGAGACGCTCACACTGGAGACCGGCAAGGTCGCCCGTCAGGCTGATGGCACAGTGATTGCCACCCTGGGCGAGACCTCGGTTATGGCAAACGTGACGTTTGCCAAGGAACAAAAGCCTGGTCAGGACTTCTTCCCGCTGACCGTGCACTACCAAGAGAAATACTACGCTGCGGGCAAGGTTCCCGGCGGCTTCTTCAAACGTGAAGCCCGCCCGACCGAAAAAGAAACCCTGACCGCGCGCCTGATTGACCGTCCGATCCGCCCGCTGTTCGTTCCCGGCTTCAAAAACGAAGTTCTGGTCATGTGCACCGTGCTGAGCCACGACCTGGTCAATGACCCGGACATCGTTGCAATGATCGCTGCCTCCGCTGCGCTGACCATCTCTGGCGCGCCGTTCATGGGCCCGATCGCTGGCGCACGTGTTGGTTTCACCGATGGCGAATACGTCCTGAACCCGACCGTCGACGACATGCAGGATCTGCGTCTGAACCCTGAACAGCGTCTGGATCTGGTTGTTGCCGGCACCAAGAACGCCGTGATGATGGTGGAATCGGAAGCCTACGAGCTGACCGAAGCAGAGATGCTGGGTGCGGTGAACTTTGCACACGAGCAGATCCAGCCGGTGATCGACCTGATCATCTCGCTGGCCGAAGAAGCCGCAAAAGAGCCGTTCGATTTCCAGGCACCGGACTACTCCGAGCTGTACGAAGCGGTGAAAGCCGCTGGTGAAACCGAAATGCGTGCAGCATTTGCGATCACCGACAAGCAAGAGCGCACCGCCGCTGTTGCAGCTGCTCGTGAAACCATCAAGGCAGCTCTGAGCGAAGAGCAGCTGGAGGACGCGAACCTCGGTTCCGCGATGAAGAAGCTGGAAGCAGGCATCCTGCGCGGTGACGTCGTCAAAGGCGGCAAGCGCATCGACGGCCGTGACACCACCACAGTCCGTCAGATCGTTTCTGAAACCGGCATGCTGCCCCGTACCCACGGTTCCGCCCTGTTCACCCGCGGTGAAACACAGGCGCTGGCAGTGACGACCCTGGGCACCGGCGATGACGAACAGTTCATCGACGCGCTGCACGGCAACTTCAAATCCAACTTCCTGCTGCACTATAACTTCCCTCCCTATTCGGTTGGTGAAGTTGGTCGCGTTGGTTCGCCCGGCCGTCGTGAAATCGGCCATGGTAAACTGGCATGGCGTGCACTGCAGGCTGTTCTGCCCGCACCGACCGATTTCCCCTACACCATCCGCGTTGTGTCCGAGATCACCGAATCGAACGGCTCCTCCTCGATGGCGTCGGTTTGCGGTGGCTCGCTGTCCATGATGGACGCAGGCGTTCCGCTGAAGGCACCTGTTGCCGGTGTCGCCATGGGTCTGATCCTGGAAGACGACGGTTCCTACGCGATCCTGTCCGACATTCTGGGTGACGAAGACCACCTGGGCGACATGGACTTTAAAGTGGCAGGCACTGAAAACGGCATCACCTCGCTGCAGATGGACATCAAGGTCGCAGGCATCACCCCTGAGATCATGGAAAAAGCCCTGGCCCAGGCCAAGGACGGCCGGATGCACATCCTGGGCGAGATGTCCAAGGCCCTGTCGGAAACCAATGCGTTCTCCGTACACGCGCCGCGCATCGAAACCATGCAGATCCCGACCGACAAGATCCGTGAAGTAATCGGCTCTGGCGGCAAGGTCATCCGTGAAATCGTGGAAACCTCTGGCGCGAAAGTCGACATCAACGACGACGGCGTGATCAAGATTGCATCCGCTGACGGCACTGCGATCCAGAAGGCCTACGACATGATCCATTCGATCGTGGCTGAGCCGGAAGAAGGCGCAGTTTACACCGGCAAGGTCGTGAAAATCGTCGATTTTGGTGCGTTCGTGAACTTCTTTGGCAAACGCGATGGTCTGGTACACGTTTCCCAGATCGAAAACCGCCGCCTGAACCACCCTTCGGATGTTCTGAAGGAAGGCCAGGAAGTTAAGGTCAAGCTGCTGGGCTTTGACGATCGCGGCAAGGTTCGCCTGTCCATGAAGGTTGTGGATCAGGAAACCGGCGAAGAAATCAAAGCCGAAAAGAAAGAAGAGAAAGCGGATTAATCCCTCCTCTTGCTTCTGAAAAAGAGAAAGCCCCGGTGTTTCACCGGGGCTTTTTGCTGGATGGCCAGACTGGACGGCTTGCTGCAAAACACCTAGCAAGACTCCATGACCAAATCATACGTGATACATCTCGCGGCAAGCACAGCGCGCACAGATCTCGTCTCTGCACTGGTTCAGACACTCCCAGGCGGGCAGGTTCTGGACGCTGTGGACGGGCGAAAGATGTCGGCTCAGGAACGTGCCCAGGTTTCAGTGCCGCATTTGCTGGATCCGCGCTATCCCTTCCCGCTCATGCCCTCAGAGATCGGCTGCTTTCTCTCCCATCGCAAAGCCTGGAAGGCCATCGCGGAGGGCGAGGCGGATTTTGGTTTTGTCGCAGAAGATGACGTTGTCACGACTGATGGTTTCGCTGATGCCTTGCAAATCGCATTGGACCACGCAGACAGGCAGAGCCTGATCCGATTTCCCATGGCCCCGCGCGAAAAGCCCAAATCGGTAGTCGCAACGAAGGGTTATGTGAGGCTGTTTCGCCCTCAAGAGATCGGCCTGACCGCCGCGCTTTACCTGCTTGGCAAGGACGCAGCACATTCATTGTGGTCTCAATCAGAGCGGTTTGACCGTCCGGTAGATACCTGGCTGCAGATGCGGTGGGAAACAGGCGTCGATAGTCTGACGCTCTGGCCCAGCTGCATCAAGAGCGCTGCCGCAAGCCACGGCGGCTCCACCATACAGAAAAAACGCAGCCGCATGGACCAGCTCAAGCGAACTTGGCACCGGGCGCGCTATCGCGCAGCTATTACAAGTTTGTCGAAAGGCGGTTAGGAAGCGGCCGCCAGACTGCAAAACGAAAAAAGGGGCCATGCGGCCCCTTTGTTGTTCATTGCGCAGGTCTGCGCGATCACTGCGGCGCTTTGGTTTTGCGCAGGTAAGGGAAGATCGTCTCGAACTCGCCAAACTTGGCTTTTGCGTCCTCGTTCGAAACGGTTGGCGGGATAATGACATCCTCGCCCGGAACCCAGTTGGCAGGTGTGGCAACACCGTTGCCGATCGACATCTGCAGACCGTCAAGCGCCCGCAGGATTTCCGCAAAGTTGCGGCCAACTGTCATTGGATAGGTCATGGACAGTTTCAGCTGCTTGTCGGGCCCGATGATGAAGACAGAGCGCACCGTTGCGCTATCGGCGGGCGTCCGGCCATCGGGCAGATAGGCCTCGGCAGGAAGCATGTCGAACGCTTTGGACACCGCAAGACCTTCATCCGCGATAATCGGGAAGCCCGCGGGGGTGCCCGCAAATGTTTCGATATCGCCTTTCCACTTTTTGTGGTCCTCGGCACCGTCGACGGAAACACCAATCACCTTGGTATTGCGCTTGGCCCATTCATCCGCCAGCTGCGCGACCGCGCCGAATTCGGTGGTGCAGACAGGGGTAAAGTCCTTGGGGTGAGAAAACAGAATCGCCCAGCTGTCTCCGATCCAATCATGGAACGAGATGGTGCCCTGGTCGGTTTCTGCGGTGAAATCCGGAACCACATCATTGATACGCAAACCCATGGGTCTCTCCTCTGCTGTCAAATGGATACATGGTATGGCGCTAACCTAACCACTGCGGAGGCAGGTTAAACCCTTGATGCGCAAACTTCACCGGAAAAGACGATCACGATTGAGGCGCGACCCACAGTGCAGTGATTGTTCCGGACCCGGCGAAAAAGGGAGAACATTTCCCTTGTCCTGCCAACAGGTGGATAATTTGATCAAATTTCTCGCGCCCCCTTGCCGATCCGATATCGCAATGACAGAGTGACGCCAATTGCGGGCAAGGCCCGTCAAATTCTGACATCTGGGAGGTCAGTCATGATCGAAAAACGTGATTTCTACATCAACGGCCAATGGGTCGCCCCCGCGTCTTCCAATGACTTCGAGGTCATCGACCCATCCACCGAATCCCCCTGTGCTGTGATCTCTCTCGGTGGTGAAGCTGACACAAATGCTGCAGTTGCCGCAGCCAAAGCCGCGCTGCCGGGTTGGATGGCGACCCCGGTTGAAGACCGCATCGCGCTGGTTGAAAAGCTGATCGCCATCTACGAGACCCGCACCGAAGATCTGGCACAGGCCATGAGCGCGGAGATGGGCGCACCGATTGACATGGCGCGGACCCAACAGGCCGGGGCCGGCAGCTACCACCTGCAAAACTTCATTCGCGCAGCAAAGAACTTTGCGTTTGAACACCCGCTCGGCGATCACGCTCCCAACGACCGCATCATCCACGAAGCGGTAGGGGTCGCTGCACTGATCACGCCCTGGAACTGGCCGATGAACCAGATCACACTCAAAGTCGGAGCCGCAGCCATTGCGGGCTGCACAATGGTGCTGAAACCCTCCGAGCAGAGCCCGCTCAATGCGATGATCTTTGCGGAAATGATGGACGAAGCAGGCTTCCCTCCTGGTGTGTTCAATCTGGTCAACGGGGATGGCGCAGGTGTAGGCACCCAGCTGTCCAGCCACCCGGATATCGACATGGTCTCTTTCACCGGCTCTACCCGCGCAGGCACTGCCATCTCCAAGGCCGCCGCAGACACCCTCAAGAAGGTTCATCTCGAACTGGGCGGCAAAGGGGCAAATGTCATTTTTGAAGATGCCGACGAAAAGGCGGTCAAACGTGGCGTGCTGCACATGATGAACAACACAGGCCAGAGCTGTAACGCTCCGAGCCGGATGCTGGTTCAGAAAGGCATTTACGATCAAGCCGTCGAAGAAGCCGCTGCTGTCGCCGCCAAGGTAGAAGTCGGCCCCGCCTCCAAGGAAGGCCGGCACATCGGCCCCGTTGTGAACGAACTGCAGTGGAACAAAATCCAGGACCTGATCCAGAAAGGCATCGACGAAGGCGCGCGCCTTGTTGCTGGCGGCACCGGGCGCCCGGATGGGCTGAACAAAGGGTTCTATGTCAAACCCACCGTATTTGCTGATGTGAACAATCAGATGACCATCGCCCGCGAGGAGATTTTTGGCCCGGTTCTGTCAATCATTCCCTTCGAGACCGAAGAAGAGGCTATCGAGATCGCCAATGACACGCCCTATGGCCTGACCAACTATGTTCAGACCCAGGACGCAAACCGCGCAAATCGCATGGCCCGCAAACTGCGTGCCGGTATGATTGAGATGAACGGTAAATCCCGCTCGGCAGGCTCTCCGTTCGGCGGCATGAAGCAATCTGGCAATGGTCGCGAAGGTGGCAGCTGGGGGATCGAGGATTTCCTCGAGATCAAAGCCGTCGGTGGCTGGGCTGCTGAATAAGCACCCGCCGAAATCGTAGATGAGAAGAGCCGCCTAAACGGGCGGCTCTTTGTTTTTCAGGGGGTCAAAACAGGCTCTAATCAGGGAGATGCAACACTAGCTGCGGTTGTCCGTCCGACGTGCATTCAGCTGAACGCCCGTCCCATCCAATGGTCCCCGTAATCCTTTGGCGCCAGGCCGAGAAGCTGTCAAACTGCACCACGTCGACCGCTTCATGCAGATGCAGCGTCACGCGCCGGCGCGCGCCTTCTGCAAAGACTTTGAGGCCCAGAAGTTCTGCGGTGAAGGGCTGCCCAAGATATGTGCCGCGCAGCGTCTGCCCAACCCTAAGGGTCTGCGGTCGTCCGTTTGACAACGGTCTTTCGGCCTTGGCGCTGAGCGTGTTCCAGTCGCGAAAGCCGTACTGCTGCGCAACCATCTCAAGCGCCGCACTATGTGACAGGTCCAGATTACGGGTTTGCAGCTGCTGGCGGAGCCTGCGCGCCTGCTGTTTGAGGTTCCCGACAGTTGGGAGCTCGTCTTGATGTGTCATTTGTCTTGCCTCTTGTTCAATCAACAAGATGCGCCTGAAAACGGGGCCCGCATTGCCATTGGCGCATCGCGTGGATGAGCAAAAGACAGAGAAATCAATTCGAGGGTTCACCTTGGTTCAAAACCGCGGGCGGCGGGGCCTCGTCCCCTGCAAACCGGCATAGTGACATAAGCGTGGTCACGTCAAGTCTGCATGATCACCGGATAAGGAGGACAAATCGCTTGACCTCAACCTGACTTGAGCATGCAGGCTCGCCATTCCTGATCAACTGAGTGACAAGGAAAAGGACAGATGAACCACCACGTGACCGCCACAGCCACCATCGGCACAGAACTCACCGGGGTATATGAAACCCACCTAACAGTCCGCGATCTGGATCGTTCCATCGCATTTTATCGCGACATCATCGGGCTTGAACTGGCCCGCGTCCTGCCGGAACGTCAGGTTGCGTTTCTCTGGGTGGGTGGCCCAGAACAGGGGATGCTGGGCCTGTGGGGGACGGGGACGGCCCCGATGGGCATGCGCCTGCACATGGCGTTTCGCAGCACGCCCGCCGCAATGGATGGCATTTGCGACCGGCTGAGCGATGTCGGCGTGCAGCCCCTCGATTTCAACGGCGCCCCCACAGAAGAGCCAGTGGTTCTTGGCTGGATGCCTGCGCTTTCGGTCTATTTCAAGGATCCTGACGGCCACTCGATCGAAATCCTGAGCTACCTGAACGAGGAGCCAGACCCTGCCTTCGGGGTTGCCGGATTCGCGCAATGGGAAACGCAAAGACGTACCGCCCAATAGCAAGGCTGGCCAGAACCGCCGCAGAAGCATATGACATCGCAAGAGCCGAGAGGAGCCTGCGATGATCATCACCCGCCTGCATGGCCGACTGGGAAACCAGATGTTCCAATATGCCGCCGGCCGCGCCCTGGCGGACCGGGTGGGCGTTCCGCTTGCATTGGACAGCCGTGCGGCCATTTTGCGCGGTGAGGGCGTACTGACCCGCGTGTTTGATCTAGAGCTTGCCGATCCCGTTCACCTGCCGCCTTTGAAACAGACGAATCCGCTGCGGTACGCAATCTGGCGCGGCATCGGGCAGAAAGTCGGCGCCAAACCATATTTTCGCCGCGAGCGCGGTCTTGGGTATAATCCGGCTTTCGAGGACTGGGGCGACAACAGCTATCTTCATGGCTATTGGCAGAGCCAGAAGTATTTTCAAAACAGCGCTGAACGTATCCGGAGCGAATTCACTTTCCCCGCGTTTTCCAATCAGAAAAACGCCGAAATGGCCGCCAGAATCGCGGAAAGCACTGCGATTTCTCTGCATGTGCGACGGGGCGATTACCTGACCTTTGCGGCACATGTTCTGTGTGATCAGGCCTACTACGATGCGGCATTGGCAAAGGTGCTGGATGGTCTGCAGGGCGACCCAGTCGTCTATGTCTTTTCCGATGACCCCCAGTGGGCCAAGGACAACCTGTCACTGCCTTGCGAAAAGGTCGTTGTCGACTTCAATGGGCCAGAGACCGATTTTGAAGACATGCGCCTGATGAGCCTGTGTCAGCACAACGTCATCGGCAACAGTTCTTTCTCCTGGTGGGCGGCATGGCTCAATCAAACGCCAGGTCGACGGGTCGCGGGGCCTGCCAAGTGGTTTGGAGACCCCAAGCTGAGCAATCCCGACATCTTTCCACATGATTGGCTGCGGATCTCCGTCTGACCTCAAAACGGGGCTTTTGCGCGGAACTTCATGGATTCTCCGCTATCGGGGTGTTTGACCCGCAGCTCTTCCGAATGGAGCATCAGCCGCTCATGGTTCCTTGCGGGGCCTTCGGCATAGATCGGATCCCCAAGGATGACATGGCCTAGCGCCAGCATATGCACCCGCAATTGATGCGACCGACCCGTTTTCGGCGTAAGACGCACCCGTGTCGCGGCCTCCTCGTATTTGGTCACGCGCCAATCCGTCACGGCTGGTTTCCCGGTCTCATGGCAAACCATCTGGCGGGGACGGTTGGGCCAGTCAACGATCAACGGCAGATCAACTGTCCCGCTTCTCGGCTCAAGACGCCCGTGCACGCGCGCGACATAGGCCTTTTTCGTCGTGCGCTTTTCAAACTGCATCGACAAATGCCGCTGCGCATGGGCGGTCATGCCAAAGATCATCACGCCAGAGGTGTCCCGGTCCAGCCGATGCACCAGAAGTGCCTCGGGAAAGACGGCCTGAACCCGCGAGATCAAACAATCGGCAAGATGTTCCCCTCGTCCCGGCACACTCAGCAATCCGTGCGGTTTGTTCACCACCACGATTTCTGCGTCGTGGTAGAGAATATCCAACGGATCCTGCGGCGGGTTGTATTCGCTTGAGAGTGTCATGGTCGCGTCCCTAGCGCCCTGCACACCACAGGGCAAGCTTTCGCAACGTCGTGCTTGCCGCGGCAGACCGCCCCCGTCAGGGTTGAAAGCACCATCCGATTGAAGGACCAGATCGATACCATGACCCACCCGACGATCGAGACCCTGCTGAACGTCGTTGCCAAGGGCGATGATAAGGCGATTGCCGCCCTGCTGGCTGAGGACGTGCAGTTTCTGCCGCCGACTTATTGGAAAACATGGACGGGTCGGGCGCCTGTTGCTGCCATTCTAGGGCATGTCGGGCAGATCTTTACCGAATTCCGCTACCGCCGGATCATGGGTGATGGCGCTGATTGGGCGCTGGAGTTTCAATGCAAGGTCGGGGAGCTGGACGCAGTTGGTGTCGATTTGATCACCTTGGACGACACCGGGCTTATCACCCAGTTCGAGGTCGTCATGCGCCCCTACAAGACCGTCGGCGCGTTGCGGGACGCAATCATGGAACGGGTTATGCAAGATCCGCGGTTCATCGGCTTTCAGTCCGCGCTCAGCTGATTGAAATGGACCGTGTCCTGAGGGTCATTCTTTTCCCGGTTCTGGTCGCACAAGCCATTTCCGTCCGTCGAAGCGCGCTGCGCCTGCCAGAACCCATCGGACCACGCAGTGGCGATGTCATTCGCAAGGTCGATCATCCGCCTCTGCGTATCCTGATTGCAGGGGACAGTTCCGCTGCGGGGGTGGGCGTTTCCACCCAGGCAGAGGCGCTCTCGGGTCAGTTGGCAGCACAGCTTTCCTGCACCCACGCCGTGCACTGGCGTCTGCTTGCAACCAACGGGCACCGCACGGCCGACACGCTGTTGCGCCTGCAACAGGAACCGACAGGTCGGGATGTGGATGTCGTGGTGCTGGCCTTGGGGGTAAACGATGTGACCCGACTGACCAGCAAGACGCGGTTTCACATGGAACAGTCAGCCCTGATCAATTTGCTGAAACGGAAATACCGGGCCAAAGTGATCATTCTATGTGGCGTCCCGCCAATGGCTCGTTTCCCAGCCCTGCCTAATCCTCTCGCCTGGTTTCTGGGGCAGCATGCCGCCCGTCTTGACCAGGTGCTTGCCCGCCTCGCTGAAACACAGGCAGACGTGCTGCACCTGCCATTCCAGATTGACCTGTCACCGGACATGGCGGCCCGGGACGGCTATCACCCGTCAGCTAGGGCCTATCGCCTCTGGGCCGAGGTTCTCTGCAAAACCATAAGGGGCTGGGGACACCCCGCTAGGCGCGACGCATCTGACGGACAAGCGACGTGGAATAGATAATCAGAGCCAGCCAGATCATCGGAAAGGCAATCATCCTCGCACGCCCGAACTCCTCTCCAAACAGGAATACAGCAGCGAGAAAAATCATCGTCGGCGCGATATACTGCAGGATGCCAATCGTGGACAGCCGCAACAGCTTGGCACCGTTGGCATAGGTGATGAGCGGCACCGCCGTCACCACACCGCATCCAACCAACAGCACCGTATCCCCAAGATCACCACCAAAATGCGCGCCGCCGGTTGACGCAAGATAGACCAGATACCCGATGGCTGGCGGTGTCAGGATCAAAACCTCCAGCATGAAGCCCTGATTGGGGCCAACCGGGAGGGATTTCTTGAAGAAGGCGTAAAACCCCCAGCTGAGCGTTAGGCCAATCGCAGCCCAAGGCAAACTTCCTGCGTCCACCGCCAGCACAACGACGGCAAGGGCGGCCAAACCGATCGCGACCAGCTGGGCAACAGTCAGGCGCTCTCCCAGCAGTAGGGCGCCCAGCATGACGCTGAACAATGGATTGATGTAGTAGCCCAATGCGGCGTCCAGGGCATGCCCTGTGGCAATGGACCAGACATAGATCCCCCAATTCACGGAAATCAGCGCCGCAGTGACACAGCCCATCGCCAAAACCTTGGGGGACCGCAAAGCAGACTGCAAATCGCGGGTGCGGCGCAGAACCACCAGAAGAATGCCAGCCACCGGGACCGACCACAGAACACGGTGCGCAACGACCTCTGCCGCGGGCATATGAGAAAGCGCCTTCATATAAAGCGGCAGGAAACCCCACATCAGATATGCTGAAATCGCAAAGGCGAGCCCTTGGGGCGTATCGACATTCTCGCGTTTTTGCTGCGACATCCTGTGCCCCTTTTCCTTGCGACAAAGTTGATCCGCAGGATTGCAGCTCTCTCAAGAGTGAAGCGGACACGCCTTTATCGCAGCTCTGCGAAAAAGAAAAAGAGACCTTTGTGTTATCACCGGCATCAACAAAAATGATGGCCCGCGGTCAAATGATCGACTGCGGGCCAATGTTTCACGTGAGAGAGCGGAGCGGCGGTCAGGCCTTCACACGCTCCGATTTGGGGTCGTACATCGGCTTCAGCGAAGCCTCGGCCTTCACCTTCACACCGCAGACGTCGATCTCGTAGGTCGATCCCAGCACATCTGCTGCGCTTTCTCCTTCGCAAGGCACATAGCCCATGCCGATGGCGGCACCCAGCGTATGGCCATAGTTGCCGGAGCTGAGGTAGCCCACGTATTTGCCGTCGCGGATGATCGGTTCGTTGTGGAACAAGAGCGGCTCGGGATCGGTCAGCTTGAACTGGACCATCCGGGCCTTGGGGCCGGTTTCCTTGCGCTCCAGCACCGCAGCCTTGCCGATGAAATCGTCCTTGCCGGTGGCGACCGCAAAGCCGAGCCCTGCGTCGATCACATTGTCCTCGCAGGTGATGTCGTGGCCGAAGTGGCGAAAGCCCTTTTCGATCCGGCAGCTGTCCATCATGTGCATCCCGCAGAGTTTCAGCCCCATGTCCTGCCCTGCCTCCCACAGGGTTTCAAACACGTGGCCCGCCATGTCTGCACCGACATAGATTTCCCAGCCCAATTCGCCCACATAGGTCACCCGATGCACACGGGCGAGGCCCATGCCCAGCTCGATCTCCTGCGCGGTGCCGAAGGGATTCACCTCGTTGGAGAAGTCGTTGGGCGACACTTTCTGCAGCAGTTCGCGGGAGTTCGGACCCATCACTGCCAGCACCCCCTCGCCTGCGGTCACATCGGTGAGCACGACGTTGAAACCGCCCTTGTTACGCATCATCCAGGTCTGGTCGGCAAGGCGGGTCACCGCAGGGGTCACCACCAGATAGACGGTCTCGCTCAGGCGGGTGACGGTCACATCCGCCTCGATCCCGCCGCGGGAGTTCAGGAACTGGGTGTAGACGATCTTGCCCGCCGGAACCGAGACGTTGGCACCGCAGATGTAGTTCAGAAAGGTCTCGGCATCCGGGCCTTCGACGCGGATCTTGCCGAAGGAGGACATGTCGTACATGCCGACGTTTTCGCGCACAGCGCGGTGTTCGGCGGCAGAGTTTTCGAACCAATTCTGCCGCTTCCAGCTGTACTGGTATTCGCGTTCCTGGCCCTCGTTAGCGAACCAGTTGGCGCGCTCCCAGCCGCCGATTTCACCGAAGACCGCGCCCTGTTCTTTCAGATGATAGTGGAACGGTGTGCGGCGCACGCCGCGGGCAGTTGCCTTTTGCCGGTAGGGGAAGTGATCAGCGTACAAAAGGCCCAGCGTCTCTTTGGAACGTTCAAACAGATAGTGCTTGTTGCCTTGGAACGGGTGCATGCGCGAGATATCGACGTCGCCCAGGTCAAACGGTTTCTGGCCGTCTTCCATCCACTGCGCCAGCGCCATACCTGCGCCGCCCGCCGACTGGATGCCGATTGAGTTGAAGCCCGCAGCAACCCAGAAGTTGTCCATCTCCGGCGCCAGACCCAGGTGATAGGCATCATCCGGGGTAAAGGACTCCGGGCCGTTGAAGAAGGTGTGGATACCGGCCTCGGCCAGCATCGGCATACGGTTGCAGGCGGCTTCCAAGATCGGCTCAAAGTGGTCGAAGTCTTCCGGCAGCTGGTCGAATTCAAAGGTGTCAGGGATACCGTTCATCGCCCAGGGTTTGGCGTTTGGCTCAAACGCCCCCAGCAGGATCTTACCCGCATCTTCCTTGTAATACGCACATTCGTCAGGCACCCGCAGGACCGGCATCTGGGTGTGGCCCTCGATGCCTTCGGTGACGATGTAAAAATGCTCGCAGGCGTGCAGAGGTACGTTGACGCCAGCCATCCGGCCAACCTCATGGCCCCACATGCCGGCGCAGTTCACCACCATGTCGGCCTGAATGTGACCCTGGGACTGGCCATCATCGCTGATCCAGTCGACACCAGTGACGCGACGGCCATTTTTGGAGATACCCGTGACCTTGATCCGCTCCTTGACCAGCGCGCCGCGCTGGCGAGCGCCTTTGGCGAGAGCCAGCGCGATGTTTGCGGGATCACCCTGACCGTCCTTGGGCAGCCATACCCCACCGGTAACATCACCGACGTTCAGATGCTCGTAGCGGTCCTTGACCTCAGCAGGAGAGATTTCCTCGACATCGACGCCAAACGCGCGCGCCATGGCGGCCTGGCGGAAAATCTCTTCCTTGCGCTCTTCGGTCAGGGCCACGGTGATAGAACCGCAACGTTTGAAGCCCGTGGCAACGCCGGTTTCTGTCTCCAGCGAGCCGTAGAGTTCCTGACTGTATTTCGCCAACTTGGTCATGTTGGCGGTCGCGCGCAGCTGGGCGATCAGGCCCGCGGCGTGCCAAGTGGTGCCGGACGTCAGCTGCTTGCGCTCCAGCAGAACCACATCCTTCCAGCCCAGCTTGGTCAGATGATAGGCCACCGAACATCCGATCACACCACCGCCGATAATGACCACGCGGGCCTTGTTGGGAAGATCGCTCATCTCATGTCTCCAGATCTCTCTTTGGTCTGAGAATGACACGATCAGGCGACACAAAATGTATGAAAAGCGCCAAGAAGACCCGAGATTTCACCCGCCCCTTCTTCCCCCTCCCGGAGCCCGCCCATTTTCCAGCCGCGATTTGCGAAGGCTAAGCGGGGTAATCCCGAAAAAGGCCTTATATAGGGTCGAAAACCCATTCGAAAATCCACAAGCCAGCCCAATCTCCCGAACGCTCATCGTTGTGTTGAGAAGCAGGTTATTCGCCTTGTTCAGCCGCATTTCCCGATAAAAACCATTGGGGGTCGTCCCCAGATAGGTTTTGAACTTTCGCTCAAGCGATCGGGTCGAGATACCGAGGTGATCGACGATTTCGTTGATGGGCAGCGGATCCTCGATGTGATCCTGCATGACGCGGATTGCCTGGTCCAGATCCGCATCACCCGTGATCGTCGGCTTCACCCCTGAAAAAGGCTGCAAAGAACCATAGTCGCGCACTTTCTCATGCAGCAGAATGTTGGCGACCGTCATCTGCGCGGCGGCTGTTGTCAGCTGACCAATCAAGGTGAGAACCACATCCACAGTGGCCCCCATCCCGGCGCAAGTGACCACCTGGCCGTCTTCGCTGGCGAGCGCGAAGTTGGCGTCAAACAACCCCGAGCGCTCCCGCAGGAGTGTGGCATTCTCCCAATGCGTGGTATGCAGTCGGCCGTCACTCGCATGATCGCTGATATATCTGCTGGCTGCTTCCGCCAAAAGATATACCTTAGCGCCCCGGGTTCGGTAGGTTGCGATTTCCGGCCCAAGGGACAAGGCAGGGCAATCCGGATCACTATTGCCAAGGACGAAAACGCAGTCCGCATCAGGGCGCGGCACAAAGGGGTCGGTTTCGACAACAGCGCCCGCCCGGCAACCGACCTTTCCGCCTGCGGCAGAGCGTAATGTCCACTGAAACGGTGGCTGTGCCAGCACCCGGTTCGCCAGCCGCAGCGGCTCTATCACTGCCGAGAATTCTGTCAGGACAAACCCCTCGGCAAGCAGGATGTCTACTTGCCAAGGGCCATGCTCCGCCCCGGTCTCATGGGGCGGGATGTCGCGCGGATCAGGCGCGGAGCCGTTCATTGTCCGGATCCCACATCGGCGCATCGGCCTGAACGACAGCACGGCACAGCTCTCCGTAGATGTCGACCTGCAGTTCGGTTCCCGGCTCAGCCAAATCTGCCCGCACCATTCCCAGCGCTATTGATGCACCAACACGGTAGCCCCATGCTCCCGAAGTGGTTTCACCCACAATCGCATCGCCGTGGCGAATGCAGGACATGTAAGGGGCATCTGCTTCACCGGCATCGACCTTCAAGGTCACAAACCGCTTGGCCACACCGCGCTGCTTTTCCGCCAGAATGGCAGCCTTGCCGGGAAACGCCTGTGGCTTGTCGAGCTTCACGAACCGCTCCAGCCCACCTTCCAACAGCGAATAGTCGGTCGAGAGATCACCTTTCCAAGCGCGATAGCCTTTCTCGATCCGCAGAGAATTCAGCGCATACATGCCAAAGGGAACTGCGCCTGCCTCCAGAACGGCCTCATAGATTACCGGCATATCTTCGTTCAGTGCGTGAACCTCCCAGCCCAGCTCCCCGGCGAACGACACCCGGATAAGGAATGCCTCACGGCCCGCGACGGTCGCCGACTGATGGGTGAGCCATCCGCTCTCGAAATCGCCATCACTGAGACCTGCAAGAATGTCGCGAGACTTGGGGCCTGTCACGATCAGCGTGTCGCGTGTGGTGGTAACATCGTCCACGGAAACAGAGGCGGGCATCGCAGAAAGCAGAATATCCCTGTCATGCCACTGCGCCGTCGCTGCGGTAATCATCATGAACGCCTCATCCGCCAATCGGACACAGGACATCTCTGTCAGAATGCGACCGCGGTCATCAGCGATATAGACCAGATTGATCCGGCCCACCTTTGGCAGACCACCTGTTATGAGACCTCGCAGCGCCTCGGTGGCGCCTTCGCCTGTGACCATGAACCGCGAAAAGCCCGGCAGATCCAGAACCCCGCAATGGTCACGCACGGCCTCACATTCTTCCTTGATGCGCTGTTCCCACGGCCCTGACCGGCCCCATGTATGCGTGGCTTCAAGGGATGTGTCATCACCGGGCTTGGCAAACCAATTTGCCCGCTCCCACCCGTTGTAGGCCCCCATCTGTCCGCCCAGTTCTTTGACCTTGGCATGTACGGGCGACAGCTTCTTCTCACGCGCAGCGGGCCATTCGTGGTGCGGGAAGTGCATGGCATATTCGTTGCCATAAACTTCCATGCCCTTTTGGTTGCAATAATCCTGATCGGTGTAATCGGTGTAACGACGTGGATCGACAGCCCACATGTCCCATTCGGTATGACCATCCACGATCCACTCTGCCAGCACCTTGCCAGCACCACCGCCCTGCGCGATGCCAAAGGTGAAGGTGTGCGCCTCAAACGCGTTGCTGACACCAGGCATGGGGCCGATCAATGGCAGGCCATCCGGCGCATAGGGAATCGGCCCGTTGATGACGCGACCGACACCGGATGTCGCCATCAAAGGAACCCGTTCCATAGCATCTGTGACGATATCCTCGATGCGGTCCAGATCGTCATTCCAAAGCTGAAAGCTGAAATCCTCGGGCATCGGATCATCTTCGGTCATCCAATGCCCCCTGCAGTTCGGCTCATAGGGGCCAAGGTTAAAGCCGTTCTTCTCCTGCCGCAGGTAATACGAGACATCCACGTCGCGCAGCAGCGGCAGCTTGCCTCCATTTTCCTTGGACCAAGCTTCGATCTCCGGGACTTCATCGGTCAGAAGATACTGGTGGCTCATCACCATGGCAGGCACCGTACGGCCGCCATAGGGTTTGAACCATTCCCCGACGCGCTGTGCATAGTAACCCGCAGCATTGACCACGTAATCGCAGGTGATGTCGCCCTTTTCCGTATGGACGATCCAGCTGCCATCATCTTTCTGGGTAACATCGGTGGCCGGGCAGAAACGGACGATCTTCTGTCCCAGGTCCCGCGCGCCTTTGGCCAAGGCCTGGGTCAGCTGGGCCGGATCGATATCCCCATCGGTCGGATCATACAGCACCCCTTCCAGATCATGCGTCTCCAGAAACGGATAACGCGCCTTTGCCTGTTCGGGGGTCCACATCTCCATCGGAATGCCCTGATAGCGGCCCATCGACATGGCGCGCTCAAACTCCTGCATCCGTTCCTTGCTATGCGCGAGCCGGATCGAACCCGAGACATGGTAATTCATTGGATAATCCACCTCGTCAGCGAGGCGCGAATACAGCTCGGTCGAATAGCGCTGCATGTTCATGATCGCCCAAGAGGTCGAGAACGTCGGCACATTGCCCGCTGCATGCCAGGTCGACCCCGCCGTCAGCTCGTTCTTCTCAAGGAGCACACAATCGCTCCACCCCTTTTTGGCAAGATGATAGAGCGCCGAGCAGCCGACGACACCGCCGCCGATGATGACCACTTTGGCCTTGGTTGGAAAATCAGACATGGTGCCTCCCTGTGTGGCAAAGACCTCTTTGGGTCCTGGTTTCATGTTCCGCCCTGGAACGGATGAGATATGTTTGAAAGATGCGCGGCCTCATCGCATGCCCGCCTGCGGCGCAGAGCTGAGCCCCAAAAGAACGCCGTAGATGACAAAACAGATGGCCAGCAGACGGCGAATCCAGACATTGAACACCGCCGCCATCGCAGCCTTGCCCATGACAACCCCGATCAGTGTGAACCCCGTATAGCTGAGCGTCGTCAGAACCAGCGCAGTCGGCATGATCACGACCATCTGCTCCCAGATCGGCACATCCGGCTGAACAAATTGGGAAAAAGCTGCAAGATATCCGGCCACGCTCTTGGGATTGATCGTCGCTACCGCCAATGCGTGCAGATAGACATGGCGGACAGGCCGCTCCGTCTGGGGCACCGGCCGCGTGGCATTTTGCCAACCGCGCAGTCCCAGATAGATCAGGAAGCCCGCTCCTATCATTTTCGCCAGCCAGAACCCGGTCGGAGACGCCGCAATCAGCGCGGTCACCCCAAGCGCAGACAGAACCAGAAACAGGCTCGCCTGGGTCAGAATGGCAAGAACTCCCACCATCGCCCGCAGAAAGCCAAGGTTCATTCCGTTTGAAATGCAGTTGACGGCGTTCGGGCCCGGCGTGGTGACAAACACCGCCCAGAACAGGGCAAAGACGCTCCAGGCTTCAAAACTCATCAGTACACCGGCGGAGCAATGACCCAAACGGCAACGCAGGGCTCATCATAGGGGTTCGACCACTGATAGGGTTCGTGGCGGATCCGGAAACTGTCTCCCGGCCCGACTGAGAATTCCCGCCCACCAATGACCAGATCCAACCGGCCTGAGATCACATAACCCACCTCCTGGGTCGGCCGATCTGCCGGCGTCTGCATCTGTGACCGGGGCTGAAATGTGGAGTGCACCATTTCGAAATCATCGGTCAGATCAGGAGACAACAGCTCTTCAATCAACCCCTCCTCGCCCGAGCCCATCGGTCGGCGCGCGCCTGCCCGCACCACATACCCCTGCTCATCAGCGGGGGAGGCAGAATGGGCAAACAACATGGACATCGGGACATCAAGACATTTGGCGATGGCCCGCAGATCAGAGATCGAGGGCTCGGATTTGTCCCGTTCCACCTGGCTCAACCAACCAACCGAACGCCCAAGTCTCGCGGCCAGGTCTGTAAGGGTAAGGCTGCGCGACTTACGCAGCGCACGCAAATCAGCACCAAGGGTGGCAGGCTGGGGGCTTTGATCGGTCACAGATATGTCTCGTGAAAAAATGATCTACTTTTTCACAGTGGCGCGAATCGGTGAAAATTCCAAGAATTTTTTCATGCCCTTCCCCCATTCCCGGCCCAAAACGCAAACAGCCCGGCACAGGCGCCAGGCTGTCATCTTTCCCCAAATACTCTGGGGTGAGGCCCGTCAGGGCCGAGGGGCAAAGCCCCTGCGCATTCACAGACGGCCGAAAACCGCCTTCAGGATTTCCGTCAGCGCATCCGCATCTTCCGGGGTAAAGGCGTCAGGCAGATCACTGTCCAGATCAAACACCGCGATAACCTCCCCGGCACCGTTCAAGACCGGCAGAACCAGTTCGGATCGGGTCGAAGAGGCGCAGGCGATGTGACCAGGGAAGGCGTCGACATCCGGCACCAATTGCACCTCGCCGGTACGCGCGGCCGCACCGCAAACCCCACGAGCAAAAGGGATCTGCAGACAACCATGTCCCCCCTGATAGGGGCCGATCTTCAACAGTTCCGGTGCCACTACCCTGTAAAACCCGGTCCAGTTGAACCGCTCATCACTGTGATGCACCTCGCAGGCGACCGTCGCCATCAGCGCCACATCATCGGTTTCCCCCTCGGTGAGGGCAGCAATTGTTCGGGCCAGATCGGCGTAATCTACTCGGGTCATTTCAGTCTCTGCAGGTCAAAGGACAGGAAGGGGGCATTTCTGCCCCCTTCCCTGCGATTGGTCAATTGTCAGCAGTCACAGCTGTCGAAATCAGTCGCGCTCGATCGCGATGGCCGTGCCTTCGCCACCTCCGATGCAGATCGCTGCGATCCCACGCTTGAGCCCGCGCTTTTCCAGCGCGTTCAGCAATGTGACCATGATCCGCGCGCCAGATGCTCCGATCGGATGCCCCAACGCACAGGCCCCGCCGTTCACGTTCACCTTGTCACGCGGGATACCCATCTCGCGCATGAAAGCCATCGGCACGACGGCAAAGGCTTCGTTTACCTCCCAGAGATCCACATCATCGACGCTCCAGCCCAGACGATCCATCAGCTTGCGCGCCGCCGGAACCGGTGCCGTGGTAAAAAGACCCGGCGCCTGCGCATGACTCGCATGGCCCATGACCCGCGCCCGCACGGTCAGCCCTTGCGCCTCGGCGGCCTCTGCCGACGCCATGACCAGGGCCGCTGCCCCATCAGAAATCGACGACGCATTGGCCGCCGTAACGGTTCCATCCTTGCGGAATGCAGGCTTCAGAGTGGGGATCTTGTCAGGTCGCGCGGACTTGGGCTGCTCATCAGCATCGGTCACAACCTCACCCTTGCGGGTTTTCACAGTGACAGCGGCGATCTCACCATCAAAAGCGCCGCTCTCCTGCGCTTCCAACGCGTTGGACAGGGACTTCAGCGCATAGTCATCCTGCTCTTCGCGGGTGAACTGATAGGTTTCTGCGCAATCCTCGGCAAAGGTTCCCATCAGACGGCCCTTGTCGTAGGCGTCTTCCAGACCATCCAGGAACATGTGGTCGACGACCTGGCCATGACCGATCCGCGCACCACCTCGCATCTTGGGCAGCAGGTAGGGGGCGTTGGTCATGCTTTCCATACCACCTGCGATCATCGTGTCTGTCTGCCCCAGCGCGATCTGGTCATAGGCAATCATCGCAGCCTTCATGCCAGAGCCGCACATCTTGTTGAGCGTTGTGGCAGGAACCTCTTCACCCAGCCCCGCAGCAAAGCCAGCTTGGCGCGCAGGCGCCTGGCCCTGCCCTGCGGGCAACACGCAGCCCATCAGCACCTCATCAACGGTCTTGGCACCCGCGCCTTCCAGCGCCGCACGGATCGCTGTCCCGCCCAAATCAGCCGCAGAGACACCATCGTACATGCCCTGAAACCCACCCATCGGCGTGCGGGCCGCACCCGCAATAACAACAGTTTTCATCAATTATTCCTCCCAATGTCGAAATAGTGCATACAAAATCGTAAGGATTAACGTCTAGATTGATCGTCAACACATATTGACGCGGGGACACTCACTCATGAGCCTGACCAGTACAACAGCCGATGGAACACAGATCGTAACCGTCAATGCCGAACGTATTGATGCAGCTATGGCAATCCAGTTCAAGGAGGACATGCGCTCCACGACCGAGAACGGTCCGGATCGCGTCATTCTCGATTTGTCAGAAGTCAAATTCATTGATTCGAGTGGCCTGGGCGCCATCGTTGCAGCGATGAAACAGCTGGGCCAAGGTCGCAAACTGGATCTCGCCGGCCTCACACCGATGGTGGACAAGGTGTTTCGTCTGACCCGCATGGATACTGTCTTTGACCTGTACCCCTCCCTGCCGGATGCGCAGGCGGTGAACCGCGTAGAATCTTGATTCAGGGCGCGCTGAAAAGGCGGAGCGACACGATCATGGTAGATAGTTTTTCCTGCTCGTTCACAGCGACTGAACTGGATGCCCGCACGGGCGTTCAGGATGTTGTGAACCGTCTGCGTGAAATGGGCGTCCCCGAAGCCCGCGCAGACGAGGTTCAGATTGCCCTGACCGAGGCAGTAAACAACGTGGTCGAACATGCCTATGCAGGTATGGACGTGGGCGATGTGCGCATCCGCTGCAATCTCGACCCCGAACAGCTCTGGATATCAATTGGCGATGCGGGTGTTCCATTCAAGGATGGCCAACTCCCCGCTGGCACCCGACAAGACCTGAACGTCAGTCTGGAAGAGCTGCCAGAAGGCGGGTTTGGCTGGCTCTTGATCCGGGAACTTGCCACAGATGTTCAATATGAACGCAATGACGCAGGCAACAACCTATCCCTCCGCTTTGAAATCCAGATGCGCAATGCAAAGCCGGCCTAAGTTCGACAACGGTCAGTTTTTTTGTGGTCCAGACCCGATTGGGTCAGCTTTCATGAACTTGTGAACAAAACCTGACGGCACGGCATCAGATTGCCATTGCCATCCCCCCTTCGCGCTCTAACCTTGCTCCTAGTTGGAGGAGGCATCATGCGCGATTTTCATTTCCCAGGCCGCTCAGCTGTTTACGCTGAAAATGGTATCTGTGCGACATCCCACCCTTTGGCGGCCGGTGTTGCCATCGACATCCTCAAACGCGGTGGAAACGCCATGGATGCCGCCATTGCAGGCGCGGTCCTTCTGGGAATCTGCGAACCGCAGATGACCGGGATTGGCGGCGATTGCTTTGCGCTTTATTCGCGACCGGGGGAGCCCGTGAAGGCGATGAACGGCTCTGGCCGCGCGCCCGCAGCTGCAGACGCCTCTGCCTTGCGCGCCGAAGGGCACGACAGCATTCCACTCCGCAGCGCCCATGCCGTCACCGTGCCTGGTGCCATCGATGCCTTCTGCAAATTGTCCGAAGAAGAGGGCAAGCTGGGGCTTGATGCCCTTCTTGCTCCGGCGATCCACTACGCCGAGGCAGGCGTCCCGGTTGCGCCGCGCGTGGCATTTGACTGGCAGAACGATCAGGATACCCTGCAAGGAGCGGCCCGACAGTCGTACCTGATTGACGGCAAAGCACCAACCATCGGGCAGATGTTCCGCGCGCCGGGGCAGGCAGAAGTCCTGCGCCGTATAGCAAAAGACGGTCGCGATGCCTTTTACTCGGGCGAGATCGCCGAAGACATGCTTTCGGCACTGAACGCCCTGGGGGGGGTGCATACCGCCGAAGACTTCGCTGGTGTGAGCGCGGATGCCACCACCCCAGTCGCGGGGGACTACAAAGGCATAGATCTAGTCGAGCATCCGCCAAACGGTCAGGGTGCGACCGCCATTCTCATGCTCAACATGCTCAAGCATTTTGACATCGCAGGCATGAACCCCATCGGTGCCGAGCGCGTGCATATCGAAGCAGAGGCCGCCAAGCTCGCCTATGACGCCCGCAACCGGTTCATTGCTGACCCAGACCACACCAGTCGCCTTGACCACATGCTGTCACCCGAAACAGCCGTTCAGCTGGCCGAGTTGATCAACCCCCGAAAAGCCATGGCAGGCCCCAAGGCAATCAGCGAAGCGGTGCATAAGGACACGATCTACATCACCGTCGTCGACAAGGATCGGATGGCGGTATCGCTGATCTATTCGATTTTCCACGGCTTTGGCTCTGGCATCGCGTCGGAGAAGTTCGGCATCCTTTTGCAAAACCGTGGAGCCGGCTTCACTCTGGAGGACGGGCAGCCCAACATGCTGGCGGGCGGAAAACGCCCGATGCACACGATCATCCCGGGCATGCTTCGCAAAGATGGGGAGGTTACGATGCCGTTTGGCGTGATGGGCGGGGCCTATCAACCCTGTGGTCACGCACGGTTCGTCTCCAACTTGACCGATTTTGCCATGGACCCGCAGGCAGCGATTGATTTGCCCCGCGCCTTTGCAGATGGCGATGTCCTGAAAGTCGAGCGCGGCTATAGCGATGACGTGCGTCAGGAGCTGGCGGACATGGGGCATGACATCACCATCCCTGACACCGCAATCGGTGGCGCGCAGGCCATCCAGATCCATTCAGCCGGCATTCTTGAAGGGGCAAGCGATCCGCGCAAGGACGGCTGCGCTCTCGGCTATTGACGAATGTTGCCCCCATTTCTGCAGCACAGCAGTGGGGGCAGCGATCAGGAGATCAGTTCAGCTGATACTGCAGCGCGTAGACACCATCGTCAAAGCTTCCAAACATCTCTGACACATCAGGGTGGCCAATCGGCTCCCCGGAATAGTCGGGCAAGAGATTTTGCTCGGATACGTAGGCGACGTAATAGGTCTGATCGTTTTCAGCCAGCAGATGGTAGTAGGGCTGTTCCTTGATTGGACGGCTGTCCTCGGGGATGGCCTGGTACCACTCTTCTGTGTTGGCAAATTCCGGATCCACATCAAAAACAACACCGCGAAAGGGATGCTTGCGATGCCGGACGACCTGGCCAAGGCTGAATTTTGCGCGTGTTCTGAGCATGGATGCTGTACCTACTCTCTGAACATAGGGCGGGACAAGGGAAAATGTCCATAAAACGGCAGAGTTAACGTGGAAACAGACTGTAGGCAGAGATACGACAGTCCACGATCTGCCGTCTCAATCCCTAAAACGCCCCCATATCTGCGCCGATCAGCTGCGGTTTCGGCGGTTCCGCTCTTGGTTTCTTGGCTGTCAGCTTTCATATAAGGGGCAACGACGAAATGGAGAAAAAGCGCATGATCGATATTCTTGGCGGCGCGGGAGACAACGCCCCCGCAGGTGATCTGATCAAGGACGTTACCGAGGCCACCTTCATGCAGGACGTGGTCGACGCGTCGATGCAGGCACCGGTGATTGTTGATTTCTGGGCGCCATGGTGCGGCCCCTGCAAAACCCTTGGTCCGGCTCTGGAAGCCGCAGTGACCAAGGCAAAAGGCGCCGTGACAATGGCGAAGATCGACGTGGACCAGAACCAAAGGCTGGTTCAGGCTCTGGCGCAGCAGGGCCTGCCGCTGCAGTCGATCCCGACGGTTGTGGCTTTTGTACAGGGTCGCCCGATCGACATGTTTCAGGGCGCGGTCGCACCTTCAGAGATTGACGCCTTCATCAAGCGCGCAATCGAAGCCGGTGGCGGCTCTGCAGACGGCGGCCTGGGCGAAGCCGTCGAGATGGCCGAACAAATGCTGGCGGAGGGCAACATCGCGGATGCCGCTCAGACATTTGCTGCGGTGATCGGTGAAGACGACAAAAACGCCGCCGCCTACAGTGGTCTGGCCCGTGCACATGTCGCGATGGGTGACCTGGATCAGGCAGAAGCAGTGCTGAACGGTGCCCCCGCCGAAATTTCGACTGCCCCCGAAATCGAAGCCGCCCATGCCCAAATCGCCCTGGCCCGTCAGGCCGAAAACGCGGGCCCGGTTGCAGAGCTGCGCGCAAAAGTGGACGCAAACCCGGATGATCTGCAGGCCCGTTTCGATCTTGCTCAAGCGCTGCATGCCGCCGGTGATGCAGAAGCAGCGGTAGAAGAGCTGCTGGCCCTGTTCCGCAAGGACCGAGAATGGAACGACGGTGCTGCAAAAGCCCAGCTGTTCACCATTTTCGACGCACTCAAGCCCAACGATCCGATCGTGCTGAATGGGCGGCGCAAACTTAGCTCGATGATATTTGCCTAAGCGGACCCCAGCACTACAGTCCCTAGTCATGATACAGGCTAATGACTTGCCAGACACCTTGCCGGTGTTTCCGTTACCCGGGGCGCTTTTGCTGCCCCGGTCCCGGCTGCCGTTGCACATCTTTGAACCTCGGTATCTTCAGATGCTGGAGGACGCATTAAAGACACCGCAGCGGCTGATCGGGATGGTGCAACCTTTCCCCGGCAAGGACGGCACCAACGAACTGCATAGCATCGGCTGTGCCGGACGCGTCACCCAGTTCTCAGAAACAGAGGACGGGCGCTATCTGATCACACTCTCTGGGGTTTCCAGATTCCGAATTTCAAACGAAATCGACGGTTTCACCCCGTACCGACGCTGCAAGATCACATGGGACGGCTTTGAACGGGATCTGGGCAAGGGCGAGCATGACACCCACTTTAACCGTCCAGGGTTTCTTGATCTGCTTGAGCGGTATTTTGAATCGCGCAACCTGTCGACCGATTGGGAAACGCTCAAGGATGCGGACGACGAATTGCTGATCAACTCGCTGTCCATGCTTCTGGACTTTGATCCGGAGGACAAACAAGCCTTGCTAGAGGCGCCCTGCCTTGCGACAAGACGCGAAACCCTCGTCACGCTGATCGAATTTCTTCTGCGTGGCGGCTCGCATGAGGAAACCCTGCAATGAGCCCTGACACCACCCATTCTGGTCAGCCCGAAGCCCCAGCCTTTGACCGCCGTATGCTTGAGGCTCTGGTTTGCCCCCGCACCCAGACGACGCTTGAATATGATGCTGATAGTCAGGAGCTTATTTCACGCGCCGCCAATCTCGCATTTCCCATCCGCAATGGCATTCCCGTAATGTTGGTGGATGAGGCGCGGGTTCTGGACTGATCCGTCAGACGACAAATAAAAAGCCGGGCCTGATGCCCGGCTTTTTTGGTTAGATCGGACGACCTTGCAAAAGGCGGGGCAAATCCCCTGTGAGGCCAGCCGCCTCTCGGATAAAACTCTGGCGCAGGCCAGGGATAGCACCGACAACTCCCATCCCGATATCTCGCCCCAAACGCAGCAACGGGTTGTCGTTGGAAAACAATCGATTGAATGCATCGGTTGCAGCCGCAAGGCTGGCGGTGTCAAAGCGGCGCCATTGCTGGTAGCGGTCCAGAACAAGCGAAGAAGCGATGTCTTCGCCCCGGCGCCTTGCCTCTGTCAGCACCTCTGCCAATGCACCAACATCACGAAGCCCAGCATTGAGCCCCTGCCCTGCGATCGGATGCACCCCATGGGCCGCATCACCAACCAGCGCCAGCCGCTCTGCGACAAAAGCATTCGCAAGCGTCAAATTCAGCGGATAGGTAAAGCGGTCCCCGGCCAGCCGGATGTCCCCCATGAAATCACCGAACCGCGGGCGCAGAATGGACAGATAGCTTTCTTCGTCGAGCGACTGGATGGCCGCCGCGCGATCGCTGCGCTCACTCCAGACGATCGAAGAGCGATTTCCAGGTAGCGGCAAAATGGCAAGTGGCCCGGGGGGCATGAAGAACTGATGGGCAATCCCGTTGTGCGGACGGTCGTGTTCGATTGCGCAGACCAGCGCGGTCTGCCCATAGTCCCACCCGGTCCGCTTAATACCGGCACGTTCCGCGGTGCCACTGCGCCGCCCATCTGCCCCCACAAGCAAACGTCCCCGCAGGCTATCTCCCGAGGCAAGCGTGACCGTCACGCCTGTGGCATCGGCCTCTTGCGCTATGACCGTCTGCTCATCAACCAGGGTGATCGCTGGCTCGGCCTCCATCGCGTCGCGCAAGGCCCGGCGGAGGTAACGATCCTCGATCATGTACCCCATCGGGCCTTCTTCGATTTCTGCGTGGTCGAAATGCATGAAAAAGGGCGAAGGCCCCTGTCCGGCACGCCCATCGGTCACTTTGATTTCCAGCATCGGCTGGGCTTGCCCTGCCACCGCGCCCCAGACGCCGATCTGGTCGATCAGTTTCTGAGAGGCCAAGGCCAGCGCGTAGCTGCGCCCGTCAAAATCTTCGCGCGCCCGCGCATCGCGGGGCAAGGCATCAATCAGCGTAACAGTATGTCCGGTCTGAGCCAGCGCCAGGGCCAGCGCCGGACCGTTAAGACCACCGCCGACGATCAGGATATCCGATGTGTTTTTCATGCCTCGCAATATGCCCCTGTCTTTGGGATTGTCCATGGGGCGCGGTGCCGCTACCGTCGCCTCATTTCGATAAGCAGGGAGAGACGCCGCGATGCAGGAATGGCTGACACAGACCGCAGCAGAGCTGGGACGCGGCATCGAGGCAGGGGAAATCTGCCCTCTGGCTTTGACCCAAACCTATCTGGACGCAATTGATGCGCACCCTCTGAGGGACCGCATATTCTCGGCGGTCACGCACGACCGCGCCATTGCCGAAGCCACCGCCGCCAAAGCGAGGGCGGAACAAGGCCAGCGCCTGTCTTTGGTGGATGGCGTCCCGATCAGCTGGAAAGATCTGTTTGATACCGCAGGGACCGCAACAGAGGCTGGCTCCGATCTCCTCGCCGGGCGTATCCCGGAAACCGATGCCCTGGTTCTGCGTGCCGCGACATCCCTTGGCACGGTCTGTCTCGGCAAAACCCACATGAGTGAGCTGGCCTTTTCGGGACTGGGTCTCAACCCGGTCAAGGCGACCCCGCCGTGCGTGCATGATGCTGATGCCGCGCCTGGCGGCTCCTCCTCTGGTGCGGCGGCATCCGTCGCCTTTGGACTGGCGGCTTGCGGGATCGGCTCTGACACAGGGGGATCTGTGCGCATTCCTTCTGCCTGGAACGATCTCGTTGGCCTGAAAACCACCTCCGGTCGGCTCAGCCTGGAGGGGGTCGTTCCGCTTTGTCTGAAGTTCGACACCATCGGCCCGCTGGCACGATCGGTCGAGGACGCAGCGATTTATCTGGGGGTGATGGAAGGGACATCCGGGCCAGATTTGCGGGGCAGTTCAATCAAGGGAATGCGCTTTGCAGACCTGCGGACTGTCGCACAGGACGATCTGGAGCCGACGATTGCCGACGCCTATGCCGATGCGCTGACCAGGCTGCGCAACGCTGGCGCCGACATCATCCCGCTTGAAGTTCCCGCACTGCAAGAAGCGATGGGGCTCAGCCCAGTTCTGTTCACCGCTGAGGCCTATGGCCTGTGGCGCGACGTGATCGAGGCCGCGCCACATCTGATGTTCCCGGAAATCCTGGAACGTTTCCGTTCTGGCAAGACGTTCAGCGGGCCGGACTATGTCGCTGCCTGGGCCAAGCTGGAACAGATTCGCATGGAATGGGATCAGGCCACAGCCGGCTTTGACGGCATCCTGTGTCCCGCCTCGCCGATCCTGCCCCCGAACATGCAGCGCCTTCAGGACGATCATGACTACTACGTGCGATCAAACCTTATGGCCCTTCGCAACACACGGATCGGAAACCTGATGGGGCTTTGCGGTCTTTCTCTCCCGACAGGGGTGCCGTCATGCGGCCTGCAGATCCTCGGCCAACCTGATTGCGAAGAGGCTTTGCTGCGGGTTGGCGCCGCAGTGGAACAGGCACTGGCGTGAAAGCCACATTTTGCTCAGGCTGAAATTGCGCGGCTGGACGCAGGGGTATCGGCTCTGTACTTTGTTCGTAAACGGGACACTAACGATCCCGGACCTGAGGCCAGAAACATGAATTTTCCTGAGCGGTTTTCCAACCTGCCGCCTTATGCATTTCCGCGCCTGCGGGCATTGCTGGACCACCACACGCCCGGCGGCGATGTGGTGCATATGACTATTGGCGAACCCAAACATGACTTTCCGTCTTGGGTCACGGACGTCATCGTTGAAAACGCAGCAGGTTTCCAAAGTTACCCTCCAAATGAGGGGAGCGTAGACCTGCGGAATGCAATCGCGGATTGGGTCCAGCGTCGCTATGGCGTTGCAGTTGATCCGATGGCGCAGGTCATGGCGCTGAACGGCACCCGCGAAGGCCTGTACAACGCGGCCATGGCGCTCTGCCCTGAGCAGAAGAATGGTCAAAAACCCGTCGTTTTGATCCCGAACCCGTTCTATCAGGTCTACATGGTCGCCTCGATTTCTGTTGCGGCAGAACCCGTCTTTGTTCCCGCGACTGCAGAAACAGGCCATCTGCCCGATTATGCAAGCCTGCCAGAGGACGTTCTGAACCGAACCGCCGTGGCCTATATCTGCTCGCCTGCGAACCCGCAGGGCGCAGTTGCAAGCCGGGCGTATTGGGCCGAGCTGATCCGTCTGGCTGAGAAATACGATTTCCGCATCTTTGCTGACGAATGCTACTCTGAGATCTATCGCGACAGCGCCCCCGTGGGCGCGTTGACTGTCGCCCAAGAGCTTGGCGCTGATCCTGAGCGGGTCGTCCTGTTCAACTCATTGTCCAAGCGGTCCAATCTGGCCGGCCTGCGCTCTGGTCTGATTGTGTCAGGCCCCGAAACCATGAAGCGGGTTCACCAATTGCGGTCGTATTCGGGCGCGCCGCTCCCTGCCCCGCTGCAGGCTGCAGCTGCCCGTGTCTGGGCGGACGAAACCCATGTTGAGGAAAACCGCGCGCTCTACCGCGAAAAATACCTGATTGCAGACAAGGTGTTTGACGGACTTGATGGTTACATGGCGCCAGAAGCCGGTTTTTTCCTCTGGCTTCCCGTTCCAAACGGCGAAGAGGCCGCATTGAAACTGTGGACGGAAACGGGCGTGCGCGTTCTTCCCGGTGCTTATCTCGCGCAGGGGCAAGGCGCGGACAATCCCGGCCACGGCTACATCCGTGTCGCGCTGGTCGCACCGGCGGCGCAGACAGAGACAGCCCTGCAGAAACTGCGCAGTTGTCTCTACTGAAATTCCGCGCCGCGCCCTCTCCCGGGGGACCGGCGCCAAAAACGATAAGACCCATGGGAACGTACCTGCGGCAAACAGCAGGGCCCCAGACGGACATAATGAAACGAGGTTGGCATGGCATTTCAGACGCGCAGTCGTGATCCCCTGTTGGACAGCACGATGCAGGCAGCCATAGAGAAACGCGGCAAGGAACTGATCGGCGCATTGCTGGTCGGTCTCGGCCTTTTGGTTGCCCTGATGATCGGAAGCTATTCAGCAGATGATCCTAACTGGATGGTCTCGACCGACGCACCGGTACAGAACATCCTGGGACGCACCGGCGCCTCTGTTGCCTTTATTCTGATCACCCTCTTTGGCAAGGCCAGCTGGGCCATCTCGCTGTTCCTAACGGTTTGGGGCGCGCGCTGTATCCTGCACAAAGGCGAAGACCGGTTCCTCTGGCCGCTTTTGCTGTCACTTCCTTGGCTCCTTTTGGTCTCGTTGCATTTTGAAACCCTTGTCCCGGCAGAGGGCTGGCGATCCGCTCATACCTTTGGGCTGGGTGGCATGATCGGCTACACCTTCCTTGGCATGTTGTTGGCCCTGCTGCCCGTCGGGCTGATTTTTCTGGTCAAGTTCCTGTCTCTGCTGACAGCGATTGGCATGCTCACCCTTGGGGCAACCGTTCTGGGCTTCACCCGTCCCGAAGTCATGCGTGGACTGCGGTTCGTCTTTGTCGGACTGGTGGTCATTTACGGCGCGATCGCCGGCCTTCTGGGGCGGGGTGCCGCAAGCGGTATGAAAGCCGCGCTGGACTATCGCAGTCGCCGCGCCGAACGTACCGCAGCAGCTGTTGCCATGACGGATGTCATGGACAACACCGACACGGACCCGCAGATGTTCGAGCCCGTTGATTATGATGATACCGCCTATGCCGCAGCTGCCGCGAGCGGCGCGCCCGCATTGGGGGGCGTACATGATCTCTCTGGCCGGGCGGAGCCGGGTTTTACCGCCCACAGCACGGCAGAACCCGCAGCAGCAAAGGAGAAAACCGGGCTGTTTGCGCGCGTTCCCAGCCTGATCCGCCGTGCGGATCCCGTCATGCCGGAACCGGAACTGGTAGAGCCTGTGCTTGCAGATACAGGCCTTCCGGACAATATCGACGACCTGCCGGGCGACGAACGGATCGCAGAAAAAATCGCCTCTGCCGTGCGCATCCGCCGTGCTGCAGATGTTCCTGTTGAGGACAGCTTCCCGTTGACGAAAGGCCGCGGCCAGCGGCCCGAGCCGTTGATCTTCAACCCAAACCACCCTGATGCCGGCCTGCCAGCTGAGCCGCCTTTGACAGCTGCGGGGAATGCCGCCTTTGTCTCAGCTGCGGATGAGATCGGAACCGCCACTGCCACTGCTGGTTTCCCCCCCGCGCCGTCGGTCCATATGGACATTCCCTCCGCTCCGGTTGATGCAGACGACGTGCCCCTTGGCTGGGATGAGCAGATTGCGCCAGATGCGCCGCAAGCGCCCACACCTGCGACCTTTGTCGATCACGTTCCATCCGAGGACCTGCCCCAGCCCGCGCAGGTACTGCGGCGTGAACCCCAGGTCTCCACTCCGGCCGACGGGCCTCTGGCTCCGGCAGCAGAGGCACCAAGCGCGCCGGTAGACATTCCGATTGCAACCCCACGCAAGGCCGTTGTCGAACAGCCAGTCCGCAAACCCCAACAGCCATCGAGCCGGGCCAAGGCAGAGGCGGAACCGAAACTGGCGTTTGAAGACAACCAGGCCGATTTCGAACTGCCGCCTCTGTCGTTGCTCATGAACCCAGCCAGCATCGAGCGCCATCACCTCAGTGATGAGGCATTGGAAGAAAACGCACGGATGCTTGAATCGGTTTTGGATGACTATGGCGTCAAAGGTGACATCGTATCTGTCCGGCCAGGTCCAGTTGTCACCATGTATGAACTGGAGCCCGCTCCGGGCCTCAAGGCGAGCCGCGTCATTGGTCTCGCTGACGATATCGCGCGCTCCATGTCGGCGCTGTCCGCACGGGTATCTACCGTTCCCGGCCGCTCTGTGATTGGCATCGAACTGCCCAACGACAATCGGGAGAAAGTTGTTCTCCGCGAGATCCTGGGGAGCCGCGATTTCGGCGACGGCACACATGCCCTTCCTCTGGCGCTTGGCAAGGATATTGGCGGCGATTCCGTTGTCGCAAACCTTGCCAAAATGCCCCACCTGCTGATCGCGGGGACCACCGGCTCTGGTAAGTCTGTTGCGATCAACACGATGATCTTGTCGCTGCTCTACAAGCTGACCCCGGCAGAGTGCCGCCTGATCATGATCGACCCGAAGATGCTGGAACTGTCGGTTTACGACGGCATTCCACACCTGCTGTCACCTGTTGTCACCGACCCCAAGAAGGCTGTTGTGGCCCTCAAGTGGGTGGTGGGTGAAATGGAAGACCGCTATCGCAAGATGTCCAAGATGGGCGTGCGCAACATTGCAGGATTTAACAGCCGGGTAAAAGAAGCACTGGCCAAAGGCGAGATGTTCTCGCGCACTGTACAAACCGGTTTTGACGATGACACCGGTGAGCCCGTGTTCGAGACCGAAGAGTTCGCCCCCGAGGCGCTGCCCTATATCGTCGTGATCGTCGATGAAATGGCAGACCTGATGATGGTTGCAGGTAAAGAGATCGAAGCCTGCATCCAGCGTCTGGCGCAGATGGCGCGGGCCTCTGGTATTCACCTTATCATGGCCACCCAGCGTCCGTCCGTGGACGTCATCACCGGTACCATCAAGGCAAACTTCCCAACCCGGATTTCTTTCCAGGTGACCTCCAAGGTCGACAGCCGGACCATTCTTGGTGAAATGGGCGCAGAACAGCTGCTGGGCATGGGCGACATGCTTTATATGGCTGGCGGCGCAAAGATCACCCGCTGCCACGGTCCGTTTGTCTCTGATGAAGAAGTCGAAGAAGTGGTGAACCACCTCAAACAGTTCGGCCCACCGGATTACATCGGCAATGTTCTTGAAGGCCCCGATGAAGACAAGGCAGACAACATCGATGCCGTTCTTGGCCTGTCCACGGGTGGAAACACAGATACCGAGGATGCGCTCTATGACACGGCGGTTCAGATCGTCATCAAGGACCGCAAATGCTCGACCTCCTACATCCAGCGAAAACTCGCCATCGGTTACAACAAAGCTGCACGTTTGGTTGAGCAGATGGAGGAAGAAGGGCTCGTTTCTCCGGCAAACCATGTCGGTAAAAGGGAAATTTTGGTCCCTGAGCAATAAGTCACAAGGGCGGAGCCAGGCTGGCTTCGCCCTCTTCACATTTGGCAAAGCGCACTTATTTTGGACGTATGAAACAGATTGCCTGCGCGCTCGCGCTGACGCTTTGCTCTTCTGCTGCATGGGCGGCCGAAAAGCTCAGCCTAAATGAAGTCTCGCAATACTTGAACGGGATCACCACAGCTCAGGCCCCGTTCAGCCAGATCAATGATGACGGCAGCCTGTCGACGGGAAAGTTGTATGTGCACCGCCCCGGCAAGATGCGGTTTGAATATGACGCTCCAAACAGCGGCGTTGTGATTGCTGGTGCAGGCGCAGTTGTGATCCAGGACCCCAAATCGAACCAGCCGCCCGAAACCTACCCGCTAAAGCGCACCCCGCTGTCGCTGATACTTGCCCGAACCGTTAATCTGGGTCAGGCGAACATGGTGGTGGGACATGATTTTGACGGCACTTCCACCATCGTGCGGGCCCAGGATCCAAAGAACCCGGAATACGGCAGTATCGAAATGATGTTCACCGATAGCCCCGTAGAGCTGCGGAAATGGGTGATCCATGACGGCTCAGGCGGCAAGACCACGGTCATCCTGGGCGGGCTGGAAACCGGCGTGACCCTGTCTTCCCGACTGTTCAACACCAGCGCCCCGCCATCCCGCTGATTGGTTTGCCTAGATCGAAACGCCCCCGCACTGTTACCGAACAGGCGGGGGCGTGTTTGTTTGTCTGTGGCGTTTAGCGGCGGGCCTGCCTGCAGGTTGCCAGCTGGGTCTGATACATGTTCGCCCGCGCCTGTACCTGCCCGGCAATCCGGATCAGCCATGGTTTGGAGCGATAGGTGCCACGTGCAAATCCCGTATGCCCATCATGATAGGCCAGGTATTGGTTGCGGGCATCATAAAGCGACACGCCGTTTCGTTCGCGGGTCTGGTTCATGTACCAGCCCATGAAATCGGTGGCATCCTTGATGCGGTTCCGCTTGGCCCCGCGACGGCCCGCCGATTTCCGATAGTCGTCCCACGTCCCATCTAGCGCCTGACTGTAACCGTAGGCGCTGGACTGGCGACCCAGAGGAATCACCCCCAAGGCAAAGCGATGTGGCGTGCGCGCATCAGACCGGAACCGGCTTTCCTGATAGATCGTGGCCATCTGCACATGCATCGGCACGCCCCACTTTCTCTCGGTCGCGCGGAAGGCTTTCAGGTATTCAGGGCGCTGTTTGATGATGCTGCACGCATTATCAAGATTTCGCGGCGGAGACCCGCTGCCACCACCGCAAGATGCCACGATCAACAAAAGGATCATGGCCCCAATGACTCTGCTCATTACTCTGCCTCTTTATAAACGTCTCGGGCTTCGTTGGCGGCAGTTTAGCCAATTGCCCGCTTCGTGAAAATCACATTTCCGCAGACCCGGCCGCATCGGTGCAACCGGGTCAAACGAAGGCGAAACAGGCGGCACAGGGCCACCTGTTTCAGTCTTCTAAAGATCAAATGTCGCAAAAACAGGGGCATGATCGCTGGGTTTTTCCCACCCGCGCGCGTCCCGCAAAACCCGGCTGGAATGTGCCGACGACTTGATGTCGGACGTCGCCCAGACATGATCGAGACGACGCCCCTTGTCAGCTGCGTCCCAATCCTTGGCCCGGTAGCTCCACCAGCTATACAGCCGCCCGTCAGGGATATCGTTGCGGGTGACATCAGACCAACCACCGGCCTCCATCACATCGGCGAAATGCTCCACTTCAACTGGCGTATGGCTCACAACTTTCAGCAGCTTCTTGTGATCCCAGACATCGTCTTCACGCGGTGCAATGTTCAGATCCCCAACCAACACGGATTTCTCCGGGCGGTCCGCATGAAACCAATCCCGCATGTCGGTCAGATAGTCGAGCTTCTGACCGAACTTCTCGTTCACCTCTCGGTCCGGGACATCACCGCCAGCGGGAACGTAGAAATTGTGGATGGTCACGCCATTTTCCAGCCGCCCCGCAACATGGCGGGCATGGCCAAGACCTGCGAAATCCTTATCGCCCACATCCTCAATCGGCAGGCGGGACAGGATCGCGACCCCGTTATAGCCCTTTTGCCCGCGGGCGATCATGTGACGGTAGCCAAGAGCGGCGAACTGCTCCATCGGGATCTTGTCGACCGGGCTCTTGCATTCCTGCAGGCAGAGCACATCTGGCCCTTCTTCCTCCAGAAGTTTGACGACGATCGGTTCGCGCAGGCGAACTGAATTGATGTTCCATGTTGCAAGAGTAAAGGGCATCGCGGTTTCCTATGATCAGTTGGCCCAATATTGCCCAGCCACCCCGAAAAGCGCCAGACACCCAAAGGCGATCTGCAAAATAATGTTCAACAGGCACGAAATTTCGCGAACAGGTCTTGCCGGTCCTGGTGGTGGACCCGACTGCTGCGAAACCCAGGCGAGACGCAAAGACCACTTGACGCCCTCAGAAAAAAAGCCGGGCACAAAGGCCCGGCAGTCCAACAGGGAGGTGCATGTCATAACCCGGACATGCGCGGGAACTTTCGGAAGCGCCGTCTGCCAGATAGCGGAAGGCGCGTCCACTCAAATCGCGAGCTTGTATCCACCTGACTCGGTAACAAGAATGCGTGCGTTCGACGGATCTGGTTCAATCTTTTGGCGCAGGCGGTAAATGTGGGTCTCGAGCGTGTGGGTCGTGACCCCTGCATTATAGCCCCAGACCTCGTGCAAGAGCACATCCCGCTGCACCACACTTTCATTGGAGCGATAGAGGAATTTCAGAATGTTCGTCTCTTTCTCGGTAAGACGAATCTTGCGCTCATCTTCGGTTACCAACAGCTTCATCGACGGTTTGAAGGTGTAGGGCCCCAGCGCAAAAACCGCATCCTCGGATTGCTCGTGCTGACGCAGCTGGGCGCGGATACGGGCAAGGAGGACCGGGAATTTGAATGGCTTGGTCACATAGTCATTCGCACCTGCATCCAACCCCAAAATGGTATCGGCATCGCTGTCATGACCGGTCAGCATCAGGATGGGCGCCTTAACCCCCTGCTTGCGCATCAAGCGGCACAGCTCGCGGCCATCGGTGTCTGGCAGGCCGACATCAAGAATAATCAGATCATAGAGCGCCTCTTTCGCACGCTCCATCGCGCCAGACCCGTTCTCGGCTTCGAACACGTCAAAGTCTTCGGTCATGACCAACTGTTCGCTCAGCGCCTCGCGCAGATCTTCGTCATCATCGACAAGCAGAATTTTCTTCAGTTGGGCCATCGCCTTGTCCTCCTGTGCTGTTCCCAACAGATGCGCAGTCCTGAGCCCAAGCACAAGATTTGCTGCAAGGGTTTCACGCCGACGTGTCTCTCAGACCGGATTTGTTTCACTTTCCTCCGCTTTCTGACTAGTAAATGGGTCGATGGGCCAGCCAGATGACATGGCCTACCCCAAATGACACGATAGGATTCGCCGCATGAGTCTGATGCCCTCCATGATTGACCTCCTTGCTCGCGCGCGGGTGGACCTGCGGATGGGGCTGCCGGTGGTTTTGACACAACCGGGCCGGGCCGTTCTGGCGCTTGCCGCCGAACAGCTTGATTCTGCGCGGCTGGCGGATCTGCGGGCACTCGGCCCTGTCGACCTCACCCTGACGGCGCGGCGGGCCGAAACCCTGAAGGCACGTGTCTATGACGGCGATATTGCGCGGATCATGATTCCCGCTGACGCAGATCTGGCGTGGGTACAGGCGGTGGCTGATCCTGCAGACGATCTCAACACACCAATGAAAGGCCCGTTGCAAAGCAACCGTGAAGGAGACGCAGACCTGCACCGTCTGGCGATTTCCCTTGCTAAGTCTGCTCATCTTCTGCCCGCAGCGCTGGTCTGCCCGCTGGATCACCCTGCCCAATTTGCACAAAGCCACGGGTTGACCGTATTGCCGCTGGCTGCGGTCGAACCCCTGATGGTTGAAAGTTCACCCCTGCATCCGGTGGCTGCGGCCCGTCTTCCAATGGATGCGGCAGAGGCCGGACGCCTGCATATCTACCGCCCCGAAGACGGTGGAGAAGAGCATTATGCCATCGAAATTGGTCGCCCCGATCGCAACGCCCCCGTACTGGCCCGCCTGCATTCTGCGTGCTTCACCGGCGATGTACTCGGGTCATTGAAATGCGACTGCGGGCCTCAGCTGCGTGGTGCGCTCGCTCAGATGGGGGCTGAGGGCAACGGTGTTCTCCTGTACCTCAACCAGGAAGGGCGCGGTATTGGTCTTGCCAACAAGATGCGCGCCTATTCCCTGCAGGATCAGGGGTTTGATACGGTAGAGGCCAATCATCGTCTCGGTTTTGAAGACGATGAGCGCGACTTCCGGCTGGGCTCTGCCATTCTAAAGAAACTGGGATTTTCCTCCGTTCGATTGCTTACTAACAATCCCAACAAGATCAGGATGATGGAGAATACGGGCATCAAGGTCGCTGAACGGGTGCCGCTGAAAGTCGGCGAAACTGCCTTTAATCAGCACTATCTGGCGACAAAGGCCGCCAAGTCAGGACACATGCTGTAATGGCTGATCTTCTACGGGGCACACGCCCGGAAGACATGGTGCTGACCCCACACGGGGTACGGTTTCAGGGGCGTACCCTGCCCTGTTCCATCGGCAAGGGCGGGCTCAGCAATCACAAAGTCGAAGGGGATGGGGCCACCCCTGTTGGATGTCACCGGATCGTCGGGATGCTGTATCGTCCAGACCGTCTCTCGCGACCGGCGCCATGGGCTGAGATGATCGGACCGCGTGATCTGTGGTCGGATGACACAGACGATGCCGCATACAATCATCATGTCCGCGCCCCCTATACGAAGAGCCACGAAGCGCTGCGACGCGCTGATCCGCTTTACGACCTTGTGTTCATCACCGACTGGAACTGGCCGAAGGCAACGCCTGGTCGTGGATCTGCCATCTTCATCCACCAATGGCGCCGCCCTCGATTTGGCACCGAGGGCTGCATCGCATTTTCCCGTAGCGACCTGTTGTGGCTCGCCCGCCGGGTCACCATTGGCACAAGGCTGATCGTGCCACCGCTCGCAAGCATGACAGTTGCTGGAACGTCAGGGCAATAGCGCCCCACAGGGCGACCTATTACCTGCGAGCAGGGCTGTCAGATTTCGTAGGCACGCGCGCCGAAAATCGCGGAACCTACGCGTACATGGGTCGCCCCAAGCGCGACGGCCGATTCGAAATCGCCACTCATCCCCATCGAAAGCCCAGTCAGGCCATTGCGCTCTGCAATCTTGCGCAAAAGCGAGAAATGCAGGCTGGGCTCTTCCTCTGCGGGGGGAATGCACATCAGACCTTCGATCACCAGATCCATGTCGCGGCATTCCTTAACGAATGCATCCGCATCACGGGGGACGATTCCGGCCTTTTGGGGTTCTTCGCCAGTGTTCACCTGAATGAACAGTTTAGGGCAATGCCCCAGCTCCTGCGCCAATCGGGCAATGGTTTTTGCCAGTTTCGGGCGATCCACAGTGTGAATGTTCTGAAACAGCTCCATCGCTTGGCGCGCCTTGTTGGTTTGCAGCGGACCAATCAGATGCAGATCCAGCCCATCAAACCGAGTCGCGAAATCAGGCCATTTGCCCGCAGCTTCCTGAACCCGGTTTTCGCCAAAGCAGCGATGACCCTCGTTCAATACCGACTCAACCCGCTCGTTGGGCTGGACCTTGGACACAGCGATCAGCTGCGTCGAGCCGACGGCGCGACCGGCCTTTTCCTCTGCGGTATGGATGCGGGATTGAATGTCCTGAAGTGACATGACGGCCTCTCTGAAGTCTTGATCGCGCGCAGAGAAACACGGTTTTTGCACAAAAGAAAAGGGCGAGCTCCTAAGAGCCCGCCCTCGAACCGTGTGGTTCAGATCAACTTAGAAGCTGAACTGAGCACCGAAGTCGGCACGCATCTGACCGTCGGCGTTGCCCGCTTTGGTCTCGCCGATACCACCACGCAGGGAGACACCGCCGCCCAGGTCGTGGATCACGCCCAGACCAACGTTGCGGGTGTCTGCGTCGCCGGAGCCGTCGCCGTAAGCGAAGGTCAGGGTGGTTGCAGAGCTTACGTCGTACGCTGCGGAAACACCGTAGAAGGTGTCAGAAGCTGCAACGTTGCCGCCAATGGTTTCGTCACCAACCAGCAGGGTGCCGGAGAATGCGCCCCAGGAGCCGCCCAGCGACAGAACAACGATGTCGTCGTCTTCAGCTGCACCGTTGTCGGTCTCACCATATGCCAGAGCAGCGGTGATGTTGCCGAAGGTGTAAGCAGCGTGGATGTCGAAACGGTCGCCGTCGCCACCGTTCGGTGCTTGGTCGTAAGACGCTGCAACTGCGAAGTCACCAACTGCGTAACGTGCGTACACGCCGTTGGAACCTGCGCCACCGGAGGAGTAACCCAGGAAGCCGTAGTCAACACCGGAGTACTGACCGACGAAGTTTTCCAGACCCGGCTCGTTGCCGTAGTAGTTGGGCAGGTTGTCGATTGCGCCAGCAACGTTGCCTACGTCAACACGCAGACCGCCGTACTCAACGGAGAAACGCGCGCCGTTCAGGCCAGCTGCGTTTGCTTCGCCGGAAGCAGCATCTTCGTCAGCCTGCAGACGAACGCGAGCGGAGAATTTCACGCCTGCGTCGGTTTCTGCGGAACCGTCGATGTTCAGACGGAAACGGCTTACGATCACGGTGTCGGAGGTGCCGCCAACGGTGCGATCTTCAACGTAACCGATACCAAAGCGGCCGTAGCCACCGAACGAAACGTCTGCAGCTGCAACACCAGCGGTTGCGACCAGCGCAGTCGAAGCGAAGAGAATCTTTTTCATGTTTTTCCCTCGGGTTTAAATTTCCAAGCTCAAACAGGCGCTGAGTGGCACAAGTCTGAGTACGCAATCCGTTTCGCTCTTTTTGGGGTGGTTGCGCAAGCGTGGGAGGAGAGGCGCAAACCTTTCGAGGATAAGTTGATGCATCGATGCCACAGTATCTTAACCCTTGCCGCATCAACAGCTTCGCACAGGGGGAGTCTATTAAAGAATAGGCTTGTTGCCGCCTGATCGCTTGTCTAGGACTAGTCCGCAACCGGTAATAGTAACGGATCTTGCCCATCATGCGCTGGCTTACGACTCTCGGACTTCTTTCGCTTGTGGCTGTAACAGCCAGCTGTGGTGCATTTGGCGGCAAGAGCCGCAAAGGCCCGTCTACCTACAGTGAAAACGTGATTGGCGGAAACCCTCGGGATCCGGACACATACAAGGGGACCACTATCTGGGACGCCTTCAAACCGACAAAGGCCGAGCAGATCGTTCAGGTGAATCGCTATCTTTGGACTGCGACGCTGGATGTGCTGGATTTCCTGCCACTTCAAACGGTTGAGCCCTACACCGGCGTTATCGTGACGGGCTATGGCACACCTCCGGGTGGTGGTCGGGCCTATCGTGCGACTGTTCACATCAAAGACCCGGCGCTGGATGCCCGCTCACTGAATGTCTCGCTGCAGACCCGGAATGGTCCCGTCAGCGCCAGTACCGCCCGCGCGATTGAGGATGCGATTCTCTCGCGGGCCCGCCAGTTGCGGATTGCCGATCGCAAGCTCTGACGCGAGGCGCCCCCCTTTTCTGCCCACTGGAACAGCTGGGCAAACATCACTATCACAAGCGCCAGGCCAAAAACCTGGCGTTTTTATCTACGAAGGACTGCTGTGATGCCCCGTTATGTTGCCCCGGAAATCGAAGCGCGTTGGCAGGACGCCTGGGAAAAAGCCGGGATTTTTCAGGCAAACCGCACAGACGACAAACCCAAATACTACGTGCTGGAAATGTTCCCCTATCCGTCCGGACGTATTCATATGGGACATGTGCGCAACTACACCATGGGTGACGTTGTCGCCCGCTACAAGCTGTCGACCGGCCACAACGTGCTGCATCCGATGGGGTGGGACGCCTTCGGGATGCCCGCAGAAAACGCCGCGATGGCATCCGGGGGCCATCCCAAAGACTGGACCTACAAAAACATCGCGGACATGCGCGGTCAGATGAAGCCTCTGGGATTGTCGATCGACTGGAGCCGCGAATTTGCGACCTGTGATCCGGAATACTATGGTCAGCAGCAGGCCCTCTTCCTTGATTTCCTTGAAAAAGGCCTGGTTTACCGCAAGAACGCGGTGGTGAACTGGGACCCGGTCGATATGACCGTTCTGGCCAACGAACAGGTTGAAAACGGGCGCGGCTGGCGCTCGGGCGCGCTGGTGGAACGGCGTGAGCTGACCCAGTGGTTCTTCAAGATCTCCGACTATTCAGAAGAGCTTCTGGACGCGCTCGACAGCCTCGAGAACTGGCCTGCCAAGGTCCGCCTGATGCAGGAAAACTGGATCGGCAAGTCGCGCGGGTTGCAGTTCTCCTTTGAACGCACCGATGGCGGCGAAGCGATTGAAGTCTACACCACACGGCCCGACACGCTGATGGGGGCGTCCTTTGTCGGCATTTCGCCCGACCACCCGATTGCCAAAGCGCTGGAGGCCGAATCGGACGAAGTCGCGGCATTTGTTGCCGAGTGCCGCAAGGGCGGCACCACAGAGGAAGCCATCGAGACCGCTGAAAAGCTGGGCTATGACACCGGCATCAAAGTGAAACACCCCCTCGATCCGAACTGGGAACTGCCTGTCTGGATCGCGAACTTCATTCTGATGGACTATGGCACTGGCGCGATCTTTGCGTGCCCGGCTCACGATCAGCGCGATTTCGAATTCGCCACCAAATACGACCTGCCGATCATCCCGGTGTTTGAAGATCCCAGCAGTGAAGGCGGCGATCTGAGCGAAGCCTACGTCCCGACAAAGGCCGAGAAAGTCCGCTACGTAAAAGGTTTCTCCGGAAACGGCGAACAAACCGGCGAAGAGGCCGTAAATGCGGCCGTCGACAAGGCAGAGGCTGATGGCTGGGGTGAAGGCGTAACCAAGTTCCGTCTGCGCGATTGGGGTCTGTCCCGGCAGCGCTATTGGGGATGCCCGATTCCCGTCGTCCATTGTGACAGCTGTGGCGTCGTTCCCGAAAAGAAAGAGAACCTGCCTGTCCGCCTGCCCGACGATGTCAGCTTTGACAAGCCCGGCAACCCGCTGGATCGTCACCCGACTTGGCGTGACTGCGACTGCCCGACCTGCGGCAAACCGGCCAAACGTGAAACCGACACGATGGATACATTCGTCGATTCGTCTTGGTACTTTGCCCGCTTCACCGCGCCGGATGCAGATACTCCGACCCGGATGGAGGACGCGGAATATTGGATGAATGTCGATCAGTACATCGGCGGCATCGAACACGCGATTCTTCACCTGCTCTATTCGCGCTTCTTTGCTCGTGCGATGCAGATCTGTGGCCACCTGCCTGAAAAGGCAAAAGAGCCGTTCAACGCGCTCTTTACACAGGGCATGGTGACCCATGCGATCTACAAGAACGCAGAACGCAAGACCGAGAATGGGCGCCCGATCTACCACTACCCCGAAGAGGTGGAAGAACGGGATGGCGGCGTCTACGTCAAAGACACTGGCGAAGCGATCAAGGTGATTCCATCCGCCAAGATGTCGAAGTCGAAGAACAACGTGGTCGATCCGCTACAGATCATCTCGTCCTATGGTGCGGACACCGCGCGCTGGTTCGTGCTGTCCGATAGCCCGCCCGAGCGGGACGTGGAATGGACCGCCGCAGGTGCAGAAGCCGCGCACAAACACCTGAACCGTGTCTGGAACCTCTGCGACAAGATCGCCAGCATGGAGCCCGACGCAACAGGCAGCGGTGATGACGAGCTGCTGCGCGAAATGCACAAGGCGATCCGTGATGTCACCCTCAGCATCGAAACCTTCGGGTTCAATGCCGCCATCGCCAAGCTCTATGGCTTTACCAACACGCTGGCCAAATCCAAGGCGGGCACCGCGGCACAAAAGCAGGCCATCATGACGCTGGCACAGCTGATGTCACCTATGACCCCGCACCTGGCAGAGGACATCTGGCATCATCAAGGTGGCGCAGATCTCTGCGCAACGGCGCCTTGGCCGGTGGCCGACGACACGATGCTGGTCGAAGACAGCGTAACCCTGCCCATCCAGATCAACGGCAAACGTCGTGGTGAAATCACCGTTGCCAAGGATCTCGACAAGGCAGAGGTTGAAAAACTCGCCCTCGCGCATGAAGCTGTGCAAAAGGCGCTGAATGGCGGCGCCCCGAAAAAGGTGATCGTTGTGCCGGGTCGTATTGTGAATGTCGTGGCTTAAACACGGATATCTCGCCGCTTTGGCCGCAACCTTTCTGGTTGCGGCCTGCGGGTTTACGCCGGTCTACGCGCCGGGCGGCACGGGCACGGCTCTTTATGGTGCCGTGACGGTTCAGGCCCCCGAAACGCTTGGGGCCAAGGACGATTCGGACGCCTATTTTCTCGTTCAAAACCTTGAGGAACGACTGGGGCGAACCGCAACAGGGGCCTATACGCTTGATCTGAACCTGCGCACCCGCAGCGAAGGTCAGGCGATCACCGCCGACAACGAAATCACCCGCTATTCCGTCGTCGGTTACGTCGACTACATTCTGACCCGTCAGGCCGATGGCATGATCGTTGCCAGCGGCAATGTGCAGAACTTCACTGGTTATTCGGCAACGGGCAGCACGGTGGAAACACTTGCTGGCGAACGCGACGCGCAGCGCAGGCTGATGACGATTCTTGCTGATCAGATCACGATCGAACTGCTGACCACGGTCAATCTGGCCGAGGGCCGCCAATCAACGGAACAGGCCGGGGAATGAAGCTGAGCCCGCGCGAGGCCGAGGGCTATTTTGCCCGCCCGGATTCGGGCAAGACCGGTATCCTGATTTATGGGTCCGATGCGATGCGCGTATCTCTCAAGCGTCAGCAGATGCTTGCGGCCCTGCTTGGCCCGACGGCCGAAGAGGAAATGCGCCTGACCCGGATGCCCGCCTCTGATCTGCGCAAGGATCCGGCCCAGTTGATGGATGCGGTCAAGGCCGTTGGATTTTTCCCAGGTATCCGGGCGGTCTTTGTCGAGGACGCCAACGACACCGCGACGCCAGCGATCATCTCGGCTCTTGAGGCCTGGCAGCCGGGGGACGCGCAGATTGTCGTGACGGCCGGCCAACTCAAGGCGACATCCAAACTGCGAAAAGCCTTCGAAGGGCACGGTAATGCCTATGCCACCGGCATCTATGACGACCCACCCTCGCGCAGCGAAATCGAACGTATTCTGAGCGAAGCGCAGATTCGCGATGTGCCCGGGGACAGCATGTCCGCACTGGTCGACATCGCCAACGATATTGGCCCCGGCGATTTTTCCCGCATGGTGGAAAAACTCGCGTTGTACAAATACGAAGACAGCTCTCCCCTGACGCTCGACGACATTCAGGCCGTCGCGCCGCAATCCACCGAAGCTGCGCTGGATGACATGCTCAATATCGTGGCCGAGGGACGCGGAGCAGAAATCGGACCATTGATGGGCCGGCTGCAAGCCCAGGGCACCAACGCGGTTACGCTCTGCATCGGGGCAACCCGCCATTTCCGCACCCTTTACACCATCGCATCAGACCCCGGTGGCCCCGCACAGGGCATCGGACGGCTTCGGCCTCCCGCCTACGGGAAACGGCGCGACCGCCTGTTGCGCCAGGCGCAAAGCTGGGGCGCCTTCAAGCTGGAAACTGCGTTGACGCTGCTTACCGACACGGATCTGCAGCTGCGGTCTGCCGGGCAGACGGCACCGGCCCTGGCCTTGATGGAGCGCGCGCTTATTCAGCTGGCCCGCCTCAGCCGAGTGAACTGAGCCAACGTCTTCGACGCTGCGTCGCCTTCACAGCCGGGTGAGGCTGGCTTGACCTGCGCCCTGCAAACCGCTTCCTTTCGCGTAAGAGAGTTAGGGAGATTGGACGTCATGTACACCGTCATCGGCAAGCAGCTTACCCGTTGCTATCGTGTTCTTTGGGCGCTGGAAGAGTTGGGGCAGGAGTATGATCTGAACCCCGCCCTACCGCAGAGCCCGGATGTCCTTGCGCTCAATCCGTCGGGCAAGGTGCCGATCCTGGTAGAGGACGGCGAGACGATCACGGATTCGACTGCGATCATCACCTATCTCGCTGACAAGCACGGACAGCTAACCGCCCCAGCTGGTACGCTTGCACGGGCAAAACAGGACGCCGTGACGCATATGTTGCTTGATGAACTGGACGCCGTGCTTTGGACGGCTGCGCGCCACAGCTTCATCCTGCCAGAGGACAAACGCGTCCCTGAGGTGAAAGACAGCCTGAAATGGGAATTTGCCCGCAGCCTGAACCGGCTCGAAGCGCGCATGCTGGGCCCCTACCTGATGGGGGAAGACTTCACCATCGCAGACATCATCTGCACGCACTGCCTAAACTGGGCATACTCTGCGAAATTTCCGCTCGAAAACAAGGCGCTGCTTGAATACAGCAAGCGGATGCGCAGTCGGCCCGCGTTTCAGAAGGTCGCGGCCTCGGTCAAGTAAGATCGCGCAGATATGCAATTGCGCCCTGCCCGGCCCAGCGACCTGTGGCCAGGCAGGCGGTAAGCAGATACCCACCCGTCGGGGCCTCCCAGTCCAGCATTTCACCAGCGCAGAACACGCCGGGAAGCGCACGCAGCATCAGCTGGTCATCCAAGGCCTCAACAGTCACCCCACCCGCTGTTGAAATCGCCTCGTCCATCGGCCGCAGTCCGGCGTGTTGAACAGGGATCGATTTCAATACACCGGCAAGCGCCTCAGGATCAGTGGGCAGCGGGCGGCAAAACTCCTGCAGCAGAGCAAGCCGCGGTGGACTAAGCTTCAGCACTTTTCGCATATGGCTGGACCAGCTGGCCTTGCCGCGCGGGCGCGCCAGCCTTTGGGCGATTTCTTTCGCGCTCAGATCCGGCAGCAAATCTATCGTCAGCGGCGCCCCATCGCGCACTGCCGCGCAGACAGTGTAAACACCACCCCCTTCAAGACCGCGATCCGAAATCACGGCCTCTCCCCGGCTCACCAGATCACCCGCCATGAGGGCGATCCCCTTGAGCGGGGCTCCAAAATGGGACGCCATATAGGCAGACCAGTCCACCAAGAGACCAACATTTGCCGGTTTGAAAGGTGCCAGCGGCACGGCCTTGCGCTTCAGGACATCGGCCCAGGCCCCATCTGACCCCAACCGCGACCAACTCGCGCCGCCCATTGCCAGAACCGTGCAGCGGGCATCAACGCGTTGCGGGCCCTCCACGGTGTCAAACAAAAGCGCGTCGCCGTCCCAGCCCTGCCAACGCCATCGGGTTCGGCGCTCTACCCCATAGCTGTCGAGCCGGGACAGCCAGGCCCGCAATAGGGGTGACGCCTTCATTTCGACAGGAAACACCCGCCCGGTTGAGCCGGAAAACAGCGTCACGCCCAATCCACGGGCCCAGTCCTGCACCTCCTGCGCGCTGCAATGCGCCAGCATGGGTGCAAGCCAGGCAGCCTTGTCGCCATAGTTTGCCTGCAACTGCTCGCGGGGTTCGTCCTTGGTCAGGTTCAGCCCCGACTTGCCTGCCATCAGGAACTTTCGGGCGACCGACGGTTTGGCGTCGGCAATCAGAACACGATAGCCGGCCGCGCCCAGCGTTTCAGCCGCACGCAAACCTGCGGGTCCGGCCCCCACGACCACAGCGTCCCAGATCTCTGCCTGCTGTTTCGCCACTCTCTCATGCCTCTAATTACGGATTGCCGCCTCACCGCTTGTCATCAGCCGTGCGCGCTGCATCTTTGCATCATCGCCCAGCCATACCCAGAGAGCCTGCAAATGTCACCGCCTGCCGAAACGCCGCCGATCTGCCCCTTGTGCGGGCGCCCGATCCCTGCGGATGTTGACCAGAGCCTGCACCACCTGATCCCCAAGCTGAAGGGCGGCAAGGGCGGCCCCACGGTGCTGCTGCATCACATCTGCCACAAGGAAATCCATGCAACGCTGAGCGAAGCTGAGCTGGCACGCAGTTACAACACGGTTGCTGCCTTGCGGACCCACCCGCGTCTCGCCAAATTCATAGCGTGGATCCAAAAGCGACCGCCCGCATTCCGGTCACGTGTGACGGGCGGGCGGCGCAAAAGGTAAGCCGGGTCACAGCTCGCGGGTGCAGTCCGCAAGGATGGCTGCCGCTGTTGCCGCATCCGCGGCAAGCGCATCGGCCATCAGCTCCCGAGCGGTGTCCAGCAGCTCCTCCGGTGGGACGATGCGGTCCACAAGACCGAACGCAAAGGCGTCCTCTGCGGGTATTTTCTGCCCAGCGGCAAGGATCAGCTTGGTGCGGGCCGGACCTATCAGCGCTGTCATTCGCCATGCATCTGACGGTTGCGGGCGATAGCCAAGCTTCATCACTGGATAAAACACCTTGGCCGTCGGCACTGCAATTCGCAGATCACAGGCAAGGGCCATGCCGTTTGCCCCACCCGCCAGCGTGCCATTGAGGGCCGCAATCGTGAGGCATGGCAAATCCGCGATCGCGCCTGACAGGCGCTCCCACAGGGGAGAGGTGGCAAGCCCTGCCCGCGCAGCATCAAGGTCGGCACCGGCGCTGAACACCTTGCCCGCCCCTGTCAGGATCAGGCCGCGCGCGACATGAGCCTGCCCAGCGATATCACAGAGCTCTTCCAACATCTGTGCCGTAAGAGCATTTGCCTTTTCCGGACGGTTCAACGTAACCGTCCAAAGCCCATTCTCCGCGATATCCAGCTGGATCATATCAGACCGACCCGTTTGCGGATGGCCTCTTCGCGCAATGAAATCTCTTCGCCCAGAAACTCATCCGCATCCGAGCCGCACATCCATAGCAACGCACGGGCGGGCCATTCGGCCGGAATATGGACAGACCAATCAAGCTGGCTGACAGGGTTGACGCCGCTTGCCTTGATCACGCGCTGCATTTCGGTAGCAACTGTTCCCGGGGACAGCCCCATGGCGCGAATGCCGTTTTCCGCCTCTTCCAGATGCAGGCTGCGGGTCAGCATCGCTGCCCCAGCCTTGGATGTGCAATAGCCGCTCCATCCCTCGACAGGGTTATGTGCGGCCCCAGAACTAACGGTGAGGATGGTTCCCTTACCCGCTGCCTTCATGACGGGAAGCGCTGCACGCATGCCGTAGAAAACGCCTTTGACGTTGATATCAATCAGCTTGCCCCAATCATCGGGCTCTGCGGCCTCCAGCCGGGCAATCGGATCCACGACGCCAGCGTTGTTGATCAGGACATCCAGGGAACCGAAATGCGCATGGGTCTTTTCAATTGCGTCGGCCACAGCAGCATAGTCGGACACATCACAGGCAAAGGTCAGCACATTTTCGCCGATCTCTTCTGCCAGCGCTGTCAGGCTGTCTTTGCTCCTTGCCAGCAAGGCCAGATTGGCGCCCTCGGCTGCAAAAACACGGGCAGCATCGGCCCCGATACCTCGGCTGGCGCCGGTGATCACAACTGTCTTGCCCTTGATGTCCATCTGATAAATCTCCAAATCCCTGTTTTGAAATGTGGTAGACTGCTTACGGGGAACGGTCCAGAGCGATGCCCCCTTGTTTCGGCGGTCCGACCTGCCAATGTTGGCGCAAATTTTTTGACCATGAAAGGTATTCTCATGTCCGTTTCATTCGCACGCAGCTGCGGCGCAGCGATTGTCCTGAGCCTGTCCGCACAGGCCGCACTGGCCGATGTGTCTGCACAGGACGTCTGGTCGGACTGGAAGTCCTACATGACGACCACGGGCTATAAGGTCACGGGGACAGAAGCCAAGTCAGGCAATACGCTGACAGTCTCCGATCTGCTTTTGGAAATGCCGGTGATGGACGCTGAGGCAAGCGGTTCCATCGCAATGCCGAACATTCAGTTCGTCGAAAACGGCGACGGAACCGTCAACATCCTCCTGCCAAAGGAAATGCCGCTGCAGTTCAAGATGGATGGCCCCGACGGCGCGGTCGAAGGCACCTTCATCTACTCCCATGACGGCAGCCCGATGCTGGTCTCCGGTGATACGGATGAAATGACCTATGACTATGCCACTGCCCTTATGGGGTTCTCCCTTTCTGGTCTGAGCGTCCCGGGAGAGGACATTCCGGCAGAGGCCGTAAAATTCAACGCGACGCTGACCGATGTGGTCACAAAGACGGTAATGACAAAAACCGATCTGCGCAGCTACGAGCAGACCCTGACCAGCGCGTCACTGGACTATGACTTTGGCGTCACGGACCCCGAAGGCAAGGGTGAGGGCAGCTTCAAAGGGGCTTTGCAGGGTCTGACGTTCAACGGCACGACATCCATTCCTGACGGAACGGAAAGCGCCGACATGGCCGCACTTTTGCGCAATGGTCTGAGCGCCTCGGGTCGTTTCGACTTTGCCGGCGGCAACAGCGCAATCTCCGGCCGCGAGCGTCGCGACAGTTTTGCAATGGAAAGCGCGTCGCAAGGGGGGTCGATCTCCTTTGACATGAGCGACGCAGGCCTCACCTATGACGTGCGTCAGAACCAGACCGAGTTGAACATCAGCGGGTCGGACATTCCGTTCCCCCTGGCCCTTTCCATGGCCGAGACCGGGTTTAAGCTCATGGTGCCTGTGACCAAATCGGACGAAGAGCAGGACTTTGGCTTGGCGGTGTTCCTTCGCGACTTCGACGTCCCCGAGGTGCTCTGGGGTATGGTTGACCCGACCGGCGCACTGCCTCACGATCCGGCAACCATCGCGATTGATCTGGCAGGCAAGGCCAAGCTGGCGTTTGACATGTTTGACCCGGCCTCGATGGAAGCAATCGACAAGGGTGAGCTGGCTCCGGGTGAGCTGAATGCCCTTTCGGTCAACGCGCTCGAAGTCTCTGTGGCAGGCGCCGAACTGACTGGAACCGGCGACTTTACCTTCAACAACGATGATCTGGAAACCTACGATGGCATGCCCGCACCTTCTGGTGAGGCCAATCTCAAACTTGTCGGCGCCAACACCCTGCTCGACACCCTGATCAGCATGGGGCTGGTGTCTGACAGCGACGCAATGGGCGCCCGCATGATGATGGGTCTGCTGGCTGTACCGGGCGACGGCGAAGATACTCTGACCTCCAAGATCGAACTGACCGAGGATGGCCAGATCAAAGCAAACGGCCAGCGCATCAAGTAATCGCATTTCCTGCGTCAATCTCTCAAAGGGGCTGCATTTTGCGGCCCCTTTTTTCGTCTGCGCCCTTGCGACGGCTGGCGGGTCTGTCTAGCTCTAGGTGCAACCAAACCGATGTAGGTGCACATGACACAGACCCCAGAAAGCCTCTGCCAAGCCCTGATTGACGCCGCTCGCAAAGCGGGCGCTGACGCTGCCGATGCAATGGCCGCTGAAGGCAGCTCTCTGTCTATCGAGGTCCGTCAGGGTGCACTGGAACACGCTGAGCGCTCAGAAGGCATCGATCTCGGGCTGCGGGTCTTCATCGGGCAGCGCCAAGCCACAGTATCGGCTTCGGACACCCGCGCCGAAACCATCGAGGCAATGGCCGAACGCGCGGTCGCTATGGCAAAGGAAGCCCCCGAAGATCCATATGCCGGGCTGGCAGATGCGGAACAGCTCGCGACGGACTGGGATCTGGACGCGCTGGAACTTTTCGATCCGGCAGAGGAACCGGCCCCCGCGATGCTGCAGGCCGATGCACTCGCGGCTGAGGCAGCAGGTCTGGCCATCGAAGGTGTCACACAGGTCCAATCTGCTGCGGCTGGATACGGCAGTCACGCCGTTCACCTCGCTGCGACCAACGGCTTTTCCGGGGGCTACAAACGTTCCAGCCGTTCGATTTCCTGTACTGCGATCGCTGGCACAGGAACAGGGATGGAACGGGACTATGACGGGGATTCGCGGACATTTCAGTCCGATCTGCGCAGCGCCGCAGACATCGGCCAGCAGGCAGGCGAACGCGCTATTGCCCGCCTGAACGCACGTCGTCCCAAGACCGGCAGCTACCCTGTCTTGTTTGACGAACGGGTCTCCTCGTCCCTCATTGGCCATCTGTTGGCTGCAGTGAACGGTGGCTCTATCGCGCGGGGATCTTCCTGGCTGAAGGACGCAATGGGAGAGCAGATCCTGCCCGATACACTCAGCGTGCTCGAAGATCCCTATCGCCCACGGATGGCTGGCTCGCGTCCGTTTGACGGTGAAGGTCTGCCAACCCAAAGGCGTGCGATCATCAAGGACGGTATTCTCACCGGCTGGACACTCGATCTTGCCTCAGCGCGCAAACTGGGGCTCAGCAGCACGGGCAACGCGGCACGCGGCATTGGGTCTGTCCCCTCGCCGTCGCAGTGGAATATCGCCCTGACCCAGGGACACCAGTCGCGCGAACAACTGTTGACCGATATGGGCACCGGTCTTTTGGTGACATCCATGATCGGATCCACCATCAATCCCAACACCGGCGATTATTCCCGTGGGGCGGCTGGCTTCTGGGTGGAGAACGGAGAGATTGCCTACCCGGTCAATGAATGCACCATCGCAGGCAACCTGCGCGACATGTTGCGCAGCATCGTGCCCGCCAATGACGCCCGCAGCCACCTGTCGCGGGTTGTTCCATCACTGCTGGTCGAGGGGATGACACTTGCCGGCAACTGACCCGGAGACAGATCTTGCGCTTCTGATCAGGGCGGCGGAAATCGCCGGGGATACCGCAAGCCGGTATTCCGGGCCTGATGCACGCAAATGGGACAAACCCGATGGTGCGGGCCCCGTGACAGAGGCAGATCTGGCCGTCAACGCAGCACTGGCAGATCTGCTGCCGGCGGCACGACCCGATTACGGTTGGCTGTCCGAGGAAACGGAAGACAATACAGACCGGCTCTCGCATGAGCGGCTGTTTATCATCGATCCGATTGATGGCACCCGCAGCTTTGCCGAAGGTTCGCGCACCTGGGCCCACGCCTTGGCTGTTGCCGATCGCGGTCGCATTACGGCAGCGGTCATTTATCTGCCCCAGCGCGAGCTGATGTATACCGCCGCTGTCGGCGAAGGCGCCAAATGTAACGGCACCGCAATTACCATCTCACCCCGGGAGGATCTCGAAAACGCAGAGATCCTGGCAGCCCGCCCGATGCAGGATCCTGTTCACTGGCTGGAAGGCAATGTCCCCCCTTTCCGCCGCAGCCACCGACCTTCGCTGGCGTATCGCATGGCACGGGTTGCCGATGCGCGCTTTGACGGGATGTTGACGCTGCGCCCCAGCTGGGAATGGGACATCGCAGCCGGAGATCTGATCCTGCGCGAAGCGGGGGGCCGCTGCAGCGACCGATTTGGCCGCGACTTGCGGTTCAACAATCCTCATCCTACGCTTAACGGGGTAGTGGCGGCCGCGCCGTCTCTGCACCGTCAACTGATTGCCGCGCTCGACCCCAAGAGCCCGGGCCTGCGCCCGCTTTGACAGCGGCGCGTTTGCAGGAAGATCAACGCAATGGTGAGGCCGACAGCCCTACAAGACCGCAGCCTGCAATGGCCCCCGCGCCCCGCGGGAGAGCTGCTTTGGGTCCACGCAAGCACCACGGAACGATACATGGCGCTCTGCGACGTCGGCCATCGCCTGAAATCGCTGCGCCCTGATCTGTCGATCCTCGTGTCCTGGGGACCGGAAATCACCACGCGCCCCAAGATTGAAGGCTGCGATCTCGCTGTTGGGGCCCCGCCAGAGGATACCCCATCCGATGTTCGCCTGTTTCTCGATCATTGGCGACCTGATCTCTGTATCTGGTCCGGGGGCGATCTGCGCCGGGTTCTGATGCGCCAACTGGCCGAACGGCAGATCGACACGCTTCTTGTCGACATCACCCCAAAGGAATTGCCCGAACGCACCAGTCGCTGGCTGCCGGATCAACGCCGCCGCATGCTGGATCGGTTTACGGAAATCCTAACCCCTTCTCATGAAGCTGAGGCACGGCTTCTGCGCATTGGTGTGGCGCGGGACAAGCTAACGCTCAGTGATCCGCTGCGGTTGTCTGCGACGCCGCCAGGCTGCAACAACGACGAACTCGTCCATATGCAGTCCATCCTCGGCAGTCGGCCAATCTGGTTTTCCTCTGACACCGATCTGCAGGATCTCTATACGATACTGAACGCTCATCGCAGCGTTCTGAAATTGCTGCACCGCCTTCTGCTAGTGGTGGCGATGCGCGACGAAGATGACCTTGCTGAGGCCCGCGACGCAATTCAGCACAGTGGCCTACAGCTCGCAGATTGGGACAGCGGAGAAGAGCCCGACGACTACACACAGGTTCTTTTGTGTTCCTCCGAAGACAGCGGGCTTTGGTACAGGCTCGCGCCTCTCTCGCTGCTGGCGGGCAGTCTGGCGCGGGGCAATGGCGGTCAGAACCCGCTGGATGCCGCCGCGCTTGGATCTGCGATCTTGCATGGTCCCGGTCTTGGCACCCATCACGCCGCCTACAAACGCCTGCATGATGCCGGTGCCGCCCTAGAGGTTGACGGCGTGGAAGGACTGGCACAAGGGGTGCTGAGCCTGTCCGCACCGGATAGGGCTGCAGAAATGGCTCTTGCGGGATGGGACATCGTAACCGAAGGGGCGGGCATGACAGATCATCTTCTGGAACTGATCCAGGACCTGCTGGACAGGAGAGAGGACAGATATGAAAGCTCCTGATTTCTGGGACAAACCCCCACGTGACTTTGACCTGCGCGCCACCCTGTTGGCTCCGCTTGGCCAAATCTACGGTCATGCCACAGCTCGACGGATCGCAAAGACCGAGGGGCTGCGCGTCCCTGTCCCTGTCATTTGCATCGGCAATATCAACGCCGGTGGCACCGGAAAGACCCCCACCGTCATCTGGTTTCAGGAACGCCTGCGGGATATGGGACACGATCCCCATGTCGTGACCCGCGGCTATGGTGGCGCGCTCAAGGGTCCGATCCAGGTCGACCCCAGCCGCCACCGCGCGAGCCAGGTCGGAGATGAGCCACTGCTGCTGGCCGCCTTTGGCGAGGTCTGGAAGGCAGAGGACCGCGCCGCCGGGGCCAAAGCGGCTGTGGCGGCCGGGGCCACGGTCATCCTGCTGGACGACGGCTTTCAGAATCCGAGCGTGGCCAAAGACATGTCTGTGGTCGTGGTCGATGCAGCACGGGGGTTCGGCAATGGCCGCTGTCTGCCTGCCGGTCCTTTGCGCGAACCAGTTCAGGCCGGGCTGAAACGCGCAGACCTTGTTTTGTCCCTTGGGTCAGCGGCTGCCCAGCAGACGTTTGCGCAGAATTGGTCAAACAGCATCGCTCCGCTTCCCCATTTCACCGGGGCACTACAGCCGCTGCAGACGGGGATGCCCTGGGCTGGCACGCCGGTTCTGGCCTTCGCCGGCATCGGACATCCCGAAAAATTCTTTGCAACCCTGCGGGACCTGGGGGCTGATCTGCGCCGGGCCGAGGCGCTGGATGACCACCAGCCTTTGTCCGCTGCCCTGATGACCCGGCTGGAAAACGAAGCCAAGCTCTTGAGTGCGCAGCTGGTCACGACGGAAAAGGACGCCGTTCGCCTCCCCGATAGCTTTCGCAGCAAGGTCATCACCCTGCCTGTCCGGCTTCAGATTGCGGGCGAAGAAGCACTGTTGGCGCAGCTGCGTGAGATTGCACCACCCCCACCCTAGCGATGGAAGTGGTCGAACCAAAGCACGCGACAGATACAAAAAACCCGCCCTCTTGGGCGGGTTTTGTTTGTCTCGGATCACATCATTCGCAACTCAGCCATCAAGTTCCGCATCAATGAGCGCCTTGAAGTCTGCGTAGGACTGGTTGGAGATCTTCTTGCCGTTCAGAATGAAGGACGGCGTGGATTCGATGCCGTGCTCGGTCGCGTTTTCCTGATACCAGTTCACGAGGGTCTGCGCCTTGGCGCCATCCTGCAGACATGCTTCGAGCTGCTCTTCTTCCAGCCCCGCGAGAAGGCCGATCTTGCGCAACGCATCGACGATTTCGGTCGCGCCGCCCGCGCGAGCCCAGTCAGACTGCCCTTTGTAGATCAGGTCGCTGATGCCAAAGAACTTCTCTGGGCCACCACAACGCGCAATCATCGAAGCCCAAAGACCGTAGCGGTCGAAATAGACTTCACGGTAGATGAATTTCACCTTGCCGGTGTCGATGTAGTCTTCTTTCAGCTGTTTGTACGCGCCCTGGTGAAAGTTCGCGCAATGCGGGCAGGTGTAGGACGCATATTCGATCAGCGTAACGGGCGCATCTTCGGCCCCCTGCACCATTTCGATGATGGTGGAGGTATCGACTTCGGCCTCCTGCGCATGGGCGGCGCCAATCAGCGGGTTGCTCGGCAGGGCAGAGCTCCCCTGGAATGAGGCATAACCATAAACGCCAGCCGCTACCGCGAGCGACGCAAAGATACCGGACATCAAACGGGTCATTCGTACCCCTTTCTGAGTGATTTTTGTTTGGTCAGAACATTGCGCCCAAGCCGTTCAAGGGCCGCGCGCAAGTCATCATTTTCAACCCCGGTCGCCGCCTTGGCTGCCGCAGCTACATCTTGCGGATCCGGCTGTTGGGGCTTTTGCACCTTGGGGGCGTATTTGAACGAAACCTGCCCGTCGGCAAAACCGGTGGGCGCGGTCTGGGTGATGCGCACCTTGGAAATGGCATTGTAGCCATAAACCGCATTCACCTTGGCCCGCAGCGTTTCCTTTTGCATTTCAAGCATTGGCGCATTGGCACCGGTTGTCAGCAAAGTCAGTGTCGCCCCAAAACCACCACGACCGTAATTCACATTCACCGGTCTGGCGATTGGCGCGATATCCGGGCCCGCGACCTCTTCCCAATGGGTCAACAGCCGTGACACCGCAAAGCCCCGGCTTTCGCCAGCCTTGCGGATCTGGTCGTTGAGAAGCTGCGACGTGCGTTTGAAACCGCGAGATTTTGTCCGTTGCGTTGCCATGATCATGGTTTTGCTTGACTGCCCGCCCTAATGTAAAGGGCTGCAATGCAAGCGCCAGCGAAACCCGGCCAAAAGAGATAAAGAATGCGTGACCTAGACAGCCAGCCCAAGCCACACAGCGACACCCTGCTGGAATGGTACGATCAGCACGCCCGCGATTTGCCCTGGCGGATCAGCCCTGCGGATCGCGCACGAGGGGTCTGGTCTGATCCTTATCGAATCTGGCTGAGCGAAGTGATGCTTCAGCAGACGACGGTGGCCGCGGTTAAGGACTACTTCCATCGGTTCACCACCCGCTGGCCAACAGTTGCAGACCTCGCCGCAGCCGAAGATGCCGATGTTATGGGAGAATGGGCAGGACTTGGCTATTATGCCCGCGCCCGCAACCTGCTCAAATGTGCGCGCGTGGTTGCGCAGGATCATGGGGGCGTCTTTCCCGACACCTACGACGGTCTGATCAAACTTCCGGGGATCGGACCTTATACTGCGGCAGCCATCTCTGCGATCGCGTTTGACCGCAAAGAAACGGTGCTGGATGGCAATGTCGAACGGGTGATGGCCCGATTGTATGACATCCACACGCCTCTTCCGGCGGCAAAACCCAAGCTGAAGGAAAAAGCCGCGGATCTGACCCCCACAGGCCGCCCGGGCGATCACGCACAGGCTGTCATGGATCTGGGGGCGACAATCTGCACTCCGCGCAACCCGGCCTGCGGCATCTGTCCCTGGCGCACACCCTGCGCAGCGCGGCTCGCGGGAACAGCCACCGAACTCCCCAAGAAGACACCAAAGAAACCCAAACCAACCCGGCTTGGCTTCATCTATCTGGCGCGCAGCGAGGCTGGTGACTGGCTGTTGGAACAGCGGCCGGACAAGGGGCTGCTTGGCGGGATGTTGGGCTGGCCCGGAAGCGACTGGAACGAAGATCCGGTGGACAGGCCGCCGTTTGACGCCGACTGGCAAGAGCTCGGCGCAGAGGTGCGCCATACATTCACGCACTTCCACCTGATCCTGCGTGTAAAACTGGCACAATTGCCAACCGATTATCAGCCCCAAGGGTCAGAACAGATCATCGCCCGGCATGACTTCAGACCATCTGACCTGCCGACGGTCATGCGCAAGGCATTTGACCTTTGGAAAGGGCGCTGATCCCTTCTCATTTGGGTGCAAGAACGCCATAGTTGGCCCAATCTCGCAGCCTGAGATAGGAGGCCCCGGCCCATGATCGCCCCTGACAAACTGCACAGTTGGCAAACAGCCCTGCCGTTCTGGCTGTCATTTCTGCTTGTGCCCCTGCTGGCCATCTCTGCGCTGTTTGGTGGCTGGCTCATCCTGCTGCCCCCTTTGGCGACCTGGTATCTGTTTGCGGCGCTTGATGGCGTTTTCGGATTGAACACCGAAAACGCAGACCCGATGACACCGGACAGTGATCTGCGCTGGTATACCGCTCTCACGATGGCATGGGTGCCTGTGCAGTTTGTTCTGCTGATCGGTCTTCTGATCTATGTTCCGCAGGCTGACCATCTGTCGGCAGTTGAACGGATCGGTGTCTTTTTCGGGATGGGCGTTCTCAGTGGCACGGTTGGGATCAACTACAGTCACGAACTGATGCACCAGAAAAGCAGGTTGGAGCGCTGGCTGGCAGATCTCCTTCTGGCGATGGTCCTTTATTCGCACTTCCGCTCAGAACATCTCTTGGTGCACCACCGGCATGTCGCCACCCCCCGTGACCCCGTTACCGCGCGCTACAACGAAGGGTTTCACCGGTTTTACCCCCGTGTGTTGCGGCAATGCTGGCTGTCGGCCTTTCGGGCCGAAAAGGAACAGCTTTCACGCCGAAACCAGCACTGGACCCATCCCCGTAACCCGTTCTATCGCTACTGGGCTCTGCAGGGGGCGATGCTGCTGATAGCATTTCTTGCCGGAGGGTTGAGTGGTCTGATGCTGTTCTGCATTCAAGCCGGTGTTGCGATTTGGCAGCTGGAACTGGTCAACTATGTCGAACATTACGGTCTGACCCGGAAATATCTGGGAGACGGAAAATTCGAACATGTCCTGCCGCGACATTCATGGAATGCCGCTCATAAGGCGTCGAACTGGCTATTGATCAATCTGCAACGCCATTCCGATCACCACTACAAACCGGACCGGCGGTTTCCCTTGTTGCAGAACCACACCGAAACAGATGCGCCTCAACTGCCCTATGGCTATCCAGTGATGACCGTTGCTGCGATGGTTCCGCCGCTCTGGCGCAGGGTGATGAACCCAAAGGTCCGGAACTGGCGGCAAACCTATTATCCGGAGATCACCGACTGGACACCCTACAACAAGGCCCTCCCAGCCTCTGACCGGCCAGAGCCGACCTAGGATCAGGCCAAAGGACCACGCCCTATCCGGTCAAACCCGCGGCAGAGCCCATAACGACAGGGGTTGGTTCAATCCGCGCAGCTCCTGATCCGGGTGGGCAACAAATCCCTCCCACAGGTCGGGGTCTCCGCCCTCCTCCCGCGCGCGCTGCAGCAGGGCATCGCTGATGATGATCTGCGCCCCCAGTCGTCTGGTGCGCTCTTCCAGCCGGGCCGCAACGTTCACCGTATTTCCGATCACCGCATATTCCAGCCGGTTCGCGCCGATATCGCCCAGAACCGTTTCACCAAAATGCACGCCCATGCCGACCTGCAACTCTTGTTCACCCGCACGGCGACGGTCGGTGTTCCAGCGCTCCAGGGTGAGCTGCATTGATCGGGCACAGGCAAGCGCATTTGTGGCGTCCCTTGCGCCTGCGACCGGTGTCCCGAATGTCGCCATAAGCCCGTCTCCCAGGTATTTGTCCAAGGTTCCGTCATGGCGGAAAACCTCCGTCTCCATCCGGCCATGGAACTCCTGCAAGAGCTGAATGACGTGATAGGCGTCCTGCTCAGCAGCGAGCTTGGTAAAGCCAATGATGTCGATGAACATCACGGCCACATCCTGCCTGCGGACCTGTTTCAGCGGCTCGTCATTCTGGGACAGCTGGCTGACCACATTGGGCGAGAAATAGCGCGACAGGTTGGCTCTTTCCCGTTCCAGCCCGGCATTGTTCTGGATCAGGATATAGAAACGACGCGAGGACGCCGCCAAAGTCGCTGCGACGATCAGGAAAACCACGGCCTCTTGCAGCCGCAGCTGCAATCCAAAGCTGTTGGGGTCCATGAACTCCGCCATGATCGGGTCGTACCCTACCACCGCCATGACACCTTCTGTCAGCCCCGGTACAGGGTCCGTGAGCCACCAGGCAATCAGCGCGGCCACCAGCCACATCGTGACCGTCCAGACGCCAATAGCCATGACGGTCCGCCACGAATAGGCCAGCGTTCCGGCTGCAAGAATGATGAAGAAATACAGGAAATTGTCGAACCGGTACTGCATCGGCAGTGGGGTGGAATTGTCGCTGAACGGATTGGGCACCACCATGCCAAACGTCATGATCGCCAGATCAATGTAGATCAGCAAAAGCTCCATTCGGGACTGGCCGACACGTCCGACCCGGCGGATGAACCAGCCGTTGATGCAGATCAGGGCCAGAATGAAATGGTAGTACAGAACATCCCATTGCGGGTTGATGTAGACAAGGAACACCGCCGTGATCGCCATCGCAATCCAACGTGCCCGCACAGCCAGTTCAAGACCGTTACGTTTGTGCTCTGTCAGCGCGTCCAGCGCATAGGGCGTTTCCTGGCTCGCCAGAGCTGCATCACTATCCAATGGTGGCGGCGGGGCCGTTTTTTCCATCGTGCTGGGTTCCATGCATCAGCGCCTGTCCTGCCATCAAACTAACTGCTGACGGGATCGTTTGCACGTGCGTATCACGCGCGTGAACAGGTCGGAATGTGCGTCCGGGCCGCACCCGCACGAGGACACCCCAGATAGCAAAAAGGCCCCGCCGGACGGGCGGGGCAAGTCTGGCGCCGCCCCAATGGACGGCGCCTGCGGTTTCACACAGGTTGTGAAAAGGGTGGGATCAGTTCTGCAACTCTGCCCGGATCTGCTGACGCAGCACGTCGATTGGCACGGTCTTGCCATCGCGCTTAAAGCACCAGTAGGTCCAGCCGTTGCAGGAAGGCGCGTTTTCCAGATGCGCACCGACCTGATGGATCGATCCTTTGATGTTGTCGCCAATCAAGGTTCCGTCTGCACGGACCTTTGCCTTGTGGCGACGGTTCATCGAGTAAAGCTCTTCGCCCGGGCGCAGCATGCCGCGTTCGACCAACTGGCCAAAGGGCACCCGCGGTTCGGCGCGTTTGCTGGCCGACACCTGAAGCGCCTCGCGGTCGAACTTGCGAACGGATTTGATCCGCTTTTCCGCAACTTCGCGGTAGGCCGCTTCACGCTCGATGCCAATGAACTCGCGCCCCAGCATCTTGGCGACTGCGCCAGTCGTACCAGTGCCAAAGAAGGGATCAAGAACCACGTCACCGGGGTTGGTGGAGCCCAGAAGGATGCGGTGCAGCAGCGATTCCGGTTTCTGGGTCGGGTGGGCCTTGTTGCCGGCCTCGTCTTTCAGACGCTCATGGCCTGTGCAGATCGGCAGCACCCAGTCAGAGCGCATCTGCAAGCCTTCGTTCAGCGCCTTCAGGGCTTCGTAGTTGAAGGTGTATTTTGCACCTTCGGATTTCGACGCCCAGATCATCGTTTCGTGGGCGTTGGTGAAACGCTTGCCGCGGAAGTTCGGCATTGGGTTCGACTTGCGCCAGATCACATCGTTGAGGATCCAGAAGCCCTCATCCTGCATCGCGGTGCCGACGCGGAAGATGTTGTGATAGGAGCCGATCACCCAGATCGAGCCGTTCGGCTTCAGGATCCGGCGGGCTTCCTTCAGCCAGTCGCGGGTAAATTTGTCGTAGACGCCAAAGCTGGAAAACTGATCCCAGTGATCATCAACCGCATCGACCTTGCTGTTGTCCGGGCGGTGCAATTGGCCCTTCAGTTGCAGGTTGTACGGGGGATCCGCAAAGATCATGTCGACCGAATTTGACGGAAGACCAGCCATCACCTCGATGCAGTCACCATCAAGGATCGCGTTTAGAGGGAGCGCTGACGCGCCCCGTGTAAGTGTTTTGTTCATTTGCTCTGCCTCGATAACCACGGCGCATTTTTGCGCTCATTTTGGTTGTCCACAGGATGAGTTATCGGGGAATCGAGGTCAATTTGTTTTTTAGAACAACGCCGTGCGCTTCACTCTTGATACAATATCTTGTGTACCGGCTTAAAGGAACGACGATGATGTGGGGTCACACCGATCTCGATCAGCGCTTCGCGATGTTGTTTGGACGGGTAGCCCGCATTTTTATCCCAACCATATCCCGGAAACTGTTGCGCCAAATCCACCATGATCCGATCGCGTGCCAGCTTTGCGACGATCGAGGCCGCGGCGATCGAAACTGATTTGCCATCCCCCTTGATCACGAATTCCGCAGGCTGCTGCACACCCTTCGGGATCAGGTTGCCATCAATCAACAGATAGTCAGGGGGAGGGTCGAGCGCAGCGACAGCACGTTCCATCGCAAGATGCGACGCGCGCAAAATGTTCAATGAATCAATCTCTTCCACGCCAGCGTGTGCAATAGACACCTCTGCCGACTGAAATATGTCAGCCTCTACCGCCTCTCGTTTTTTGGCGCTCAGCTTTTTTGAATCATTCAGCCCGTCGGGAATGGCGTCCGGGTCAAGAATGACAGCCGCAGCCGTGACCGGCCCTGCCAAAGGGCCACGGCCCACCTCGTCCACGCCAGCGATGCGTCTATGGCCACGCGCGATGGCGGCCGCTTCCAAACTGTAATCAGGATGTTCCATATGACTGTCTGATCCGGTTTTGCGGCGCGGCGCAAGCCACACGCTCTCAAACAGCAAAAAAGGGGGGCCAAGCCCCCCAGGTCTGCTCGACACCCGTCGCCTTATTTCAGCGACGTGTGATGCGATAGCCACGGTTTGTCAGGCACTCGGGCCGGTATCCTGTTCGGTTGCGCTGACCGTTCCAAAAGGTCACGCGGCAGGCGCTCGGCAGGTCGTGCTCGTAGCGATAATTCTTGCGCAGGCAGCCCCGCCCGATCAGCGTGCGGCTCTGGCTGTAGCGGGGGAAATACTTCACGCACTGCGCAGGCAGATCATATCGTGCGATACGCGGGGGCAGCGGCTTGGGCCGATGCGGGTGATGCGGGCGACTGACATGGTGATTGTCGTTATCGTCTGCCTTGTTGACAATCGCCCCGATGATACCCAGCACGGCAAGCCCCGCGAGAACCTTTGCAACATCTTCATCAGCACGGGCCGGTGCAGCAGTAAAACCCGTGATGGCCACCGCTGCGGCCACGACAAGTGTGATGAACTTATGGTGGTGTTTGGTCTTGCCGGTTGTCTGACCAGCGGTGTCCTTGGCGGCGCTGCGAATGCGGAACATGGTGTATCCTTCCTGAGAAGCTGCAAATCAATTGGTCCTGGGACCGATGCAGTCAGCCTGTCTCCACCCCCGCCGGACAGGCAATAACGCCCGCTTGATATCCGATATCAACGCCCGCAACGGCCTGTGGTTATTGAATATCGCGTCCCGAACGCGCAGGGTGATGGCATGAAACAGATGCTTCTTCCCTGTGCACTGATCGCAGCCCTTGTGGGTGGACTGATCGCAGATGCGCGACCAGCGTCGGCAGCGGAATGCTATGCCGATTACAAAGCCAAACAGGATTCACCGCTGCGGCTCCACTATGGTGTGGCGCAGATCGGCGGAGCCTGCAGCAAGCCTGCCGCCAAGGCTGAAATCGCCAGTCGCCTGTCGGCGGAAGGCTGGACCCTTCTCAATGTCATGTCGGTTTTCGGACCCGAAGGACTGGCCCAAAGGAAAGCCGATGCCGGACCCTACTATCTCCGTTTCTGAGGTCCGCGCAGCGGGGAGCCGGGTGATCGCGCTGGGGATTGCGGCCATCGTGGCGCTTTTGGCGATTGCCGGCACCGTTCTGCTTCTGACCCTACCCGACGCCAACGCATTCAACGCCCGGGTCGAGCGGGTGTTTATTGAAAATGACCTGACCACCCAGGCCGAGATCAAGCTGCTGGAAATCCTCGCACAGTCTGGCACAGCTTTCGCGGAAACACTGACCAGCTACCGGATGGTGATTTTCGTGCTGCTGGTTTTTGCGACCATGATGATGGTTGCGGCCTTGGTCGTGCTGGCGATGCTCGTGATGCTGAACAGACGCATGGCACAGATCGAACGGGCGGGTATCCAGGTGACAGAGCTGCTGATCAGCCGCGAGGAAAATACCGTCTACCTCAACAACATGGGTTTCAAGCTGAGCGCCGCGGCGATGGAGACGCTATCGGTTCTCGCAGAAGCCCGCCTGGATGACGACGTCCTGTCAGGTGCGGAAATCGAGGCGATGATCTCTGGCCGTCCCGCCATCGACTGCGAAGAGGCCGCTGGCGCAACCCGGATCAAGCGTCTGCGTGATACGTTGGGCAACCAAATGGTCAGCGAGTTGCTGGTCAAGAACATTGCCAAACGGGGCTATGTCCTGTCGATCAACAAGGATGTCATCCGTATGGTATGATGCCCATTGCCGGATCAGGTCTGGAAAATCCTGACCCGGCGCACCACATCGGTTTTGATATTTGACAGGGACATGTCCCTGCCGACCAGATCCGGGACATCCGAATGAACATGCGCGCCGCTTCCGCCCGCCCGGCCTATGGCATCCTCGTAGAACCCCTGCGCGGACCCGTCACCGCTCGCCTCGGAGGGCGCATCATCGCTCAGAGCACGCAAGCCAAGGTGATGTACGAAACCCGCCTCCCACCTGCGGTCTACTTCCCGCGAGAAGACGTGCACAGCTGTATCGGCGCAGCTAACGGCCACCAGACCTTTTGCCCCTTCAAGGGGACAGCGGGCTACCGGGATCTGGACATCGGCCAAAAGCATCTGGAAAACGCGGTCTGGTCCTATGATGATGCACTGCCCGAAGCCGCTGGCATCGCGGGCCATGTGAGTTTCATGCCGAATTCCGAGGTTGAAATCGACCTTGGAACCAACACCCTTGATGCCCCGGACTACGGGAGCATCTCCGGCCCACTCGTCGATTGGCTGATGCGAGAGGCCGCACAACACGCAACACCCGAGGATTTCACCCAGAACCTGGCGGAAAAACTGGTAGAACACGGGGTTCATCTGTCGCGCTTGTCAGTGATGGCCTGGTCGCTCCATCCCATGATTGCGGGCAAGAATTTCATCTGGAGCCGCAAGGACAGTTCCGTCACCACCTACGCGCCGAGCTACGAAATCCACGACCACCCAGCGTTTCAAAACAGCCCGCTCCGCCATGTGTCAAACGGGTTGGGTGGCATCCGTCACAGGCTGGGTACAGACCAGCCAAGCGATGCCTTTCCCATCCTCAAGGATCTGCAGGAAGACGGCGCAACCGATTATGTCGCGATGCCACTGCCTTTTTCCGACGGGCGGATCAACGTGCTGACAGTCGCCTCAAATCACCCTGACGGGTTCTCGACCGAGAACCTTGGCTTGATCTTTGAATGCTCTGCGGTAATCGCCCGCTTCTACGAGGTGTTCATGCAGCGCGAGAATGCGCAATCGCTGCTTGAAACCTATGTCGGCAAACGCAGTGGCGCACGGGTGCTCGGAGGTGAAATCCGCCGGGGTGACGGGGATGACATCGATGCCGCCATCATGTTCTGCGATCTGCGCAACTCAACCCGCCTGGAAGAGGAGCTGGGACGGACGGCCTACATCGACCTGCTCAACACCTTTTTTGAAACCGCATCGACCATCGTCCATGATCACGGCGGCGAGGTGCTGAAGTTCATCGGCGACGCGGTTCTGGCGGTGTTCCCTGCAGGCGACACGCCAGACGCAGCCCGCGCGCAAGCCCTGAAATCCGCTCGCTGCATTGTTGCTCATCTAGACAAGGCCGTTCACGAAGACACCGGTCAACGCAGCGAGTGCGCGATCGGGCTTGCGTATGGCGGTGTCACATATGGCAATGTTGGTTCGCGCGAACGGCTGGACTTCACTGTCATTGGCCAGGCCGCAAACATTGCGGCCCGGTTGGGGGACTATGGCAAGACCTGTGGCCATCCAATCGTTGTCAGTCGCGATCTCTTGGGCGATGCCGAGGATGGCATCTCTCTTGGGGCTGTCAGCCTGCACAATGTGTCTCGCCCGGTGGAGGCATACGCGATCCCCCTCGCGGATCTTTCCTCTCGACCTGACTGATCAGGGTGTGACCACTTTGCGTTGCTCAGCGTCGCCCATCGAGATGACCATCGGATTGTCAGCCTGACGCGCCTTGAACTCCGCTTTACCCGACAGGCCACACCAATTGATTTGAACCAGCGACTGCGCAACGGCACCGCCCAGCGTGGTGCCGGGCCCGGTAATGATAAAAAGATCCGGCGCAAATTCGCGTGCTGCAACCTGAACCGCACGAGTAAAGTCGTATGGTTCGACCACCTGGGTGCCAAGGGTATAGGACCACAGCGCCTCAACCGTGTTTGCGCCGGGCCACCAGATCTGGCCGCGTCCATCAATCATCGGTTTGACAGGCTGGCGGAACAGATCCGCAGACAGCCGGGCGCGGCCTTCAGCGGCCACAGGCTCCTGCAGCTTGGTGTGGAACGCCGCATGATTGGGCAGGCGCATCGGGAACCGCTCCTGCAGCACAGGCACTGTTTTTTCAAAAGCCGAAAGACCGGCTTCGTTTCCGGCAAGAACCAGCATCCCTCCCAGGTCAATCGACAGAGAGAGGTCATGTTCCGCACGGTGATTGATCTCATCGACCTTCGACAACAGATCAGCCTTGGCAACAAGGTCCAGCTGCCAGTCTTCGCTCTGACAGGGATAGACCAGCTGCCCGCCAATCAGCTGCGACTGCATCAGCCCGCCCATTGTGTTCACGACCTCAAAACCGGCCTGATCGCTCAGCGCTCCGGCCGCTGCGAGGGCGATATACCACCCCATAGAGTTACCGGTCACGGCGACCACCTCGATATCCTCTGCCAGTGACTGCGCATCCGCGAGCGCACTGGCATAGATCAGAGGCGAGGCGACATCACCCCGCGAGAACCTGGCCATCGAAAACCGATCAGCCCCATCCAACGCAGTCACCGTTTCCTGCCCCCTGTCCACGCGCTGCGCGTCAAACCCTGCCAACAACTCCGCCTTGTCACCGTGAAACCGTGACAGGTAGCCAAGCTCGGCCTTGTTGTAGGTGCCGCGACCGGGGCAGATGAGAACGGCGGTACGGGTCATTGATCTTCTCCAATCAGACGCAGGGCTGCTGCAACGATGCTGTCTTTTGACGGCAAGGTCGCGGCATAGGCCGGGCCGGTGGGAATAAAACAGTCTTCGGCCACGACGCGGGCCATTTGGCTGGTGCCTGCCTCATGGAACATGGCCATAAGCCCCTCAGACTGGCTTCCCGTTGTCCGGCATTCGTCGACGATAAGAATGCGGCTGCACTCTTTGGTAGCTGCCAACAGCGCATCTTTGGAAAGCGGCGCCAGCCAACGCAGGTCGATGACGCGCGCATTGATGCCCTGATTGTGCAGCTCTGCCTGAGCCTGCGTCGACAGGTAACGCCCATTGCCATAGGTGACGATGGCAAGGTCTGTCCCCTCTCCGTGTACGCCAACATCACCCAGAGCGATCCGCTGATCCGGCGAGGGATAGCTGCGCATCCAAGCGCCATCCTTGGCCTCATGCAGGTCACGCATGGGGTAGAGCGCGATCGGCTCGATAAAGACAACGACACGTTGCTCTTCGCGAGCCAAACGCACCGCCTCCCGCAGCATCATTGCGGCCTCGGCCCCATCTGATGGGCAGGCAATGACGATGCCCGGAATGTCGCGCAGCACCGCGAGCGAGTTGTCGTTGTGAAAGTGCCCGCCAAACCCCTTTTGATACCCCAGACCTGCAATCCGCAGCACCATAGGGTTGGCAAATTGCCCGTTAGAGAAAAACGGAAGTGTCGCCGCCTCTCCCCGGATCTGATCTTCGGCATTGTGCAGATAGGCAAGGAACTGGATTTCCGGGATTGGAACAAACCCGTTATGCCCCATCCCGATTGCCAGCCCCAGAATGGACTGCTCATCCAGCAGCGTATCAATCACCCGATCCGGACCAAACCGCTGCTGCAGTTTCTGCGTCACGCCATAAACACCGCCCTTGCGGCCGACGTCTTCGCCCATGGCGACCAGCTCGCCATGCTCCAGCATCAGATCGGTCAGCGCCCAGTTGATCAGACGGCTCATCGGTTGCGGCTCTGACTGGGCACGCAGATCGCTGCCGAAAACCTCGGCTCGGGCCTCTGGGCTCGGGCCATTGCCGGACCTGCAGGTGCGCGCCGGTGGAATGAGGCTGGCGCTGACATCGGTTGCGGTTTCAAGATGCGGTCTGTTGACCGCCTCCGACCGAATCCGCTCTACCCGCGCGCAGGTGTCGGTATAAATCTGGGCGGCCTCCTGCCGCGACAGGGTGCCGGCCTGTGACAGCAATCGCACACTGTGCAGCAGGGGATCATTGGCTTCATCCGCCTCCACTTCTGCCTTTGACAGATATGTGGTGGGAACGTCGGCCCCCGCATGGCCATAAAGACGCACGGTGCGAACATGCAGGAACGCCGGTTTGCGTTGCTCTCGCACGTATCTTGCAGCCTCGCAGGCCACCTCGTAGGTGTCATGAATGTTCAGACCATCTGCCTGAAAATAGCGCATCCCCGGACGATGCGACATGGAAGCCTCGATCCACCCCTTGGGTGTTTTGGTCGAGATGCCGATCCCATTGTCTTCGCAAACAAAGAGCAGCGGCAGCGGGGTCGACTGCACCGACGCCCAGCAGGCCGTGTTGATCGCCCCCTGAGCGGTCGAATGATTGGCCGAAGCATCCCCAAAGGAGCACATCACAAGACCATCCTGCGGCAGGACGCGGTGCTCTGGATCATGCCGCCGCGCAGCGCCAATCGAATAGGCCGCACCAACCGCCTTGGGGAGGTGGCTGGCAATGGTCGAGGTCTGGGGCGGGATCATCAGTGCCTTGGAGCCCAGCACCTTGTGGCGCCCGCCCGACGTCGGGTCCTCTCGCGAGCAGGCAAAGGACAAAAGCATGTCCCAAGCGATATTCTGTCCCGGCACCTGATCGGCGCGCGCAATCTGGAACGCTGCATCGCGGTAGTGCAGAAACGCCATATCAGTTGGCCGCAGCGCCCTAGCCACCGCTGCCATGCCCTCATGCCCGGACGATCCGATGGTATAAAACCCCTGACCCGCCTTCTGCATAGCGCGGCTGGTACGATCAAGCGCCCGGCTGAGGACCTGAGCACGATAGATGGAGACGGCCAGTTCAGGTGAAAGCCTGCCTGATGGGGCCGCACCTTCGGGCAAGTTGCCCTTCACCGCATGGTCAAGAAAGTTCTGATGCACGATTTCGGCGCGATCCATGGCCGTACCCCTTTATCTTACTGGGTTTTTTATTGCCCAATCCGATGTCATTTTCCAATGAGATTGCAGCACCCCTATATGAGCAAAGCTCATAGATTGGTTCCAGACCCCGGAAACAACGAAGGGCCGCGCAATGCGCGGCCCTTCTCAACTGGCGAAATGGCGGGGATCAATCAGCCTTTTCGCGCAGATTGTCGCGATAGAGCGCCTTGATCAGCGAAATCAGCATCAGCACCATCACGATGGTAAAGGGCAGAGCACCGATAATCATCGCATTCTGCAACGCACCGAATGGGTTCGCAGCCGCGCCACTGTTGCCAGCAATGATCAGCGCGCCGATTACAGCGGTCAGGATCAGACCCCAGATGATGCGGTGCTTGATCCCGGTTTCCTGCTCACCACCCGACATGATGGTGTTCATCACCAGAATGCCCGAGTCGGCAGAGGTCACGAGGAAGGTCAGGATCAGCACCACGCACATGATGGTGATGCCGGCCAGGAACCCGCCAGAGATCATCTGCTCAAGCGTTGCAAACAGCTTTGCCGTGTTGCTGGCACCAATCAGTGCGCCAGCGGCATCGCCATTCAGCTCAAGATCAATTGCGGTACCGCCAAGAATGGTCATCCACAGGAAGCAGACGATTGCCGGAGCGATCACGCAGCCAAAGATGAACTCGCGCACGGTGCGACCACGGGAAATGCGTGCCAGGAACAAACCAACAAACGGCGAGAACGCGATCCACCAAGCCCAGTAGAATGTGGTCCAGCCAGCCTGCCAACCAAACTGACGGCCCTGTTCACCTGCGGCATAGATCGCCTCTGCATCCAATGCTGCGGCAGGGGCAGGCAGACCTTCAGCAAAGCCGCTGAACGAACCCCACGGCGAGGTGGCCGAGCTGTAGACCGCGCTCAGATCCTCAGCCGGCAGGGACTGCGCAGCAGATGGGATCGCTGCCGCAAACGCATCTGCGGTCTGCGGGCCATAGGCACCGAAAGACAGCTGCAGGAAATGCAGGATGTAGTCGACCAGACCGCTGCCAAATTTGCTCATGGCAAAGAAGAAAGACCCGAAGAAGACAAATGTCAGCAACAGGATCAGCGACAGAACCAGGTTCAGGTTCGACAGATATTTGATGCCGCGACCAACACCCGACACCGCCGACAGGATCGACAGCCCCATGATAACGATCAGCGCGGCAATCAGCCCGACAACACCCGGCTGCGGCGCCTCTGCGTCACCATTCATCAGCCATTCCATTCCGGACACCGCATAGACACCGTTGACGAACTGGCTGACGCCAAAGCCGATGGTTACCGACACACCAAGGATGGTTGCCACAACGCCAAGCACATCGACCAGGTGGCCAATGAACCCGTTCGCGGCCTTGCCCAGCAGCGGGGTCAGCGCCGAGCGAATGGTCAGCGGCATATCACGTGTATAGGCGTAATAGGCCAGCGACAGACCGGTCATCACGTAGATGGCCCATGCATGGAACCCGTAGTGAAGAAACGTGTAGCGATACGCTGATTGCACTGCGGCCTCGGAATTGGCCTCAACCGCACCGGACAGAACCACGGGGTTAGAGCCCCACAGGCCAAGCGGCTCGGCGGTGGCAAAAACCATGAGACCAACACCCAGACCGGCGCCGAACATCATCGAGAACCAAGAGAAGTTGTTGAACTCCGGCGTCGCATCAGCCGGGCCCAGCTTCTTGCTACCTGTCGACGGGAGAATCGCGAGGATGAAAAGGAAGACGGCAAACAGGCCGACCGAGATGATGTAGAAAGAGTTGAACCCGTTCAGCAGCGTGCTGTTGACGGCGGACAGGACAGCATTTGCGTTGCCCGGCCAGATCAGCGCCCAGAGGACCAATGCGGTCATCACTGTTTTACTGATCAATGCGATGGGCAGACTGTAGCCCTCATAAAATCCTGACGGAGCCTTTTCGATCTCAAGGTCCGTGAATGGTGGTTTTATCGACATGAGTGTTCCCTGTTAGCTGTGATGCGCCACTGTTTTTTGACCCGCTCCCCCAGGCGCTTCGGGGGCAGGTTTTAGGATCGACACCATCTGCAGAGGTCGACCAATGCGTCCGCTTTTGGCCCAACCTGTCTGACCACAGCTCCGCCCGCCCGGTTCGAAACCGGCAAAATGAGGACGGCGACAGCCAATCTGGAAAGGGCCATTTTGTTCGCATTCCGAGCTTTGTCCGGGGAATGGACAAAGGTGTCGGTTTCAAATCGGACATTTCAACCGCCAAGAACGACAGCGCAGGCAGAGAAAAGGCCGCAAAAACGACAATCCGCACCCGCCAACTGGACAGAAGGTGCGGGTCAGAGAGTTTGTTATCGCTAGCATTTCGATGCGGCTTTAAGCACGGAATCAGAACGCACCGCTGCTCAGTTTGGCAGCACAGACCGCGAATCTTGCCGTAATTTTGGGCAGGCCAGCCCCTTCACGCGGCGTCCGCTACGGTTCGCAATCGCGCTTCTGGGGTGGCATGATGAAATTGTCGGCATGACGCCTGTTTCTTCATCTCCTCGCGCGACGCCCAGCGCGATGACAGATCGACCTGCCAATACGCCTGATGCCCCCCGCATCGGGTGTACACAGCCGCGCGCACGTGGATTGGCAAATCTATCGGTAAAGGCCCGAGGCAACACCTCTGTCCTCAACAGCCTGCGCCATTCCGGCTCACTGAAACTGCTGTTCCCCCGTCCCCACCAGCCCGCGCTTGAGGCCGTCATGATCAACACGGCCGGGGGTGTCACCGGCGGCGACCGTTTTGACCTGACTGCAACGGCAGCGGCAGGCACCGAACTCACCCTGACCACACAAGCGGCAGAGCGTGCCTACCGGGCCCAACCGGGCGAAACCGGCCGGATCCGCACCCATCTCATCGTTGGCGATGGGGCTCGTGCGAACTGGTTGCCACAGGAAACGATCCTGTTTCAGGGGTGTCGTCTCGATCGGCATCTGCAGATCGATCTAGAGGCATCATCCCGTCTCCTGATGTGCGAGGCCCTCGTATTTGGGCGCGCCGCCATGGGCGAGCGGCTCACCGATGGGGTCATGCAGGACCGCATCGACATCCGACGTTGCGATCAGCCACTGTTTCAGGACGCGATGACATTCTGCGGCGATATCGCAGCCCATCTGGCCAAGCCAACAGTGGCAGCCGGGGCCGGGGCATTGGCCACAGTCATATTTGTTGCCCCCGACGCTGAAGGTCGGCTCGCACCTTTGCGCAGAATGCTCGGCTCCACCGCCGGCGCCAGCCTCATTGGGTCCGACCTCCTGATCCTGCGGGCGCTCGCACCAGACAGCTATGCCCTGCGCAAAGTCCTGATGCCGATCCTGACAGATCTGCTTGCCGCGCCCCTCCCCAAGCCATGGATGACATGACATGAACCTGACCCCACGCGAAAAAGACAAACTCCTCATCGCGATGGCCGCAGAGGTCGCGAGGCGCCGCCTGAGCCGCGGTGTCAAACTGAACCATCCAGAAGCCATTGCCCTCATCACTGACGCCGTCGTCGAAGGGGCCCGTGATGGGCGCTCCGTTGCCGACATGATGGAAGCGGGCGCCAAGGTCATCACCCGCGACGACTGTATGGAAGGCGTCGCAGAGATGATCCACGACATCCAGGTCGAGGCGACATTTCGCGATGGCACCAAACTCGTCACCGTCCACAACCCCATTCGTTGATCCCATTCAGGAGACTCCGCCCTATGACACTGCGCCCAGCCTTTCTCTTGCCCCTGCTGCTAGGCAGCGGACCCGCCTTTGCCCACGGCGGCGCACATATGCATCCCCACGGTGCAGACACCTGGCTTATCGCGGCACTTGTTGCGACCGTCGTCGTCGGCTGCGCAAGTCTTCTGTGGCGGCGCAAATGATCCCCGGCGAGCTGATCCCCGCCGCTGGCAGTCTGGACCTCAACCCTGATCGCCCCGTGACGCTTTTGATGGTGGCCAACACCGGTGACCGCCCGATCCAGGTCGGATCACACTATCATTTTGCAGAGACAAACCCGGCGCTCGACTTTGACAGGACCGCCGCGCGGGGCCAGCGGCTTAATATCGCGGCGGGCACCGCCGTGCGGTTCGAACCGGGCCAGCGCCGCGAGGTCCAGCTGATCCCGATTTCAGGCGCGCGCCGCATCTTTGGCTTTAATGCTGCCATCATGGGGGATCTGTGATGCCCGCCCAGATCACCCGTGCCGATTATGCGGCAATGTTTGGCCCGACAGTCGGCGACCGCCTGCGCCTGGCAGACACCGATCTGATTATCGAGGTGGAGCGCGATCTGATCGCTGAAGCCAGCGGAGGCGGCACTGCGCTCGGCTATGGCGAAGAGGTGAAATTCGGCGGCGGCAAGGTGATCCGCGATGGCATGGGGCAATCACAGGCCAGCCGCGCTGACGGTGCTGTCGACACGGTTATCACCAACGCGCTGATTGTCGATCATAGCGGGATCTACAAGGCTGATGTGGGACTGAGAGACGGACGCATCGCCGCCATCGGCAAGGCCGGCAACCCGGACACACAACCCGGCGTCACAATCATCATCGGGCCGGGAACCGAGATCATCGCAGGAGAGGGACGCATCCTCACAGCTGGCGGTTTTGACAGCCACATCCATTTCATCTGCCCACAGCAGATCGAAGAAGCGCTGCATTCCGGTCTGACCACCATGCTGGGGGGCGGCACGGGGCCCGCTCATGGAACGCTGGCCACCACCTGTACACCGGGGCCCTGGCACATCGGACGCATGTTGCAGGCGGCGGATGCCTTCCCCATGAACATGGCTTTTGCGGGCAAGGGCAACGCCTCTCAGCCCCGCGCATTGGAAGAGCAGATCACCGCTGGCGCCTGTGCGATGAAGCTGCACGAGGATTGGGGCACCACCCCAGCTGCCATCGATTGCTGTCTTTCAGTGGCAGACGCGATGGACGTGCAGGTGATGATCCACACCGACACGCTCAATGAATCGGGTTTTGTTGAACACACGGTCGCAGCGATGAAGGGGCGTACCATCCATGCCTTTCACACCGAAGGCGCGGGAGGCGGGCACGCCCCGGACATCATCAAGATCTGCGGAGAAGCGCATGTTCTGCCCTCTTCGACCAACCCAACGCGCCCCTTCACCGTCAACACCATCGAGGAACATCTCGATATGCTGATGGTCTGCCATCACCTCGACAAATCCATTCCCGAAGACGTTGCCTTTGCCGAAAGCCGCATCCGGCGCGAAACCATCGCAGCAGAGGACATTCTGCATGACATGGGCGCCTTTTCGATCATCGCATCGGACAGTCAGGCAATGGGGCGGGTGGGAGAGGTGCTGATCCGCACCTGGCAAACAGCCGACAAGATGAAAAAGCAGCGCGGACGATTGCCGGAAGAGACCGGAGAAAACGACAACTTCCGCGTCCGCCGATATATTGCAAAATACACGATCAACCCGGCCATTGCTCACGGTATCGCCCATGAAATCGGCAGTATCGAGGTCGGCAAACGCGCCGATCTGGTGCTATGGAATCCGGCCTTCTTTGGGGTGAAACCTGAAATGGTTCTGCTCGGCGGCTCGATTGCGATGGCACAGATGGGTGATCCCAACGCCTCGATCCCCACACCACAGCCTGTCTATTCCCGGCAGATGTTTGCAGCCTTCGGCCGCTCGGTGGAACACTCCGCCGTCACCTTTGTGTCAGAGGCCGCACAGGCGGCAGGCATAGCCCAGCACCTTGGGCTCGCCAAACAGACCTGCGCGGTCAGACACACGCGCGACATTGGCAAATCGGATCTCAAGCTGAACACAGCCCTGCCCGAAATCGAGGTCCACCCCGAAACCTACGAGGTGCGCGCCGATGGCGAGCTTTTGACCTGTGCCCCGGCCGATAACCTGCCGATGGCCCAGCGCTATTTCCTTTTCTGACGGAGCCTGCAGATGTCTCTCCCGCTGAGCCAACACAAAATCCATAGCCATGATGCAGAGGATCAGATCACCCTCACCTACGAAGACCGTTTCCTGCGCCGCAAAGTGTTGACCAGTGATAGTGGCCTGCGGTTTCTGGCCGATTTTCCGTCCACCCAATCGCTGGATGCAGGCGACGCCTTCGTCCTTGAAGACGGGCGCAAGATCAGCGTCAGCCCCGCAAAGGAAGCCCTTCTGGAAGTCACGGGAGACAACATCCTGCGGCTCGCCTGGCACATCGGCAACCGCCATATGCCCTGCCAGATCGAAACCAATCGCCTGCTGATCCAGCGCGATCATGTCATCCGGGATATGCTGCAAAAGCTTGGCGCGACGCTGCGCGATGTGGTGGAACCCTTCACCCCCGAAGGCGGGGCCTACGGCCATGGCCGGACCCACAGCCATTCATACTCGCACTCTCATGATGACGGGCACGGACATTCTCATGCCCACTGACAGCCAATTGCTGATCCTGGCGCAGTGGTTCTCTCCTGGCTACCCAGTGGGGGCGTTCAGCTATTCGCACGGGTTGGAATGGGCGATGACATCTGACGCGGTGAGCACCGCAACAGAGGTGCAGGATTGGATCGCAACAGTGCTGCGCGATGGTGGCGGTTGGTCGGATGCCCTGTTTCTGGCCGCAGCCTACCATGCCCCGGATATTGACGCAGTGGCGCAGACCGATGCCCGGTGCCGCGCCTTTGCACCGTCACTGGAACGCCTGCGCGAAACCGATCTGCAAGGCGCAGCCTTTTGCCAGATCACCCGAACAGTCTGGCCGCAAACACACCCGCACGGCATTCCCTCCAAACTCACCTATCCCGTTGCTGTCGGCTTTGCCGCAAAGTGCTGTGGTCTGCCCCTGCGCGCGACAACCACGCTCTACCTTCATGCCTTTGCAGCGAATCTCGTTGCGGCGGCTCAGCGGCTTGCTCCCATCGGGCAAAGCGAGGCGCAGGCATGCCTTCACGCCCTTGCGCCGCTATGCCGGGACATCGCCGAACAAACCGACGATGGCGACCTCGCACGGCTGTCCTCAACCAGCTTCCTTGCCGATATCGCCGCAATGAAACACGAAATCCAGCATTCAAGGATCTTTCGCACATGAGCACTCTCAACGGCCCCCTGCGCATTGGAATTGGCGGACCGGTCGGTGCGGGCAAGACCACCCTCACTGCGGCGCTCAGCGAAGTGTTCCGCGACAGCCACTCCATCGCGGTGATAACCAATGACATCTACACGCAAGAAGATGCCGAGGCCCTCATGCGCCTGCAAATTCTGCCGCAGGACCGTATCCTGGGTGTCGAGACCGGCGGCTGCCCCCACACCGCCATCCGCGAAGATGCCTCAATCAACCTCGGCGCGGTCGCTGAGCTGCGCGAACGCCACCCGGATCTTGAGCTCATCCTGATTGAAAGCGGCGGTGACAATCTTTCCGCCACCTTCAGCCCTGAACTCGCCGATCTGACCATCTACGTGATCGATGTCGCCGCGGGCGAGGAAATCCCCCGCAAGGGCGGCCCGGCGATCACCCGTTCAGATCTGCTCATCATCAACAAAACGGATCTTGCGCCGCATGTTGGTGCTGATCTCTCAGTGATGGAGCGTGATGCCACAAGAATGCGGGGCGCGCGCCCCTTTGTCTTCGCCAACCTCAGGGCCCGCGACGGAGTCAGCGCAATTCGTGACCTGATCTGCGATCTAGGAGGGTTGGGCAACTGATCTAACCGTGGTTTTTACCCAATCACGCACCCCCATGCGAAACATAGCGGCATCACTATCGCACCAGAAAATCGCTTCTTGTTGATCCAGCGGTTCCTGATCGTTCAATATCAGGGTAGTGAGGGGAGTTGATACTCCTGCGCATCCGCCATTCGGCGCCTGCGCGCTCCCGATACGCATGACAGGTTAGAAGACCGTGATGAAAGAATCCAATCCCTTGACCTCCATCCGCGAGAACAGCGTCTTCAAAGAAGGCGACATCTTTGTTCTGTTCGGAGAACTGTTCGGCCGCGGCTATGCCACCGGTCTGATCAATGCCGCGAAAGAGGCCGGCATGACCATCATCGGGGTCACCGTTGGTCGTCGCGACGACACCAACGCCCTGCGCCCGCTCACCGATGAAGAACTGGCCGAAGCCGAGGCAAATCTGGGCGGCAAGATCATCAACGTTCCGTTGATGGCCGGCTTTGACATGGACGCCCCGGAAGGCGAGAAAAATCCGACCGATCTGGTCAATGAAATGACCATCGACACCTGGCAGGAGCACAAGCTCGACTGGGATCTGATCGAACGCTGCCGCGAAATTGGCGTCAATCGCTTCAAAACCTCCGTCGCCGAAGTCATGACGCAGCTCGACGCCATGATCCCGGCAGGCAAGAACGTGTTCTTTGCCCACACCATGGCCGGCGGCATTCCCCGCGCAAAGGTGTTCATGGCCATCGCCAACCGCGTCTACAAGGGCCGGGGCAAGCGCTACATGTCGTCCCAATCCCTGATCGACAGCGATCTGGGCAAATTGATCCTGCAAAACTTTGACGAGGTCTCCGCCAACACCTTTGGCCACCTCCTCGAAGCAAGCAGCGACCTGCGTGCCCGCATCGAAGGCGAAGGCGGGCAGGTCCGTTACACGGCCTATGGCTACCACGGCACCCGCATCCTGATCGGCGATGAATACCGCTGGCAGACCTACACCAACTACACCCAAGGCTACGCCAAAAAACGTCTCGAGGGCATCGCAACCGAAGCCTGGAACAACGGCGTAAAGGCCACTGTCTTCAACTGCCCGGAAATCCGCACCAACTCTTCCGACGTGTTTGCCGGCATCGAACTGTCGCTGGTTCCACTGCTTTCCGCACTCAAGAAAGAAGGCGGCGGTGACTGGGTTGATGCGCAATGGGCGGCCTGCCAGGCCCTGCTGAAAGATGACGTCTCGCTGGACTCTGTCCTGCAGACTGTCCGCGCCTACCAGCAAGACCCCGTCATGGTGACCTTTTCAGATTTCGAAGCCTGGCCCATGCCCAACAGCGCCGAACAGGTCGACAAGACCGTTGGCACATCCCAGGATATCGTTGCCCTGCACAAGGACCGCAAGGCGCTCGTCAGCGATCTGCTCAGCACCCATGTGGTCAACGCCACCGGCCAGCTGATGTTCGGCGAAGCCAGCGACCCCAGCGCACCGGTTCTGTGGCTCGACCACGACATCGTGGCCCAACAGCTGATCGCCTCCAACAGCTGATCTGGCGCTGACTGCAACATCCAAAGGCCCGTCTGACCCAACACGGTCAGTCGGGCCTTTTTCAGTCCGGCAACCCGAAAATCTGTAAACCCGACGCAGAACCGCCAGCGCCCCCGTGGGACGCGATACCAAGGACTGTAGGAAAAACGCCAACCCTTTGGCGACCCCGGCAGGATTCGAACCTGCAACCTGCCCCTTAGGAGGGGGCTGCTCTATCCAGTTGAGCCACGGGGCCTGACTTGGGCCAGTGGTTTACGCGATAACAAATGACCCGTGGCAAAACAATCCTGACGAATTGGTTTTCGCAGCGTCCGCGCCCCATTGTGCAGGTTGCTCTCTCTGCGCTAACCTGAACACAACAACAATGTGAGGCCATCGACGTGACCACGGACAACAAGCGCCCGCTCACCCTTCGTGATGTATCAGAAGCCACCGGTGTTTCCGAAATGACTGTCAGCCGCGTTTTGCGCAATCGTGGCGATGTCTCGGAAAAGACCCGCCAAAAGGTTCTGACCGCAGCCAAGGAACTGGGCTATGTCCCCAACAAGATCGCTGGTGCGCTGGCGTCGAACCGGGTGAACCTGGTGGCGGTCATCATTCCATCGCTCTCAAACATGGTGTTTCCCGAGGTTCTGACCGGTATCAATTCGGTTCTGGAAAACACGGATCTGCAGCCCGTTGTCGGTGTTACGGACTATCAGCCGGAGAAGGAGGAGAAAGTCCTCTACGAGATGCTGTCCTGGCGGCCCTCTGGCGTCATCATCGCGGGTCTCGAACATACTGAGGCGGCGCGCGCCATGCTCAATGCCTCTGGCATTCCGGTCGTTGAGATCATGGACACCGATGGCAAGCCGGTGGATGCGATGGTCGGCATTTCACACCGCCGCGCAGGCCGGGAAATGGCCAAGGCAATCCTGAAAGCGGGCTACCGCAACATCGGGTTCATGGGTACCAAAATGCCGCTGGACCACCGCGCCCGAAAACGGTTTGAAGGCTTCACCGAGGCGCTCGCCAAGGAAGGCGTAGAGATCATGGATCGCGCTTTCTATTCCGGCGGGTCTGCGCTGGCCAAGGGCCGCGAGATGACGCAGGAGATGCTGGAACGTTCTCCTGAACTGGATTTCCTGTATTATTCCAACGACATGATCGGCGCAGGTGGCATGCTCTACCTGATGGATCAAAAGATCGACATTCCCGGTCAAATCGGCCTTGCCGGCTTTAACGGGGTCGAACTGTTGCAGGGGCTGCCACGGCAGCTGGCCACGATGGATGCCTGTCGTCTGGAAATCGGGCGCAAGGCGGCAGAGATCATTGCCGCACAGCTCGACAATCCGGATGCCGAGATCGAAAAACACGTGACCCTGACGCCCACGATCACCTTTGGTGACACGCTCAAGCGACGCTGATGGCGGTCGCGCGGCTGGACAACCGGGCCGCGCGGCGCCTGTTCATGGATCGGCATGCCCTGCTGGAGCAACCCAGCGGGCCAGCCAAGGGTGATGCGCTTCTGGATCTGATCACCCGGCTTGGGTTTGTTCAGCTCGACAGCATCAATACCGTCGCCCGTGCCCATGACATGATCCTGTTTTCGCGCAGGCCCAGCTATCGGCCAGCAGCGCTGAAGCGGCTCTATGAGCAGGACCAGCATCTGTTTGAGCATTGGACCCACGATGCCGCCGTTCTGCCGATGGAATTCTACCCCCATTGGCACCTGCGGTTTCAGCGCGATGCTGAGGTTCTGCGCAAAAGATACCGCAACTGGCGACGCGACGGGTACGAGGCAAAGTTCCAGCATGTTCTCGACCATATCCGAGAGCACGGCCCGGTCAGCTCTTCGGATGTGGGCAAGGATGAAAGGAAAGGCAGCGGTGGCTGGTGGGACTGGCACCCATCAAAAACCGCGCTGGAATACCTGTGGCGTTCAGGCGCGCTGGCGGTGGTCGGGCGCAGTGGCTTTCAGAAACGCTATGATCTCAGCGAACGGGTCATCGACTTCCGTCACCTCCCCGCTCAAGGCTCCCCCGCGCCGCAGGATACGCTGGACTGGCTGTGCAACGCGGCGCTGGACCGGCTGGGCTTTGCCACCTCGGGAGAGCTGGCTGCCTTCTGGGCGACAGCCTCCCCCGCAGAATGTGCCACGTGGTGCAAACAGGCGCTGGCGGATGGGCAGATCGAACCGGTTGATATCACACTCGCGGATGGCCGCAGTCGCCGCGTCTTTGCCCGCCCCGGCACTGTTGAGCAGGCCGCCGCCCTGCCGCCACCACCCGGCCGGCTGCGCGTCCTCAGCCCATTTGATCCGGCCCTGCGCGATCGCAAGCGGGCAGAGGGGTTGTTTGGCTTCCACTACCGGATCGAGGTTTTCACTCCTGCCGAGAAACGACGCTATGGCTATTACGTTTTTCCGCTGATGGAAGGCGACCGTCTGGTCGGGCGGATTGACATGAAAGCCCACCGTCAGGCGGGTGATCTGGCAGGCAGCCTGCATGTCACCGCCCTTTGGCCGGAACGGGGCGTCAAATGGTCCCCGGCACGACAAAATCGGCTGGAGGCCGAACTGGAGCGGGTCCGCCGTTTTGCCGACATGGAACGGGTGACATTTGCAAATGACTGGCAGCGCGATCCGCTGTGATTGCGGCTCTAATCCGCGAAAAACTGCACCTTATGCGAGGTCAGGCCGCAGCAAGGGCTCAATGACCGCGCGATAATCTGCGGGCGCTGGCTTGGCGCTAAAGTCGCTTGGCTCGATAAAGACGCAGACAAATTTGCCTTCAAAACACAGCGTGCCGTCCTGCCGTGCCTCTACCCGGAAGGTCACGGATTTCTGCCCCAAGGCCACGGGCCAGACAGAACAGGCCAGACGGTGGCGCGGTGTGACCGGGGACCGGAAATCGATGCTCATATGTACAAAGGGCGTGCCGGTGCCGCGGTCCAGCTCCATCTGATACCAGCCGTCCCCATCCAGCTGATGTTCCCACCAGGCATCAATCGCCTGCAGCGCAAAACCCGGCAGGTGACCGGTATAGGCAATGCGCGCCGGGTCACAATCGCCCCAGCCCACGCGGATTTCATGAACAAAATCGGTTGTCTGACTATTGGTCATTCGGGATCTCACGTCTGGCAAGCGGGTTGGAAAAGGGAACGGCCACCCGTCGAACCAGTGGTCAGACAGATGGCCGCATGGATCTGCAATAGGCCTCAGCGCATCAACATCAGCGGCAATAGCGTGATGATCGGAAAGGCCACCAAAATCACAACCCGGATCAGGTCAGAGGCGACAAAGAACATCACCGCCTTATAGGTATCGACCATGCGAGTGGTGCGATCCATCGCATTGATAACAAACAGGTTCATGCCAACCGGCGGGGTAATCAGGCCGACCTCGACCACGATCAGAACCAGAATGCCGAACCAGATGGCGACATATTCGGTCTCAAGCCGGTTCGCCATGCCCTTGGTCACGCGAATGCCCAGCTCTTTCATCTGCTCGCGGGTCAGTTCGGTGCCGGTGGCAATCGCCTCCTGGATCGAGGCGAGCATTTCAGCCCCCATCCCCTGCGGCACCCCTGCTTTCAACACCTCCATCGCGGCCTCAGCCTGCATCGCGGGCAGGTTCACCAGACCAAAATCCATCGCCGAAATGACAGGATAGAAAATCGGGATTGTCAGCAGGATCATCGACAGGCTGTCCATCAGGCAGCCGAACACCAGATAAAAGGCAAGGATCAGCATCAATACGACCCAGGGGCTCAACCCCTGTGAGACAACGAAATCAGCCAGTTCCTGCGGCACCTTGGTCAGGGCAAGAAACCCGTTGTAGAACCCGGCCCCCAGCACGATGAAAAAGATCATCGCGGTCGAGCGCGCCGTGACCATGAAGCTGTCGGTCAGGGTCTCGCGATTAAGCCCGCCGTTCAGCCAGGCAATCAACCCGGTCCCCAGCGCGCCAACAGCCGCGCCTTCGGTCGGGGTGAACCAACCAAGGTAGATACCACCAACGACAAGCCCAAAGACCAAGAGAACCGGCCAGACATGGAACAGCGCCGCAAACCGCTCGCCCCAGGGAACTGGCGGGCGGGTGCCGGCGCTTCCGGGAAAGACGCGAACGTAGATGGAAATTGCGATCACATAGCCGATGGCCGCCAGAATACCGGGAATGAAGGCGGCCAGGAACAGCTTGGCAATGTTCTGTTCGGTCAGGATGGCATAGATCACCAGCACCACAGAGGGCGGGATCAGAATGCCCAGGGTGCCCCCAGCTGCCAGCGTCGCGGTCGAAAAACCACCAGCATAGCCATAATTGCGCAGCTCAGGCAGGGCCACGCGCCCCATCGTCGCCGCCGTCGCGAGGGACGAGCCGCAGATCGCACCAAAGCCCGCACAGGCCCCGATGGCGGCCATGGCAACACCGCCCTTCTTGTGGCCAAGGAACCCCTCCGCCGCCTTGAACAGCGCAGTGGACATCCCCCCAAGTGTCGCAAAATGCCCCATCAACAGGAACATCGGCACGATGGTCAGGGAATAGGACGAAAAGGTCGTGTAGGTCTCACTCTTCATCCGGCCAAAGGCCACCTGCGTGCCGTCGGTCACAATGATCAGCCCGACCAGACCAACCAGAAACATCGACAGGCCGATCGGCACCCGCAGGAAAATCAGCATCATCAGGACGGGAAAAGAGGCAATCCCGATTTCAAGCGCAGTCACTGTTCGCCCTCCACGCCGTCCCAGACAAGGATGCGGCCAGTCATGAATTCAGTCGTACGTACGGCGGCCATGTAGATGCCCACCAATGCGGCCACGCCGGCCGCGACAAGGCTGGCGGCATAGGCCCACCAGACCGGAAACTCGAGCAGGAAAGACGTCTCGCCGTTTTGGAACTTGCTCAGCGTGCCTGCCCCCAGGCGGACTGCAATCAACACCAGAACAGCGGCAAAAACGATTTCCGTCACCATCCGCAGGAACCGTTTGGCTCCCCTCGGAAAACTGTTGGTGACAATATCCACCGATGCATGGCCGGCGGTGATCTGACACAGCGGCAAAAACGCAAAGATCGCAAAGGCAACACCGGCCTCGACAATCTCGAAATCCCCGTTGATTGGTCCGACACCGATGGCGATCAGCCATTCGGCCAGATCCGGCGCGATGCTCTGCATCAGGGCGCCATGCAGCCCCCCGTTCAAGAGACGCCCGGCAATCGACAGACATGTCAGCAGGATCAGCAGCGACAGCACAACGCCGCCCACCATGGCCATTGTTCTGGCCAGTCCCATCATCAGCTTGTGCATGAAAAGCCTACCCTTTCAGGTGGGGTGGACCCGCAAAAGCAGCAGGTCCACCGGTCGTGCGCTCAGTTAGTTGTGCTGAGCGGTGTATTTGTCGATCAGATAGGTGGCCTGCTCCAGCAGCGCGTCACCATCGACGCCTTTTGCTTTCATATCGTCGAGCCACTGCTGATAGATCGGCTGTGCCGCTTCACGCCAGATCGCTGTCTGCTCTTCATCCAGCGTGATGACATTGTTGCCCTCATCCAGCGCAAACTCACGCGATGGACCATCCGCATCGGCCATAGTGCCGCCCGCAAAGACAGAGAATTCCAAACCCGAGTTTTCATCCACGGCCTTTTTCAGGTCGTCCGGCAGGCTCTCATATTTGTCTTTGTTCATCGCCAGAACAAAGGTCAGCGTGTAAAGCGCGCGACCAGTGAACTCGGTGTGGTTTTCAACCAGCTCCGGCACTTTCAGTGCAGCGGTGACTTCCCACGGGATGGTGGTGCCGTCGATCACACCCTTGGACAGCGCTTCCGGGATAGCCGGAACCGGCATGCCCACCGGGGTTGCCCCCAGCTCTGTCAGCAGCGCATTCACCGAACGGCCACCACCGCGGATTTTCATGCCGCGCAGGTCATCAGGTGATTCAACCGGCTCAGAGGTGTGAATGATGCCGGGGCCGTGCACCCAGGTGCCAAGGATTTTCACGTCCTTGAACTCGCCATCTTTCATGTGTTCTTCGAACATTTCCCAATAGGCATGCGACGCCGCGCGCGCATTGGTCATCATGAACGGCAGTTCGAAAACTTCGGTCGAGGGGTAGCGGCCAGGCGTATAGCCCACCACGGTCCAGACGATATCCGCCACACCGTCAATGGCCTGGTCCATCAACTCTGGTGGTTTGCCACCCAGCTGCATGGAAGGATAGCGGTCAATCTTGATGCGGCCATCGGACGAGGCCTCCACCTTGTCCGCCCAGACGTCCAGAATCAGCTTGGGCACATTGGCCTGAGCCGGCAGAAACTGGTGCAGCTTCAGCGTCACCTCCTGCGCCATGGCGGACGTCGCGCCCATCGCCATGAGAGCAACGGCCCCAGCCGCGCCAAGTAGCTTTCTCCGAGTGGTCATGTGTTTCCTCCCTCTGACCCTATGTCTTTTCTCAACTATCGCGCTCAGATGTCTCTGATGCAACAAACCCAACGCGCCCGCCAAAGCATCGCCCACATCCAAATGCGCCCCCTGACACCCTCAGCTATTAGGTGCATTTGTAACCATCAACAGATGATTATGCATTTCTGCCGCATGATTTTTCAAACATACTTGGCTGAGCCCGCTTTCTGAAACAAAAATACGTTACAGAAATACATTCGCAACAAAAATATGGATACGTAAAAATACGTCCCGCTCACGACGGCGACAATGACAGCCGGACATTGCCCAGCCCCGTGATGCCGCCCTCAATTCGGTCTCCTGCCACCACAGGCCCGACACCAGCGGGCGTTCCGGTCATGATCAGATCCCCGGCCCGCAGATCGTAGAACCCAGACAGGTGGCATAGAATTTCTTCGACCGACCAGACCAGCTCTGCCAGCGTTGCGTCTTGGCGCGGTTCATCATTGACCGTCAGCCAGATTCGCTGATCAGCAACCGGCCCCCACTCTGCAGCTCGCGTCAGCGGCGCAAAGACGCTGCCCGCCTCCAGATCCTTCCCAAGGCTCCAGGGGCGCTGTTTCTTGCGCTCGCTGAGCTGCAGATCGCGGCGCGTCATATCCAGCGCGCAGCCATAGCCGAAAATGGCTGCACGGGCCGCGGTTGGCGAAACCTCTGAAAGGGGGCGACCAATCGCAACCACCAGTTCCATCTCGTGATGAAAATTCTCTGTCCCCTTGGGATAAGAGACCTCCGCCCCGCTCAACACCGCGTTGGCTGCGGATTTGGTGAAATAGAACGGCTTTTCGCGATCGACCTCGACACCCATCTCGGCCGCATGGGCAGCATAGTTGCGCCCCACACAAAAGATTCGGCCAATCGGAAATCCGCCCTCCTGACCCTCAACCGGAATCACGGGAATCGCAGGCAGCTCAAACATTGGCGATACCATCACAGGCTCCTTACCTCTGGAACAAAGCCGGCAACCGCCCGCAGGCCGCGCCGCTTCGTGTTAGCGCTCGCCGCACCCTAGCAACCCAGAGAGGCCCCCGCGACCACAGAGCCACGAAAACACAGGATTTTTGCAGGAAAACACTGAGAAACACCCAGCAGCGACAGCTGCGCTGGTCTGCAGATCATCTGGTGGTTTTCAGTGGTAAAAGGAGGAAGTGGTGAGCCGTGCAGGATTCGAACCTGCGACCCACTGATTAAAAGTCAGTGGATAGACTCCTGGCACAACTCGCCACGTCTCGTCAGATTTCGACATAAAGCACTGAAAGAATAGATTAATTATTGACGTATTTAGTCACGAGCTGTCACTGTTCTGACAAGACTCGACGCGAATCTATCCGAAAATAATCCGAAAAGTTTGCCATGCCCAAGACACTCCACTCGAAGTTCACGACCGCAATGATCAGCAGGGCTCTGTCCAACCGGACGGAGGCTGTCACCTATCGCGACACAGAGGTTTCGGGCCTTGTGCTCCGAGTAGGGCCTCGCAGCGCATCCTACTACCTGGAGTACAAACCCACCGGCTTTCGCGAGGATGGTCGCCAGTTCCCCACCAAGAAGATCAAGATTGGCACAACAGCCTCTCACAGCCCGGCTGAAGCCAGAAACGCCGCTGCTCGCTTGAAGGTCGAAGTCTCCAGTGGAGGCGATCCAGCTGCTGACAAGAAGGCAGAAAAGCGCGCCCGCGCCATTGAGGATGCGAGGGCCACCACCATGCAGGACGCTGTTGAGGCCTACATCGCGTCTTCGGTGTCTGGTAGTCGACGCCATATCACAACCGAAAGCGGCGCGTTGCGGAACGGCCTGAAGGAAATGCAGGCTGAAGGGATGTCGCCTGTGGAGGTGACAGTTCAAGATGTCCTCAGGATGCTGGACAAGAACAAAGGGCGGGCCTGTGCCGTACACCGTCTTGGGGCAATGAGCCGCTTCTTTGACGAGCTGGTCCTGCGAGAGGTCGTCCCGTCCAACCCCTGCAAGAAGATCCCGAAGCGCCTTAGGCCGTCACCCCCTGCATCGCGAACCCGCGTTTACACCGCAGAAGAGGTGAGATCGCTCTGGAATACGACCGGCCTTTCCGAGTTGCAGCTGCGCTTCCTGCGCACGTTGATCGTACTGCCGCTTCGTTTCAATGAACTCTGTGAGCTGCGTGCCAATGAGGTGCAACTGGCCAAGTCCAAACTCGTGCTGCCGGGCAAGAAGACCAAGAACGGTGATGCGTTTGCCATGCCCTTGCCGAAGATTGCCGCCGACCTTCTGGATGTCTCTGTGGATACCGAAGACCCGCGTGTCTTCCCGATGTCCGCCGTGGGCAAAGGGTACACCTCATGGACCTCATTCAAGAAGAAAGTCCGAAAGGGGTCCGGGGTTGAGGACTTCAGATTTCACGACCTGCGCCGGACTTTCATGACGGTTCTTGCAGATCAGGGTATCGGTGACCCTTCTGTCGCGGACGCCCTGCTCAATCATCGACAGTCGGCAACAAAGGCAGGTGTCATCGCCGCATACAATCAGGCTGCCCTGTGGCCCCAGAAGGTGCGATTGATGGACGCTTGGGCTGCCTTGCTGTCAAATGCCCTTGACCACGGCGAATGGACCTCTGAGGCCAGTGTGGTGCCTCTACGAGCTTCTGAGCTGCGCTGAGCGGCTGCCAGCCGGGGAAGACAGGGGGGAAGACCCAAACGGCTGCTTGAGAGGCTGGCAACAGTTGCCATAGAAGACGCTGTGCATGGGTAGCTACCCCCGGAACAGGAAGGCGCTCCCAGCGCGTCTCTGTGGGCAAGAGCATCCTCGCTGGAACTACGAGCATGCCAGCCTGGCAGCCGGATGACGGCGGTTAGCCCAAAGCTGACGTAACCGATCTATATGTCGGGCAGGGCAACCGTTCGCTGCGGCTACTCGGCCTTCACCTCATTTCCGCACCAGCAGTCTCACTCGGCGCAACCGGACAGTAAGGGCACCTCTGGGTAAGCTGAAACCTGGTGAGTAGGGATTGAACTCGATTTGGTTTCGTGCGCAACCTCCCCGTTAGTTGAACCTTTGGCGGCTTGCATGGATATCGAGAAATTTATTGAGCGTTGGCAAATGTCTGGCGGTAGCGAAATGGCAACTGCACAGAGTTTTGCAATTGAATTAACTGAGATTTTGGGCGTCGAACGTCCCTACGTCTCGGACAAAGATGGCGATTTTCTCGACTACCGTTTTGAACGCCCCGTCACCCTGACTCATACGGGTCGCACACGGAATGGTCGCATTGATCTCTACAAAAAAGGCCACTTCATTCTTGAGGCAAAGCAGTTCACCTCAACCGAGACCAAAGACAAAAACACCCTCGAGATGTTCCTTGGCAAGGACGCGCCCAAACAAACCGGACATGGCAAACGCGGCACGGCCAAGTTTGACGACACCATGCTCAAAGCGCGCGCCCAAGCAGACAACTACGCCCGTGCCGTGTCAAAAGAGGACGGCTGGCCTCCATTCCTGATGATCGTCGACGTGGGCCATGTGATTGAGCTTTACTCCGACTTTTCAGGCCAAGGACAGGGCTACACCCAGTTTCCCGATGGCAACCGGTATCGAATTTATCTGGAAGACCTGCGACAGCCCGAGACATTGGACCTGTTGCGTGCCATTTGGAGCGATCCGCAAAGCCTGGACCCCTCGCTTAAATCCGCCGAAGTCACCCGCGATATTGCTGAACATTTGGCCGAGCTGGGCAAGAGCTTTGAGGGACAGGGCCATGATAGCGAAACCGTCGCCCGGTTCCTAATGCGCTGCCTATTTTCCATGTTTGCCGAAGATGTCGATCTGATCCCCTACGGCAGCTTCACTGCCAAGCTCAAAGAGTTGCGCGGCCATCCGGAACATGCCCAGCCGACGCTCAAAAGCCTGTGGCAAACGATGAACACCGGCGGTTTTTCCCCCGTGCTTACCCAAGACCTGAAACGCTTTAACGGCGGGTTGTTCAAGGATGCCGATGCCCTGCCGTTGGACAATCTCCAACTTGGTCTCTTGATCGAAGCCGCTGAGGCCGATTGGAAACAGGTTGAACCCGCGATCTTTGGCACCCTGTTGGAACGCGCGCTAGATGCCAAGCAACGCCACAAGCTGGGGGCGCATTACACGCCGCGGGCCTATGTCGAACGCCTTGTCACCCCCACGATCATGGAGCCCCTGCGCGACGATTGGCGCAACGTGCAGATCGCGGTGCAACGCCTGAACGCCGATGGCAAGACCGATCAGGCGTTGAAACTGGTCAAGGACTTTCACCACGACCTGTGTGAGGTGCGTGTGTTGGACCCCGCCTGTGGATCGGGCAACTTTCTTTATGTCGCCTTGGAGATGATGAAACGGCTGGAGGGCGAGGTCACCAGCCTGATGGAGGAGCTAGGCGAAACACAAACCAGCTTTATCACCGTGGACCCGCATCAGTTTTTGGGGATTGAGCTGAATACCTGGGCCGCCAACGTGGCAGAGCTGGTGCTGTGGATTGGCTATCTGCAATGGCACTACCGCACCCATGGCATTGCCGCCCCGTCCGAGCCCGTTTTGCGCGACTTCAAGAATATTGAAAACCGCGATGCGGTGCTGGAGTGGTCCGAGCGCACGCCGCGTCTGGATGACACTGGCGCGCCTGTGACCCGTTGGGATGGGGTGACCACTGTGCGTCACCAAGTCACCGGGGAAGAGGTGCCAGACCCCGCCGCCCAAGTGCAGGTCTATGACTATGCCAAACCCAAAGCCACCACTTGGCCCAAGGCCACCTTCATCGTCGGCAACCCGCCCTTTATTGGCAACAAGCGGATGCGCGACGCCCTGGGCGATGGCTATGTGGAGGCGCTGTGGTCCGCCTATCCCAAAATGCCGCAAAGCGCCGATCTGGTGATGTTCTGGTGGGAGAAGGCCGCGCTGATGGCGCGGGCGTTCAACGTCAAGACCCGTGTCGGCACCCGGCGTTTTGGCTTGATCACCACCAACTCCCTGCGCCAAACGTTCAATCGGCGTGTGTTGGAGCCGCATTTGAAAGATCCGAAAAAGCCTCTGTCGCTGCTGTTTGCTGTGCCAGATCACCCTTGGGTCGATACGCTCTATGGGGCGGCGGTGCGCATCGCCATGACCGTCGGAGCCGCAGGCAATCGTGCAGGGAACTTGCTGACGGTGATCCGTGAAAGCAAAGACAATGAAGACATAGACGGGCGTGTGGTAAGTTTTGACCATCAAATTGGGAGAATTTGGGCCAATTTGAAAGTTGGGGCAAACCTTTCAGATGGTCAGAAGCTAAATTCAAACTTGGGCCTTGGATTTATGGGTGTCATACCACATGGCGAAGGCATGGTTGTGTCTAAGGCCGTCGCAAAGCAGCTAGAATGCAATGAACCGTTGCCCAAAGGCCTATTGAGGCCATATTGCAATGGGCGAGAGCTTACAGCTGGCATACTGGACCGGCTCGTGATCGACGCATTTCCAATGACCGAACAAGAATTGCGCTCCGAAGCTCCCAGCGTCTTTCAGTGGCTTTTGGACAATGTGAAACCCTTCCGGGACGCAAACCGAGACAAAGATCTCCGCGAGAAATGGTGGCTTCACAGACGCAGCAATCAAGACCTGCGTCGCGCCCAAGTTGGCATATCTAGATTCATTGCGACCGTGGAAACTTCTAAGCATCGTACTTTCAGCTTCCTTTCCAGTGCAGTTTTACCTGACCAAAAGCTGAGGATCGTTGCATCATCCGATGCATCCATTTTGGCTTGTCTATCTAGTCGCTTCCATACGACCTGGTCAGACGCAACAGGAGGAATGCAAGGAGTAGGAAATGACCCAGTCTATACTCATTCACGTTGCTTCGACCCGTTCCCCTTCCCCGACCTCACCGATGACCAGCGCACCCTCCTCCGCGCCCTGGGCGAAGAGCTGGACGCGCATCGCAAAAGCCAACAGGCGGCGCATCCGAAACTGACGCTGACCCAGATGTATAACGTGCTGGAAAAACTCCGCGCAGGCGACACCATCGCGGGCAAGGACAAAGAGATCTACGACCAAGGCCTCATCGGCATCTTACGCGATCTGCATGATCAAATCGACGCCGCCGTGGCCGATGCCTATGGCTGGCCATGCGACCTCAGCGACGAAGAGATCCTGATGCGGCTGGTGGACCTCAATAAAGAACGCGCCGCCGAAGAGGCCGCAGGCCATATCCGCTGGCTGCGGCCCGACTATCAAAACCCGACCGGCGCGAAGATCGAAAAAGGCAAAACCGCCGATCTGGATCTGGGCGTTGTTGCCAAGGTGGAAAAGGCCCCATGGCCCAAAGGCCTCCCCGATCAAATCGCCGCCGTGCGCGAGGCTCTGGTGGAGCTGGGCGAGGCCTCCCCCGAACAAATCGCCCGCCGCTTTGCCCGCGCCCGCACCACAGCCGTGCAGCCTTTGCTCGAAAGTTTGGCGGCCCTGGGGCAAGCGGACAGAACAGAGGACGGAAAATATGCGGCCTAGCGCCATGATGGAAGCACGCCATGCGCAGATTTGAGATCGACCAAAACAGCCTTCCCGATCTACCGGGAATGATGCTGGCCACAGTCGAGGCGCTGCGCAAGCTTGGCGGCTCTGCCACCATCCAGGAGCTGGATGAAGAGGTGATTTCGCTCGAAGGCGTCACCGAAGCTGAACAAAGCTACATGATGGCCAATAACAGTGGCCCACGGGTGAACTACTATCTGTCCTGGGCGCGCACCTATCTGAAACGCGGCGGAGCGCTAGAGAACTCGGCGCGTGGTGTCTGGGCCTTGACGGAAACTGGGGCCAAAATACTGGATGTTGCCTCGACGCGCGCAATTTATGATCAGGTCACGCAAGAGGAAAAAGAACGAGCCAAAGCAAAGCGCCAAAAGGAACGCGACCGGCTGCAAGCAAAGCGTAACGAGCAAAAGCGCAAAACGTCTGAGGTTGAAACAACGAGCGAAGAAGATCCGGATACTCGCGACGACTGGAAGTCCAGCCTGTTGGATGTCATGAAAGCCATGCAGCCCGACGCCTTTGAGCGCTTGGCACAAAGACTGTTGCGAGAGGCCGGTTTCGTGAAGGTCGAAGTGCGCGGCAAATCCGGTGATGGTGGCATTGATGGCGTCGGGGTTCTACGGGTTAACCTGGTTTCCTTCCAGGTCTACTTCCAGTGCAAGCGCTACAAGGGCAGCGTAGGCTCCAAAGAGATCCGGGATTTTCGCGGTGCATTGGAAGGCCGCGCCGACAAGGGCCTGTTTATCACCACCGGCCACTTTACGAGCCAAGCCTCAGAGGAAGCGACGCGCGATGGGGCAAAGGCCATCGACTTGATAGATGGTGAACGCCTGTGTGACTTGTTGAAAGCCAACAAGTTAGGTGTGCAAACCGAGATGGTCGAACAAGTGACTGTAGATGCCCATTGGTTTGATGGCGTTTGAGTTTTTTTGGGGGGCTTGTCGTTCAAGTGCCTGTCCCGCCATGCACGCCCCTTGAATGACAACCGGCCAGCAGCGGTTTGATGGCTTATCCCTGGCAAGCAAACTTCTGTGCGTAGAGCTAGTGATTCGCCGAAACGGTCCACCGCCCTGATAGCTGAGTTTCGCATTTCTCCAATAAAGACGGAAAAAGAATTTATACTTGTCAGTCACTTATGGTGTTTCCCCGAAAAAAGCTCCCCGATGAGGACGACCGATACTTGGCCGGACTGGTTTGCTGGTGACCAGAGGAAACCAGCAAAGGTCAAAGCATGACGACACCCGTCAAAACGAATCCCGTCTTCTGCGAATGCGGAGGCATTTTGCCTAAATACGCCGACCGGGCCACGGTGGCTGATCTTGTCACCCGGCTCTACTTCCCGGTCACAGCGCGCACGATCCGGACGTGGCCTCTGGTCGCAAGGCACCCGAACAAGAAGGCAGTGCTGAACGTCAGGGAAGCCTTGGAGTATGCGGCCCAGAAACTGGCCAACTCTCCTGGCATGAAGCAGGGGGGCTGAGTGATGGAGCGGTCGACCGATCCCCGCGAAGAGCATCTGAGCGGTAGTGCTCTGGAGTTCTATCAAGCTTGCAAGGAACTGATCGACAGGGGGTTCTTCGTGTTCCCCTGTCGGCAGAACAAGCAGCCTTTCACTCCGCATGGATACAAGGATGCGACAAGGGACCTCGCCGAGGTTTTCATTTGGGCGCAGGATTTGCTGGACGCACAACCGGCTGTTGCCTGCGAGATGTCCAGGCTGATTGTTGTCGATATCGATGACCCTGAGGCCTACGAGGTCTTTCTGGCAAAGCACGGCCTCGAAGAGCCGCAGACCCTCGCGGCTACGACGCCGAGCGGCGGGCGGCATCTCTACTTCCGGGCAGAGGAGGGTGCCGCCCCTGCAGGGCAGCTGTGCCCTGGGGTGGATTTGAAATATCGCGGTTATGTTCTTGCCCCGCCTGCCATGGCCATCTCGAAACGGGCTCAGACTCTTGGTCAGTACCAATGGGTCGACGTTGGCCATGAGATTGCGCCTATGCCGCATTGGCCTGGCCTCGTTTCGAAGGGACTGCCGCCTGTGGAAGAGCCGACTTCGCCGTTACTCTACGATGAGGATACGGTGAAGGGCGAAACGTCTTTGGCAGAGTTGCGGGAGCTGCTCTGGTATATTCCTCCTGACATTTCTCGCCCGGAATGGCTGCCAGTTCTTGGCGCGGTATATGCCGCCACGCAAGGTTCCAGCGCGGGGCTTGAATTGGCTGATCGCTGGTCCTCTGGTGGGGAGAAGTATAAGTCCGGCGAAGTTGACCGTATCTGGAAAACGCTGTCGTCTCACAAGTCGGCAGGCACTCCTTATATCGCGGCCAAAGCGGCGAGGTTTGGTGCTGACCTCAGCGCGATCCACCAGCGCCATAATCCTTCTGTCAGCCACGGAATGCCTGACGTCAGCGGTCTGTTGCGATCTGAGGGGGGTGGTGATGCCTCGCCGCTGACCGTCGCTCACGGGACTTCCCCTGCGTTGTCTGAGGCAGAGGGACGTGTCAGGCAGCGTGTATCGGTTCTTCAGTCCAACACCGTTTCCGGGGATCAGGTCGAGCCGAACCTGGGCAGCGACTACCTTATCAAAAACTGGTTGCTTCGCAATGAAACCTCGGTGCTTTACGGTCCTTCGAACGTTGGGAAGACGTTTGCCGCCCTCCATATCGCCAATCACATTGCTAAGGGTACGGAGTGGAATGGACACCGCGTGAAGGGCGGGCCTGTCCTCTACATTGCATCTGAGGGCGGACGCGCACTCATGAATCGCCTGATTGCTTTACCGAATGGCCCTAGTGCCAACCTCTACCTCGTCACGGAGACTATCGATCTGTTTAGTGACGACATCGATGTGCAGGCAATCGTGCAGCTTTGTAACGATATCTTGGGTGCCGACGTCTGCCCTGCTTTGATTGTCATCGACACCCTGGCTCGGTCCATCGGCAACGCAGATGAAAATACTGCGAAAGATATGAATACTGTTTACAAACGTGTGGACCTCATTCGCAGGGCCACTGGGTCAAGTGTCATGCTGGTACACCATACCGGCAAAGATGTTGAACGTGGTGCCCGTGGCAGTTCATCCCTTCGCGGGGCTGTGGATACTGAACTCTTTTGCGGGAAGAAGGATGGGCTCTGCTTCATCCAATCCAAGAAGCAACGAAACCTTGAAGGCGAAGCTGAGCTGCCTTTCCAGCTGGAGCCCTATGTCCTTGGTGTTGATGCGGATGGCGATGAGAAAACGACCTGCTATGCGGCTTTCTTGGAGTCGGGGGAGGCAGCGGGGGCAAGGAAGGTCAAAGGCAAAAATCAGGTAAAGGTCCTGCGTTTACTGGAAGAGTTTCTGTCTGAGACAGCTAAACCTCACTGTGCGGACCCTGCCTATGAGGCGCAAGTGAAGCGGGATGCATTTATTGAGCGGGCTGCGCCCCAGATGGGGAAAGGCACCCCCAAACAGGGGAAGCGTGCTGTGCACGAAGCTTTGGTCGCTCTCAAAAACATGGGGCAGATTGTCGATGATGGCACCTGCCTGTCTATCACCTCGAAGCACGAACCCCGTGTTTCGTAACTTCAGTCGCACCCATCTCAACTGCAAAGCAGCGGGTACGAACGGAACGGTTCCCTTTAGGGGACCGTTTCGTTCGTTCGGGTGCAGTCCGTATCTGCCAAAGAAAAACCAAAACCACCCTCAAGAGCTGGTTGAGAGAGGGTGTTTGGCGTCACGACTGACAAGCAATAGTTCTGAGGGACTCATCATCCAATCGAATGTATGGGTTTCCCGATGCGAGCGTTTCTAGCTCGTAGCGCGACAATTCTGTCAGCTCTCGCTCCGCAGGCTCGCTGATTGGGTCAGGGCGCTTAGGCGGGACCCAACCCAGACGATCCAGCACATCCCGAGCGGCCTGTAGGCGCAGCTGAGGGCTGACATTCTCGCTCAACAGCAGTTCCTCAATCACACCGACCGCCTGAGGTCCCAAGGCTTTCAGGCGGTCATTCATGGCGTTTCTGATCATCTCAGTCACTTGCGGGTCGCGGAGCCATCTATAGCCCATGCTATGGGCAGAGGATTGCGGGACACCCGCGCTGAGCGCTGCCTGCGTCGCGTTGCCGGAATCAGCGTATGCTTCCGCAAACCGGGCACGCTTCTCCCAATCGGGCTTGGCCATCACAAAGGTCTCCTAAGGGTGTGGGGTGGGCTAAGCTTAGCCCAGTCGCCCCAACGAATCGTCCTTTGAGTGTTTGCGCAGATCTGCTCCGGATGGTCGTAGGGGATGGGAGGTAGGCATATGTGCAGGAGTCCCATCGGCGAGAGGGGTATACCCCCCGGGGGGGCGCCGCCAACGCCTTGGCGCGGGAATAACGCGCTTACTCCCAAAAAACCAAGAACGCCTATTCTCATCCGAAAATACTCCGAAAAATTCGGGGCATCGGCGTAAGTCTTGCGCTATGCTGGTGTTCAGTGGTTTGATTTTATTGGAGGAAGTGGTGAGCCGTGCAGGATTCGAACCTGCGACCCACTGATTAAAAGTCAGTTGCTCTACCAACTGAGCTAACGGCCCACTTCTTCATCGGAACATTGTGTCGTTCCTTGCTCGCTCTTTAAGGACATAATCCAGAAGGATCAAGTACTTAATTTGCTTCGGAACGTTGTGTCTGTGTCAGTCACCGTGTCCCGATAGGCGGCGTATCTAGGGGTATGCGCAGGAACGGTCAACCCCTTTTTTCAACTTTCTTGCCACAAGACTGGATTCATCTTCGGTGGGGGTCTATATGCCCGAAATGACCACAGCATCCGACACCCGCCTGCCCTTTATGAAGATGCACGGCCTTGGCAATGATTTCGTTGTCGTGGACGCGCGCGATCAGTCCTGGGACATTACCCCGGCCATGGCCGAGGGAATCGCGCATCGACAGATGGGCATCGGCTTTGATCAGCTGACGGTCATTACCAAAGGCCATGAAGACGCTCATCTGACGTTCTACAACGCGGACGGGTCGACCTCCGGCGCCTGCGGCAATGCCACCCGCTGTATCGCCCGCTATCTGCTGGATGAAAGCGGCACGTCGAAACTGCGCCTGACCACGGATCGCGGCCTCCTTCTGGCGGAAGATGTCGGAAACGGGCTCACATCCGTCAACATGGGTCAGCCCCAGCTCGACTGGCAGGACATCCCGCTGGCCGAGGATGTCGATACGCTCGAACTCCCCATCGAAGGGACCCCGACAGCCACAGGCATGGGCAACCCCCACTGCACCTTCTTTGTGGAGAATGCAGAGGTGATTCCCCTGGCCGAGTTTGGCGCCCGTTACGAACATCATCCGCTTTATCCCGAACGCACGAATGTGCAGGTCGCCCATGTGGTTGGCCCCGATCATCTGCGGATGCGCGTCTGGGAACGCGGTGTCGGCATTACACTTGCCTCCGGCTCCTCCTCCTGTGCCACCGCCGTGGCCGCTGTGCGTCGCGGACTGACCGGGCACAAGGTGCAGATTGATCTGGACGGGGGCACCCTCTGGGTCGACTGGCGTGACGATGGTGTCTGGATGACCGGACCCACCATGCATGTGGCCGATGGCCATTTTACCCGCGAATTCCTCGAAAGCCTCTCCAAGTGACCAATCCCCCAAAGTTCACAACACTCGGTTGTCGGCTGAACGCCTATGAAACCGAAGCCATGAAGGAGCTGAGCCAGCAGGCTGGGCTTCAGAATGCGGTCGTGGTGAACACCTGCGCCGTCACCGCAGAGGCTGTGCGCAAGGCCCGCCAGGAGATTCGCAAGTTGCGCCGTGAAAACCCGGATGCGCCAATCATCGTCACCGGCTGCGCCGCTCAGACCGAACCGGAAACCTTTGCCGCGATGGAAGAGGTCACACAGGTCATCGGCAACACCGAGAAAATGCAGCCAAAGACCTGGCAGCAGATCGCCAAGGGCCCGGATTTCATTGGCACAACGGAAAAGGTGCAGGTGGATGACATCATGTCGGTCACCGAAACCGCCGGCCATCTGATTGATGGCTTCGGCACCCGCAGCCGCGCCTATGTGCAGGTCCAGAACGGCTGCGATCACCGCTGCACCTTCTGCATCATCCCCTATGGCCGGGGCAATTCCCGGTCTGTTCCCGCAGGCGTGGTGGTCGATCAGATCAAGCGCCTGGTGGACAAGGGGTTCAACGAGGTGGTGCTCACCGGTGTTGATCTCACGTCCTGGGGCGCAGACCTTCCCGCCACGCCAAAGCTGGGCGATCTGGTGATGCGCATTCTGAAACTGGTCCCGGATCTGCCACGCCTGCGGATCTCATCGATTGATTCGATCGAGGTGGATGAGAACCTGATGCAGGCCATCGCCACCGAATCTCGTCTCATGCCGCACCTGCATCTGTCACTGCAGCACGGCGACGACCTGATTCTGAAACGCATGGCCCGCCGCCACCTGCGCGACGACGCCATCCGCTTTACGGAGGAGGCCTCGCGCCTACGCCCTGATATGACCTATGGGGCCGATATCATTGCAGGGTTCCCCACCGAAACCGACGCGCATTTTGAGAACTCGCTCAAATTGGTGAAGGACTGCAATCTCACCTGGCTGCACGTCTTCCCTTACTCCAAACGCGAAGGCACCCCAGCAGCCCGCATTCCCAATCAGGTCAATGGCACCGTGATCAAGGACCGCGCCGCCCGGCTGCGGGCCGCAGGTGATGCGCAGGTGCAGGCCCATCTCGCCGCCCAGGTCGGGCGGACCCATCACATCCTGATGGAAAACCCCCATATGGGGCGCACGGAACAGTTTACCGAAGTGACCTTTGCCACACCCCAGATCGAGGGGCAGATCGTCACCGCAACGCCCACTGGCATTCAGGGCGCCCAGCTGACAGTCTAGACCGAGACCCGGCACCGCAAAGCAGGACAGGAAAGGGGCCCCAAGCATGGCGCGCATTCTCTTTCTCCACGGCCCGTCCAGCAGCGGCAAATCCACGTTGGCGTCTGCCATACGTGCAAAGTCGGCAACACCCTTCCTGCACCTCTCGATCGACCATCTGCGCGACAGCGGCGCTTGGCGTCCTGACGCCTATGCCAACTGGCCTGCCGCGCGACCTGCTTTCTTTGATGGCTTCCATCGCATGCTCGCAGGCTTTGCCGACGCGGGGTGCGATCTGATTGTGGAGCATATTCTCGACACCGTCGGCTGGCATACCCAGTTGCAGACGCTCTTTGCCCCGCATGACGTGCTTTTTGTCGGCCTTACCCCCTCCCTCGCTGCGCTCACACAGCGCGAGGCAGCACGGGAAAACAGGCCCATCGGCAGCGCCGCACAGGATGCAGCCCATGTTCATGATGGATTGCACTACGACCTGACGTTTGACGGCAGCACCCCGGTCGAGGACATGGCGCAGCTGCTCCTGACCCATCTGGACGGGCCCAGGCCTCGCTCCCGGTTCTTCAGCTGATCCCCCACAGCAACTGCCACCTCCCGCCCGGGGGTCCCGGCAGGCCACCTGCCCCCACACTTGGTACGGCGTCACCCCCCGGGGGCGTTCTCATCTTTCCGCAAATACTCCGGGGTGAATGCCCGCAAGGGCAGAGGGGCAGCGCCCCTTCTCTCAGCGGCAAAAAGAAACCCCCGCAAAGGTCATTTGCGGGGGTGTCGATCTTGTCGGAAGGAAAACCGGCTTAGCTGGTTTTCTTGCCTTTGTGCGGTGCCCACAGACGCTTGTTGGTCAGATAAAGCAGAACCGACAGAACCGTCAGGAACAGAACACCCACAAAACCGGCCTGCTTGCGCGCCATCATCTTGGGTTCAGCCGTCCACATCAGGAAGGCCGACACGTCCTTGGACAGGCTTTCCAGATCGTTCGGTGCGCCGTCGATGAATTCGACCTGCTCATCCGACAGCGGCGGTGCCATAGAGATCCAGCCACCGGGGAAGGCAGTGTTCTCATAGAAGGTGGTGCCAGCTTCTTCCTTGGTTTCGCCAGTGTAGCCCGCCAGCAGCGACGCGATGTATTCTGCGCCACCCATGCCTTTGAACATCTGGTTCAGACCCAGGCCGTAAGGACCGTGGAAGCCCGCGCGTGCCTTTGCCATCAGAGACAGGTCAGGTGCGCCAGCGTTGTTGTTTTCCGGGAAGTGGTCGGTCGGGATCGCAGGGCGATCTTCGTCCAGTTCCGGATCATAAACGCTGAAGTTGTCAGCCGCGTAGGCGCGGACCTGATCTGCAGGCAGATTCGGGCCACCTTCATCAGACAGAGTGCGGATCGGCACCTGCTTCAGACCGTGACATGCTGCGCAGACCTCGGTGTAGATCTGCAGGCCGCGCTGCAGCTGGTTGGTGTCGTAGGTGCCGAACGGACCCTCAAAAGAGAAGTCGTAGTCTTCGACATGGCCTGCCCCGCCTGCCGCAAAAGATGCGGCAGGAACGAGCGCCAGAGCGAAGGCGGCACCGGTTGCAAGTTTTTTCAACATGGTTGCTGTCCTTCTCAATTACTCAGCAGGAGTGGCGTCGCCGCCAGCAGACTTGCCGTAGTGTGCATCGAAATCTGCTTCGATGGTTTCCGGCGTCGCAATCGGCTTCTCGATCACACCCAAGAGCGGCAGGATCACCAGGAAGTAAGCGAACCAGTAGGCCGATGCGATCAGCGAGAAGGAGGCATAGGGCTCTTCCGCAGGCATCGCACCCAGCCACATCAGGGCAAAGAAGTCGATGACCAGCAGCAGGAACCACCACTTGAACTGCGGACGGTAGCGGCCAGAACGCACGCGGCTGGTGTCCAGCCAAGGTGCCAGCGCCATCACAGCAATCGCGCCGAACATCGCCAGAACACCAAAGAACTTGGCGTCGATGATGCCACCGGTCACGAAGGACGCGATCTGCACAACCCAGACCTCGGAGGTGAAGGCACGCAGGATCGCGTAGAACGGCAGGAAGTACCATTCCGGAACGATGTGCGCAGGGGTCTGCAGCGGGTTGGCTTCGATATAGTTGTCCGGGTGGCCCAGGTAGTTCGGCATGAAACCGACGATGGCCCAGAAGATCACCAGAACAACGGCCAGACCCAGGAAGTCCTTGATCACGAAATACGGCCAGAACGGCAGAGTATCTTTTGCCGCGTCTTCCTTGGAGGTGCGACGCACTTCAACACCGGTCGGGTTGTTGTTGCCAGTGGTGTGGAACGCCCAGATGTGAACGATCACGAGGCCAGCAATCACGAACGGCAGCAGATAGTGCAGCGAGAAGAAGCGGTTCAGGGTCGCGTTGTCCACGGCCGGACCGCCAAGCAGCAGGGTCTGGATCGGCTCACCGATGAACGGAATCGCGCCAAACAGGCCGGTGATAACGGTTGCACCCCAGAAGGACATCTGACCCCAGGGCAGAACGTAGCCCATGAAGGCGGTGCCCATCATCATCAGATAGATCAGCATGCCGATGATCCATGTGATCTCGCGCGGGGCCTTGTAGGAGCCGTAGTACAGACCACGGAAGATGTGGATGTAGACCGCGATAAAGAACAGCGAGGCGCCGTTGGCGTGCAGATAGCGGATCATATAGCCGCCATTCACGTTGCGCATGATGTGCTCAACAGAGGCAAAAGCCAGATCCACATGCGGGGTGTAGTGCATCACCAGGATGATACCGGTGACGATTTGCAGGGCCAGACAGAAGGCCAGAACGATACCCCAGATCCACAACCAGTTCAGGTTCTTGGGCGTGGGGATCATGATTGTGTCGTAGATCAGGCCGACGATGGGCAGACGGCTGTGAAGCCACTTCTCGCCACCGGTTTTCGGCTCGTAATGATCGTGCGGAATGCCGGACATGTGTGCCTCCCTTATCCCAGTTGGATGGTCGTTGCGTCAATGAACTCCGCAGTCGGAACCGGGAGGTTCTCGGGCGCGGGGCCTTTGCGGATACGACCAGCGGTGTCGTAGTGCGAACCGTGGCAGGGGCAGAACCAGCCATTGAACTCGCCTGCACCATCACCGAGCGGCACACAGCCGAGGTGGGTACACACACCCATCATGACCAGCCATTCACCGGCGTCATCAAGGGTGCGGTTTTCGTCAGATGCATCCAGACCCGGCTTGTTCGCGTTGCGGTCCAGCTGATCGGGCAGTTCTGCCAGATCGACAGCACGCGCTTCGTCGATTTCTTCTTGGGTACGACGGCGAATGAACACCGGCTTGCCAAGGAACATGACAGAGATCTGGGTCCCGACTTCCACGCCGCTCACGTCCACGATGATCGAGGACAGAGCCTGAACGTCAGCCGAGGGGTTCATCTGGTTGACCAGGGGCCAAATAGCGGCACCCGCAGTCACTGCCCCGGCGCCAGCAGTGGCGTAGTAGAGGAAATCTCTCCGGGTTCCTTCGTTGTCTTCTGCGTGGGACACGAGGTTTTCTCCAATTCCAGCGCCCGTTTAGGGCAAACATGCGCATTCACTGCGCTCAAGACACAGTGACTCATCGCGGGTATCTAACGGGGAGAAGGGCTTTCGTCCAGCGGTCATAGACGCGCAGATGGACGCAGCCTCAAGTAATTGCATGGAACTGTTGCAAACTGGATCACATATTTGCAGCGATCCGGCCCATTTCAAGGGGCGCAAGGGGCAAGATCTTTGCCTGCCCCGCCAATTCGGGCGCGAATCGTCCTGTCATGTGGCCTGTTGCGGGATGGCGACAGCCACGCCACCCCGATCCGGATGAACAGCTCGCTCAGAGCTCGACACGCACCTCATGCATCCACAGCTTTGGCGGGCGTGACAGCATGAAAACAACAACATCCGCCAGATCATCCGGCTCGGTAAAGATGTGGTTGGGCACGTCTTCGTCTGCCTTGGCGAACATGCCGGTGTTGGTGCCGCTCTGATAAAGCCCCGCAACCCGGACACCGGTTTCGGCCTCATCCACCTTCAGCACATCGGTAAAGCCCCGCACGCCGTATTTGGTGGCAGAATAAACCGACTGCCCCGCCTGCGCCACAACACCCGATTTCGACGCAACATTCAGGATCGCGGCCTCTTCCTGCTGCCGCAGAACCGGCAGCACATGGCGGGTCAGCTGCATCAGAGCGGTCAGATTGGTCTGCACCGTTGCCACCAGCATGTCGGCATCAATGCTGTCCAGCGGACCCGCCTTGTGCCAGATGCCTGCATTGTTGATCAGGATATCCATGCCGCCAAAATCATCCAGCATCGCCGCAGCAGTCTGTTCGATTGCCGCCGCATCGGTCAGATCCGCCGTATAGGCCCGTGCCTCTGCGGCACCGCGCGCCTTGCACTCGGCCACCACCGCATCCAGACGCGCCTGATTGCGCCCCACAATCGCGATCGCGCAGCCCTGATCTGCCAGTTTCAGGCAGATGTGGCGCCCGATACCATCGCTGCCACCGGTCACGATGACCCGCTTTCCCGTCAAATTCATCGCTGTCTCCTTTTCCGCAGACCATGCAATCGGGCCCGCTGTCTTTCTGTCGCTGCGACACTCTTGATCTTGCGGGCGCAAATTGGCAATGCTCACCCTGTTCTCAGGGCGGGGCGGAATTCCCCACCGGCGGTAAGCGGGCCAGTCCCGCAAGCCCGCGAGCGGCTTTCATGTATTTGGAAGTGTCAGCAGATCTGGTGCGATTCCAGAGCCGACGGTCATAGTCCGGATGGAAGAGAACGTGTGACAGGGCCACGGGTGACGTGTGCCCTTATCACTCGTGATCGCCTTGGGTGACGTGTCAAACCTATAGGAGTTATCGATCATGACACACACCCGTTTCGCGTTTATCAGAGCCCGCTGGCATGCGGACATCGTGGATCGCGCGCTGGATGGTTTCCAGGAGCTGATCCCGGCTGAGCAAATCGACGTGTTCGACGTTCCCGGTGCATTTGAAATGCCCTTGCTCGCCAAAGAGCTGGCCAAGACCGGCAAATACTCGGCCATCGCCTGTGCCGCCTTTGTGGTGGATGGCGGGATCTATCGCCACGATTTCGTCGCGCAGGCTGTCGTGGATGGCCTGATGCAAGCCGGGATGGAAACCAACGTGCCGGTCCTGTCCGTGTCCCTGACACCGCACCATTATCAGGAAACCGATCACCACAACGCCATCTACCGCGCGCATTTCGTCGACAAGGGACGTGAAGCCGCAAACGCTGCGCTGATGATCACCAAAACCCGCCAAGAGGCGCTCGGCGCTTAGGCCCCTTCCGGGGCGAAGGCCTATCCCAGATAGGCCTTCAACGCAGGCGGCGGATTGTCCAGCAAATCAGCCGTCGGCATCGGCGGATGCGCAGTGCCATCCGCCACCAAAACCACCTGATCCGCAATCCGACGCGCATCTGCGGGATCATGGCTGACCATCAGGACAGTGGCCCCGGTTTCCTCTGCCAGCTCTGCCACAAGATCCAGCATCTCGACCTTGAGCGCAGGCCCCAGCGCCGCGAAAGGCTCGTCCAGCAGCAGCAGATCGCGCCCCTGCACCAGCACCCGCCCCAGCGCCACGCGGCTTTGCTGCCCCCCGGACAGGGCGGCCGGCTTACGCTCTTCCATACCCTGAAGCCCGACCCGGGCGATTGCCACGCGCACCCTGTCCTGTTGCTCGCTGCTCAGCCGGAGGTTCGGGCGGATCCCCAGCCCCACGTTCTGCGCTACGCTCAGATGTGGGAACAGGTTGCCATCCTGAAACAGCATCGCAATCGGGCGCTGCCCCGGTGCCACGTCCGTCAGCTCCTGCCCTTTCCAGCTGAGCTTGCCCTCGGAGATCGGAACAAACCCGGCAATCGCTTCGATCAGTGTGGTTTTCCCGGCACCGGACGGGCCGATCACCGCGATCCGGCGACCTGCGTCGATCTCCAGATCCGCAGCAAGGCGAAAGCTGCCATTTTCCAGCAGACAGCGATCAAGTTTCAGCATGTCGGCGACCTCCCCGGTCGAGAATGTAGAACGCCCCCATCGACAGGCACAAAAGCAACAGCGCCCCACCCGATGCTGCCTCCATCCGGTAGGCCCCCATCAGGCGATAGACCTGCAGCGGCAGCGTCGCGGTTTCGCTGTCCGCAAAAAGCGCGATAACTCCGAGATCCCCCATCGACAACGCAGCCGCCAACCCGGCGGCAAACCCGATCTGAGGCCGCATCCGTGGCAGCAGAACCCGACGGATAAAATCCCACCCCCGCACATCCAGCGAGAGCGACAGGCGCCCGTATCGTGACAGGATTTCGCGGGTGCGCGGCACCAAAATGCGCAGCGCGAAGGGCAACGACATCAGCGCATTGACAAGGGCCGTGACCGGCAGCGCCAGCGCAAAGGGGTCTGCAATGGGATAGATCACAACAAACAGGCCAGTACCGATCACCAGCGGTGACACCGCCAACCCAAGGAGACCGGCCATCTCGACCAGCGCACCACCTCCGCGGGCAGAGCCCAGCGCCACGGCCACCGCCATCGGCAGCGCCATAATCACAAGCACCCCGGTGCTGACTGCTGAAATCACGACAGAGTTTGCAGCCGCTGACCAGATCGCCGCCGCTGACCGCCCCCCCATCGCCGCCAGCCCCGGCACGCCGGCCAAGACAATCGCGCTTAGCGGCAGGATCAGGAACAAGGCTGCGGCACAGATCCAAAGGCTGTCCCAAATGCGCGCCGCAGGGGTTTGCCCATCCCAGCGCCGCAACGAACGGTCCAATCCGGTGCCAAAGCCTTCGCCGGTTGCGACCCGCAGCGCGACAATGGCCGCCGCCCCCGTCAGCACCAGCTGCACCCCCGACAAAAGCGCCGCACGCCCCAGATCGAAATCAAATCGAAACGCCTGATAGATTGCCAGTTCAATAGTGGTGGCACGGGGTCCGCCCCCCAGTGTCAGCGCCACGGCAAAGCTCGACAAGCAGATGGCAAAGACAACCGCCAGCGCGCCGGGCACCACCTGCCGCAGCATCGGCGCTTCCAGCAGGCGCCACATGGCGCGCGGATCCGCATTGATCTGCGCCGCCAGACGAAACCGTTCTGCTGGGATCTCCTGCCAGCCCTGCAAAATCAAACGGGTGGCCAGCGGCAAGTTGAAAAACACATGCGCCAGCACAACCCCGTGCAGGCCATAGATCTGGATCGGTTCAAAACCGAACACCGCCAACGCATCGCTCAGCCAGCCAGAGCGGCCAAAAACTGCGAGAATACCAAGGATCGCCACGATCACCGGCAGGATGAAGGGTGCACCCATCAAGGCAATCAGAAAACGCCGGCCCGGAAATCGCCGCCGCGCAAGAGCCCGGGCAACCGGGACGGCCAGCGCAACGCTCACACCGGCAGAGAGGATCGCCTGCACAACCGTAAAGTGGATTGCAGCCCAGTCGGCAGGGCCGATGCCCCGCCCCACCTCGGCGCGCCAGACCACAGCGGCCAGCGCCCCAAGGATAAGCGCCGCCACACATGCGGCGACGCCCAAACCCCAGCGGGATCTTAGCGGCTGAGCGCGCTCAGCCATTCTTCCAGCGCCATATCACGCAGATCTGCTGCGTCATTCTCGGTCAGCAGCAGCGATTTCTCTGGCGAGATGAGGGTTTCAAACCCTTCGGGCAGCCCCTCTGCCGGGGTCACGGCCGGGTACATCCAGTTGGTGGTCGGAATGATCGACTGGAACGCATCCGACACCATGAAGGCCAGGAACTGATCTGCCAGTTCCGGCTGATCGGTTGCCGCCAGCTTGCCGGCCACTTCCACCTGCATGTAGTGCCCTTCGTCAAAGGCAGCAGCTGCCTTGCTGGCGTCTTTCTCTGCGATCAGGTGATATGCGGGGGAGGTGGTGTAAGAGAGCACCATATCCGCCTCACCTTCGAGGAACAGACCATAGGCCTCGGACCAGCCCTTGGTGACGGTCAGCACGTTATCGGCCAGACCTTCCCAGATTTCCGGTGCCTTGTCGCCATAAGCTGCCTTGACCCACATCAGCAGGCCCAGACCGGGGGTCGAGGAACGGGGATCCTGAATCACGATTTTCAGATCGCTCGCCGCCAGTTCGCCAAAGTTCTTGGGCGCGGTGGCGTCTGCGTTGTGCACAAAGGCAAAGTAGCCCCAGTCATACGGAGCAAAAGTGGTGTCTTCCCAAGCGAAAGGCAGTGCATAATCGGCGCTGACAGCATGGTCAGCAAACAGGCCGGTGGCTTTGGCCGCAGAAGTGAGGTTGGTATCCAGCCCCAGCACCACATCCGCGTCAGAGCGCGCACCTTCCAGTTTGATCCGCGCCAGCAGGGCTGCGCCGTCACCGGCCCCGACCAGTTTCAGGTCACAGCCGCATTCCGCTTCAAAGGCCTTTTCAACCGCAGGGCCCGGGCCCCAGTCGGAGACAAAGCTGTCATATGTGTAGACGATCAGTTCGGGCGTATCGGCAAATGCCGCTGTTGCGCCCAGCATGCCTGCTGCAAAAGCAAGATGTTTCATGGCATCCTCCAATGCGGCGACGGGCAAGGGTGGAATGCTGTCCAAAACCTTCCCTCCGCCGGTTCTAGCCGGTTCAGGTTCTACGGGTGTGATCTCAGCGTCTGCGACGCACCCCGAGGTGACGCGGACCCTAGGCAGAGGTGCACAAAAACACAAGCATCCCCGGCACCTGGTCCGTGACTTCGGCCTGTCCGGCAACACGACAGCGCGGAAATACGGCAGATTCCGGCCAAAAGATCAGTCAGAACCTCTGACCAAATGTTTCGCGTGCGAAACATTGGGGGAGTCTGCCTGTCCTTTCTGCGGGGTTAATATCTGCGGCGAGAGGCGGGGCCCTGTCACAGGAAACCCCTTGAGACAGCGGCCTGCGACCGCTAAGCACTCCCGCAGCATCAGGGTCGCGTGATCAGGCCCGACAAAGGAGAGCGCATCCATGTCGATGAACAGTTTTGGCCATTTGTTCCGCGTCACCACCTGGGGCGAAAGCCACGGACCCGCGCTTGGCGCAACCGTCGACGGCTGCCCGCCGAATGTGCCGATCGAACCCGAGATGCTGCAGCACTGGCTGGACAAACGTCGCCCCGGTCAGAACAAGAACATGACCCAGCGCAACGAACCTGATGCGGTGAAAATCCTCTCTGGCGTGTTCGAGGGCAAATCCACCGGCACCCCCATTCAGCTGATGATCGAAAACACCGATCAGCGCTCCAAGGATTATGGCGACATCGCCCAGACTTTCCGTCCGGGGCATGCCGACATCACCTATTTCCAGAAATACGGAAACCGCGATTACCGCGGCGGTGGTCGCTCCTCTGCCCGCGAGACCGCGGCGCGCGTCGCAGCGGGGGGCATTGCCCGCGAAGCGATCAAGACGTTGGTTCCTGGCCTGGAGATCAAGGGCTACATGACCCGCATGGGGGAGATGGAAATCGACCGCAGCCGGTTCGACTGGGACGCGATTGATCAGAATGATTTCTGGATTCCTGATGCTGCCGCCGTTCAGGACTGGGAAGATTACCTGCAAACACTGCGCAAAGCGCATGATTCCGTGGGCGCCGTGATCGAGGTCGTCGCACGTGGCGTGCCCGCAGGCATCGGCGCGCCCATCTATGGCAAGCTGGACACCGACCTTGCCGCCGCGATGATGTCGATCAACGCCGTAAAGGGCGTCGAGATTGGTGAAGGCATGAATGCGGCAGTCCTGAAGGGGTCGGAAAACGCTGACGAGATCTTCCTCGGCAATGACGGCGCTCCGGTTTACTCGTCCAACCATGCAGGTGGTATCCTGGGCGGGATTTCTACCGGTCAGGATGTTGTGGTGCGATTTGCTGTCAAACCGACTTCTTCGATCCTGACCCCGCGCCAGTCGATCCGCAAAGACGGCAGCCCAGCTGAAGTCATTACAAAAGGTCGCCACGACCCCTGTGTCGGCATTCGCGCCGTGCCCGTCGCCGAAGCGATGATGGCCTGTGTGATCCTGGATCACCTGCTGCTGCATCGTGGGCAGATTGGGGAAAATCAGGGCCAGATCGGCGGCTGATAAAATCCTCGAAAAAGGACGACCCTGCCCTTGAAGCTCTAGTGACTAGAGCAATTACCTTGGTCTCGAATCGAAAAGAGGACAGGTAAAATGGCAGGTTGCTGCAATCATAACGCGCGCTTTGACGGCGTTTCGGCAGACTACAAACGCAGGCTCTGGCTGGTCATTGCGATCAACGCCGCGATGTTTGCAGTCGAAATGGGGGCTGGGCAGATGTCCGGCAGTCAGGCGCTGAAGGCCGACGCGCTGGACTTTCTGGGCGATGCGCTCACCTACGGTATTTCCCTCGCCGTGATCGGCGCGACTCTGCGCACCCGTGCGCTGGCAGCGCTCGGCAAGGGGGTCAGCCTGCTGTTGATGGGGATCTGGGTGTTCGGCTCTACCGTCTATCAGGTATTCTACGTCGGCGTCCCGCAGGCTGAGATCATGGGTGTGATCGGCTTCATGGCGCTGGCGGCGAATCTGATCTCGGTCATGCTGCTGGCCCGCTACAAGGACGGCGACGCCAATGTGCGCTCTGTCTGGCTGTGTTCGCGCAATGATGCCATCGGCAATGTCGCGGTAATGATCGCCGCGCTGGGGGTCTGGGGCACGGCCACTGGCTGGCCGGACCTTGTGGTTGCGGGGATCATGGCAGGTCTGTTCCTGAACTCCGCCTTTCAGATCCTCACGCAAGCTGTGCGGGAATGGCGCGAAGAAGAGGCGCACGCCCACGCGCACTAACCCGCCTGCAGCGCCCGTCCCGCCCCCGCCGGGCCGGGCGTTGCCCCTCAAGCAAACAGCCCCGCGTATTCCTCGCGCAGGGCTTTTTTCTGCACCTTGCCCATTGTGTTGCGTGGCAGCGCATCCAGCAGGATGATTTCCTTGGGCTGTTTGAATCTGGCCAACTGGCCTGAGAGCGCGGCCGTTATCGCCTCCGCGCTGGTGCCCTCGCCCTCCGGCACCACCACTGCGACCACCGCCTCGCCGAAATCCGGATGCGGCACGCCGATCACTGCGCTTTCCAGAACCCCGGGCAGGTCATCGATCAGGCTCTCGACCTCCTTGGGGTAGACATTGAAGCCACCGGTGATGACCAGATCCTTCTGTCGCCCGACAATGGTGACATAGCCGTCGGCGTCGATCTTTGCCATGTCGCCCGTGATGAACCAGCCGTCCGCCTGCAGTTCCTCGGCTGTCTTTTCCGGCATCTGCCAATAGCCCTGAAACACATTCGGGCCGCGCACTTCCAGCACGCCGATTTCGCCGGTTGGCACCTCGGCCCCCTCTTTCATCACCCGCGCCTCCACGCCCGGCAGAGGAAAGCCCACGGTGCCTGCGCGACGCTCCCCTTTATAGGGGTTCGACGTGCTCATATTGGTTTCGGTCATCCCGTAGCGTTCGAGAATACGGTGACCTGTCCGCATCTCCCATTGTTCGTGGGTATCAACCAACAGGGGGGCAGAGCCGGAGATGAACAGGCGCATATTGGCGGCACGCTCGCGCGTCAGCCGCGGATCGGCCAGAAGGCGGGTGTAAAAGGTCGGCACCCCCATCAACGCCGTCGCGCCCGGCATGGCGTCCAGAATCGCCTCACCATCAAACCCCGGCAGGAACACCACCGACGCCCCGGACAAAAGCGCCACATTGGTCGCCACGAACAGCCCGTGGGTGTGAAAGATCGGCAGAGCATGGATCAGCACATCATCTGACGTGAACTGCCAATAATCCCGCAGGGTGAGCGAATTGGAATAGAGGTTGGCATGGCTGAGCATGGCCCCCTTGGACCGCCCCGTCGTGCCGGAAGTATAAAGAATTGCCGCAAGATCATCTGCCTCCCGTGCCACCGGGTCAAAACCGCCCTGCCCATCTGCCAAAACACTGAGCGTGCCCTGCCCGTTCCTATCGAGCGTGACAATCTCAGCCGCGCCTGCCACCTCGCGCAGACCGGTTTCGCGATCCGGATCACACACAAAGACACGCGGTGTTGCGTCTGCGATGAAATAAGCAACCTCTGCATCGGTGTAGGCCGTGTTGAGCGGCAGGAAAATGGCGCCGGCCATGACAGTGCCGAGGTACAGCTCAATCGCGGCAAGTGATTTGAGAACCTGAACCGCCACCCGATCACCCGGTTCCACTCCACGTGAAACAAGTGCCGCAGCCATCTGTTCTGCGCGGGCAAAAAGCGCACCAAAAGTGACATCGCCACCGGCCGTCTTGGGCTGGGTGGCAAACACCGCGTCTTCACGCCCGACAGAGGCGGCGCGCAAATGCTGGATCAGGGGGTTGGCATCATACATTGGAACTCTCTCCTTGCGGGTAGGGCGACCTTGGACACTGCGGGCTGGAAAAATCAACCCGTTGCACTTTCCGGTGCAAGGGCGCAGGGTCTGCGCATGTCGAGTTCCTTAACATCGCATCAACCGGGCCGCGCCATTGCGCTGAAGGTCGCAGCCATTGGCCTGTTCACAGGTCTGTCGGCCATCATCAAGGCGACATCCGATGTTGTCCCTGCTGGTGAAGCGGTGTTCTTTCGATCGTTTTTCGCAATTCCCGTTATCCTGGTGTGGCTTGCCATGCGCAAGGAACTGGGCCGCGGACTGCGCACCGCGCATCCGGGCAAGCATTTTCTGCGCGGTCTTCTGGGCACAACCGCGATGGGAATGACGTTCATGGGGCTGGGGATGCTGCCGCTGCCTGAGGTGACGGCGATTGGCTATGCCACGCCGATTTTCACACTGATTCTGGCCGCGCTGCTGCTAGGTGAGCGGATCCGCCTGATCCGTATCACCGCCGTTACCATTGGCCTGATCGGGGTTCTGGTGATGCTTTGGCCTCGGTTGGGGGGCGGTGATCTGGGGGATGCGGCAACGCTGGGGGCCATCCTGATCCTGATTGCGACGGTGGCCCGCGGGCTGGTGCAAATACATATCCGCCGGATGGTGATGACAGAGCACACCGCTGCCATAGTGTTCTATTTCTCCCTGACAGCCTCGCTGCTGTCACTGTGCACGCTCCCCTTTGGGTGGGTCTGGCCTGATCCGGCCACGCTTGCCCTGTTGATCAGCGCAGGACTGGTAGGTGGGGTTGCGCAAATATTGGTGACGTCTTCCTACCGCTTTGCACCCGCGTCGATGCTGGCACCTTATGATTATTCATCAATGCTGTTTGCCATTGTGCTGGGGTATGTCTGGTTCAACGAACTGCCGACGCTCGTCATGCTGGCGGGGGCGGGGCTGGTGATTGTCGGCAATGTTCTGGTGATCTGGCGTGAAAGCCGCCTGGGCCTGGAACGTGGCAAGGCGCGCGCCGTCACCGACCCCAAGGGTTGAGCTGCCGCAAACCGGCAGCTGGGTCATGCGCCAGTCGCCTGGGGTCAGGTTGCCCCCATCCGGGAGCGCAGGGCATTCACCCGGTCGCGCAGATCCAGCAGCTCTTCCAGATCGCCACCCATACCCTCAACGATGCAGGCGGTGATCTCTCCCACCTTGGCCGCCCGCTCTGCACCTGTTTCTGTCAGCTCCAGCAATCGGCTTCGATCATCCTGTGGATTGGGAACACGTCGCAGCAGCTCTGCCTCCTCCATCCTTTTCAGAAGAGGGGTAAGGGTGTTGGTCTCAAGATCCAGCTGCTGGCCAAGCGCCTTGATGGTCTGACCGGGATTGTGCCGAAGCGAGATCAGGACAAGATACTGAGGATAGGTCAGCCCAAGGGGCGCGAGGAGCGGGCGGTATAGCCGGGTCAGCGCATGGTTGGCGGAATAGATCGCAAAACACAGCAGGTCGGAAATTTCAGGTCCATCCGGCGGTATGGCCGGTTGGTTTTGCTGTCCCTGAGCGGGGGCGTGGCTGACTGGTTTGTTCGGCGACTGGGTCATTTTATTGATTTAGGTCGCACACGATGCGTCCGCAACACTTGACGTTCGACACAGACGCCCCACTTTATGTCGTGCACGATATAAATATGCGAGGCGCCGCCCGCATGCCACCCCGACAGGAAAGGATCCTGATATGAGCGTTTCACCCGTCTACACCGCATTTGCCACTGCCACCGGCGGGCGTGATGGCAAGGCCACCATTCAGGGCAGCGATCTGGTGATTGATCTGGATCCGCCCAAGGAAATGGGCGGCAAAGGCGAAGGCAACAACCCAGAGCAGCTCTTTGCGGCCGGCTATGCGGCCTGCTACATCGGCGCCATGAAATTCGCGACCAGCCAGAACGATCAGCTGGCAAAAGTGCCAAATGACGTCTCGGTTGCAGCCGAAGTTGGCATCGGTCCCCGCGATGAGGGCGGGTTTGGTCTGGTTGTCACCCTCAAGGTTGCCCTGCCCGGCCTCAGCCCGGAAGACGCACAGACCGTTGCGGATGCAGGTCACAAGATCTGTCCCTATTCCAACGCGGTGCGTGGCAATGTGGTTGTGACCACCGAACTGGTCTGAGACCTGCCCATCCGAATACGGCCCTTACCTGCCTCTCAGGCAGGTCAGGGCTTAAACAGAAAAAGCGCGGAGACATCTCCGCGCTTTTGCATTTTCCGAAACTGGACAGCGATCAGCTGCGCACCAGTTCCTCATAGGCTTTGGCGATCTCCTGGGTCAGCTCTCCGACTTCAAAACGGTGCGGACCAATCTCGCCAACCGGTGTGACCTCAGCTGCGGTGCCTGTCAGCCAGCATTGTTCAAACCCATCCAGCTCTTCCGGCATGATGTGGCGCTCATGCACGGTGATGCCGCGGTCTTTCAGCATGCCGATCACGGTCTGACGGGTGATGCCATTCAGGAAGCAGTCGGGCTTTGGTGTGTGAACCTCGCCGTCCTTCACGAAGAAGATGTTGGCGCCGGTCGCCTCTGCCACATAGCCGCGATAGTCCATGAACAGCGCATCCGAGCAGCCCTTGGCCTCCGCCTTGTGCTTGGAAATGGTGCAGATCATGTAGAGACCCGCCGCTTTGGCGTGAACCGGGATGGTTTCGGGGCTTGGGCGTTTCCACTCTGCGATGTCGAGCTTGGCACCCTTCATCTTGGCGTCGCCGTAGTATGCGCCCCATCCCCAGACCGCGATGGCCATGCGGACCGGGTTTTTCGCCGACGCGACACCCATGTCTTCGCCAGAACCACGCCAGACGATTGCACGCACATACGCGTCCTGCAGGCCAGAGGCCTTCAGCGTTTCTTCCTTTGCCGCCTCGATCTGGTCGACGGTGTATGGCATCGGCATATCCAGCGCCTCTGCGCTGGCGATCAGACGCTCGGAATGCTCGCGGCTCTTGAAGATTTTGCCGTTGTAGGCGCGCTCACCCTCAAAGACGGAGGAGGCATAATGCATGGCATGGGTCAGGATGTGGACCTTGGCATCACGCCATTCGACCATCTCGCCATCCATCCAGATCAAACCGTCACGATCTTCGTATCCTGCCATGGCGCACCCTCCTTAAGCCTCGCCCAATTTTCAAATGTTGCGCCAATTACGACCGATCCGGACATAAAGTTGCGCTAAACCTGCGATTCGATACATCTTCAGACTTGGAATGTCAACAAGGCTGACTTAAAATGACCCAAGCACAAAAGGGAGACACCCATGGCAGAAGGGCGACCAGGGCAGGGATTTGGCGGCGAAAGCCTGCTGTTTCTGACGGATGAGCAGTTGCGGCAAGGCATTGAGGCAATGTTCTTTGCCTATCGCGGGTTCACAGCAGATCCGGACCGGATCCTGGCCGAGATGGCCTATGGGCGCGCGCATCACCGGGCGATCCACTTTATCAATCGCGCACCTGGCACGACCGTCAACAATCTCTTGTCGATCCTGGGTGTCACCAAGCAATCGCTCAACCGGGTGCTGCGTGCCCTGATCAGCGACGGGCTGGTTGAAAGCCGCGTGGGTGTGACCGACAAACGCGAACGCCATCTGTTTCTGACGGACAAGGGACGAGCGCTGGAAACCAGCCTGTCGGATGCGCAGCGCGCCCGCATGCGCGCCGCGTACAAGGATGCAGGCCCAGAGGCAGTGCAGGGTTTCAAACGGGTTCTGGAAGCAATGATGGATTCCGACATGCGTCGCGCCTATGCGAAATTGCGGGAGACCGGCGCATGAGCAATTTCGATTCCCATCTGCTGATCGTCGACGACGATGAGCGCATTCGTGGCCTGTTGAAGAAATTCCTGATGCGCGCTGGTTTTCTGGTGACCGCAGCGCGTGATGCTGCCCATGCGCGTCGGGTGCTGTCAGGGCTCGATTTCGATCTCATCGTGATGGATGTGATGATGCCCGGCGAAGATGGCATCTCCCTGACCCGCGCGCTGCGCGAAACCATGAGCACGCCGATCCTTTTGCTGACCGCAAAGGGAGAGACCGAGGATCGTATTGAAGGGCTGGAAGCGGGCGCGGATGACTATCTGGCGAAACCCTTTGAGCCCAAGGAGCTGCTGTTGCGGATCAACGCGATCCTGCGCCGCATGCCCGAACCCACGGCCAAGGACGCAGCCCCCAAGGTCCTGCATCTGGGGCCGATCCGCTATGACATTGAACGCGGCGAGATGTGGCAGGGTGAAGAGCTGATCCGTCTGACCGGCACCGAAAGCCAGCTGATGAAGATCTTTTCCGCCTGCCCCGGTGAACCGGTCAGCCGCACCAAACTGGTCGAAGATCTGGGGCGCGACCGCGGTCAGGCACAGGAACGCGCGGTGGATGTTCAGATCACCCGTCTGCGCCGCAAGATCGAACCCAACCCCAAACAGCCGCAATATCTGCAGACGGTACGGGGCGCGGGTTATATGCTGGCACCGGATTAAGCCACCAGACCTGCAACCGCCACGCGGCGCTTTGAGCCCCTGGCGGGGATATTTCTGGCAAAAGGAAACGGGGGCCCTGATGACGACTGCCTTGATCACCCATGCTGACTGTCTGAACCACGTGACGCCTGATGGCCACCCAGAGCGCGTGGCCCGTCTGGAGCATGTGCTGCACGCCCTGGAAGGACTTGCGCTGAAACGGGTCACCGGGCCGATGGCCGCGGAAGACGACATCCTGCGCATTCATCCGGCCAGTTACCTCGCTGATCTGCGCAATGCTGTGCCACAGGACGGTCGCGTACAGCTGGACGCGGATACATATATGTCACCGGGATCGCTGGATGCGGCCTTTCGCGCGGCGGGGGCTGTCGTGCGCGCGGTGGATATGGTGCTCAGCGGCGAGGTGCAAAACGCCTTTGCCGCCGTGCGCCCGCCCGGGCATCACGCCGAAACCGACACAGCAATGGGGTTTTGCCTGTTCGGCAATGCCGCGCTTGCCGCCAAACATGCGCTGGATCACCACGGTCTGGCCCGTGTGGCGGTGGTGGATTTTGATGTGCATCACGGCAATGGCACGCAGGATCTGTTGTGGGACGAACCACGCGCGCTGTTCATTTCCAGTCAGCAGATGCCCCTGTGGCCCGGATCGGGCCGACCAGAGGAAGACGGCGCCCATGGCCAGATCCTGAACCTGCCCCTGCCACCCGGCTCGGGCGGTGTGCAGATGAAGGCCGCCTATGTCGATCAGGCCTTTCCACGCTTGCGGGCCTTCAAACCCGAGCTGATTATTATTTCTGCGGGTTTTGACGCCCATCAGGATGATCCACTGGCCGAACTGGCCTGGAGCACAGAGGATTTTCGCTGGCTGAGCCGCGAACTCTGCTCTCTCGCACAGGAGCTTTGCGGGGGTCGTATCGTCTCGACTTTGGAGGGCGGATATGATCTGAACGCCCTGGCCGCATCGGCCAAGGCCCACGCGGAAGAACTGATAGAGGCAGGCACATGACCGACACCACCAGTCCCGAAACCCCCGTTGAAGAACTGAGCTTTGAGCAGGCGATGCGCGCGCTTGAAACTGTAGTGGATCAGCTGGAGCGCGGTGACGTGGCGCTGGATGCGTCTATCGCCCTTTATGAACGCGGCGCAGCCCTCAAGAAACGCTGCGAAGATGAGCTTAAGCGGGCTGAGGAAAAGGTGGCTGCGATCACGCTTGACGCCAAGGGCGCACCGACCGGCACCCAGCCGCTGGATGCCGGCTGAGACATGGCTGCTGCAGCAGATGCACAGAGCCGCCCGTTTGCGCAGGCTCTGAAAGAGGCACAGTCCCGGATCACGGCCCATATGGAGGCCCGGCTGGGTGGGAATGACCCGCTGCATGCCGCGATGCGTTACGCCATCACCGGCGGCAAGATGCTGCGCGGATTTCTGGTTCTGGAAAGCGCACGCCTGCACGGTGTTGACGAGGATGCAGCACTTGAAGCCGCGCTGGCGATCGAGTGCATTCATGCCTACTCGCTGGTGCATGATGATCTGCCCTGCATGGATGACGACGATCTGCGTCGCGGCCAGCCCACTGTGCACAAGAAATGGGATGAGGCGATGGCGGTTCTGGCTGGTGACAGCCTGCAGACCTTTGCCTTCGAACTGCTGGCCGACCCCAAGATCGGCCCCAATGCGCTGGTGCTTATCCGCGGACTGGCCCAATCCTCTGGCAAGGATGGCATGGTGTCCGGGCAGATGCTGGACATTGCTGCGGAAACCGCCACCACGCCACTGGATCTTGATCAGATCACACGGCTGCAAAACCGCAAGACGGGCTGCCTGATTTCCTGGTCTGCCACTGCGGGCGCGGTCATGGCTGGCGCGGATGAGGCACCGCTGCGACGCTATGCCGATGCGCTTGGCCTTGCTTTTCAGATTGCCGATGACATCCTTGATGTAGAAGGCGATGCCGCCAAGGTCGGCAAGGCGGTCCGCAAGGATGCGGATGCAGGCAAAGCCACATTTGTTTCGCTCTTGGGGCTGGACGCTGCCAAGGATCGCGCCAGAACCTTGATGGAACAAGCTTGTGATGCGCTGAGCCCGTATGGCAGTGCCGCCGAAACCTTGAAGGAAGCCGCGCGCTTCGTTATCTCGCGCGATAGCTGAGCCGCACAATGCGTGCACCGCCAAAGCAACACGCCCAAGGAGCTGCCATGTCAGACCGGCCCCAGACCCCTCTTCTGGATCAGATCACCCGCCCTGCGGATCTGAAATCCTTGAGCGATGCGCAGCTGACGCAGGTCGCGCAGGAACTGCGGCAGGAAACAATTTCCGCCGTCTCTGTGACCGGTGGACATCTGGGCGCAGGTCTGGGGGTCGTCGAGCTGACCACCGCGCTGCACGCGGTGTTTGACACTCCGCGGGACAAGATCATCTGGGATGTTTCGCACCAGTGCTATCCGCACAAGATCCTGACTGGACGGCGCGACCGCATTCGCACCCTGCGGATGAAGGACGGGCTAAGCGGCTTTACCAAACGTTCGGAATCACCCTTCGATCCTTTTGGCGCCGCGCATAGCTCTACCTCGATCAGCGCGGCGCTTGGTTTTGCGGTGGCGCGCGACCTGGGCGGTGTGATCCCCGAGGGCAATGGCGATGCGATTGCCGTCATTGGCGACGGGTCGATGTCTGCCGGCATGGCGTTTGAGGCGATGAACAACGCAGGCCATCTGGGCAAGCGGCTGATTGTCATTCTGAACGACAACGAGATGTCGATTGCCCCCCCGGTTGGGGCGCTGTCGTCCTATCTGTCGCGGCTTTATGCCGAGGAACCGTTTCAGGAGCTGAAGGCGGTGGCCAAGGGCGCTGCATCCTTGCTGCCGGAACCCTTCCGCGAAGGTGCCAAGCGCGCCAAAGACATGCTGAAGGGCATGGCTGTTGGCGGCACTTTGTTTGAAAGCCTGGGCTTTTCCTATCTCGGGCCGATTGATGGCCACGATATGGACCAGCTGCTGCCGGTGCTGCGTACCGTGAAGGCCCGTGCCACCGGTCCGATCCTGATCCATGTGCTGACGAAGAAGGGCAAGGGTTATGCCCCGGCGGAACGCGCCCGCGACAAGGGCCATGCCACTGCCAAATTCGACATGGTGACCGGCGAACAGAAGAAAGCGCCCTCGAACGCGCCCTCCTACACCGCTGTCTTTGGCAAGGAATTGGTGCGGCTGGCGGCCGAGGATGACAAGATCTGCGCCGTCACCGCAGCGATGCCCGATGGCACCGGCCTGAACCTGATGGCCGAACGCTACCCCTCGCGCACCTTTGACGTCGGCATCGCAGAACAACATGGCGTCACCTTTGCCGCCGCGCTGGCCGCTGGTGGGATGAAACCTTTCTGCGCGATGTATTCCACATTCCTGCAGCGCGGTTATGACCAGGTGGTGCATGACGTGGCGATCCAGCGCCTGCCGGTGCGCTTTGCCATCGACCGTGCGGGTCTGGTGGGCGCGGATGGGGCAACCCATGCGGGCAGTTTCGACATTGCCTATATGGCAAACCTGCCCGGCATGGTGGTGATGGCCGCCGCCGATGAAGCAGAGCTGGTGCATATGACAGCCACCGCTGCGGCCTATGATGACGGCCCCATCGCCTTCCGCTATCCGCGGGGTGAGGGCGAAGGCGTCGATATGCCAGAGGTGCCAGAGGTCTTGGAAATCGGCAAAGGCCGGATGATCCAGAACGGCAAACGCGTGGCGATCCTGTCGTTCGGCACCCGTCTGGGCGAAGTCAAAAAGGCCGCCGAGGCGTTGTCTGCCAAGGGGATCACCCCAACCATCGCGGACGCCCGTTTCGCCAAACCGCTGGATCGCGACATGATTCTGCAGCTGGCTGCCGATCACGAAGCCCTCATCACCATTGAAGAGGGCGCAGTGGGGGGCTTTGGCTCACACGTGGCGCAGCTTCTGGCGGAGGAAGGCGTCTTTGATAGCGGGCTGAAGTTCCGCTCCATGGTGCTGCCCGACACCTTCATCGACCAGGCCAGCCCGGCGGACATGTATGAGATCGCGGCGATGAACGCGCCGCAGATCGAAGCCAAGGTGCTCGAAGTTCTGGGCGTGGCGACGATTGGAGAGAAGCGGGCCTAAACCCCCGTCGTCTCCTGCGGGGGAACGAAGGTTTCCAGATCTTCGGCGGCGCGGACGGCGCGCAGGCCTTCGCGGTAGCTGGGATAGAGCAGATCCACCCCCAGATCATCTTTGATGCGCTGGTTTCTGACGCGCTTGTTCTCGCCATAGAAGCTGCGCGCCATGGGGGTCATGCCGGCCTCATCAAAGGGGACTTCGGCAGGGACAGGCAGGCCCAGCAGCTCGGCCGCAAAGCCCAGCACATCCTGCGGCGGGGCGGGATCATCATCACAGAGGTTGTAGATCGCACCAGGATCGGGCCGCGCAATCGAAGCGGCAAGAACCTGTGCGATATCATCGACGTGAATGCGCGAAAACACCTGTCCCGGCTTCACGATGCGCCGCGCCTTTCCTGCCATCAGCTTGGCAAACGGGCCGCGACCGGGACCATAGATCCCTGCGAGACGAAAGATATGCAGCGGCAGGTCGGGAATGGCCTGCCAACCTGTTTCCGCCGCAGCGCGCCAGCGGCCACGCTGGCTGGACGGGGTGACGGCGGTGTCCTCATCCACCCAGGCGCCATCATGGTCGCCATAGACCGCAGTGGTCGAGAGATAGCCAACCCATTCCAGCGTATCGCCCTGCGCTGCCTCTGCCAGAGCGTCGGCCAGTTCGTTCAGCACCGGGTCCCCCTCTGCGGTTGGCCCGACGGACGACAGGATATGGGTCACCCCATCCAGAGAGAGGGGGGCACCGGGCCAGGTGATCAACTCGACCCCGTGGACGGGCACGGCATCATCTGCTGATCGGGTGGTGCCAATAACCTTCCAGCCCGCCTGAAGCAGCTGGGGGGCCAATGCGCGGGCAGTATAGCCAAATCCAAGACAGAGCAGTGTTTTCGTCATGCCCCATAGATGCGCGCGGGCCTGTTTGGGTGCAAGGGTTGATTCCTCTGCCGATTGCGCATTTGCTGGGTCCATGGACAAAAAACCGATTGATGTGGATGCAGCATACGGGCTTGCGGGCCCAGAGCAGTCGCGTGCCCTTTATGCAGATTGGGCAGAGACCTACGACAGCGGCTTTGCGAACGAAACAGACTACATCCTGCCCGAACAGGTCGCGTTGGTTTTTGCGGCCGCTGGTGGCAGGGGGCCAGTTCTCGATGTGGGGGCCGGTACTGGATTATGCGGGGTTGCCCTTGCAAAGCAGAACCTTGGCCCGATTGACGCCACCGACATCAGCCCCGACATGCTGGCACAGGCGCTGCGCAAGGATGTGTATCGCGATGTGATCGAAGCCGACCTGACAGAGGGTATCCCGGTGCCACAGGGGGCCTATTGCGGTTTGGTATCCTCTGGCACCTTCACCCATGGCCACGTCGGACCGGAGGCCTTGCCAACCCTCCTGCGGGTGGCTCGTCCTGACGCGATTTTCGCCCTGGCCATCAACGCGCGGTTTGCGGCGACGTCCGGCTTTGACGACGCGTTGCACCGCTTGCAACGCGGTGGCTGGATCAGGGATCTGCGGTTGCCGGAAGTGGCAATCTACGGCTCTGCGGCCAAGGGCATCCATCGCGCGGACACTGCCCTTGTCGCTGTATTTGCAAAGGTCTGAGACGGTGATCAGCGCCCTTTCCACACCGGATCGCGTTTTTCGGCAAAGGCGCGCGCGCCCTCCAGCTGATCCTCGCTATCATAAAGCACATCAACACTGCGCAACTGGCGTTTGGTGATCCGGTTCATGGCGTCCTGGAATTTGCTGTCCTCGGCATCGCGCACGATTTCCTTGATTGCGGCGTAGACCAGCGGCGGGCCAGAGGCCAGGAGACGCGCCAGTTCCCAAGCGCGATCCATCAGCTGATCCGCTGCCACGATCTCATTGACCAGCCCCCAGCGGTTGGCCTCTTCGGCATCAAACCAGCGCCCGGTCAGCAAGAGCTCCATCGCAATGTGATAGGGAATGCGTTTGGGCAGTTTCACACTGGCTGCATCCGCCACGGTGCCAGAGCGGATTTCCGGCAACGCAAAGGTGGCATGATCGGCCGCAATGATCATGTCCGCAGACAAGGCCAGCTCCAGCCCGCCGCCACAGGCGATCCCGTTCACCGCAGCAATCACCGGCTTGTTCATGTCGCGCAGCTCCTGCAATCCACCGAACCCGCCGACACCATAGTCGCCATCCACCGCATCACCGTCAGCCGCCGCTTTCAGATCCCAACCGGGGCAAAAGAACTTCTCTCCTCCACCCGTCAGGATTGCCACCCTGAGGTCAGGATCATCGCGGAAATCGCGGAAGACCTCACCCATGACCTTGCTGGTCGCCAGATCAATGGCGTTGGCCTTGGGCCGGTCCAGCGTCACTTCCAGAATGGCACCGTCGCGGCGGGTTTTCACGGGGCTGCTGCCGGTGTCTTCACTCATGTCGTCTCCTCCTGGCATGTGGCATGCCTGTCTGTTGTCAGGCCGCAGCCCTAGTATTTCCGCCGCATCAGCGCATCCGCGGCCACGGCATCTGTTGGCGTGCACAGAAGCGGGTTGATCTCGATCTCCTCCAACCCCAGCGCATTCTCAAGCACATAGGCCTCAACCGCGCGGATGGCCGCCATGAGAGCCTCGCGATTGGCAGCAGCAGCGCCACGATACCCGTTGAGCAACCGTGACACCCGCAGGCTGTTCAGCGCGGTTTCAAGATCCGCCTCAGACGCGGGTAATAGAACCGATGCGCTGTCCTGCAGGACTTCGGTCAGCGTACCACCCGCCGCAAGGGTCATGACAAATCCGTGGGCCGGATCCTTGACCACACCGATCAGCAGCTCTGCCACCGCACCTGTCACCATTTCCTCGATCAGGAAACTGCGGGCCGGCATGTCATGTGCTGCATCGCTGACCGCCTGACCTGAGGTCAGGTTCAGCACAACGGCTCCTGCCTCAGTCTTGTGGGCGACCCCTTCTCCCTTGAGAACAACGGGGAAGCCGAGATCAACAGCCACGGCCCGTGCGTTGGTAGCCGAGATGGCGCGTTTGGAATGTGGCACCCGCAACCCATAGGCCGAGAGCTGACGCTTGGCCTCGGCTTCGGGGATCAGATCGGGCTCTACTGTGGCTGTTGGCAACAACAGCGGCTCCGGTGGTTCGGGCAGACACAGGCTTGCCGCTTCGCAGGCAGCAATTGCTTCTGACAGCCCGGAAAACGGGACCACACCGGCCTCCATCAGCCGGGCTGCGACCTCCTCTGGCATGAGTTCGGGAAGGGTCGCGATAAAACCGGCGTTGGCGCCGGTCCGCTCCCGCGCTGCGATCATTGCAGCAATGGTACATTCCCAGTCAGACGCATCACAGCGATCCCCGCGCGGAAAATCGGCAATCAACATGGTCATCGCCAGTTGCGGATCCATCATCGCAGCGAAGGCGTTGGTCATCGCCTCGGTGTCGCGCCAGATATAGGTGTGATAATCAAGCGGATTGGCCAGCGCCACCATCGGGCCGAGTGCGGCGCGCAGATCGGTTTTCTGGCGGTCATTCAGGGGTGGGAACGTCACCCTGCGCGCATGAGCGGTATCCGCGGCCAGGCTTGCCTCGCCCCCCGAACAGCTGATGGTCGCAATACGGTTCGAGGGCAGACGCCCCGCTACATGCAACAGCTTCAGCGTCTCCAGGAAAGACGGCAGATCATCCAGACGCGGAATACCAAATCGCGACAGCAAAGCCCCTGCCCCCGCGTCGCCGCCCGCAAGCGAGGCGGTATGAGAAACAGTTGCGGCCTGGGCCTCGGCCGACTTGCCAACCTTCAAGGCGATGATGGGCTTGCCCAATGCGCGGGCACGGGCGGCAAGTGCCTCAAAGGCGCGCAGATCACCAAACCCCTCGATGTGCAGACCCAGCGCAGTGACCCGGTCGTCCTCCAGCAGCGCCTCGCCAATTGCAGCAATGCCCGATTGTGCCTGATTGCCCGCAGTCACCACATAGGCCAGCGGCAGGCCACGCTTCTGCATGGTCAGGTTGATTGCGATGTTGGAGCTTTGAGTGACCAGGGCCACGCCTGTCTCAGCCCGCTGGCCGCCATGCTGGTCAGGCCACAAAAGCGCACCGTCCAGATAGTTGATGAAGCCATAGCAATTGGGGCCGAGGAAGGGCATATCGCCCGCCGCCTCTAACAGCTGCGCCTGCAAATCAGCCCCTTCGGCGTCCTCTGCTGCGGCTTCCAGAAAACCGGACGCAAAGCACACTGCCCCGCCAGCCCCGCGCGTCGACAGCGCCCGCACCACGTCGATCGTGGCAAAGCGGTTCACCCCGACAAAGGCCGCATCTGGTGCCTCTGGAAGACTGTCCACGTCTTTGAACGCAGGCAGGCCCGCGACCTCTTCGGCCTTGGGGTGGACGGGCCAGATGGTGCCCCCGAACCCCATCTTCTGGCACTGCTCGATCACCAGGCGGCACCATGCGCCGCCGCCGATCACAGCTATGGATTTGGGACGGAAAAGGCGGGAAAGGTCGCGTGTCATCGTCTTGCGGTTCCGCTGGGTGAGAGTTCGGGAGCCTCCGGCGGGGATATTTTCAGCCAGAAGAAGCGTAGGGTTTCATTAACCAGAATCGGCAACGCTGATTGCGCGGTACAGGCGGGGACGCCGATGACCGCGCCAGGAGAAGGCCCCCGGTTGCGGCGTTGCCCTCCGGGGGCTGGATCTGGTTTCATTCTTCTTCTGGCCTTCAAATATCCTCGCCGAAGGCGAAAAAACTGCTGGGTTTCAATGTGCCGGCCGGTCGAGATGGCCCAGATCCCGGTCCGGGTCAATCCGGTCGCGCACCCGGGTTTTCAGCGCCTTCACATCCGGAAAACCGCCGTCGCGTTTGCGTTCCCAGATCAGATCACCGTCCAGTCGGATTTCGAACACACCACCCATGTCACCGGGGATCAGGGTGACTCCCCCCAGTTGATCCTGAAATGTCTGCAACAATTCCTGTGCCATCCAGTCCGCGCGCAGCAGCCAGTTGCAGCCGATGCAGTAGGTGATGGTCACATTGGGTTTCACAGCCTGTGGTGCGGTTTGGGTCATGGATCAACCTCCGACGGCGCGCAGCATCTCGCGGCTGATGATGTGCCGCTGGATTTCACTGGTGCCTTCCCAGATACGCTCCACCCGCGCGTCGCGCCAGATGCGTTCCAGCGGCAGTTCATCCATCAATCCCATGCCGCCGTGAATTTGGATCGCCTCATCCGCGACAAAGGCCAGCATCTCGGTCGCCTTCAGCTTGGCCATCGACATGTCGCTTTCGGTGACGGTGCCCTGGTCGAATTTCCAGCCCGCTTCCCAGGTCAAAAGGTTCGCCGCCTTCAGCTCCAGCGCCATATCGGCGAGTTTGAAGGACACACCCTGGAACTTGCCGATCTGCTGGCCGAACTGTTTGCGCTCGGCGGCGTAGTCGATCGAATGCTGCAAGGCACGGTCTGCGCGACCAAGGCAGGTGGCGGCCACTTGCAGGCGGGTCGCGCCCAGCCAGGTATTGGCAACATCAAACCCCTTGTCGACCTCGCCCAGAATGGCCGAGGACGGCAGGCGGCAGTCGTCGAACTCCAACACCGCGTTGGTATAGCCGCGGTGGCTGACGTTGCCGTAGCCGTCGCGCACCTCAAAACCCGGGGTGCCCTTGTCGACGAAGAAGGCGGTGATCTTCTTCTTCGGCCCGCGCGGGGTGTCCTCGACCCCGGTGGCCATGAAGCAGATGGCGAAATCGGCGATATCGGCGTGGCTGATGAAATGCTTGGTGCCGTTCAGGATCCAGTCATCACCATCCCTGCGCGCCGTCGCCTTCATCCCGCGCAGGTCCGAGCCCGCGTCCGGCTCTGTCATCGCCAGACAGTCCCATTTCTCGCCTTTCATACAGGGGAACAGGTATTTTTCCTTCTGCTCCTCGGTGCCTGCCAGCAGGATGTTCGATGGCCGCGCCACGCCGGTCCAGTGCAGCGCATAGTTGGCGCGGCCCAGTTCTTTTTCATACATCAGCCAGCTCAGCGTATCGAGGCCGGCACCCCCCACCTCCTCTGGCATGTTGGCGGCATAAAGCCCTGCCTCCATCGCCTTTTTCTGCACATCGCGGATCACATCCATGTCGAGGTGGCCGGTGCGTTCGATCTCCGCCTCGTGGGGGTAGAGCTCTTTCTCCACAAAGGCGCGGGTGGTTTCCACAATCATGGCCTGTTCTTCGGTCATTGCGAACTGCATCGGTCCCTCCCGTCAGGGTAATTCTGTTGACTTGCCCCTGAGCGTAGGTCTGGATGAACAGTATATCATGCACTATCGGACATCATCGTGCCAAAATGGAAGAAACAACACGCTGCAACGCAGCAGATTGACCTGTTGCTGTTTGATCAGTTTTCGGGCCATTGCCTTGCCAATACCGTCGAGCCACTCCGCGCGGCAAATGGCTTTGCTGGACGAAATCTCTATTCCTGGCGGTTCCTGACCCTTTCAGGTGCGCCTGCCGTGTCATCCGCCGGCATGGAGGTTATCGCGCAGAGGGCACTGGCGCGGGCTGAGGGTGATATGCTCATCGCGATGCCGAGCTATGGCTATCTGCGTCACGCAACCGATGCGACGGCGCGGGGGCTTCGGGCTGCTGCCGCCCGATACCGTGTGATGGCGGGTTTTGATACTGGCGCCTGGCTTCTGGCCGCTGCCGGGTTGCTGACGGGCTATCGCGCCACCATTCACCGCGCCGAGATGGAGGAGTTCACCGACTGCTTTCCCGAGGTGGACGCCAGCCAGCAGCGCTATCTGTGGGATCGTGACCGGTTGACCTGTTCAGGAGCGATGTCTGCCTTTGACAGCATTCTTGACATGATCGGACAGCAGCACGGTCAGGCGCTGCGCCTGGATGTTGCCGATCTATTCATGAGCACAGACCCGGAGCCGACATCTGGCAACAACCTGTCCAGCACGCCCTTGCGCAGCACCACTGTGGCGCGGGCGGTCAAGGTGATGGAGGACAATCTGGAGAATCCGCTGCCCCTGACCGACGTGGCCCGCCAGACCGGGCGCAGCCTGCGCGAGCTGGCCCGCCGGACACAGGCCGAATTGGGTGTGACGCCACAGGGGCTGTATCGCCATTTTCGTCTGAAACGGGCAAAACGCCTTGTATTAGAGACGGAATACAGCGTCGCGGAGATCGCCCTCCGCTGCGGCTATGAAAACCCAAGCGCGCTGACACGGGCGTTTCGGGCAGAGTTTCAGACAACGCCCCGACAGTTGCGCAGCGCACGGCGCTGACCATCGGCGGCGCATCGCTGATACCGATCTTATGGTTTCACAAAAAAGAGCTATTGTTTGCGCTAGACCTGAAGGGGCCTTGCGCTTGCTCAGGTAATCAGAACAATTGGCACATGACAGATATCGCATTCCCAAGCTGGCCCGATGTAGCCCCCCAGTTGATCGAAGTTGCGGCAGGTCGCCGCCCGGCGGATACGGTGATCCGCAAGGGGGTCTGGGTCAATGTTCACACCCGTGAACTCCTCCCCGATCATGACATTGCCATAAGCGCAGGACGTATTGCCTATGTCGGGCCTGACGCGGGCTATTGCACCGGTCCCGACACCGAGGTGATCGAGGCAAACGGGCGCTACATGATGCCCGGCCTGTGTGATGCGCATATGCACATCGAATCCGGCATGCTGACCCCAGCAGAATTTGCCCGCGCCGTGATCCCCCATGGCACCACCTCGATGTTCACCGACCCGCACGAAATCGCCAATGTGCTGGGCCTTGAAGGCGTGCGGCTGATGCATGACGAAGCGCTGCTGCAGCCGGTCAATATCTTTACCCAGATGCCGAGCTGTGCGCCCTCTGCGCCAGGGCTGGAAACCACCGGCTACGAGATCTCGCCCGAGGATGTTGGCGAGGCGATGAACTGGCCGGGAATCATCGGCCTTGGCGAGATGATGAACTTTCCCGGTGTTGCCAATGGCGACCCCAAGATGCTGGCCGAAATCGCCGCGACCCAGCGCGCAGGGAAAACCGTTGGCGGGCATTATGCCTCTCCTGACCTTGGCCCTGATTTTGCGGCCTATGTGGCAGGTGGCCCGGCTGACGATCACGAAGGCACCTGTGAGGCAGATGCCATTGCCCGCATGCGCCAAGGTATGCGCGCGATGGTGCGGCTGGGATCGGCCTGGTACGATGTTGAGGCGCAGATCACCGCGATCACCGAAAAGGGGCTGGATCCCCGCAACTTCATCCTGTGTACCGATGATTGCCATTCCGGCACGCTGGTCAACGATGGCCATATGAACCGGGTTGTGCGTCACGCGATCGACTGCGGCTGCGACCCCTTGGTTGCCATCCAGATGGCCACGATCAATACAGCCACCCATTTCGGTCTTGAGCGAGAGCTGGGCTCTATCACCCCGGGCCGCCGGGCAGATGTGATTTTGACCTCTGACCTCAAGTCCTTGCCGATCGAGGTGGTGGTGGCGCGAGGCCAGATCGTGGCCGAGGCCGGAGAAATCAAAGTGGACTGCCCGCACCTCGACTGGCCAGACAGCGCCCGAGGCACAGTCCATCTGGGCCATGAATTGTCCGCACGTGATTTTGAGATCAGCGCACCTGAAGGGGCCAATGCGGTCACTGCAAATGTGATTGGGGTTGTCGAGAACCAGGCCCCCACCAAAGCCCTTCAGGCAGAATTGCCGGTGGTTGACGGGCTGGTCGAGGGCAGTGGCGATGTTTGCCAGATTGCCCTTGTCGAACGGCATCGGGCAACCGGCGGCGTGACCAACGCCTTTGTCTCCGGGTTTGGCTATTCCGGCAAAATGGCGATGGCCTCGACCGTGGCCCATGACAGCCATCATATGATTGTCGTCGGAACCGATCGTGCACAGATGGCGCTGGCCGCGAACCGGCTGGCCGAGGTCGGTGGAGGCATCACCATTTTCCGCGAGGGGCAGGAACTGGCATTGGTTGAACTGCCGATTGCCGGGCTGATGTCCGACAGCCCCGCAACCGAGGTTGCCGCGAAGGCGCAGAAGATGGTCGACGCGATGGAGGCCTGTGGCTGCACGCTGAACAATGCCTATATGCAACATTCCCTGCTGGCGCTTGTCGTCATCCCAGAGCTGCGTATTTCCGACCTTGGACTGGTCGACGTTCGCAGCTTCAAGAAAATTCCAGTGATCGAGCCGCTTTCATGACAACAGTAAAAACCCCACAACTTCCTGCCGCTGAGGAATTCACCGACGCGGCCGCAGCCGTCGCCCGTCTGGAGCAGCTTTATTCGGAGGCGACACAGTTCCTGTGCACCGAATTCTCCAGCGTGATTGCCGATGGCGCCGCAGTACCGCACCGCATCCGCGCCTATTACCCGGAGATCCGCTTTACCACCTCGTCGTTTGCACAGGTGGATAGTCGGCTCAGCTATGGGCATGTGTCAGCGCCCGGCACCTATGCCACGACGGTGACACGCCCGGATCTGTTTCGTCATTATTTGACCCAACAGATCGGCCTGTTGATCCGCAATCACGGCCAGCCTGTCACCATTGCGGTCTCGGACACACCAATCCCGGTGCATTTTGCTGTCGCCTCAGACCCCAATCTGACCGTTCCGCAAGAGGGGGCGGCAGGCTTTACCCTGCGCGATGTGTTCGATGTGCCGGATCTGGCGACCACCAACGATGACATCGTGAACGGCACCTATCAGGCCAGCGACAACACCGGGCCGCTCTCGCTGTTTACGGCGCAGCGCATCGACTATTCGCTGGCCCGCCTGTCGCACTATACGGCGACGGATCCACAGCATTTCCAGAACCATGTGCTGTTCACCAACTACCAGTTCTACGTCGCGGAGTTCGAGGCCTATGCCCGCGCCCAGCTGGCTGACCCGCAGTCAGGCTACATCAGCTTTGTCAGCACCGGCGACCACGAGATCACCCATGCGGATGCCGAAATCCCGCCAACCACCAAACTGCCGCAGATGCCGACCTACCACCTGAAGCGGGAAGACGGCAGTGGCATCACCCTGGTGAACATCGGCGTCGGCCCGTCCAACGCAAAGACCGCCACGGACCACATCGCCGTATTGCGCCCGCATGCGTGGTTGATGGTTGGCCACTGTGCCGGTCTTCGCAATACGCAAACCCTGGGGGATTTCGTGCTTGGCCACGGGTATCTGCGCGAGGACCACGTGCTGGACGACGATCTGCCGATCTGGACCCCGATCCCCGCGCTTGCGGAAATTCAGGTCGCGCTGGAAAATGCCGTTGCTGAGGTGACCGAACTGGAAGGTTATGATCTGAAACGGATCATGCGGACCGGCACCGTTGCCACCATCGACAACCGTAACTGGGAATTGCGCGACCAATCCGGCCCGGTCCAGCGGCTATCACAGTCCCGCGCCATCGCGCTGGATATGGAAAGCGCAACAATCGCGGCCAATGGATATCGCTTCCGCGTGCCATACGGAACGCTGCTGTGCGTGTCGGACAAACCCCTGCATGGTGAGCTGAAACTGCCAGGCATGGCATCTGATTTCTACCGCACGCAGGTTGCGCGGCATTTGCAGATCGGGATAAAGGCGATGGAACAGTTGCGCGGCATGCCACTTGAGCGTTTGCACAGTCGAAAACTGCGCTCCTTCGACGAAACAGCCTTTCTTTAAGGCGAGTTTTCCACCGAAATCTGCCAAAAACCCCTATTTTGTTGGGCTAAATGCTACACAATGCGTTGTGTTACGACACAACATAACGCTAAGGTTACGCGATGAGGCCCCATAACTCGGGCAGTGACAAGGAGACCTAAGAATGTCCAAACCGATGACCAAGACCCAGCTTGTTGCCGCTCTGGCTGAAGAAATGGGCAGCGACAAGAAAGCCGCCGGCGCCGCTCTGGATGCCGTTTGCGCGCTGATCACCCGCGAAGTTTCCGGCGGTGGCGCAGTGACCCTGCCCGGCGTTGGCAAGATCTACTGCCGCGAGCGCCCCGAGCGCGAAGTGCGCAACCCCGCGACCGGTGAAAAGTTCACCAAAGAAGCGGACAAGGTCGTGAAAATGACCATCGCCAAAGCGCTGAAAGACAGCGTGAACGGCTAAGTTCACATCACGACCAAGATCGTGTTGCGGGTCGCCTTTCAGGCGGCCCTTTCTTTTTGCCCGGTCTTGCGCAGCTATGGACATCATCCGCGCGTCGCTTCAGGGTCACGCCATTGGATCGGCAGGGAGAGACGGCCATGGATCTGCGCGCATTGGCGATGGGGCTTGCATTTGCCTTCATGTGGTCGTCGGCCTTTACCTCGGCCCGGATCATTGTGGCGGATGCCTCGCCGCTTTATTCGCTGGCGTTCCGCTTCCTGATTTCCGGTTTGATCGGGGTCGCCGTTGCCCGGTATCTCGGGCAGAGCTGGCGCCTGACCCGCGGCCAGATGAAGGCCACAATCGTTTTCGGGATCTGCCAGAATGCCCTCTATCTCGGGCTCAACTTCGTCGCGATGGAGAGCATCGAGGCGTCACTGGCTGCGATCATCGCATCGACCATGCCGATGTTGGTCGCAATAGCGCTGTGGGCGGTTTACGGCGAACGCCTGCCGCGGCTCGGCGTGGCCGGGTTGATTGCCGGGGTCATTGGCGTTGCACTGATCATGGGGACGCGCATCAGCGCCGGCGTGGATCTCTTTGGTGTCATGCTTTGCGGCATTGGCGTGCTGGCCCTGACGCTGGCGACCCTTGCCCTGCGTGGGGCAACATCTGGCGGCAACTACATGATGGTCGTTGGTCTGCAGATGTTGATCGGTTCAGCAGTTCTGTTTTTCGTTGCCCCGATGGTTGAAACCTTCCGGTTGGAACCCAGTTGGCCGCTCGCCCTCGCCTTTATTTACACCACGCTCGTGCCGGGGCTGACCGCGACCTTTATCTGGGTTCTTCTGCTGAACCGGATCGGTGCGGTGCGCGCGGCAACGTTCCACTTTCTGAACCCGGTTTTCGGCGTTGCGGTGGCCAGCGTTCTTCTGGGAGAGCGGCTGGGTTTTCTGGATCTGGTCGGTGTCGCCATTGTCACCTTTGGCATTCTGGCGGTGCAGCTTGCCCGCCAAAAGGCCCAAGCCGATGCAGCCACCACGGCCACCAGAACCCTGCCAGAGGCGCCCGGCCGGGCCCGCCCCTAACGTGGGCAGCCAAACACGGTCGCGCGAGGTCATGAAATAGCGCTTTGCTTTTTCCGCCCCCTGCCCCCATTTACTGACAAACGCCAAAGATCGGAGGACAAGATGCGCAGCTATTCCAAAGACCCCGACGCCATTGCGGCCCTCTCGGAAGAAGAATTCTACGTCACCCAGCAATCGGGCACGGAACGTCCCGGTACTGGCAAACTGCTCTACAACAAAGAACCCGGCATCTATGTGGATATCGTTTCGGGAGAGCCATTGTTTGCCTCGTCCGACAAATATGAATCCGGATGTGGCTGGCCCAGCTTTACCAAGCCGATCGAGCCCGCCCATGTTCAGGAGCTTGAGGATCGCACCCACGGGATGATCCGCACTGAGGTCCGTTCTTCCCATGGCGACAGCCATCTCGGCCATGTGTTCCCGGATGGGCCGCGCGACCGTGGCGGCCTGCGCTATTGCATCAATTCCGCCTCTCTTCGCTTTGTGCATCTCGACGACATGCAGGCAGAAGGTTACGGCGACTATATCGACCAAGTGGAGGATAGATCATGAGCACCGCAACTGAACGGGCCGTTCTGGCCGGTGGGTGTTTCTGGGGTATGCAAGACCTGATCCGCAAGCGTCCGGGCGTCATCAGCACGCGCGTAGGCTACAGCGGCGGTGACGTGCCCAACGCAACCTACAAGAACCACGGCACTCATGCCGAGGCGATCGAGATCATCTTTGATCCTGCCCAGACCAGCTATCGCACGCTGCTGGAATTCTTCTTTCAGATCCACGACCCAACCACCGTGGACCGCCAGGGCAATGACATTGGCACCAGCTATCGCTCTGCAATCTTTTTCGTCGACGAGACGCAAAAGCAGATTGCAGAAGACACCATCGCCGATGTGAACGCCTCTGGAATCTGGCCCGGCAAGGTCGTCACCGAACTGGCACCTGTAGGCGACTTCTGGGAAGCCGAACCAGAGCATCAGGACTATCTTGAGCGGCTCCCGAATGGCTACACCTGCCACTTCCCCCGCCCCGATTGGGTCCTGCCCAAACGCAGCGAGACGGCCGCCGAATAAGCGCCCGAGCAAAAAGCCCCGCCAAATGGCGGGGCTTCGTCATTCTCAGAATGCAAAATCAGGCGTGGGCGATGCGGGGTCGGCCGCTGGCCTCGACTGTCAGAAATGCCTCGACGAAGACATCACGCGCCTCGACCCTCGCGGTGCGAATATCCCGCTCGATCTGAGTGGCGATATCCTCGGCTCCGGCCTCTTCGGCGGCTGCGGTGGCTTCTCCATGAAGATGCGCTTCGAGCAGGTTCAGCGCCTCCTCCGGGGTGGAAAAATCCTGCGGCCCGTCATCCAAATGGACGCGGAATTTGCCCTCAGCCGGAGAGGTCACCGTTCCGCTGCGGCGCATGGTGATGCGACCGACAACAGCCCCGATTGCATTCGCAACCCCCGCATGTTCAGGCAGGATCATGTTGCAATGCAGCCGCGCGCCCACCGCGGGATAGTAGCTCGGGGCGGACGCGCCGAGACCAACCACGTCCACGTTCAGCCCACTTTGCAGGGAAATCAGACCGCGATGGCCATTCAACCCACGCTGCATCAGAACATGGCGCGCCAGCTGATCAGGCGGGGGGCCGAACGGGCTGCTTTCTTCGGCAAATGCAGTCTCTAACAAGGTCAAAGCGGTCTGCTCGGTCATTTGGTCGATGATGATCTGCGCCAGTGACGGCGCATCCGGCGCAAGGCGATCCCCCGAGCCAACACGACGGCGGGCAAACAGAGTGAGAGCCTTTTCAGCCGCCTCACTGTCCCAGGCGGACAGGCGGCCAAGAACGTGGCTCGCATCGGACGGAGTGATGGCGGAGACCTGCACCAGCCCTCGATCCACCAGTCGCATCAACGCAGTTTGTTCGATCCGGCTTTGCAGGATTGCCCCAGTGGGATGGGTCGCGTCGCCAATTCGCTCCAGAATGCGCGCATCGCGATCGGCAAGGCCGACAGCGGACTGTCCGGGCACCGCACGCACGAACTGGCCGTCATATTCACCGACTGTGGGCGCGCGCAACTGCGTATCCAGTGCCGCGTGCACCACATCCGGTGCCGTCATTGCAACCAGAGACACCGGCAAAACCCGGCGAGGGCCAAGCGTGACCCCACCGTCCATGCCGCTGGTCACCAGATGGACCTGACTATCGCCGCCAAGGCCAGAGGTGCGCATCGCAACCGCCTCGACCATCGTGCGATAGCCGCCGACCTGCGCCCCTGCAGGGTCGATCTTGGGCTTGCCGTTTTCGATCAGGGCCACGTCGGTCGTCGTACCGCCGATATCACTGACCAGCGCCCGCTCCACACCCGTCAACCACCGTGCACCAACCAGCGAAGCGGCAGGGCCGCTCAGGATGGTTTCGATCGGACGGGCGCGCGCTTGTTCCGCCGACATCAGTGCACCATCGCCACGCACAACAATCATCTGCGCGGCAATCCCCAGCTCTGACAGCCGCGTTTCTGCCCTGCCGATCAACCGGTCAATCATCCCGATCAGCCGGGCATTCAAAACCGCAGTCAGCGCCCGTTTCGGCCCATTCAGCCGCGCAGAGAGCTGATGGGAACAAGTGACGGGAATGCCGGTTTCTTCGGTGATGATGCGCGCCACCTCCAGTTCATGCGCGGGATTGCGGGTGGCGAACTGACCTGCAACTGCAAAGCCGCTGACGTGGGCTGCCTCGGTTTGCAGAAAACTGCGAAGAGCGGCGGTATCCAGTGGCGCCGCCTCCCCGCCTGCGTGGTTGTGGCCGCCTACAAGAACCAGCGCCGGATCGCCCTTGAGCGCGTCGCGCAGACCGTGCCGATCCAGATCTGCCTCGGCAAAGCCGACATAGACCAGCGCCACGCGTCCGCCCTGGCCTTCAACCAGCGCATTGGTTGCCAATGTCGTCGACAACGCCGCCAGCGTGACCGCGGATGGTGACACTCCAGCCTCAGACAACACCGCCTCAACCGCTTTGCCGACACCAATCGCCAGATCCTGCCGGGTTGTCAGGGATTTCGCCGTGGCAAGCACATGTGTCTCATCACGGATCAGCACCGCATCGGTATAGGTTCCGCCGGTATCGACCCCCAAAAGCAGTGTCATTCATCATCCTCCTGTTCGCACCATCCCGCCTAGCGAAGCAAAAGCGGCACCGCATGTCTGGAAGCGGCATTCTGCTGGACGTGCTGAGAAAAGCGTTGGCTAAGCAAGTTGCGCCGCAGCCCAGCGGGCGGCATCGGCAACCGTTGGCTCCGGGTCCGTGGTCAGCGATTGGGCAACGGCGCGCAACCCCGGCTGAGCAGAGTTGCCAATCGCATACAAAACGTTGCGCACAAACCGATCCCGGCCGATCCGTTTTATCGGCGAGCCCGAAAACAAGGCACGAAACGCCGCGTCGTCCAAAGTGGCCAGCTCTGCCAGTTTCGGCGCGGTAAATTCGGGTCGGGCCTCATAGCGGATGTCGCTCGCCGCGACGGCAAACTTGTTCCAGGGGCAGGCCGCAAGGCAATCATCGCATCCATAGATCCGGTTGCCCAGTTTGCTGCGCAGTTCCTCGTCAATCGGACCTTTGTGTTCGATGGTCAGGTAGGAAATGCAGCGGCGGGCATCGAGCTGATAAGGCGCCGGAAAGGCATCGGTGGGGCAGGCTGCAATACAGGATCGACAGGATCCGCAGTGGTCGCGCTCTGCAGGGTCGGCAGGCAGGTCAAGCGTTGTAAAAACAGACCCTATAAAGGCCCAATTGCCCCAATCCCGACTGACCAGATTGGTGTGTTTCCCCTGCCAGCCAAGCCCCGCTGCCTGTCCCAGCGGCTTTTCCGGCACCGGCGCGGTATCCACAAAGACCTTTACCTCGGCTTCATGGCCCTGCTTCTGGGCTTCGGCGATCAACCAGCGCGCCAGCCGCTTGAGCCGTTTTTTCACAAGGTCATGATAATCCTTGTTTCGGGCATAAACCGAAATGGCCCCGCGATCGGACTGCCCCACGATTTCCATCGGATCGACGTCAGGGGTATAGCTTTCGGCCAGCATGATGACCGAACGCGCCTCTGGCCACAGTTGTGCGGGATCACCACGCCAGTGGCTCCGCTCCTCCATCCAGGCCATCTGTCCATGATAGCCCGCGTCCAGAAAGGCCTGCAGCCGATCCGGCACCTCAGGCACATCCCAGGGTCGGCAGATCCGGCAGGACACAAAGCCCTCGGCCAGGGCTTGCGCCACCAGTTGATCCTTGAGACTGGAATGATCCGTCATCGGGCGTTACGTCCTTGGCTCACGCGGCGCGAACCGCACCGGCGGCAGCTGCAGACATTGTCTTATCAGAAATCGAGATCTGCGTAATGGGGCGGCGGGCTGAAACCCGGAATCTGATCCGCGAGGATAGAGCGGAAGGCCGGGCGGGATTTGATCTTGGCGTACCAGTCCTTGACGACAGCCGACCGGTTCCAATCCACATCAGAGATGTAGTCCAGCGACGACAGATGCGCAGCAGCCGCAAAGTCGGCAAGGGTCATCTGATCCCCCGCCAGCCAGCGCCGGTGATCGAGCAACCACGCCAGATAGTCGAGATGATATTTGATCGCCCGCGCGCCGGCCTTGACGTTGCTGCTGTCGGGATAGCCCTGCCCGGTCACCTTTTTGTTGACCCGTTCATAGAGCAGCTTTGATGTCACCTCGTTGTGAAACTTGTCGTCAAACCAATTGACCAGCCGGCGCACCTCGTAGCGGCCATCGGGATCGCTCGGCATCAGAGAGGGTTCGGGGCGGGTTTCTTCGAGGTACTCGCAAATCGCCGCACTTTCGGCCATCAGCTTTCCATCCAGTCGGATCACCGGAACCTTGGCCGCGGGGTTGCGGCGCAGAAAATCCGCTTCCTTTTCCCAGTAGCGTTCCTCGACCAGCTCAACCTCGATGCGCTTTTCCGCAAGCGACAGCCGTACTTTTCGGCAGAACGGGGACAGGGGCACGTGATAGAGGCGGGCCATGGGTCGTCAGGTCTCCTGTTGCGTGTGGTCGGGGGTCAGACAGCAATGCCCCGAAGCGCAGGAAGTTTCAATCCTCGAAACAGGCCGCGCGGCCATCTGCGCGAATGGTGGCCGCCCCGTCCATGATCTGCGCCGCACGCTTGCGCATGAAGGCGGATGGTTTTGCGGCAGAGCGGTCCTTGGGGTTGGGCAGGACAGAGGCCAGAAGCGCGGCCTGGCGCGGGCTCAGCTCATCCGGGCCAACGCCGAAATAATGCCGGGCTGCGGCCTCGGCTCCGAAAACACCCTCGCCCATTTCAGCGACGTTGAGATAGACCTCAAGGATACGCCGCTTGCTCCATACTGCTTCAACCATCGGGGTCATCAGTGTTTCAAGCGCCTTGCGGATCCAGCTGCGCCCCTGCCAGAGAAAGACATTCTTGACCACCTGCTGCGAGATCGTCGACGCCCCTCGCTGACCACCTTCCGCGATGGCCTTGCGAATGGCCTCGGCATCCAATCCCCAATGCTGGCAGAACCGCGCATCTTCAGCCGCGACCACGGATCGCGCCAGCACTGGCGCCATTGCTTCGATCGGCATCCATTCGCGATCAATGTCGCCCAGGCGGCGGTATTCTGACCAGATGGTGAATGTGGTGGGCGGGTTGACCACCGAAAACAGCAGGATCGGCAGCAACATGACTGCAACGCCAACAAGCGCGGCGCGGCCGATCCAGCGTTTGGCCAGACGGCCCGGTGAAATATCAGGGCGCGCCTTTGCCTTGCCCGCAGATTTTCCGCGCGCCTTGGTCTTCTTGGAAGAGCCCGATTTTCCGCCTGTTTTTGCTGCCTTCGCCATAGCCTCTCTATACGGCAGAGTGGCGTCCTGCTCCAACCGGGAAATCAAGCCGCCTGCAAGAGATCGCCAAAGCAGGCATCAGACAGGCATCTTGATGTGAAAAGGCCCCGACCGTTGAAACCGTCGGGGCCTGTCCAAGGCAATGCAGAGGAGTTGGCGGGGCCTATTCCGCCGGTACGGCTGCTACGTCCAGTGTCAGGGGCTGGGGCAGCTTGTCCAACATCTCGGTCGGGCAAACCTGCAAGAAGTTCGCTTTCTCGCTCTCCCAGTGCTGGAGAATATCAGCGGCCTTGCGGCTGCCGGTTTCTGCCAGATGACGCTCGACCAGTCCTTTGAGCTGCTGTTCCCAATGCTCCACGCCGACCTGGCAGGTGACGAGGGATTCCATGTTCATCAGCGTCTCGGCCTTGCCTTCCGGGTCGTAGATATAAGCCATGCCGCCGGTCATACCTGCACCAAAGTTGGCGCCAATAGAGCCGAGGATCACCGCGACACCGCCGGTCATGTATTCACAACCGCAGGCACCACAGCCTTCGACCACCACGCTGGCACCGGAGTTGCGGACCGCGAAGCGTTCACCGGCACGACCTGCCGCAAAGAGATAGCCATCGGTTGCACCATAAAGGACGGTGTTGCCAACGATGGTGTTCTCGCTTGCTGTCAGCGGCGATGCCATCGGCGGACGTACCACAATGGTACCACCGGACAGACCCTTGCCGACGTAGTCGTTCGCATCGCCCGAAACCTCCAGCTTGAGCCCCGGCGCTGCAAAGGCACCAAGAGACTGACCAGCAGAGCCTTGCAGTTTTACCGTCAGGTGGTCGGGCTGCAGCGTGTTGCGCATGCCAAAGTTGCGGACAATGTGGCTGGATGTGCGGGTGCCCACGGTCCGATGTGTGTTCTGAACCGCATAGGACAGCTGCATCTTTTCGCCGTCCTGCAGGAAGCGGGCGGCATCGCGCACGATTTCCTTGTCCAGAGTGTCCGGCACAGCATTGCGTTCACGATCACGGTTATAGTCGATGTCATGCGCACCATCGACGGTGATCAACATCGGGTTGAGGTCCAGATCATCAAGATGTGCCGAACCACGGGACACCTGCGCCAGCAGATCCGCCCGACCGATCACCTCGTCCAGAGAGCGCGCGCCGATTGAAGCGAGGATCTCGCGGACTTCCTGTGCGTAGAAGGTGATGAGGTTCACAACTTTGTCCGCGTTGCCGGTGAACTTGCCGCGCAGGGCTTCGTCCTGGGTACAGACACCAACGGGACAGGTGTTGGACTGGCACTGGCGCACCATGATGCACCCCATTGCGATCAGCGCCGCGGTGCCGATGCCGTATTCTTCGGCCCCCAGCATTGCGGCCATCACGATGTCACGACCGGTCCGCAGACCACCATCGGTCCGCAGGGTGACCCGATCACGCAGGTTGTTCATCGCCAGAACCTGATGCGCCTCGGTCAGGCCCATCTCCCACGGCAGACCCGCGTACTTGATCGAAGTCGCCGGTGACGCGCCGGTGCCACCGTTGTGGCCCGAAATCAGGATGATGTCGGCCTTCGCCTTGGCAACGCCCGCAGCAATGGTGCCAACGCCGGAAGACGCCACCAGTTTCACCGTCACCTTGCAGCGCGGGTTGATCTGCTTCAGGTCATAGATCAGCTGCGCCAGATCCTCGATCGAGTAGATATCGTGGTGCGGCGGCGGCGAGATCAGCGTCACGCCCTTGGTGGAGTGGCGCAGACGGGCAATCAGGTCGGTGACCTTCATCCCCGGCAGCTGGCCGCCTTCACCGGGCTTGGCGCCCTGGGCTACCTTGATTTCCAGCTCTTCGCACTGGTTCAGGTATTCGGCTGTCACACCAAAGCGGCCCGACGCCACCTGCTTGATTTTCGCAGACGGGTTGTCGCCGTTCGGCTCTGGAACGAAGTGCGCCGGATCTTCACCGCCCTCACCAGAGTCGGACTTGGCGCCGATCCGGTTCATTGCCACGTTCAGCGTCTTGTGCGCCTCGGGGCTCAACGCGCCCAAGGACATGCCCGGTGTCACGAACCGTTTGCGGATCGAAGTGATCGATTCCACTTCCTCAATCGGCACGGCCTTGCCCAGCGGCTTGATCTGCAGCAGGTCGCGCAGGTGGATCGGCGGGTTAGATTGCATTTTTGCCGAGTACTGCTTCCACAACTCATAAGAGGCGCGGTTGCAGGCCATCTGCATCATATGCATGGACGTGGCTTCCCAGGCGTGGGTCTCGCCAGACTTGCGGGCTTTGTAGAAGCCGCCGATTGGCAGGACATCCTGGGCACCCAACCATGCCTTGGCGTGGATTTCTTCCAGCTTGGTTTGAATACCTGTCACACCAATACCGGAAATCCGCGAGATCATGCCGGGGAAGTATTCCGCACACATCGCGCGCGAAAGGCCAACAGCCTCAAAGTTCAAGCCACCGCGGTAAGAGGAAATCACCGAGATTCCCATCTTGGCCATGATCTTCAACAGGCCCTGGTCGATCGCTTCACGGTAGCGGGCGACGTTCTCGGTCAGGCTGCCGTCCAGCAGGCCGCGCTCGATACGGTCGGCGAGCGAATCCTCGGCCAGGTAGGCGTTCACAACGGTTGCGCCACAGCCAATCAACACCGCGAAATAATGCGGGTCGATGCATTCAGCAGAACGTACGTTGAGCGAGCAGAAGGTACGCAGCCCCTTGCGGGTCAGATGCGAATGCACGGCAGAGGTGGCCAGAATCATCGGCATCGCAACCTTGTCAGCATTGGAGTGCTGATCGGTCAGAACGATGTGGCCGGCCCCCGAGCTGACGGCCTCTTCGGCTTCGGCGCGGATACGGGCGAGTGCGGCGCTCAGGCTGCCCTGGCCAGGTTCAAAGCTACAGTCGATTTCTGCCAGAGGTGCGTTCAGGTTTTCAACCAGCTCGTCCCACTGGGCATTGCCGACAAAGGGGCTCTCAAGGACGATGATCTCAGTCTGAGAGCTGTCCTCGTCCAGTACGTTTTTCAGGTTACCAAAGCGCGTCTTCAGCGACATCACGCGATATTCACGCAGGCTGTCGATCGGCGGGTTGGTCACCTGAGAGAAGTTCTGACGGAAGAAATGGCTCAGCGGGCGGTACATCTTGGACAGAACAGCCGACGGGGTGTCATCGCCCATCGAGGCCAGCGTTTCCTTGCCATCCTCAGCCATCGGCGCGAGGATCTGTTCCAGCTCTTCGATGGTGTAACCGGCAGCGACCTGACGGCGACGCAGCTCATCGCCGCTGAACAGCGCCTTTTCAGTGACTTTCGCAAGGGTGCTGTCGAGATCGTTGATCTTCTGAACCCAATCACCAAACGGCAGCGCAGCAGCCAGTTTGTCCTTGATCTCGGTGTCGTGGAACAGCTTGCCCTTTTGCATGTCGACGGCCAGCATCTGACCGGGGCCAAGCGCGCCTTTTTCGACAACGGTGGCCTCGTCAATCGGGACCATCCCCGCCTCAGAGCCCGCAATCACAAGCCCATCACCGGTCACGACATAACGCATCGGGCGCAGACCGTTGCGATCAAGGCCCGCACAAACCCAGCGACCATCCGTCATCGCCAGCGCAGCAGGGCCGTCCCACGGTTCCATAACGGAGTTGCAGTAGGAATACATATCCCGCCAGGCTTGCGGCAGTTCCACCGCCTGCTTGGACCAGCTTTCGGGCACCAGCATGGTTTTGGCCATCGGTGCAGAACGGCCTGCGCGCACCAGAACCTCAAACACCGAATCCAGCGCAGCAGAGTCGGACGAACCGCTCGCCACGATCGGCTTGATGTCCTCGGCGTAGTCGCCAAAGGTGGACGAGGCCATGCGGATTTCGTGGCTCTTCATCCAGTTCAGGTTGCCCTTGAGGGTATTCACCTCGCCGTTGTGGGCCAGCATGCGGAACGGCTGAGCAAGCCACCACTGAGGGAAAGTGTTGGTGGAATAGCGCTGGTGGTAGATCGCAAAGGCGCTTTCGAACCGCTCGTCCATCAGGTCAGGGTAAAAGACCGCAACCTGCTCTGCGAGCATCATGCCCTTGTAGATGATCGACCGGCAGGACAGGGATGCGATGTACAGCTGACCAACCTGCGCAGCAGCGGCCGCTTTTTCGATCCGACGGCGGATAACATAAAGCTCACGCTCAAAGGTTTCTTCGTCCACACCTTTGGAGTTGGAGATCAGGATCTGCTCGATCTCCGGACGGGTCGCATTTGCTTTTTCGCCCAGGCAGGTCACATCGACCGGCACATGGCGCCAGCCGTAGATGTAATAGCCCATCCGCAGAACTTCTGTTTCCACGATGGTCCGGCAGCGCTCTTGCGCGCCAAAGTCGGTGCGCGGCAGGAAGACCTGACCAACGGCCAGCAGCTGATCTTCGCGTGGCTCGTGGCCAGTGCGGCGGACCTGATCATAAAAGAAAGGTGCCGGAATTTGCACGTGGATGCCCGCGCCATCGCCGGTCTTGCCGTCGGCATCAACAGCGCCGCGGTGCCAGATTGCTTTCAGCGCGTCGATACCCGCCTCGACAACCTTCCGGCTGCGTGCGCCATCGACCGACACCACAAGGCCAACCCCGCAGGACGAATGCTCTTCTTCCTCGGCATAGAGACCGTTTTCGGCCATCCACTTGCGCTTGGCTTCTTCGGCGCGTGCCCAGTCTGCATCAAATTTTGTCATATCATTGCTCCCGTTCCGGTGGGCGGCCCTGCAAGGGCTGCGCCTGCCCGGTAGAATATCTGTCTTACTCAGCGGCGATGCTGCTGGCGGCGGCGTCAAAGCGGCTCAGGATGGCGTCGGCACAATCACGGCCGTCCTTGATGGCCCAGACCACCAGCGACGCGCCACGTACGATGTCACCCACGGCGTAGACCCCGTCGAGCTCGGTCGCGCCGGTCTGGAAGGCTGCTTTGATCGTGCCCCAGCGGGTCACAGGCAGTTCAGGCTGGTCCCAGAGGGTCGGCAGGTCTTCCGGCTCAAACCCAAGCGCCTTGATCACGAGATCGGCAGGTTCCACGTAGTCAGCGCCTTCGATCACTTCGGGGGCCTGACGACCGGATGCATCCGGCTGGCCCAGACGCATTTTCTGCACCATCACGCCCGCAACCTTGCCGCCCTCATCGGTGAAGCCCTTGGGCGCCGACAGCCATTCGAACACCACGCCTTCTTCCTCGGCGTTTTGGGTTTCCCGCTGCGAGCCCGGCATATTGGCGCGGTCACGGCGATAGAGACATTTAACAGAGGTCGCGCCCTGACGAATTGAGGTCCGCACGCAATCCATCGCGGTATCACCGCCACCGATCACCACAACGCGCTTGCCATCGGCGTTCAGCGTGCCGTTGTCGAATTCCTCGATGCTGTCGCCAAAGTTCGACGCTTTGTTCGATACGGTCAGGAAATCAATCGCCTTGACGATGCCGGTGGCACCGGAGCCCGGCATTTCCAGATCGCGGGATTTGTAGACACCCGTCGCGATGATGACGGCATCATGTTTCGCGCGGATATCGTCAAAGGAAATATCCTGCCCGACGTTGCAGTTCATCACGAACTCAACCCCACCATCAGCCAACAGCTGATTGCGGCGCATCACCACGTCCTTTTCCAGCTTGAACCCCGGAATCCCGTAGGTGAGCAGCCCGCCAGCGCGGTCGTAACGATCATAGATGGTGACCTTAACACCTGCGCGACGCAGCATGTCAGCTGCCGCCAGACCGCCGGGGCCTGCGCCGATGATCCCTACGGATTCGCTGCGTTCCTGCGCCGGTTTGATCGGCTGTACCCAGCCCTGATCCCAAGCGGTATCGGTGATGTATTTCTCCACCGCGCCGATGGTCACGGTACCGTGGCCGGATTGTTCGATCACACAGTTTCCTTCGCACAGGCGGTCCTGCGGGCAGATGCGGCCACAGATCTCTGGGAAGGTATTGGTCGCCTGGCTGGTCTCATAGGCCTCTTGCAGGCGACCTGTCGCCGTCAGGCGGAGCCAGTCGGGAATATTGTTGTGCAGCGGGCAGTGTGACTGACAATAAGGGACACCACACTGGCTGCAGCGGCTTGCCTGTTCCTCGGCCTTGGCGGCCGCGAATTCAGCGTAGATTTCATTGAAATCTTCCTTGCGATCCTCTGCGGCCCGCTTGTTGGGCATGTCGCGATCGATCTGCACGAATTTGAGCATCGGTTGCTTGGCCACGGGACGGACTCCATGTTGGGCTGGCTGCGATTTCTGGTCTATCGGAGCGGAGCGAATTAAAAGTCAACATTGCTGACCTAAAATGACAGCAGTTACCTGCCTGATACCCTCTCTGGCGGAAATGTACAGAAATTTTAGGTCCGTATCGGTCATAAAAACCACAGAGCTCAATAAAATCAATGCATTTACACAGAAAGCGATCTTTGCGATCCCTTCAGGACATATAGCGGACGGTCACCATGCCCCTTTTCCAACTGATCCTGATCGCCCTGATTCAGGGAATTACCGAGTTTCTGCCGGTCTCCTCCTCCGGACATCTCATTTTGCTGCCTGGCCTGACGGGGCTGGAGGACCAGGGGCAGGTGATCGACGTCGCTGTTCATGTTGGCACCCTTGCCGCTGTTGTCCTTTTCTTCTGGAAGGACGTGCGTGAGGGATTGATAGGCCTGCCCCGTGCCCTCACCGGCAAGACAGATACGCCAGGCGCGCAGCTGGCGATGGGGCTGATCATCGCAACCATTCCAACTGTTCTGTTTGGTGCGTTCCTGCATTTCTCGGGGCTCAGCGATGCCCTGCGCTCCATCACCGTTATCGGCTGGACGATGTTGGGGTTTGGAATCGTGCTGTATTTTGCCGACAAATTCGGCCGCACAGGCAAAACGGTTGAGGACTGGAGACCCAAAGACGCGCTGATCATGGGGCTGTGGCAGATGCTGGCGCTGATTCCCGGCACCTCCCGATCAGGCATCACCATCACCGGCGCCCGGCAGCTGGGCTATGCGCGATTGGATGCGGCACGGATTTCCATGCTCATGTCGATCCCCACAATCATCGCCTCCGGTGTATTGCTCGGCGCAGAAGTCGCCATCGAAGCCAATGCCAACGTCCTGCGAGACGCTGCCATTGCTGCCGGGTTGTCGATGCTGGCCGCGCTCGCGGCGCTGGCCCTCATGATGCGGCTTCTGCGGTCCGTCAGTTTCACGCCATACGTAATCTACCGAGTGATCCTTGGCCTCGTCCTGCTGAGCATCGCCTATCAGGGCTGAGCCCCCGCATCACAAAGCCAGAACAACAAAAAAAGGCGCAGGATGATCCCGCGCCTTTTTCATTCAGTTCCGTCAGAAAATCAGAGGTCATTCCGCAGGTTGCGGGCCGAATCCATGATATCGTCGTACTGACCCGCCGGGCGGAATTTCCAGAGGTAGTCAGGCAGCACCGACCCTGCGGTCACGGGACGAATACCAAGATCCTCGAACCCCTTGGCATCTGCCGAGACAACATTGTCCAGCTTCAGGTTCTTGAGCTGATCACGAGTCAGCATCTTGTTTTCGATCAGCTGGAAGCTCACGAATTGCAGAAGGTCAAAACCAAGGGCAACCAGCTTGGCAATCGGCCCCGGCAGCGAGACCACCAGACGACGACGGTTGATGACATCCAGCATCTGCTGCATCAGCGCGCCAAAGCTCTTCACCTCGGGACCGCCCAGTTCGTAAACGCCAGCAGCGGCCTTACCGGTCAGGGCAGCGACAGCAGCCTTGGCCACATCATCAACATAAACCGGCTGGAATTTCGTGTCCGCATGCGCGATCGGAAGCAGTGGCGACAAACGGGTCATGCCGGCAAAGCGGTTAAAGAACTGATCTTCAGCGCCAAAGATGATGGAAGGGCGCAGGATAACTGCGTTCGGCTGGTGCTTCAGCACCGCGGTTTCACCTGCGGCTTTGGTGCGGGCATATTCGCTTGCACCGTCAGCATCTGCACCGATGGCGGACACGTGCACCATGTTGGTGATGCCCTGCTCTGCTGCGATTCGCGCGATGCGCTCTGCGCCTTCGGTCTGCACAGCATCAAAGGTGTTCTTGCCCACCTCGTTCAGAATACCCACGCAGTTTACAACCGCATCAGCACCCTGCATCACAGCCGCGACGGATGCATCATTGCGAATGTTGCACAAAACCGGCTCCACCTGGCCCGGAACACCATATGGCTTGACGAACATGGCTTCGTTGGGGCGGCGAACGGCGACGCGAACACGCCAGCCTTCCTTGGCCATGCGGCGTGCGATGTAACGGCCGACAAAACCGGACCCGCCATAGATCGTGACCAGTTTGGACATCTTTTGGCTCCTACATTAGCTGTTGACCCGATTTACCGCCCCAAGCCCAACGGAACAAGGCGCAAATCGCCCTAGCGCGTCTCAATCGTGACAGCATCGCGAAATAATTGATGTCATATTGCCGCGCCTGACGGCAAAGCTAACTTTATTGTCGTGAAAGAGAAGTGAACTGAGAGCACAACGCATGAATCCAAGCGCAGAAACCGTGGCCCCCGCGGACCGAGACCTGATTTTGGCCAGCGTCGAGAGTCAGAAGATGGAGCTCGACCAGTTTGTATCCCTGTTTTACGCCAAGTTCTTTGAGCGCTGCCCGGACACCCGGCCAATGTTCCCCCACGACATGTCCCTGCAAGAAGAAAAACTGCTCATGTCGCTCACTCACATCATAGAGGCGTTGGAGCACCCGGCGAAACTGCGGCTGATTCTGCTGGATCAGGGGGAACGCCACAAAGCCCTGCAAATCAACGACGATCACTTTGCAGGTTTCATCGACAGCTTTACCGGCGCACTGAAAGACACGCTGCAGGAGGCTTGGTCCGAGGAAACCCGCCAGGCGTGGCTCCGTTTTCTGCAATATGTGGCCTATCAGATGGGGTTTCTGAAGTAGCCAAAAGTCCAGCCTTGATCGGTGGCGACGACCAAGTGCAGGAAAACACAGGAACCCGCCAAAACGCTGCATTTTCCGTTTGACGCCCCTTTCGGTTCTGCGTATACGCCCCCTCACGACACCTGCCCAGGTGGCGGAATTGGTAGACGCGCTAGCTTCAGGTGCTAGTGTCCGTATGGACGTGGAGGTTCGAGTCCTCTCCTGGGCACCATATCCCCGACATCGTTAGACTAACGCAGCGCCAGAAATGGCGTTTTGATCCTTTCGTGGACACGATCTAACGATTTGGGCTTGCTCAATAATTCCTGCCATCTCCCCGCGCCCAAGCGCGTTTGCTGGAAAAATCGCCGAGCTGCATTTTCCATTTGACGCCCCCTTTGGTTCTGCGTATACGCCCCCTCACGACACCTGCCCAGGTGGCGGAATTGGTAGACGCGCTAGCTTCAGGTGCTAGTGTCCGTATGGACGTGGAGGTTCGAGTCCTCTCCTGGGCACCATATCCCCGACATCGATGGATAATGACAATGACGCCTCTGGGCGGCTTCTGTCTGTGCCAGATCGACCGCTTCCACCCCCTCAACCATGACAGGGTTTCTGCCCCTGAAGCCAACCCGCAGCAGCTGCGAGAGTTGAGTTTGGCAGAAGGAAAGCCTATTTCGGTCGCAAACCTATTGCATCCGCAAGACAAAGGACCGCGTTTTGGCCAATCATCTGTATCAAAATGACCTGCCCGATGGGCTTGATCTCGGCCCTGTGGTCGCCATCGATTGTGAAACGATGGGGCTAAATCCACACCGTGATCGGCTGTGCGTGATCCAGATGTCCGGCGGCGACGGCAATGCGCATATCGTTCAGGTGGCCAAAGGTCAGACCGAGGCCCCAAACCTGTGCCGCATGCTTGAGGATCCCAATGTGCTGAAGCTGTTCCACTTTGGCCGCTTTGACATTGCCGCGATGTATCACGCCTTTGGCGCATTGGCGGCACCCGTCTACTGCACCAAGATCGCAAGCCGTCTGGTTCGCACCTACACGGATCGCCATGGGCTTAAAAACCTGACGCAAGAGCTGATCGGCGTCGACATCTCCAAGCAGCAGCAAATGAGCGACTGGGGCGCGGCACAGCTGAGCGATGCACAGCTGGATTACGCAGCCTCTGATGTCTTGCATCTGCACCGCTTGCGTGCAGCGCTGGACAAACGTCTGGATCGCGAAGGGCGAACCGAAATGGCTCAGGCCTGCTTTGACTTCCTGCCGATGCGTGCAAAGCTCGATCTCGCTGGCTGGCCTGAAACAGACATCTTTGCACACTCATGAACAGCGCAGAGACATTCCTCGCCACCGCGCGACAGGTCATCACCGATGAAGCCAAGGCGCTTGACGCCCTGGCCGACGCTCTGGATTCGCGTTTTGCCGACGCAGTTGAACTGGTTTTAAAGGCAAAGGGCCGGGTGATCGTCAGCGGCATCGGAAAATCGGGCCACATCGGGCATAAAATTGCTGCGACTTTGGCATCGACCGGGACGCCCGCCTTTTTTGTCCACCCTGCCGAGGCGAGCCACGGCGATCTAGGCATGGTATCGCAGGACGACGTTGTCTTGGCGATTTCCAATTCGGGCGAAGCTCCGGAGCTGGCCAACCTGCTCGCCTTTACCCGCAGATTTGGCATTCCGTTGATCGGCCTGTCCAGCCGGATGGACAGCACGCTGATGAAAGAGGCCGATGTCCACCTGCAAATCCCCGCAATGGGCGAGGCCTGCGGCTTTGGCATGGTGCCGTCGATTTCGACCACTTTGACCCTCGCCATTGGGGATGCGCTGGCCATTGCGCTGATGAAGCACCGTGATTTTCGCCCAGAGAATTTCCGCGCCTTTCATCCCGGTGGCAAACTGGGCGCGCGCCTGTCGCGGGTCAGCGACCTGATGCACGGCGATGATGCCCTGCCCCTGGTCCGGCAGGACACGCCAATGTCCGATGCCCTGATTGAAATCAGCCAAAAGGGATTTGGCGTCTCTGGCGTGATCAATGACGATGGCGCGCTGATCGGTATCATCACCGACGGTGACCTTCGCCGCCACATGGATGGCCTGTTGGGAAAAACAGCGGCAGATGTCATGACCGCCAATCCAACCACCATCGCATCCGATTCAATGGCCGAAGAAGCCGTGGCGATCATGAACGAACGCAAGATCACCTGCCTGTTCGTCGTTGATCCTGAGGCCAAGGACGGCGTTGCCAGAGGTCTCTTGCATATCCACGATTGCCTGCGCGTCGGCCTGGGCTAGGGGTCATCGCGGATGGACGGTTATTCACGCCTTGTCGCCTATCTGAAGGTCCTGCTGCCGCTCACGGCGCTGGCGCTGATGTCGACCGTTTTCCTGTTGTCTCGTGGTGTCGAAACCGACGCTGTCATCCCCTTTGCCCAGAAAGATCTGAAGGACCGCACCAGCGGGCAGCAGATCACGGCGCCTTTCTTCTCTGGCACAACCACCCAAGGGGACGAAATCATGGTCACGGCCCAGTCTGCGCGTCCGGGCGGGGCGAATGGACCTGCAACCGCGATCGACCTGCAGGCCGAAATCCGCATGGCCGAGGGCGGCACGATACACGTCAGCTCGGACATCGGGGAATTACGTCCCGAAAAGGAAATCGCAAGCTTTCGCGGTGATGTTGAGATCCTCTCCAGCGACGGCCTGCGGGTCACAACACAAGAGCTGAACGCGGCGCTGAACGGTGTCAAAGCAGACAGCCCTGGCCCCGTCGAAGCCCGTGGCCCCATTGGCACACTTACCGCCGGTGCCATGGAGATTGACACAAAAACCGAAAACGGGCCGGTACATATGGTTTTCAACAAAGGGGTCAAACTGCTATACGACCCGCAACAATCGGAAAGATAACCTGTGTTGTATCTGCGTGTTTTGATGTTCTGCCTGCCGTTTGCCCTGCTGTCAGCGGGGGTTTCTGCGCAGAACGCCTCTATCGCCTTTGGTGCGGTTAAGGCTGATCCATCCCTTCCGGTGGAGGTGACAGCAGATGCGCTGGACGTAAACCAGCAGGATGGCTCTGCCCGGTTTGTTGGCAATGTGATCATCATTCAGGGCGTGATGCGCCTGTCAGCGGATGATGTGCTGGTGATCTACAAACAGGACGATGGCGGCAAGACCGGTGTCGAACGGCTGGAAGCAGCTGGCAATGTCATCCTGGTCAACGGCCCGGACGCAGCCGAAGCAGACAAGGCGGAATACACCATCGATTCCGGCACCGTCGTCATGACCGGCAATGTCCTGCTGAGCCAGGGCACCGGCACGCTGACATCGAACCGCCTGGTGGTGAATCTGACCACCGGCACCGCCAGCATGTCCGGGCGCGTCAAGACGATCCTGAACGGCGGATCGGACTGATGGCGAAACCAACGCTTACAGTGACTGAAGGCAGCTCTGGCCTGCGTATCGAAAAGCTGCGCAAGTCCTACAGCAAGAAGGTCGTGATCCGCGATGTTTCGATGTCGCTAGACCGCGGTGAGGTCGTCGCTCTTCTTGGGCCGAACGGATCCGGCAAGACAACCAGCTTTTACGCGATCGCAGGGCTCGTTTTTCCCGAAGCCGGAACCGTGACCATCGACGGGCAGAACGCAACGACGCTGCCGATGTATCGCCGGGCGCGGATGGGTATCGGATATCTGCCGCAGGAGATGTCGATCTTCCGTGGTCTGTCGGTAGAGGACAACATCTCTTCTGTTCTGGATATCGCGGTCAAACACCCCCACAAGCGTCGTGAACGGCTGGAAGAACTGCTTTCCGATTTCTCGATCGAACACCTGCGCCGCGCACCTGCGCTCGCTTTGTCGGGCGGGGAACGACGCCGGGTCGAGATCGCACGCTGCCTTGCTGCAGATCCCAAATACCTCTTGCTGGATGAACCTTTCGCCGGTGTGGATCCTATTTCTGTCGGCGATATCCGGCATCTGGTAGGTGATCTGAAAAAGCGTGGAATTGGCGTGCTCATCACCGACCATAATGTCCGCGAGACGCTGGAAATCGTCGATCGCGCCTATATCCTGCACGACGGCAAGGTGCTGATGTCCGGCACCCCATCCGAAGTTGTGGACAACGAAAATGTTCGCCGCGTCTATCTGGGCGATAATTTCCGGATTTCCTGATCGCTCTCGGCGCAATTGCGCCGATTCGGCCACGGCGCCCCGTCTCTGTTGTCAGAATTCGGTAACCGATTAACGCCGATTTGCATTGACTCTGCCGCCTCGTTGTCATGGAATTGACCCATGGCAAACTTGCAGTCCGACGCTGTCCTCGCTCCAGCCTTGTTGACAAGGCCCAGACGAATGCGACCGACTGATTTGCCTAAATCCCTCTTTCAAAACTGAATTTTCGGCCGGGCTTGGCCTGGCCTGGGTTTTGGAAGTCTTTTTGTGAAGGAGATCACATGCGTTACCAGATCAGCGGAAAACAGATCGACATTGGCGAAGCTCTGCAATCCCATGTGCAGACTGAGCTTGGAGCGGCAGTCGAGAAATATGCTGAACGCCCCACCGACGCCAACGTCGTGTTTTCAAGGTCTGCGCATGAATATGTTTGTGAAACGACCGTTCACCTGTCGACCGGTCTGACCGCGCAAGCAAAAGCGCATGCCACTGAAATTTATGCAGCATTTGAAGCCTGCAACGAAAAGATGGAAAAGCAGCTGCGTCGCTACAAGCGCCGCCTGAAGGACCATCACCGCGAGCGGAGCGAGCCGGTTGAACTCTCCGGCGCGAGCTCTTATATCCTCGCCTCTGAAGACGCTGGCGCCGAGTCTGAACCAGAGTCCCTGCAGCCGATCATCGTCGCCGAGATGGAAACCAAAATTCCGTCTCTGTCCGTCGGTGAAGCCGTGATGCAGATGGAACTGGCAGGCGCACCTGTGCTGGTGTTTCGAAACGAAGGCAAGGACGGCCTGAATGTCGTCTATCGCAGGGATGACGGAAACATCGGTTGGATCGATCCGTAAACCCGGCTTTGGCCACATCTGAGCTGAGCGGAGCAGTAAGAGAATGCAAATTTCTGACATCCTGAAACCGGAGGCCGTCCGTGTCTTTGGTGCTGCCTCCAGCAAAAAGCGTCTCTTTCAGGAGATCGCTGATGTGGCTCAGCTTGCCTATGGTCTGTCTTCTCAGACCACGGTCGAGGCTCTCTTGGATCGCGAGAGCCTTGGCCCCACCGGTGTAGGGCACGGCGTTGCCCTGCCCCACGCCCGCCTTGATGGGCTGGACAAGGTGGTCGGTGCCTTTGTCAAACTGGACACCCCTTTGGAATTTGGTGCTGTGGATCGCCAGCCGATCGACATCGCCTTTGCCCTGTTTGCACCCGAAGACGCAGGCGTCGAACATCTGAAAGCCCTTGCTCTGGTGTCGCGTACGCTGCGAGAACAGAGCTTTTGCACCAAGCTGCGTGCAAACCCGGATCCGGCCACACTTTATACCATTTTGACCGAAAACCAGTCGGTTCAGGCCGCCTGATCCGACAGACGGTCAAAGCCGCTCAGCCGCACCATTCAGAGAATCCAAAAAGCAGGTAGTCGCGCTGATAGACAGCTGCGATTTTCTCTTCCAGTTCCGCATCGTGAATGTCAGCAAGCCCGTATGGCTTATCCGCATCGCTGCTATTGCCAACCTCAACAGCATCATGGCCGACCCAGCGCGCAAGGTCCGGCAAAGCCGTGGCCAATTCGTCCTCGCGCAGGATAACGTCTGGCGACTGGACCGTTGCAAACCCGGCCAGCGTCTGCGCCTGCGACGCCCAGGATGCGTCGGTGCGAAACCCGGTCTGCCCGGCCAGATTATTGCCGATCACCTCGACGAACCGTTCAAACGCTGCCCTGTGTTGGTCACGTCCATAGCTGCTGTCCGGATCCTCCTTTGGCAGAGGCACAGCGAACTGATTACGCAAAAGGTTTCGGATCTGGCGCAGGCAACCCTCGCCGGTCTGAAGAATACGGTGACAGAAAACATGGTGCAGCCGCTCCGCCGGGTGGCGCAGCACTGTCAGGCTGCGAAATCCGGGGTGACCCCGTTTCCATTGCCTCAACTGCTTTTGGTTCATTTCAGAAATCAGCCCGGCAGGGCCGTCCGGCTCTTGCGCGGCCATCCACGCATTGACCTGATCCGTCGGCCCTCCTGAAATCGGCAGAAACAGCAGTGGCAGCTGCTGCCCGGCGATATAGTCCGGCACCGCGGGCCCGCGACGGGGTTCAAAATTCGGGGTGCGGCTCAGGTCAAACCTGTCAATCCGCGCCATCGCTCGCTCCAGCTCCGCTGGATTGGCAACCTTGCTTTCCAAACTGCCCGGGTTTTGTGGTTTGAGACTGTCATCCAGTGCATCCAACCGAGCTGAAACGCCAAGCCATGTTGCGAGGCCATTCAGAATCTCGACGTCCTGCAGATCCTCGTAAGCGATGTAAAAACCCGTTTGCCCGGTCCGTTGCAGACGATTCAAAAGCAGGACCTGAAACGCCTGCAACTCTTCGACATGACGTGCGAATTCGGCTGCATCAACCGTCGCCATCCCGTCCTTGCGCCGTTTTACATTGGTCAGCTTCCACTGCCCCGTGGCACGCGCGATCTTGTGCGAGACATAGCTCTCTGCCGGGTTGCGGGTAAGAATGATTTTTGCACAGCGGGGATCATCAAGAACGGCATCCAGAATCCGTGGATCATGGTCGTGAAAATAGCGGAAACCGGCAAAATCCTCCGCGTCACGAAACCGGGCAAGAAACCCCAGTGGATCCTGTTCGCGCTGGTCCTGCGACCAGCCCAATGTGGTGTCCCGATTGGGGTAACTGATGAAATGCGGATTGAACGCCTCGCCGTGGCACGTGACACCATCAAGCGCGTTCAGGTTGGCCTCTAGGAAATTGGAGCCGGTCCTCATCTCGGCAAAGACGACAAAGTAATCAAATGTTCCGGTCATGAACTACCGCACCAAATAGGGTTTGCGAGAAGGTTTGGGCATGTTCAACGGCCCCTGTTCTGCCGGGAAATCGCCCATCAGATAGGGATGCATGCCCTGGTTCTTGAGGTTCTGCAAAAACTGGCCGAACCCCGCTAGGTCCACCATTGTTGGCGCCGTATTCAGATGCCGTTGTGTCTGTGCGCCGAACTCATCCAGAATGGTCTGGATCGGTTCCATCGGGGATTCAACAAATTCTGCCATGGTCCAGATCCGCACCCGGGCTTTGACGTGGCGGGACCGCAGCACCTCGATGTGCTTTGCTTCGATCTGTTGCAGGCGCGCAGCCTCGCGGCGGAGTTCCGAGAAATTCTTGTTCGAGCGAAACAAAGGCACCGCCCAAGCCCCGGAAATGACCGAGACCTGCGCATTCGGATCACGTGCGACCAACCAATTGATGGCCTGATTGTCCTGCGGGCCGAACTGAAAGCACTGTCGCTCTCCTCGGGTGTTCCAGATCAGGTTGGTCAGGAAAGCCTTGGGATTGTAGTCGCGCAGACTGGTGCTATCGCAAAGCGCCCCGTTGATCAGTGTCTGGCGATCAGCGAATTCGACCGCGTCAGGAGAAAAGAGATGCCCGTGCACCTTGGCGCCAGTCGCCTGGGTCAGCCAGTCTTCAAAGTTCTCAAACAGCTCGCTAAAGCCCTGAAACATCGAATAAGGGTTGCAGGTCACACCGTTTTCGGACCCGTTGGCTGGCATCCGGCTTTGCATATAAAGACCCGGTCGCCCCCGCGTGCGCCGCTCAACCGCTTTGGCAAAAATCCGGTCGATCTTTCCCGGGTTGGGTTCTGTCCCCTTCATCGCGTCGGGATTGTCACCCAGGAACGTGGAATACAGTCGCTCTGCGTGTGGCCAGATTTTGCGCGCGACAAAACAGTCGGACCTGCGCAGCAATTGCAGATGATCGTCATAGAAATTGTGCGGTTTGCCCTGAAAATCAAACTTGGAGAGTGTCAGCGACCGGCTTTCGATATTTGAGGAGTAAAGCCGCACCAGCGTTTGATAGTAGCTTTCATCGGGGATCCAAACCTTGCGAAAATAGCGGTCATACCGCTCGCGCTCCGGATCTTCGAGAATCGCAGACAGGGTTTGGCGTGTCAGGCACCACCATTGGCTGCCCATATGGGGCACCAGCCCATCCGGAACCCTGCGTTTGATGCCTAGCCGACGTTGAAGGTTGACGTATTTATCGAACAGAAATCGCTGCGTTTTCCAGGAAAAGGGAAACCGCAGAGTAAAGCGTTCCACATCCAGTCCACCTACGATCCAGGGCACGTCCGCTGTTGTTGCGCTCTCGATGAAATCGGTGCGAGGTCGCGCTGCGAGATAGTCCACCAGATCAGCCACGGGCCGCAGTGGCAAACAAGAACCCGACGCCAGATAGACGTGGCGCACATCCGGATACTGCGCCAGCATCATTTCTGATGCGGATTGCGACGCAGCAACGATACCCCATGTGCCCCACTCGCACCGGTGCCGCCGCGAAAAGCGCACCATCGGCTCTCCCGCAAAGGCGGCTTTGAACGCGGAATAGGTCGACTTCGGCACCTTCTTGTCGACATGCAGAACCACAGGACAGCCCCCTGCCACCCAGTGTCGGGCGACCTGTTCGGCACGATCCAACGCGGTATGGACCAGCATGACAATGCCGACCGTGCTCATGCCCAGTTTCCTTTGGACATCAGGCCCAGGATCTCCAGCTGGCGCCAGTTGATGTATTTCTCACTCCACTTGCACCACAGTTCCGGCTGCTGTTCGCCCAGCTCTGCATAGGCCTTGTACTCTGCCGACCGGTTGTAGTGCTGGCCTCGCAGCATCTCTTCCTCGGCCTTCTCGCCAAATGTGTGGAGAAACTTGGTGTGCAGCAACGCGCCACTCGCCTTTTCCCCACCGTCGATTTCATAAACCTGGTTCAGGCCCCGTGGCAGCAGCGCGTGGGTTGAACTGACATAGGTGTAACGCCGGTCCCATTTCACCAGCGGGATCTTGTTCAAGGCTGGTGCCTTTTTGGGCTGGTCTGCAAAAAACACCCGCGCCCGAGGACCGCCCTGAATCCAGAGATTGCCATAAAGCGGATTGCGCTTGATCGAGTAGTTGCCGCTGTCGAACCAGTTGGCAATTTCAAGCGGATCCTGACCCGCACGGTAGGGCACCGCATCCAACCGCCCTTTCGGGTAGACATCGATCAACATGGCAGAAAAACTGCGGATGCCAGAGTTATCCAACCAATCCGTCAGCGCCCGCAGGGGCCGACTGTCGCAGAATGGGTAGATGAACAACTCATCCGGGTCTACCACAAGGACCCAATGCCCGTCAGCATAGCGGCGTTTGAGATAGTTCATCCAGTCGACGCCATAGCCCGCACGGCGATAGCTTGCCATCGTATGCCACACCGACACATCGCTCATTCCCGCCAGGTAGTCTCGGGCACCGTCGACCGATCCGTTGTCCACGACAAGAAAGTGATTCACGCCAAGTTTGCGATAATAATCAAGGAAGTATGGCAGGCGGATTTTCTCGTTCCGCATTGTCATAACCAGAAGAATATCCCCCGGCCTGATCCGTGCGGTATTGTCCTGAACAGCAGAGAGTTCGCGGGACTTGCGCAACGCCCGTAGGATGCGACGCTTCCGTCGCAGGCGCATCCGATAAGACTCCCAAAGGCTCAAGACTGCATCCATTCCCGGTTGAACAGGGCCCGTGAACAGGGACCATGGCGGGCCGCCGCCCATCCGGCCCCATCCTGCCAGCGACATTCCGCACAATATGCCATGTAACCTATTTGGAAACAATGAATTTGGAACTGGCGCGGTTGTTGCCAACTCTGCTCTTGCGTTGCCTCAGCCGCTTTCCGGGCAGGCGCGCAGAGCGGCCAGTTCCAGATCAAATGCACGGCTTGGCATTCGTCCGTCCCGCTGATCACGCCACAGACAATAGGCCGCCATCCGCCAGTGGTACCACGGGCGTAGCGCGAGATAGCGCGCAACAAGTTGTGGGTCCGGATAGCGGTCGAGGAAGGCCGCCTCTTCCGCCGCGCTAAGCGGCGCGCCACGGTAAACCTGCTGCATGGCAGGTGACAAAAATAGCGCCAGATCCTCAGTCGGGTCACCGATCTGCGGGCATTGCCAGTCAATCAGGGTCAGCGTGCCATCATGGGCCACAATATTCCCCGGCACGGGATCTCCGTGGATCAAAGTGGGTGACAGATAGGGCGCGACCTCTCCCCTCGGCTCCACCGACAACAAGGTCTCAGCCCCATGGCAACGTCCAAGGATGTGATGCGTCTGTTCGGCCAACGCCCTGCTGCCATTACACCCTTGCGGCAGACCGGAAATGGTTGGTTGGTCATGCAGACGTCCAAGCAGCTGAGCGACATGGCCTGCGTTCTGTGACCAGGTTTCACCCGGGATATGTGTGTAAGCGAGCCACTGTTGCCCCTCGAACGCTCCATCGGACAGATAATGTGGCACCATCCCGGTTCCGCCCAACGCCTGAAGCGCGGCCCGCTCTCGCTGCGGATCATTTGCAAAGAGTGGGTTGTCGGTATCACGAGCATAGAGTTTGACCACCACAGTCCCAAACCGCCAAACGCGATTTGACCGCCCCCCGACAAGGGGACGGGCAACCGTAATGGTCAGGCCTATCTCGGCCAGATGCGCCAGAAAGCGCTCTTCGTCATGTGACCGGTGCTGTCGCAGATCAGGCTCCGTTGCTGTGACGCAATCCTATAGACGCGTCCGCGCCCGGTGCCCAGCGCGATGCCCGGTATCAGCTGCCGGCAGATGCAGGCTCTCTCAGGGCTGTCACGGATGACGCCAGAATAGCCGAGCCGCTTTCGAGGATCAGGGCAACCTCATTCCCTTGCATCTGGGTTTCCTTCACGCGGGTATAGGTCTCTGCGGCATCGCTCAGGACAACCTCACCATTTTTCTGGCTTTCCAGGGTGAAGCTGTAGCTTCCTGGCGGGAAGGGAAGACCGTCATCATCAATCCCTTGCCATTGATAGGGATCGGCAGAAACCGGCATGGCGATGCGCTGCACTTCGGTTCCCTTGTCGTTCTTGACAATGAGGGTCACGGTATCGGCGATCTTGGCCGGATTGGGAGACACGGTGATCGGATTGGCACCATCAAAATGGGACGGCGCAGTTGATCGTGTTTCCATTCCGACCCAACCTGACATTGCAGCCATATTGGCCAGACCCAGCTGGGCCTGCATTGCGGTCAACAGATCATTGCCCTGCACCTGCTGTTCCACCATCGAGAACTGCGCCAGCTGTGCCGAATACTCTGTCGAATCAATTGGTTCCAGAGGATCCTGATAACGCGCCTGCGCCGTCAGCATTTTCAGAAAGGTTTCGAAATCCGACGCGATGCCGGTGGCTTTCTTGGGTGTGGCAGCTGCCGCTGCCGCCTGCTGTTGTTGCGCTGCAGAGGCGCCCGTTACAGTTGTCATCTCATTACATCCTCATATCCACGCCGGCATCCCCAATGTTGAGCGGCGGTGCAGTCATTTCAGAAGGCGCATCGGCCATCACGGCAGAACCTTCCGCAGCAGAGCCACGGCCCTGTCCGGATCCCTGACCCGATTCGCCACCACGGCCACCCTGGCCAGCCGTTTCACCGCCAGAGAACTGGAACGAAATGTCCTCGAACCCCATGCGGCGGAACTCATCCGCAAGCTCATTGATATGGCGGCGCATCAGATCACCTGTTTCCGGGCGTTCCGTCTGGATCATGACGCTGACGCCGGTCTCCGTCACCGAAACACGCATGTTCACATGGCCCAGTTCCTTGGGGTTCAGCGCCACGTCAACGTTGCGATCTCCCTTGGTGGCAAGTGCCTCAGCCATCTGATTCGCAATCAGCCGCGGCGTTTCCGGCTTGTGAATGGTGCCCGGGCTCATGGTCGCTTCGGTCAGAAGCTGAGACAGCCCTGGCATCTCCATACCGATCAGGCTGGTCCCCGATTGGCCTGCCAGCGGTTCAATCGCAGTAAGTGATTCGATCTGCATCGCAGGGGTTTGGGGCATCGCCGCCGTCAGCGCGCCAGCCCCCAAACCAAAACGGGCGACCGAATAAACACCATGAGCTGAGGTTGCGGAATAGGTCGGCGTCGGCGTCGCTGTCGAGGTGGAGGACGAAGTCTGCTCCACACCGGACAGGCGCGCTTCTGCGCGTTCTTTCGATACGCTGATGGCATCCCGCGCGGCAGATACCGAATCAGCGGCCTGCCCGGCGGTAAGCGCCGCGGCGGACACTTGCCCCGGGTTTTGCTGCATGACCGAGGTCTGGACAGTGGCGTCCGTCTGCGGGTTCGAGTGGATGGCCGCGCCATCCCCTCGCTGAACCTGTTGCTGTGCTGTTGATTCGCCGGTTTTCACCGCTGCGACAGATCCTTTTGTCGCCAGATCAACCCGGCTGGCATCCGCTTTATCTGGTGCAGCCCCACTCTGAGCGGCAGGGCCATTTGCTTCGGCCGGGGCCGTCTTTGCTCGTGCGGTGGCAACCTCAACGTCAACAATCCGACCGATTTTCTGATGAACCTCGGTTGCATCAATGGCGGCAGCTGCCGGATCAGCCTGCGTCGCAGCAGCAACAGCAGACGGATCCGCCGCATTCGCCCCAGCCGCGGCTACGGCTGCCTGAGACACCTGCGCATGACGGATGTTACCAGGCACCGGTGGAGTGGACAGAGCAGCCGCCATCTTTCCTGCTTCGGAAGAGCCGCCATTTGCAGTCGTCTCGGTCGTCGGTGTCTTGACCTGCCCATCCGCAGCGACAGGAGAATCACCCCCCTCGTGATCTGCAACCGGCTGCGGATTTTCTGTCGACACGATGCCTTCATCACCGCCATCTGCAACCAGATCACCTGTCACAACGGCAATGTCCGACGCCCGTTCACGAGGCACGTCAAAACGGATCGAGTCAGGAGCATCCGTATCCACACCCTCATCTGGGGCGTCATCGGAGACAGCAGCATCCTTTGCTGTATTTTCGTTGGATTCGTCAGTGTTTGCAGCGACCTCATTCTCTGTCGTCTCTGCTGCGACAGCCGGTTCAGCTGCTTCGCCAGTCTTTGTTTCTGCTGTCTCTGCCATGACCGCATCAAAGCTCGCGCCTTTGCGGGAATTGGCTGATTCGCCTTGCTGGATCTTCTCCGATCCTTGCGCGCCACCAGAAAGGGGGCCGGTAAGTGCGTTGATAAACATTGGCTTCCAGACATTCTATCTCGGTGTCTGGCACCTTAGCGCCAATCAGTTACGGCAATTTTAACCGATCATCGGCCAAACTCTGAAAAATCGAAGCAATTTCGACGTCTCAGAATGAGGTACAGAATGGAACAGATTGCTCATATGCCAAGCGTTCAGCGCGCAGGCAAAATAAAGTCGCAACCCCAGGATCCCCTGCGCAAGGCTGCCCAGGATCTTGAAGCGACGTTTCTTACAGAAATGTTGAAATCTGCCGGATTGGGCGAAACCAGCGAAACCATGGGTGGTGGCGCAGGTGAAGACCAATTCTCCAGCTTTCTTGTCCGCGCCCAGGCGGAACAAATCACCAAAGCAGGCGGGATCGGTCTCGCCGAATCTCTCTATCACGCATTGAAAAAGGCACAGGACAATGACTGATCGCACCCCTCAGGACATGATTGAACAGCTCGACGACCTGCTGGATCAAGAGCGCATCGCGCTGCTTGCAGGTGATCTCCATGAACTGGAGCCGCTTCTCGCTCAGAAAGAAGAGATCATCACCGCGCTGAACATGGCCGGTGATCTGGAGCGCGAAACACTGGAAAGCGTTCAAAGCAAAGTCACCCGCAATCAGGCCCTTCTGGACAGTGCAATGGAAGGCATTCGTGCCGTGGCCGCCCGAATGGCGGAACTGCGTCGCGTGCGCAAAGGACTGGATGTCTATGACCAGGCCGGCCGCAAGACCCGTTTTGCCACTCGTGGCGCACCTACTCTGGAAAAACGCGCCTGATCGGAAAATTTTGGAAAAATTCTAGCAATGGAATTCGCGGCATTAGCACTCCTTTAGCACATATTGGGCCAATGTCGCTTTGCACCTTCCAAAGAGGTGGCGCGGAAGCCGGATGGCGGAACGCATGGTCAGAAAGACGTCAGAGAGCGCCCTTCGGGGCAGGGAAAACCAGAGGTAAAATAGGCCTCGAACTAAAGGAATACATGCTATGTCCAGCATTCTGACTAACAACGGCGCAATGGTTGCTCTGCAGACTCTGAAGTCTGTAAACATGGACCTGAACGACACCCAGAGCCAGATCTCCACCGGTAAGCGCATCGGTTCTGCAAAGGACAACGCTGCTGTTTGGGCGATCTCCAAAACCATGGACTCCGATATTGCCGGTTACAACTCGGTTCAGGAATCCCTGGGCGTGGGTGAGGCAACTGTTGCTGTTGCTCTGTCCGGTGCCGAACAGATCGTTGAAACTCTGACCGAGATGAAACAGCTGGCGATTTCCGCAAACTCGGAAAACGTGGATCACGCCAAAATTCAGGACAGCCTCGCCAAGAAAGCGGCACAGATCGAATCCATCATCGACTCTGCTGAATTCAACGGTGCCAACCTTCTGGATGCGGCAACCACAACTCAGCTGACCGTTCTTGGCGGTCTGGATCCGTCGGCGGACACCATCACCGTGACGTCGATCGACTCTGCCGCGGATCTTAGCACGGCCGGTATCACCGCGATTACCGACGTTGCGACCGCGTCTACTGCGCTGACTGAGATCGAAACCATGCTGGGCAACGCGATTGACGCTTCTGCTCAGCTGGGTGCGGACTCCAACCGCCTGAGCGACCAGAGCAAGTTCGTGTCGAAGCTGAACGACTCCCTGAAAATGGGCGTCAGCACCATGACCGACACCAACATGGAAGAATCGTCTGCTCGACTGAAGGCGCTTCAGACCCAGCAGCAGCTGGCAGTACAGTCTCTGTCGATTGCAAACCAGGCACCGCAGACCCTGATGTCGCTGTTCCGTTAAGGGCAGCTTGATCTGGGGCGCGTCATTCGCGCGCCCCAGATCCCATATCGCAGAGAATCTGTAGATTACATGTTAGGATAACACGTGAATGCCCTTCTAAAGGCGAAGAGCGCCTACTCGGCGGCAAAGGCCCCGACACGAACTGCCAAAAACCTTGAATATGAAGTCATCGCGCGCATCACCCGCCGCATGGTTGCCGCCGCCCAAAAAGGTCGGCCTGGTTTCAAGGAACTGGTGGAAGCCCTGAAAGATAACCGAAAACTCTGGTCTATTTTCGCGGACGAAGTCGCCAATCCGGAGAACCCTCTCCCCGAAGATCTCAAGTCTCAGCTGCTCTACCTTAGGGAATTTACAAATCAACACACCAGCAAAGTCATGGCCCGCAAGGCGGATGTCCGGATGCTGGTGGAAATCAATACGGCCATCATGCGTGGCCTTCGCAGCGGAGCGTCGTAAGATATGAGCGGATTGGTTCTGAAACTTGCCCCAAAAGAGCGGGTCCTGGTCAACGGAGCGGTGATCGAAAACGGTGATCGTCGCAGCCGGTTGTCCATTGTGACCCCCGATGCCAACATTCTGCGTCTGCGTGACGCAATCCATCCCGAAGAAGCCAACACACCGGTGCGCCGCGTGTGTTATGCGGCCCAGCTGGTTCTGTCCGGCGATGTGAATGGCGAAGATGACCGCCTGCAGATGCTCCGCCGCATCGAAGAGCTGAGCCAGGTCTTTACCGATCCTGACAGCCGGGCCTCGCTTGCCGAAGCAACGGATGCTGTCTTGTCGGACAATCATTACCGGTGTCTCAAGGCTCTGCGTGCACTTCTGCCGCGCGAAGACCGTCTTCTGGCGGTACGTCCTTCCTGATTTTTGGGCACTATGGCAGCCGAACCATTCGGCTACATCGACCAAGAAATCTCTGATCGCCGACAAGTGGACCTTGTCCAACACCAAGACAGCCCCAGTCGGCAAAAATAAGAAATGCAGTCTCTGCCTTGCAAAAAGACGCCGCACCTCAAAGGTGCGGCGTCTTTTTTTGTTGGGGGGCTCCGATTGCCGGTTCCTGCCAGGGCAGCAAAATGATTGCCTGATTTTCGCACTATTTATCGCATTCAGCAGCAGACAAGAGAAAGGCGCCCGGTCAGGCGCCTTATCTTTCTGAATGATTGTGGGGTCACCGATCTATCAACGCAGGGCACCCGCCCGGCGGACCATCAACATCAACCTGTTGAAGCTGCTTTTGATACCATCTGGATCGGATTTCCCGAAGAATGAATCCAACTCCGGCCAGAGCTTCACTGCCTGATCAAGCGTTACGTCATTGCCTTCCGAATACAGACCGGCGCGGATCATCACCTCTGACTGCTCGTACGCGCCAAGATATTTCCGCACATCCAGAATGGCGGCATTTTCCTCTTCAGTGGCCGCTGCAGGCAGACTGCGCGACACGGATCGAGACACATCAACGGCGGGAAACCGGCCGCGCTCTGCGATTTCACGGTTGAGCACGATATGACCATCCAGAACGCCACGCAGGATGTCGGCGATCGGCTCATCCATGTCCGAGCCGGCAACCAGAACGCTGAAGACGGCCGTGATATCCCCCTGACCGTCGCTGCCTGGCCCCGCACGCTCGCAAAGCCCGGTGATCAGCGGGGTCACCGAGGGTGGATAGCCCCGCAAAGCAGGTGCCTCGCCGGAAGCAACCGCAATCTCGCGGTGGGCTTCGGCAAAACGCGTGACGGAGTCTGCGAGAAACAGAACGTTTTTGCCCTGGTCACGGAAATGCTCGGCGACGGCCATCGCCGACCATGCACAGCGGCGCCGCACCAATGCCGACTGGTCGGAGGTCGCGGCCACAACAACCGCGCGTTTCATCCCGTCAGGACCCAGAACCTCATTGACGAAGTGGTTGACCTCGCGTCCTCGCTCCCCGATCAGCGCCATAACCACGACATCTGCTTCCATATTCTGGGCCAAGGTCGCCAGAAGCGTGGATTTCCCAACGCCAGATCCCGCAAAAAGACCAACACGCTGGCCTTTCACGATGGGGAGAATCGTATTGAAAACCGCGAGCCCAGTCGCGAGTCGCTCTCCCATCGGCCGGCGCTCTGCCGCTTTTGGGGGCGCCGCCATCAGGTCACGTGCGGTTTCTCCGCGCATCATCGGGCGCCCGTCAAGCGGCGCACCAAAAGGATCAATGACGCGGCCAATCCAGCTGTCGGCAGGCGCAAATTCCGGTGTCGGATGCAACAAAACCGGATCACCCACGGCAACTCGATCAGGGGCAGTATCCGGCAACATGCTGATTTCTCTTCCAGAAATTCGCATCACCTCGCCTTGCAGCGGATCTTTCCCTCCGCGCCGCAGGACCAAGCGATCGCCGATCCGTGCCTGACCGTCCAGCCCTGATACTGCAATAGCACCCCCAGAAATTTCGGTTACACGGCCCACCGCAGCGGACAGGCGCTTGTTCGCCAAATCTTGGGTCAAGGCATTGATGGCTGAGATCATGTTCTGCGTCTCCAACTGTTCCTGAAAACAATTTCTAAAGGAATCGGGGTTAAGCCTTGATTGAAATTGATCGAGGGAGAAGCCCCGGTGTTCAAAGAACTGAACGTCTTTAAAATTGCGTATTCCATGGCGACCCATGCGGGTAAGCGCCAGGCATTGGTTGCACAGAACATCGCCAATGCGGATACCCCCGGCTACAACGCCAAGGACATCAAGCCCTTTAAAGAAGTCTACGCACAGCGTGCTCGGCCCGGCGACATGATCGCAAGCCGTGCCAACCATCTGAACGGTGGCAGCGGTGCAGACATGAACTGGGCCGTGACTGAACAGCGCGGCGGCAGCGACCCCAACGACAATTCCGTTTCTCTAGAAGCCGAAATCCTGAAAGGGGTCGAGGTCAAGCGTCAGCACGACCGCGCATTGGCGATCTACAAATCGTCGATGAAAGTCCTGCGCGCCAGCCTTGGCAAGAACTGAGGAGGGTAGACCATGAGCGAATTTGCCAAATCACTTTCTATCTCTGCCAGTGCACTGCAGGCCCAATCGACCCGCCTGCGTCACGTGTCCGAGAATATCTCCAACGCCGACACCCCCGGCTATCGCCGCAAGACTGTCCCGTTTGAGGCGGTGCGCGACCTGTCAGCTGATGTCGAAAAAGTCTCTGTTGGACCTGTGCGTCTGGACCGCTCTGATCTGGAGCAGGTCTACGATCCGTCCCACCCGCTGGCAGATGACAGCGGCCACTACAAAGGATCAAATGTCGATCTGATGATCGAAATCGCTGACGCCCGCGAGGCGCAGCGCAGCTACGAAGCCAACCTCAAGATGTTCGAGCAGGGGCGCCAGATGTCCTCTTCGCTGATGGATCTCTTGCGCCGCTAACCTGAATTCGACCAACCCCACTTTATTACTGGAGATCCAGAATGGATATTCGCAGTCTTTCCGCCACCTCCGGCTATGCCGCCGCCCGCCCGGCCACCAAAATCGACCCGGAGCACACGGCAACCAGCCCCACGGCGCGGATCAAAGCCAGCTTTGAAGAGTTCAACAACACTCTTCAGCAAAGCGAACAGACCTCTGTCACCGCGATGACCGGAAATGGCGATCCGCACGCGCTGGTCCAGGCGCTGGCGCAGACTGAACTGGCTGTCGAAACAGCGGTGACCGTCCGCAACAAGGTTGTCGAAGCCTATCAGGAAATCCTGCGGATGCCGGTTTAACGCCATGCTGAGCGAGGGGATTTTCTACGACACGCTACGCCAGGCTCTGTGGACCTCTGTGATCATGTCCACACCGATCCTGTTGGTGGCGCTGGTTGTTGGTCTGGCTATCGGCCTGTTCCAGGCGCTGACCTCGGTGCAGGAAATGACACTGACCTTTGTCCCCAAAGTTACAGCAATCGTTATCGTTTTCTGGATGACCATGGGCTTCATGACGCAGTCCTTGGTCGCATTCTTTGAAGGGCACATCGTGCCGTTGATCGCAGGAGGTCTGTGATGGGTGTCACCGGTTACACCACTTTGTCCCGCCAGTCGGGTCTGATGCGCGAAATGCGGGTTGTTGCAAACAACATCGCAAACGCCGCCACCACTGGCTACCGTTCCGAAGGGCTGATTTTTTCGGAGTTCATTCAATCTGCTCCCGGCCAGGAATCCCTGTCGATGGCGCGCGCCAACATCCGCAACACCTCTCTGGCGCAGGGTCAGTTGACCCAGACCGGTGGTGATCTGGATCTGGCACTGGAAGGTGACGGCTATTTCATGGTCGAAACCCCAATGGGCGAACGTCTGACCCGATCAGGCACCTTTTCCACCAATGCCGCCGGCGATCTGGTGACCATGGATGGGTACCGGGTTCTCGACGCAGGCCGCGCGCCGATGTTTGTTCCTGGTGATGCCAAATCGGTGAAATTCGGCGCAGACGGCACGCTCAGCGTGGATGGGCGGGCCTTGGGCCAGATCGGCATTTTCAAGCCGGAACAAACCCACCAGATGGTGCGCGAGGACGGCGTGATGTTCCGCGTCGATGGCGAAGTGGAAGCTGCGTTTGAAACCCGCGTTCTGCAAGGCTTTCTCGAAGGATCGAACGTCAACGCCATTTCCGAAGTCGCCCGCATGGTCGAAATCCAGCGCGCCTATGAAATGGGTCAGAGTTTCCTGGAAACCGAAGACCAGCGTGTACGCGACGCCATCAAGAAACTGATCAAGACAACCTAGGAGTAAGCCAATGCGCGCCCTCAAGATTGCTGCAACAGGTATGACCGCGCAACAGCTGCGCGTTGAGACCATTTCCAACAACCTCGCGAATATGAACACCACAGGCTATAACGCCCGGCGTGCTGAATTCGCTGATCTGCACTATCAGCAGGTGACACGTGCAGGCACCGTGAATGCCTCGGACGGCACTGTTCTGCCGACAGGGGTTCAGGTTGGTCTGGGTGTTCGGGCCTCTGCCATTTCCATCCACCTCGCCCAAGGCGCGCTCACTCAGACCGGTAACGATCTGGACGTGGCCATCGATGGCAAAGGCTACCTTGAAGTCACGCTGCCCTCTGGTCAGTCGGCCTATACCCGCGATGGTTCACTCAAACGCTCGGCCGAGGGGCTGATCGTCACCTCCGACGGTTTCACTGTTTCCCCTGACATCACCATCCCCGCGGATGCACGCAATGTGTCAATCAACGCCGATGGTGAAGTCTACGCCTATTTCGATGAAACCGCCGAAGGCCAGCTGATGGGTCAGCTCACGCTTGCCGGTTTTTCCAACCCCAAGGGGCTCGAGGCTCTGGGCAGCAACCTCTTTGTTGAGACCGAAGCCTCTGGTGCAGCAACCGTTGCCTCCCCTGGCGAAAACGGTCTGGGCACCCTGCGTCAGGGATACCTGGAGGCGAGCTCTGTCGACGCAGTCCGCGAAGTGACCGAACTGATCGAAGCACAGCGCGGTTATGAAATGAACGCCAAGGTCATCTCGGCAGTCGACCAGATGATGGGCGCAACCACACAGGTGCGGTAATGAAACGGATCCTCGCCATCTTGATGCTTGTCTGTGCCCAACCCGCTTGGGCAGAGATCCTGGTCCCGGTGCGCACCATCCGCGCCAAGGAAATCGTCACGGCCGAGGATCTGGCCCTGAAATCCGCCGACGTGCTCGGCGCGCTCTCCGACCCGTCCGAGGTGATTGGCAAAGAGGCGCGCGTTGCCCTTTACGCCGGGCGCCCCGTGCGTGCAGGCGACGTCGGCCCGCCTGCCATTGTTGAACGCAACGACCTTGTCACCATTCGCTTTACGCGCGGTGGGCTGACCATCATGGCAGAGGGCCGCTCGCTCGGCCGTGGCGCCGATGGAGAGGCCATTCGCGTCATGAATCTTTCGTCACGCACAACCGTCACCGGCCGCATCGCGTCCGACGGAACAGTTGAGGTAAACTAATGAACAAGAAACTCTTTTCAGCCAAGACCGCCCTCATGGGTGTGGTCATGCTCAGCGCCTGCGGACGGATGGATCACGTTGGCAAACCGCCCAGCTTCAGCCCGGCGAATGAAACCCCGGAACATGTCGCCATGTTGTTCCAGGGCCTGCCAACCGATACGCAGACCCAGCGCCCCGTTGATCAGGCATCGCTCTGGAGCGGCTCGCGCCAGTCCCTGCTGGGCGATCGTCGCGCCACCAAACGCGGCGACATTCTCACTGTCGTGATCGAGATCGACGAAGAGGCCGAAATCTCCAACGACACCAAACGCTCGCGTTCTGGCTCCGAAAGCCTGGCCATGCCGCAGCTGCTTGGCCTGCCTCAGCGGCTGGATCGTCACCTGCCTGAAGGCGCGACTGCAGCCGATGCCGTCGATCTGAGCAGCACCAGCCAGTCCGGTGGCAAGGGGTCGGTCAAACGTAGCGAACGGCTTGAACTGCGGGTCGCGGCCACAGTTGTCGATGTTCTCCCGAACGGCGTTCTGGCAATCAGCGGCACCCAGGAGCTGCGCGTAAACTTCGAACTGCGTGAACTGCTGGTCACTGGCTATGTCCGACCCGATGACATCAGCCGCCAGAATGAAATCACCTATGACAAGATCGCCTCTGCCCGCGTGTCCTATGGCGGCCGTGGTCAGATCACCGATGTCCAACAACCCCGTTACGGCCAGCAGGTGCTGGACGTGATCCTGCCATTCTGAGGACTGTCCATGCTGTCTAAACTCCTGCCCGTCATCCTTCTTTTGGTTGGAACTGCTGGTGGAATCGGCGCGGGGATCGTCATGGCCCCCGCCCCCGAAGAACACGCGCAGGAAGGCGCAGAACCTGTGGAAGAGGCTCAGAAAGAGCCCGAAGAGGAAAAAGAACCGACCCGCGAGTTCGTCAAAATGACGAGCCAGTTCGTCGTCCCCGTTGTTGAGCGGGAGAAACTGTCGTCGCTGGTGGTGATTTCCCTGAGCCTTGAGGCAAACATCGGCCTCACCGAAAAGATCCACGCCTATGAACCCAAACTGCGCGACATGTTCCTGCAGGTTCTGTTCGATCACGCCAACATGGGGGGATTCAACGGCGCCTTCACCCGCTCTGACATGCTGACACCACTGCGCACCGCGCTGCGTGAAGCGGCGCAAAAAGAGTTGGGTAAAGACATTCATGACGTCCTGATTGTCGAGATGTCACGCCAAGACGTCTGATCAATCCCACCTGATAGATCACCACAAAGAAACCCCCGGCACCAAATTGGCGCCGGGGGTTTCGTTTTTCGGTGACCGTTTTCAAGCAGGATCAACCCTGAAAGTTTACGGCCTGGCTCACTCCTGGTTCATCAGACGATTGCGCTGTTTCTCGGCCAGCTCGACCTTGCGGCGCTGGCGTTCTTCCTTGGCCATCGTCTCGACCGCATGTTTGCGACCAAAGGCCTTGCGCAGTCCATCCATCGCACGCAGTTTTTGCGCAGTGATCTGGGCGAGCTCCATATTCAGCTGCCTCTTGCTGCGGCTATGCCAGCTCTGCCAAAGAAGATCCGCGCCGAGCGCTTTCATCGCGTGATCGCTATGGGCCAGTTCGCGGGTTTCCTGATACTGTCGGTCCAGTTTTGCCAGCTGACCGCGCAAACGTGCCTCGGCATCAAGCACCGGTTTCACCTTGGCATGTTCGCGCAGGTACATCGCTTCGGTCACGCTGGCCATCTGGTCGAGCATTTTCTGTTTCATCACACCATCCCCTTCGCCCGTTGACGCATTTTCTCCGCAAAGCGGATCGCAGCGGCGACCGGCGCGTAATGTTCTTCGTGGATTTCGTCACCAATTTCGACCGCCGCATGAAGCGCACGGGCAGTTGGTGGGTCACTGTGAATCGGAACGCCATTTTCATTCGCGACCTCGCGAATAATCGCGGCCACCTCATCAACACCCTTGGAAACACAGACCGGAGCCTGCCCTGGCTGCCGATCCCATTTCAGCGCCACCGCATAGTGAGTCGGGTTCACGATCACCACGTCCGCCGTTGCGACATCTTGAACGCCCGCGCTCATGGCGATTTGCTGGGCCTTTTGCCTGCGCGCGCCCTTCATGTGCGGATCGCCTTCCGAGTTTTTCATCTCGTCCATGATTTCTTTGCGGGACATCATGTTCTTGCGGGTGAAATCCGCCTGCTGAAAGGCCGCGTCCACGACGCCCACGGCCAGCGCAATAATCAGCGCCAGAACCATGAACTCAATCGCAAGCTGCCCCAGCATCGTCACCACGACAAAAGCGCCCGTGGCTGCAGAGGCAATCATGTCGGGCAAACGGTAGTTGAGATAGATCCCCATGCAGACCGAAAACAGGATCAACTTGACCGTGCTTTTTGCAAACTCAAACAGGCCGGTCATGCCGAACTTGTTCTTGGCATTCGACATGATCGAAATCCGCGAGAGTTTTGGCTCCAGCTTCGATGGGGCAAAAACCAGCGCGCGTTGGCCGACCAGGGACAGGATCACCGCCGCAGCCGGGATGATGAACATCGGCGCCATAGCAGAGGCAACCGATTTCAGAAGGCCGCCAACCGGCGGTGTGCCGTTATCGGAAAAAAACAGCTCCGCATGGCGGTCGGGCTGATCCAGAAACGACATCATGAGGCTGCCCATGTCCCGGACCATGTCCTCGCCTGCGGTGTAGACGACGATGATCAGACCCAGATACGCCGCAGCCACGGACAGATCCGTGGACTTGGGCACGTCGCCCTTTTCCCGCGCCTTGCGGATTTTCTCTGGCGTCGGTTCGTATGACTTGTCTGAATCGTCGTCTTGGCTCATCGCATGCCCTCACCCGGATTTGCGAAGAAACTCATAAGCGCCGTGCTCCAGATCTCAAGCAGCATGGGGCTGGCGACCATCAGGATGGCAAGCCCACCAAAGGTCACGACCGGGGCACCGACAAAGGCAACCATCAGCTGCGGCATGGCACGGTTGATGACACCCAGGGTGAGGTTGTAGATCAACGCCCCGATCAGGAACGGCGCTGCCAGCGAGAACCCGAGCGAAAATGCTCGTGAAATCCGGTGGACGCCCCAGTCGGACAGGCCCATAGCCGCCGGGAACTCTCCCATTGGGAACATCATGTACGAATAGATCATGAACTCTGCCGCCCGTACGTGGATGCCCAGCATCACCGCAAGGGCCAGGGCAGAAATCAGCAAAACCGCCCCGATTGCGGGCATTGCCTCAGCACCGATGCCGCCCAGAACCTGTGCAAGCGACGTCGACTGCGCCGCAATGGTGCCCGCTGTCTGAATGGCGTGAATAAAGAGACGGATGCCAACTCCCAACGCCAGGCCAATGATGGCTTCACTCGCCGCATAGCCCGCGTATTGCAGCGGTGTGTCAGGGGCAGGAAACAACGGCAGCGCCGGCGCCACAACAAATGTAAACGCAAGCGCAATCGCCAGTTTCACACGCACTGGAACATATTGTTCGCCAAAGGCCGGCAACATGGCGACCATGGCCGATACTCTCAGAAACACGATTGCCCCATGCCAAAAGCCGGCGCCCAGAAGGGCCACCAGCTCTGGAGGCAGAAAGCCGATATTCATGCGGGGACCATCCCGACCAATGCGGGCCGTGCTTCCAAGCCGATTTCCTCGAAACTCAGCACCGGGTTCATGATCCCGCGTGATTTCAGGATCGTTCGCAAATATCGGCGGCGGCGGGTCGAGGTCACGACTGCTGCAAAAACGCCCTGCTCTGTCGTGGTGTTCAACCGATCGGTCAACCCCTCTGCCAGCTGGTTGAACTTGTCCGGTGGCAGCGCAATGTCGACGGCCCCGCCGTGTGCATCAATCTGATAGGTGGAGAATGTCTCCTCCCACTCCGGTGCCAACTGGATCAACGGAATTGTGCCGTCCTCGCGTTTCATCTCTCCGACGAGCTGGAAGCCGAGACGTTGACGCACGTGTTCACAGATCATCTCGGGCTGCGAAATATGCTGGCGCGCTTCAGCGATGGTTTCCAGGATCAGTGGCATGTTGCGGATGGAAACACGCTCTTCCAACAGCAGGCGCAGCACCGCATGAAGCGTGTCCATCGGCACCTTGTCAGGCACCAGTTCATCCAAAAGCTTGCGGTTTGCTTCGGCGCGGAACTCATCCGATAGCTCTGTCATCTCGTTAAGCAGGCGACGCAGTGCTTTCAGCGTCAGCAAGCGGGGGAAGTTCTGCTTGATCACTTCCAAAAGGTGGGTTGCCAGAATTTCCGGCGCGGTCACGATGGTTGCACCAGACAGCGCAGCCTGCTCTTGCGACTTGGCCGAAATCCAGCGCGCGGGCGCGCCATAGACGGGTTCTGTCACATCTGTGCCCGGCGGCAGCGCATCCTGATTGTCGGGCATCAGCGCCAGAACCATATCCGGACGCAGATTGCCGCGCACCTGCTCAACCCCCTGCACCTTGATCACATAGGTGCCCTGCATCAGCTCTGGTTCATCGGTCAGGCGAATTTCCGGCAGAATGAGCCCAAAGGTCGTCGCCACATGGGTTCGCATGTTTGCGATACGGGCATCCAGACCGGTGCCTGCATCCAACACCATGCTCACCAAATCCGGCGCGAATTCCAGATGCAGATCATCAAGATCCAGAATATCCCCAAGCGCCCGGCTTTCCTTTGGCTGCATGACCTCTTCGATCTGCTCTTCCATCTCGGCCTCGGCCTCATCGGTGATTTTCTTGCTCATCCGATAGGCCGTGTATCCCAGAACGCCGCCACCAACGATAAACGGAATGAACGGCAGGCCCGGAACCAGTGCAAACAACACCATCAGGACAGCCACAGTTGCCAGCGCGGCAGGGTGTTTGCCCAACTGATCCGCCAGCGCCATGTCGGTCGCACCGGTCGCACCACCACGCGCCAGCAGCAGCGCCGCAGCGATCGAGATGATAACAGAAGGGATCTGCGACACGAGGCCATCGCCGACCGTCAGGATCGCGTAGGTTTCAAAAGCAGCCCCCACGGGCATGCCGTGAACCAGGATCCCCATCACCAAACCCATGATCAGGTTCAAAAGGGTGATCAACAGGCCCGCAATCGCGTCGCCCTTCACAAACTTGGAGGCACCATCAAGGGAGCCAAAGAACGTGGTTTCACGCGATTCCGCTTCACGACGTTCCCGGGCAGTCGCATGGTCGATCGCGCCTGCGGACATATCACTGTCGATCGCCAGCTGCTTGCCTGGCATCCCGTCAAGGGCAAACCGCGCACCCACCTCGGCCATACGGGCGGCGCCTTTGGTGATCACCATGAAGTTCACGATCAGCAGCACGCCAAAGACGACAAGACCAAGGAAGACGCTGCCCCCCATCACGAACTGGGCAAAGCCCTCGATCACACCGCCAGCTGCATCAGTGCCTGTGTGACCTTGGCCGATGATGAGCTTGGTCGACGAAACGTTCAGCGACAAACGCAGCATGAGAGAGGCCAGAAGGATCGTCGGGAAGGACGAGAAATCAAGCGGCCGCTCAATGAAAAGAGTGATGGTGAAAATCAGAATCGCCAGACCAAAGGACGCGGCGAGCCCGATATCCAGCACCCAGGCAGGCATTGGCAAGATCATCATCACGATGATCGCCATCAGCGCCAGCGCAAGAAGCACGGTCGGGCTGAACACTTTTTGGATGTCGAAGTTTTGCACGAAAGTCTGCCCTTATTTCAGAACGATCAAGGCTTGCGCCGAAGATCCGCCACCGTTCAACGGCACGAGAGAGCCCATGCGGGCCGTGCCCTGCGCGATCAGTGGCGAAGGATTGTGAAGATTGACCAGCGGTTGCGGCGCTGTGAACGTGGCCCGCTGACGGGTCCGCTCCACCGGGAGGGCCGCAACAGTTTCGACCGGCTTCAGCTGTGCACGAACCCGGTCAAAACGCGCGGTATAGCGGTTGGCATAGGTGGGTGTGCGCGAGTGATAGGCGCCTGCCGCCTTTGACCAATCGCCGAATTCATTGTGCAGGTCGCGCAAAAACCGCGCCGCGTATTGGGCATTGGCAACCGGATCGAACATCTGGTCGATGGAGTCGAATGCCTGCCCGTGCCATTTGAAATTGATCTGGAAACACCCGACATCAAAGCTACGCGCGCCGCGTTTGAAATGGGAAAACACATAGGCGCGGGCTTCGTCTTCGGTCTGGAACCACTTGCCCGCCCCTTCCATGTTGACGGTCCAGGGCCAGGGCTGCAGTCCCTGCTTGCCACCCCGCCCTGTTTCGGTGCGGGTGATTGCACGCAAAACATCCAACGGCACACCCTGATCACGGGCGGCCCGACGCGCAGCAAGATCACAAAGTGCAGAAACCTGCGGCGAGGCCGCAAAGGCCGGTGCAGGCACGATCCCCGCAAACAGCCCAAAAGCGGCCAAACCAGCCGCGACGTACAACCTGAAGGCAGGTTGCTGATATCCCGCAACGGTCGTTGACCGCTGCCGTCTGAAAAAACGAGTCATTTTCGGCATTCTGCCTGTCCAAATGAGGATTCACCCTAATCCTGAAATTAGGCCGAGACCGTTGACAAAGCGTTAGCACTGAACACGCAAAGACCGCCCAAGAGGCGGCCTTTGTCTTTGCAAGATCTTCTAGTGGCTCCGGATTATCAGGATCCGTTGCCGACCTCGTTTTGCCGGGTCACCCGTTCCAAAAGATCGGCGATGCCACCTCGGGTTCCTTCGCTGCTCTCCACCAGGGCGCGGGCGTGGGCTAGGGGCGGCAAGCCTGTCGGCTCTTTTGCGGTTTCCTTGATCTGCGTTGTAACTTCGGCAACCCCGCCAAATTGCTGGGCGGCGTCCGGATCGATTTCAGACAGCGTTTCGCCATCCTGCGAATGCCAGAACCCGCGGGCGGCGGCGTCCTTGTCTTCGACTTCCAGCAGATACTCACCGGCCCGCGCATATTCCCCGTTCTGCCACAGCGCTTCTGCCCGCAGTTTGTCGGCATCAGACCCAGACAAACCCATCAGTTCCACCAGGGCGGCATGGGGTTTTTCCTGAACCAATGCAGCCTTTGCCAGCATCAAGCGGCGCTTGGTGTTGCCCGGTTCCATCGCCAGCTTTTTCAGCAAGGCCTGGGCCTGCTGGGCAAACCCAAGATCAAGCAATCGCGCAGCCACCAGATCGGCAACCGGCTCGACGTCTGCAGCCTTGCTGTTGGCGGCAAAAACCAGGGCATACTGAAGGAATGTCACGTCATCCGCCCGCTCTGTCAGCAGCGTCATAAGCGGTATCATCGCGGTCGCGCGGGCGGCATCACCGTCGTGGCGATCAACCTTGTCCAACTGCGCAAAACTGTCATGATACTGACCCGTCAACGCCAACGCGGTCACGATTGCCTCGCGCAGATCAGCACCGAGCTCCGAATCCCGGCTTTCGACTTCGTAGGATGCCGCCAAATCCGGCACATCCGGCGACAGCGCCTTACGCTCATCATAGCTGAGTTCAATCAGTTCGATCAAAGCGCGTGGTGCATTTTCCGTGCGTTCCGCAACCTCTTCGGTCAACTCTTCTGCAACGGTTTCAATGTCGCCTTCCAGCTTTGCCAGCTCTGCCTCTGCGAGGTTGATGTCAGGAATGTCCTCAACCCCCATCCGGTCAAGCGACCGCAGCGCAGCACCCGCGAGATGCGGGTCACCGGCCTGGGCGAAAAGTTTGCTCAATCGCGGACCCACCTGGATCCGCAGGTGCGGAGGCATCTTGGCAAAAGCCTGCTGAATCGCGTCGGTGTTGGCGCTTTTCTTGATGGTGCCGTCGGCAAGTGCGGCCCAGAATGCCACGTCACTGTTGCAGACCTGTTGGCCGGCAAAGGCGTGATTGACATCCATCTCCTTGCCGTCAAGGATCGCCGCCATTGCGGCCAGCGCCATCGCGTCGTCATGTTCCACAGCGCCCGAGGGCATCATGTTCAAGATCGCCTGCGCCTCAGCTCCGAAACCGAAATAGACATAGGCCCGTGCCAGTCGCAAAACCGCGACCGGATCAACGTCATCAAATTCACGCACCAGCGCGGCGCGCAGCGGCGGGATCTGCTCGTTAAACGAAGCGTCGGACCCCCAGTTGTGCACTGCAACCTGATAGCCAGGCATGCAGTGAGAGGCCTCGCTGCTGGTCGGCGCACGGCGGGCAGAAAGGCCGCTTTCGCGATCGACAGAGGACGTCACAGCGACCTGATCCAGCGGATCAAGCGGACGATCAGCCAGGCCAAGCGGGTCAATGATACGTCCACCATCCCGCGCGTTCATGCCAACCAGATCCAGCAGGCCCTGGTTGGTTGCGCGGCCAATTTGCTGCAACAGACGTTGTTCAGACGCATTGACCGTGGCCGCCCGTTCGTTTTCAGCCAGATCCAGCAGCAGATCACTGTTCACCTCAACCGCGACCGGTTCCTCCTCCAGCTTTTGTGGTTCACGGGCTGGTGTCACCTCAGTGGCGGCAGCGACTTGCTGCGCACTGCGCTCTGGCTTGGGATCCGCCAGCGTCACGGAGGACAGGTTGAGCCCGGTCGATGTCGACCCGCTGACAGGAAGGCGAATTTCCCGGCTGAGTGCTGCCTGCTCTGCCGGATCGGGCTGTGTCACGGCCGGGGTTTCGAGCGAAGAGGCGGCAATCTGAATAGTCTGTGTCGGGGTTCGGCCGGAAATCACACCAGCGAGATCCAGCGCCGTGCGGGCATCAGCGGCGGCACGGGCTGCAAGGTTGAACCGATAGCCAGAACCGGATGCCGCACCCAGCCCACCGGGAATGAGCGGCAACGACGTTGGCAAGGCGGCCCCGGTCAACTGACGCGGCGCGCCTCCTTCTCCATCGCGGATATCGACCACGAGAAATCCGTCATCTTCGATAAACGTGCTGATTTCACATTCGCAGCCCAGCTGCAGCTGCAGCGGTTGCCCCGGACCTGCCTGGGTGACCGCCTGCAGCCGGGTGCGGGGGATCAGATTGAACACGCTTGAGGTGTCAAAAACGATCGCTGGCGCATCAACCGACAGGCTGGCGGATTGGCCGGACTGGTTCAGGGACCAGGCCACGCCGTCAGGCAACCGCATGACCAGGCGGGAAAAGCTGTCGTGCTCGCCCGAACGGGTCACGACAGTTTGTGCGCCAGCGGTCGATGCGAGTGCCGCAATAAAGGCAGGTGCGATGGCTCGCCACATTATGCTGCGTCCTGTTTCACCGATTTCAGGGCGTCCTCAAGCTCGGAAAAGCCGGGACGGATATGCGAGGGCGTATTCTGACGGCCCACTTCGATACAAATAGCGGCTGCATGGTTGTGCAGATTGGCCACCAGAACCTCACGGATGAGGGAGTAGAAATGGCCGTCCTCTTCGGTCACAGACTTCACTTTGCCTGCGAAGGGGCCAACGATGCCATAGGCCAGGAAAACCCCAAGGAACGTCCCGACAAGCGCGCCACCAATCAGTTTACCCAGAACCTCTGGCGGCTGGTCGATCGAGCCCATCGTCTTAATGATACCAAGAACCGCCGCAACAATGCCGAGAGCGGGCAGACCATCCGCCAGCGACTGAAGCGCATGGCTGGAATGCATGGCATGATGCAGGTTTGCCTCGATCCGTTTTTCCAACACTTCCTCCACCTGGTGGGGGTCGTCATAGTTCATCGACGCAGAGCGCATGGTATCGCAGATCAGGTTCACAGCTTCCTTGTCCGCCAGAATCTTGGGGTAGCGGTTGAAAACAGAAGAGTTTTCCGGATCTTCAATATGCTGCTCCACCTCAACCGGGTTGGCGCGGGCAATTCGGATCAGCGAAAACAGCAGGCAGAGCAGATCGCGGTAGTCATCCGGCTTCCATTTGGGGCCTTTGAATACCTTGCCCAGATCTTTCAGCGTGTGCTTCACGCCACCCATGTCATTGCTGATGAGAAAGGCACCGATGCCTGCACCACCAATCATCATGAATTCGAATGGCAGAGCTTTGATGATGATCGCAAACTTACCACCAGCAAGGAGGTAGCCGCCGAACACCATGACAAAGATAACCACGATGCCTACTATACCAAGCATAGGTCCACTCCGAATTTCGTTTGTTTGTACAAGTTTAGGCGATTCACGTTAAAAAAGCCTGAGGAGTGGCCGCGGCTCACTCCTTTGGAACAGACCCATTACGACCCGCCAGGACCACGCTGATGGTATAGGCAGCTTGCGGGCTGAGACCCGCCATGATGCCTGCTGCTGCCTCCGGGCGCATCCGCGCGAGGAAACCCGCCGCAAAGGCCGGATCCATTTCCTCAAACAGGGCAGCTGATTCCTTGGGTTTCATCTGCTCGTAGACTGCTGTCAGCCGCGTCAGATCCCCTTCGGTTGCGCCATCAGCCAGGGCAAGCGTGGATTTCAGCTCTTCCTCGGCTTGTTCCAGCGCGACCAGTTTCTGTTCAATCGCCTCATCGGCAATCTCAAGCGCCTTCATGCGGTCTTCGATCTCCGCTTCGCGGGCGCTGAGGGCGGCTTCACGCTCCTTGAAGGCCGCGAGCATGCTTTGCAGTTCCGCAGAAGATGGCATGGATTGGCCTTTCAGCCCGCCCTTGGCTTCGCCGTCTGCGACGTCTTCCTGCTGCAGATTGGCAACCTCGCGCGCGATCGCGGGGCCTGCCTCCAGGCCCAGCCGCACAGCGGCCGACCCGATCAGCAAAAGAGCCAGCATCATCAGCGCACTGCCGCGGGCGCGGCGGTTGCGCTGCTTCTTGGCCGGTTTGGCCTTGGGCTGTTTGACTTTGGCTTTCGACATTATGCTACCCGACCCTGTGCACGGTTGTGACGTACAAACATCAAGCCTGCGGGTTTTGCGGGCTCTGCTTCTGCTGCAGGTGCCGGTTCTTTTTCGGCCTCATAGGCCGCAGCCAACGCGTCCGATTCTTCCGCAACAGGCGCTGCCGGTGCCGGGGTCGGGGCTGGCTTTTCTTCTGCCTGGGTCTCGGGCATCGGCACATCTGGCAGATCGTGCATCGAGGCCATCATCAGTTCCAACCGCTGTGCCACCGATTCGGCACGCTCCGTCAGCTGATCCAGCGCCTTGCTGGAGCCATCGGAGACATGGCGCGCGGCCAGCAGCGATTTGTTCAGATCATCAACCTGTGCCGACAGCACGGCAACGGCGCCACCGACGCCTTTTTCCAGGTCATTGAATTTCTTCAGGCGGCGCGACAGCACGAGGCAGTAGAAACCCGCCCCCATGGCACCGGCAGCCAGCAGGATATCCGCAATCAGTTCCATCCCGTTCTCCTAGTTCAATACGAAGTCCATAATCAGCAGATCACGCACCCGGCCCTGACCGGCTGCAATGTTGATCCGCCGCAGCATCTGTGCGCGCAATTTTGGCAGGGCCATCGGATCGGTCAGATCCTCAAGCTCCAGAGCCCTGAGATAACTGTTGAGAACATCGACAATCCGCGGGAGGATTTTTTCGACCTCTGCCTGATGGGCAAGATCTACCTCCAGCTGGGAACGGAATCGAAGGTGTTGCAACCCGCTTGCTTTGCGCAAGGAGATGATGATCGGTTCCATTTCGATAAAGGCGAGATTGGCGATATCTTCCGCCGACTCACCATTGTCCACGCCTTCTGGCGCCACTTCGGTCGCTTTCACCCCTTCTGGGGCCGCGCTCTGACCAAAGGGAAGAAGGCCTGACTGGACAGCGAAGAATCCCCCACCGGCACCAGCAATCGCAAGAACAACCCCAATGATGAGGGGCATCTTGCTCTTCTTGGCCGGGGCGTCCTGTTCCGTGTCTACTACAGCGTCTGTCATGACTATCCCTAATACGTCGTGCAGCACCTTCTTAGCTTGCGGACACTAACCGAATGTTAAGGGCAATCCGGCAAAAGGGTTGCACATCGGACAGAATGCCGGTGCTACGGAGGTTAATGTGCAGCAGATCAAGAATGTCTGGGCAGGTTTGGATACGCGGAAGCGGCTGATTGCCGTGGGAGCCACGGTTATCGTGATTCTCAGCGTCCTGGCGATGTCCCGTGTGGCGAATACACCCACGATGCAACTATTGTACGCCGGGCTGGAAAGCGGCTCGGCCGGGGATGTGGTGCGAGCGCTGGATCAGCGCGGTACACAATATGAAGTCCGCGGCGGATCAATTTATGTTCCTGCCACGGAGCGAGACGAACTTCGGATGACGCTGGCAAGCGAAGGCCTGCCCGCAAATGGTGGCCGCGGCTATGAGCTGCTTGATTCGCTCAGCGGATTTGGAACCACCTCGCAAATGTTCGATGCCGCTTACTGGCGTGCAAAAGAAGGCGAACTGGCCCGCACGATTGTTGCCAGCCCCCATGTCACGCAGGCGCGTGTTCATATCGCCAATACCGGATCGAATCCCTTCCAACGCACGGCTGAGCCGACTGCCTCTGTGTCGGTTGTGCCGATGGGCTCTCCCATCACACCGCAGCAGGCCAATGCGATTCGGTTCCTGGTGTCGTCAGCTGTGACCGGCCTGTCCGTCGACAATGTCGCGGTGATTGATGCAAACGGCGCGCTGATCGGCTCGCCCGAGGCCGCCGCGGCCGCGGGAGCAGGTACCGACGATCGGTCGCAGGCGATTCGTGAACGCGTCATGCGCCTGGTCGAAGCCCGCGTTGGCCACGGCAATGCCGTTGTCGAAGTCAGCGTCGAAACCGTGACCGATACCGAATCCATCCGCGAAAAACGCGTTGATCCGGAAAGCCGCGTGGCCATCAGCACAGACGTGGAAGAGCGCGCCGATTCCTCGCAGAATCAGTCCGGCGAAGTAACCGTGGCCTCCAATATCCCTGATGGGGATGCTGCCTCTGGCGACGGTTCCAAAGCCAGCACCAGTGCAACACGTGAGCGGGTCAACTACGAGATTTCCGAAACCGAAAAGGAAATCATCCGTGGCCCAGGTGCGATCAAGCGGTTGACTGTTGCTGTACTCCTCAACGGTGTTGCGACCACCAATGCTGCTGGTGAAACCGTGATGGAGCCGCGTTCGGAAGAAGAGCTGGGCGCCCTGCGTGAGCTTATTTCAGCTGCTGTCGGGTTCAGCGCCGACCGAGGTGACGTTATCACGCTGAAATCCATGGAGATGCCGACGATCGAACCGCAGGGTACGGTGGTGTCCTCCTCTATCTTCGACAACATCTATCTGGACGCGATGTCTCTGATCCAGATGGCTGCACTTGCTTTGGTGACCCTGATCCTTGGGCTATTTGTGATCCGCCCGATTCTGTCGAACCAGGCCAGTGTTCCTGCACTTGGTGCGCCGGATGGTGACGACATGGGCGGCCTGCCCGAACTCCCAGCCCTTGGCGGCGGCGACTTTATGGCCAACCCCAATCTTGGTGCGAACCTTGCGCTGGATGGTGAAATCCAGAACGGCGATGGCGGTTTTGAACCGATGGGCGGCATGGGCATGGGCTCTGGCCTGGACGACCTGGGCGGTATGGGCGACCTGCCGGCCTTGGGTGGTGGCCAGGAAAACCCGGTTGATCGCCTGCGCTCCATGATTGGCGAACGCCAGGAAGAAACCGTGCAGATCCTGCGTGGCTGGTTGGAAGAAAATGAGGAGAGAGCCTGATGACGATTGCCCATCTTCTTGAAGATTTCGCACCGCAAACGCCTGTCGTCGCGATGCCCGAAATCAACGAAGCCGAAATCGAAGAGCAGAAACTGGCATCCTATGAAACCGGCTATAGCGCGGGTTGGGATGATGCCGTGACGGCCAAGGACAACGAAGTCACAAAGATTTCGTCTGAACTGGCCAGCTCGCTCGAAGATCTTTCCTTCACCTTCCACGAGGCCCAGAGTCAGCTTCTCGAAACTCTGGATCCCATGTTCAAGGTGTTGACCAGCGCGGTTCTGCCGGATGCGATGGCTGCTAGCTTTGGCCATCACATCGTCGATCAGCTGACCGATATGGCAAAATCACAGGCAGATCAGCCAATCAACATCGTTGTTTCCCCAGGTGAAGGTGCCGCGGTTCGCGCGCTGCTGACGCGCAGCTTTTCTGTGCCAGTTGCCGTGCGCGAAGACGTCGGGCTGAGCGCGGGGCAAGCCTATCTGAAGGTGGGTGGAGTGGAGCGGGAGCTCAACAGTGCCGCCCTGATCGACGCAATCAAGGATTCGATCGAAGCCTTTTCTCATCAAATGACCGAGGACAGTAACTATGGATAACTCCGCCGAGATGAAGACGAAATCCCCCGACGCAGCAAATCCGTTTGTCTCTGTCCCTGTCGAAGTCGTGGTGTCTGTTGGCAAGGCACGCCCCCTGATCCGTGATCTCGTGAATCTCGGTGAAAATGCCATTCTGACCCTCGACAAACGGGTCGAAGACCCGGTCGATCTCTACGTTGGGGATCGTCTGGTGGCGCGCGGCCAGTTGGAAGAGATGGAAGGTGAACAGGCCGGACAGCTGGCTGTTCGACTGACGGAAATTGCCGATCTGCAAAGCGGGCTGGGATGACACGCACTCCTCTTGCTGTTGCTGCGCTGGCACTAGCGCTGGTCTTGGGTCTGCCCGGTTTCGCGGCGGCCCAGGATCTGAGCCTGTCTTTGGGTGATGGGCAATCGCTTTCGGCGCGCTCGATTCAGCTAATCCTTCTGATCACGGTCCTCAGCCTCGCGCCGGGGCTGTTGATCATGGTGACCTGTTTTCCCTTCCTGGTGACGGTGCTGTCCATCCTGCGGCAGGCCATTGGTCTGCAGCAGGCGCCGCCCAACATGATGATGATCAGCCTGGCGCTGTTTCTGACCTACTTCGTCATGGAGCCGGTTTTTGACGAAGCATGGCAAACGGGCATTAACCCTCTCATCGAAGAACAGATCGACGTCGAAACAGGCATGGAGCGCGCGCTTGTGCCGTTCCGTGAATTCATGGCCGCCCGTCTGGATCCCGATACCTTTTATGCCATTGCGGACCTCCGCCCGGGCACGGCTGGTATTGATCCAACCCCAGATGCCCCGCTTTCCACCTTGGTATCCAGCTTCCTTTTGTCGGAAATCGCCCGCGCCTTTCAGGTTGGGTTTCTGGTGTTCTTGCCGTTTCTTGTCATCGACCTGGTGGTAGCTGCGGTTCTGATGTCGATGGGGATGATGATGGTTCCCCCGGCAGTTGTCTCGCTGCCGTTCAAACTGGCCTTCTTTGTTGTGGCAGACGGTTGGAGCCTGATCGCAAGCGCGCTGGTACGCAGCTACTATCCTTAGGGTTTCCGCGGCGCGCCTTTCATTAGCCCGGATTGCAGAGATGCATCCGGGCTTTTTTACGCCCGGTCACCAGCTCAACGAATTGGGACAGGCCCGCGCAGATCACAAAGATCCCCGGTCCGTTCCCAATTGTCTGATACAGCCCTTTGATCCCGCTTTCCTGCCAATGGTGCTGGGCGCGAACGCCATGTTGCGGTCATAGCAGACGCTCGTTTCGTCGTTCGTGCGGTCGATTTTCGAAACTGTAGCCGCTGTTCCACGCCAGCGCCCGGCCTTAGGCAGCCAAGTTCCGGCCCGGACAAATGGCCAATGGGTACATCCCTGCAGGGCCTTCCATTCACTCGGCAGACCAGCGGGTACAACACCCTGCTAGTTCCGCACGTAGACGCCACAAAGAAACACCCCCCGAACCCAAAAGGTGTCGGAGGGCGCTGTCTGCAAAACTTGGTCGGCTGTTTACGGTCAGCGCACCACGAACTCTGCATGAAGCGCGCCAGCGGCCTTCAAGCTCTTGAGGATGTCGATCATATCGCGGGGGGAAACGCCCAGGGCATTCAGACCCGCAACCACTTCGGACAATGTGGTGGTCTCAGGCACCTCAGCAAGCTGGATCCCCTCTTCCTCGTCGATGGCTGCACCGGTGCGAGGAACCACAACCGTTTCACCATCAGAGAACGGGTTTGGCTGAACCACAAGCGGCGTTTCCTCGATCCGCAGTGTCAGGTTACCCTGCGCAACAGCAACACGCGAAATGCGCACATCGCTGCCCATCACAATTGTGCCGGACCGCTGATCAACAACAACACGTGCCTTGCGCTGAGGTTCGACCAGGATGTTCTCAATCCGGCCAACCGCATGCGCCGTAGAGCGGGCGTTGGTCCGCTGGACGTCAACCTCTACCGTTCCGGAATCCCGCATCAGGGCGACGCTGCGGCCAAATTCAGCATTGATCGCCCGTTCGATCCGGCCTGCCGTGGTGAAATCGGGCTCTCGCAGAGCAAGACGCATGGAAGTCAGCGACGCAAGATCGAAATCGATCTCACGCTCAACCCGCGCACCCGACGGGATCACGCCAGCTGTGGGGACGCCTTGGGTGACAGAGGCGCCTTCGCCCTCGGCCACGGCGCCACCAGCCAGAATCGTGCCCTGCGCAACAGCGTAAATCTGACCATCCGCCGCATTCAGCGGTGTCATGATCAGCGTGCCACCCAGCAAGCTCTTGGAATCGCCAATGGCGGAGACGGTTACATCCACCGTTCCGCCAACCCGCGCAAAGGGCGGCAGGGTTGCCGTCACGAACACAGCCGCCACATTCTTGGGACGGAACTGTTCGCCGGTCACATTGACCCCCAGCCGTTCCAGAATGTTCGACATGATCTCTTCGGTGAAGGGAGAGTTCCGCAGGCCGTCACCCGTCCCGTTCAGGCCAACAACCAGGCCGTAGCCGACAAGATCATTGCCGCGGACCCCGTCGAATTCCACCAGATCCTTCAGACGGATGGCATTGGCCTGTGCCATCGCAGGCAGCAGAACCAAAGCCAGAAGAAAACGAACAATCCGCATCATGTCAGGAACCTCATCAGGGACAGCTGCGATGTGCGCGCCGTCACGGTGAACAGGCTCTCCAGTTGGAACTGGGCCTCTTCCAGACGGGTCGCGGTTTCGTAGGGATCCGCCTGAACCAGTTCATTGAAGACAAGGCTGAGGCTGGTTTCCGCAGCCGCATTGCGTGCCGAGGTTTGTTCGATACGCCCCTCGATAAAACCGAGGTCCGATTGCATCTGCACCAGTTGGTCCGTGCTTTCACGCAGCTCGATCCCCGTTGAGCGCAGCAACTCGAACTTCAGGTTCGTGTCGAGCGTCAGCGCAGGCTCATTCACCAGCGAGGAAATCGACAGGCTCATCAGGGTCTGCTTGAATGCAGGATCAGTCGCCAAGAGCGAGACAGTCACCTCCTCGTTCGGGCCAACTTTCACCGGATCCATCCGGTCAGGAGAGCCGTTGTACATCACCGCATCAAAACCAGCCGGATCGTTGAACCAATCCTCAACAGCCTGAACGATATCTGTCGCTGTGGTCAGACCTGCAACCTCGGTCACGAGGTTCGTCATGAGCGTGTCAAAGCTCTCCAGAGGTTTGGTTTCTGTGTCCTTGCCGCCAAACAGGCTGCGCCCGGCAATTTCCCCGTTCAGCCCGCGAATTGCCTCGGTCAGATAACCGCGCGCCTGATTGGAAATCTGGCGAGAAGTGTCATCATTGGGCGAGGTCGTGACCGCAAAGATATCCGATGTCAGCTTGGCTGCATTGTCATGCAGCAGCGTGATGTTTTCCTGCGCGGAAGAGGCAAAAAGCGAGGCTTCTGTGTTGGCCACCTGAAAGGATTTCAAGCGACTCAGGCTGCGCTCTACATCAGACAGATAGGTCAGATCACCGCCCAGTTTCTGGGTCAACTGAGAGGTCTTTCCGGTGCTCAGTTCCTGCGTCAGTGTCGAAATATTGTTTTTCAGATCGACGGAGCGATTGCGCAGGAACAGGTGGTGGGCCATGTCGCCATAGGAAGTCAAAATCATTCGTCAGATCCTCAGAAGCGTTTCCATCAGCTCATCTACGACAGAGATCATTCTGGCGTTCGCTTGGTAAACTTTTTCAATAACAATCAGGTTCTGCAGCTCGGCGTCGCTGTCGACACCCTGAGCCAGCTGGCGCTGTTGCATTTCCGTGTGGGTTGCCTGTGCAAAGGCAACATTCTGTTGGGCGCTGTATTCGCTTTGCGCAAAACGCGACAACAGGTTCGCGCTCAGCGTGCTGGCATCCAGATTGGCCGTTCCCAGGCCTACAGACGACACCAGACGCTTGGTATCCAGCGCGTCAGTATATGCCCGCAGCAGTGATGCATCGCCAGCATTGCCCGGACCGGCGGCATTCAGGCCATCACGCAAGCGCCAGGTTTCCGCCTGCCCCTGCATGGCAACCTTGTCATTCAGCTCGATCCGGTTGGCGATGCCGACAGTATTGGCCGGATCGAAAAAGGCCCCCTGATCGGTAAACAGCCCCGGATCCAATGCACCCAGTGTCGTATCAAGTGCCGGGTCCTGGAACCGTTCAATCAGATCCCGCGCCACCGCATCCAGATCTTCCTGTGCCTCAACGGTCAGCACGTCGCGTACTTCGAAGTTGGCCGCAAGACTGCCACCGCGCAACGGACCACCCGGACCGGTATCAACATCAATGCCATTGATCTGCAGGCCAGACAGCAGGCCATTGCCCAGCGTCATGTAGGGGAGGGTGTCGGCCTTGCCATCAAAGGTTAGCTCTGCTGGCTGACCATCAAGCAAGACAGCCCCCCCGTCCGAAAACAGCGCGACCTGACCACGATCGCGGTTCACAACCTTGACGGGGATGATTTCATTTACCTGATCGATCAGCAGATCCCGCTGGTCCAGCAGAGACACCGTATCAGCACCAGCCGCCTGGCTGATGGCAATCTTGGCATTCAGCTTCTGGATTTTTTCCAACGACTGGTTGACCGTTTCAACCTGCACATCAATCGCGCGATCTGCGGCCGTACGTTCATTCCGCAGCCCCTCGGCGGCGTCAGAAATGGACCGAGCCAGTTCCTCTGCCTGGATGGACAGGTCATTCAGGCGAGGACCGGAATCGGGGCGAGAAATCGCCTCGATCAGGGCCGAGTCGAAATCGGTAAGACGCTGGGTGACCGAATAGGGATCATCCGCCTTGCCGACCAGTTCGACCATGCGGCCATAGAAATCCGACTGCACCTTGGACACGCCAAGTTCGGTGTTTGCGGTGCGGACGCTGGCCTGCAGGCCCGGGTCGTTGAACCGCTGCACCCCGTTTACGCGAACTCCGGCGAAACCGTCCCCCGCACTGGTGAGAGCAACAGAGCGGCGCGAATACCCCGGTGTCAGGACATTCGCCAGGTTTTCCGAGACAACCGAAGTCTGACGGCCAGCCGCCGTCAGCCCGGACATTGCGGAATTGAGAGCACTTGTAATGGTCATGATCAGCCTGCTTTCAAAGGTGCAGTGTCAAAGAGAAAGGCGCGTTATCAGCGCTTGATGTTGGTGGTTTCCTGCAACATCTCATCCACGGTCTGGATGACTTTCGCGTTTGACGAATAGGCGCGCTGTGTCTGGATCATGTTGGTCAGTTCACCGGCCACATCGGTGGCGGATTCCTCACGCGCATAGCCCAGAATATCGCCTGTCGGACCTTCCCCAGCATTCCACAGGAAGTAGGAGCCACTCTCGCTTGAGGGCATATAGGTCTGGCGATCCATCGCGATCATGCCATTGGGGTTGGGCAGGTCGACAAGCGGCACCTGATAGACCACGCGGCTGACACCGGTGTCATAGTTGGCACGCACAAAACCCGCCTCGTCGATTTCAACGCCGGTAAAGTTACCAACCGGGGCACCATCCTTGGAGATCGATGCCGGGGCAAATGTATCAGACAGTTGCGTCAGGCCATTGTCATCACCGATCATGCCGATGTTGATCTCCATCGGGCCACCGGCAACGTTCACGATGATCGAACCGGTTGCAGGATCATAGGCACCGCCGGCAGAGCCCAGGGTCACGGCGTTCAGCGCACCACCAGAGGTTCGGTTGTCATCAAAGGTCAGTGTGTATTCACCAATCGGTGTTGCACCTGTCGCGGTGTCGGTGATGATCATGGTCCATTCGTTGGACTCACCGGTTGCCGGGACGGTTGGGACGAACTCAATCTGCAGGGACTCGGATTTGCCGAGGTTGTCGTAGTATTCAATCGACAGGTTTTCGCTGGTGCCCGCGGCGCCCGACTCGGTCGCAGTTGCGGGCAGGTTCACACCCAGCGACATTTCTGTGGTTGGTTCACCCGACAGTTTGTTCACGTTGAAGCGGACCGGCTCCAGCCCGTCCGAGGTATCACGCGCATAGGGCGGGATGGTGCCGTCAGACTGCGCGGGCCAGCCCATCAGAACCAGACCGGACTCGGTTGCCAGCAGACCATCGGCATTGGTCCGGAAAGACGCGGTAGTGGTCAACATCATTTGCGGATTGGATGCACCGACCTCAACCTCTGTCATCGAGGTTACTGGCAGCATACCCCGGCCACGTACCGCCAGGTCGGTCGCGTTGTTGGTCGATACCAACGGGCCACGTTCGTCGATCAGACGCACATTCGTGGTGCGCACACCGCCGGCGGAATAGGTGCCACCAGAAGACCCCATGACCATCGAATGGAAATCGGTTTGCACCCGCTTGTAACCAGCGGTCGAGGAATTGGCGATGTTATCGGAAATAGAGGCCAGTCGGCTGGCATTCGCGGTCAGTCCGGACACGCCGGCATTGAGCGAGGAAGAAATCGTCATGGATACGCCTTTCTGCTGCATCGAATCTTTCTTGATGCAACAGCTAGCCGATCGCCCATTAACGGGCGGCTAACAGATAAAATTGTCTGGTCTGTTGGCCGCCCGAAAGGGCAAATCCGTGGAATTACTTCCGCAGGAGGACGATTTCGATCCGATTATTGCGCGCCGCCATCGGGTTTGCATCGGTCAACTTGCGGTCTGCATGCCCCGTGACGCGGTGGATTCGCTTGGATTTGGTCCCACCTGATTCGAGCATAACCCGCGTCATGTCCGCACGTGCATGCGACAGCTCCCACACTGGATTATTGGCGATCACAACAGGGTGCGAACGGGTATGCCCACCAACCGCAATGTTGTTTTCAACCACACCTGTCACACGCGCGACCATCTCGATGATGTCGCGGAACAGAAGCGTCGGCTCAGGCGTGCCTTCCTTGAACAGCGGAGAGGTCTCTGTGTCGAAGAGTTCGATCACCAGTCCCTCATCCGTGACGCGCGTGATGATATGCTGCGCCATCTCAAGCGAGACCATGCTTTCACCACCACGACCGTTCAGTTCTTCGGCCAAGGCGCGGAAAGTCTCATCCGTCTGTTCGCGTTCCTGATCATCCTGAACCCCGGTATCACCCTGGGCCTGCTGCGCATCCATCGGGTTGGTGTCAGATGCACCCGTCCCGTTCTGCGGTTTGATCTGTTCGGTGAACATGCTGTCACCATTGAACGCGCCATTGCCGCCACCAGACACCCGGCTGAGCGGAATGGACGGCGAAAAGTAATCCGCCAAACCCTTGCGTTGTTTTTCTGTCGTTGCGTTGAGCAGCCACATCAACATGAAGAATGCCATCATTGCCGTCACGAAGTCCGCATATGCGACCTTCCATGCGCCACCGTGGTGACCATCGCCACCACCTGATTTCTTCTTCTTGATGATAATGGGCGCCACATTGCTCTGTGCGCTCATATCCACCACCTATTTTCACCCACTACCGGGATATCAGGTGGTGTCTTAAGTGAGGCTTAACAGATAAATTTGCCGGCAGTTATAGACGCCCAACCTCTGCACCTTGCCAGCCCCGGACGCGGAAACCTGCCTACAGGGTCCAGCGTCCGCAGGCTTGCTGTCTCAGTTCTCCAGCAGAATGTCGCCGTAGGTGTCGCGCAATTTGTTTTTCAAAACCTTACCCGTGCCCCCAAGCGGCAAGCTGTCGACGAACACCACCCGGTCGGGCACCTGCCAGCTGGCCACTTTGCCATCATAGTGCGACAGCAGTTCGTCGGCGTTCAGGTCAGGATCGGATTTGATGGCAATGATAACCGGCCGTTCATCCCACTTGGGGTGTCGGGCTGCGATGGCTGCGGCCTGGGCGACTTTGGGATGGGACATGGCGATATCTTCCAGCTCAACCGTCGAAATCCACTCACCTCCGGATTTGATGATGTCTTTTGAGCGATCCCGGATAATCATGTAGCCATCCTGATCCAGTGTTGCGACATCGCCGGTATCAAACCAACCATCATCGGTAAGAGCGGATCCATCAGCGCGGAAATACTGATCGATGATCCAGTGGCCCTGGATCTGAAGATTGCCCTGCGCCTGACCATCGCGCGGCAAGACCGTGCCCTCATCGTCCACGATCCGCAAATCGACACCATAGGGCGGTCTGCCCTGCCCCTCTCGCAACTTTGCCTGCGCCTCTGTGTCCAGCGCATCGTGTTTCTGCAAAAGCTGGTTCAATGTTCCCAGAGGACTGGTTTCAGTCATGCCCCACGCATGGACCAGATCCACACCATATTTGTCGCGGAAGGTCGGGATCATAACGGTCGGCAGAGCAGATCCTCCGACGATGGTGCGCTCCAGACTGTCCGCGGTAGAGCCCGTTTCGGCCAAACCCTGCAGCAATCCCATCCAAATTGTCGGAACGCCCAGCGCCACTGTCACCTTCTCAGCGTCGATCAGTTTGGCAAGGCTGACACCATCAAGATGCGGTCCCGGCAAAACCAGTTTGGCCCCAACCGAGGCCGCAATATAGGGTGTGCCCCAAGCGTTGACATGAAACATGGGAACAACCGCCAACACGGTATCACGCGCCCGAAGCCCCATGCCATCCGGCTGATTCCCCCCCAAGGAGTGCAGCACGCTGGTACGATGGGTGTATTCAACGCCCTTGGGGTTGCCCGTCGTACCGGAGGTATAACAGAGACTGGACGCCGTGTTTTCATCCAATTCCGGCCAGTCAAAGCGCCCATCTTCGGCGGCGATCAACTCATCATAGAACAGGACGCCATCAATCTGTTCTGCAATGGCTTGGTCACGGGGGCCCATCACGACAATATGGCGGACACCCGAAATATGAGCGCGAAGCTGGGCCACCGCAGGAACAAAGGTGGTGTCGATGAAAAGCACCTGATCCTCGGCATGATTGATGATGTAGATCAGCTGTTCGGGTTTCAGGCGCGGGTTAATCGTGTGGCAGACATACCCGGCACCAGAGACGGCAAAATAGATTTCAAGGTGCCGCCGGTTGTTCCAGGCAATGGTTCCACAGCGTGCGCCCTGTTCCAGGCCGAGACGCCCCAACGCAGCCGCCAGTTTGCGTGCGTTCTGATCGATATCACCCCAAGTCACATGCACTGTTTCGCCGGACGTTTCGACAGATGTCACCGTAGTTGCACCGTGAAAGCGGCCCGCATGTTCGATCAGCGACCCGATGTTGAGCTGTTTGTGCATCATCTTGCCAAGCATATCGTCATGTACTCCAAGTCAGAAATTCAAATATGTGCTGCAGCTTCGCGGATCATATCCGCTGCTTTTTCCGCGATCATGATGGTTGGCGCATTGGTATTCCCACCAACCAGGCGTGGCATGACCGAGGCATCGACCACCCGCAGACCGTCCAACCCGTGCACCCGTAGCTGAGGATCCACCACAGCCATGTCATCCATGCCCATCTTGCAGGTGCCAACCGGGTGATAGATCGTATCAGCCCGATTTCGAATGTGCTGTTCCAGCGCGGCGTCATCTGGCTCGCCTTCGATAAACAGCTCTTTGTGAATGTAGCGCGCCAAAGGCTCTGCCGCCATGATCTGGCGGGTCTTGCGCACGCCCTTCATCAAGACATCCAAATCCTCAGGATCTGACAGAAAACCAGGATCAATGCGGGGTGCGGCCATCGGGTCGGTGCTCTCCAGCGTGACCGATCCCCGCGATTTTGGACGCAGGACGCAAACATGACAGCTGAAACCATGTCCCAGATGCAGCTTGCGGGCATGGTCATCCACGATGGAAATCACGAAATGCAGCTGCACATCGGCGCGGTTCTCAGCCGGATCGGTCTTGAAGAACGCCGCCCCCTCGGCAAACGGAGTGGCAATCATCCCCGTGCCGGTCTTGCGCCAGTTCAGGATATGACCCAGCAGAGAGACGCTGCCCGGCAATGAGATGCCAAAATTGTCGCGATCCCTGGATCTGTAAGCCAGGGTGAAGTCCAGATGATCCTGCAGGTTCTGCCCCACACCTGGCAGGTGGTGCCGCATCTCGATGCCGTGGGGGCGGATGTCCTCTTCGCGGCCAACGCCGGACAGCTGCAAGAGCTGTGGAGAATTGAACGCCCCGCCACAAAGGATCACCTCACGCGCGGCTTTGACCTCATGGCTTTGTTGATGCTGCAGATACTGGACCCCAACAGCGCGCTTGCCCTCAAACAGGATGCGGCTGGCGTGCGCCCCGGTGAGAACCGTCAAATTGGGCCTGTCCATAACGGGATGCAGATAGGCCGCCGCCGCCGAGCAGCGTTCACCGTTCCTGGCCTCGTCATGAAACTGGGTGACCTGATAAAGGCCGATACCTTCATTGTCGCCAGAGTTGAAATCATCCACCTGCCGGATCTGCAGCGATTGACCCGCCGCGACAAAGGCATCCGTTATGGGGCGCGGTGATTTCTGGTTGCTCACCTGCAGTGGGCCGCTTGCACCGTGGACGTCATCAGCGCCGCGTTCGTTGTTTTCAGCCTTGCGAAAGTAGGGCAACACCGATTGCCAGTCCCAGCCCTCGCAGCCAAGGCTGGCCCATTCATCATAGTCACCGGCGTGGCCACGAATATAAAGCATTGCGTTGATCGCACTGGAGCCGCCCAGCCCCTTGCCCCGAGGCTGGTAACCCCTGCGCCCGTTCAAACCGGGCTGCGGCACTGTTTCATAGGCCCAGTTGTTGATTTTTGGTCGGCCCGGCAACATCGCCACCACGGCGGCTGGAGCCCGAACAAGAATGCTGTCTCCGCGCCCACCAGCCTCCAGCAGGCAGACAGTTGTGTTCGGATCTTCGCTCAACCGCGATGCAAGCGTTGCCCCTGCCGAACCGCCCCCCACGATGACATAATCCGCCTGCATAACGATCCTCCCGCACAACCAACATCTTGCAGCGCTCCCCCGCTGCGCAGGATCATTGACCCCACAGCAAAGATGAGCGCCGCAATTGGATCGCCTGTCCACACTGACGGAACGTCAATGCATCGGGGATCAGCCCAGAACGGTTTCAACCGCACGCTGAGTGGCTGCAACAATCTGGTCCGCATCTTGTCTGGTCAGGCAGAAGGGCGGCGCAAACCCCAGAATATCCCCCTGAGGCATCGCGCGGGCGATGACCCGGTCCTGCTCTAACAGGGCTGCGGCCACTTGCGGTCCGATCTTGCGGGCGGGATCAAACAGTCGGCGGTCATCGCGGTCTTCCACGAATTCGACAGCAGCCAGCATGCCCTCACCGCGGATGTCACCCACATGTGCATGCGACCCCAATGCCGCACGCAGCCCCTCTTGCAGGTAGGCACCGACGGTTCCGGCGTTCTCGACCAGTCCCAGCTTGTCGATCAGCTCCAGATTGGCCACCCCTGCGGCAGCCCCGATGGGATGCGCCGAATAGGTCCAGCCGTGACCAATCGGGCCATTCTCGTCGGTGCCCTGCTCCAGCACCTTCCACATCCGATCAGACACGATAGATCCTGACAGCGGCGCATAGGCCGAGGTCAGCCCCTTGGCGATGGTGATGATATCGGGCTTCATACCGTAGTGGTCCGAGCCAAACATACTGCCAAGCCTGCCAAAGCCGGTGACAACCTCATCCGCGATCAGCAGGATATCATGCTTCTTGAGAACGGCCTGGATCGCATCCCAATAGCCCGCAGGTGGCGGCACGATACCACCTGTTCCCAACACCGGTTCACCGATGAAGGCCGCGATGGTATCGGCGCCTTCCGCCTTGATCAGAGCCTCAAGCGAGGCAACGCATTGCGCCACAAACTCCGCTTCCGACTGGTTGGTATCCTCCCGACGGAAGTAGTAGGGCGCATCCGTATGCACGACCTGCGCCAGGGGCAGATCGAATTTCTTGTGGAACAGCTCCAACCCGGTCAGTGAACCTGTCATCAGGCCTGAACCGTGATAACCGCGCCAGCGAGAGATGATTTTCTTTTTCTGCGGACGCCCAAGGATGTTGTTGTAATACCAGACCAACTTGATGTTGGTTTCATTCGCATCAGAACCGCCAAGTCCAAAATACACCTTGGACATATGGGACGGCGACCGATCCAGAATCATCTTTGCCAGCGTGATCGACGCCTCTGTCCCATGGCCGACATAGGAATGGTAATAGGCCAGTTCCCGTGCTTGTTCCGCGATGGCATCGGCAATTTCCTGACGGCCATATCCGACATTGACGCAGTAAAGCCCTGCAAAAGCGTCCAGAAGCTGGGTTCCATCCCGGTCTTCGATGTGAACCCCACTGGCCGTCCGGATCACCCGGTTCGCACTTTCACCACGCGCGTGCTGCGCAAGATGGGTGGAGGGATGAAAAAAGCAATCGCGATCCCAGGCATCAAGATGATCATTGGTCAGCATATTCGGTCCTCATATCTGCGGACCCAAGGCGTGGATCCATATTTTGTACACAACCAGTCAAACGAAATGCATTCCGTCAAGCATTTTTCCGAGAATAACTGGGAATAACTGGGAATAACTGGGAATAACTCACCAAACCCCGATAGGAATTGCCAGATCAATTCCGATTTGTGTACAAATTCAAAGAATCAGTGAAAAAGAGCCCTTCCATGTCAGCCATCGACCTCCCCTTTTCCAGACAGGAATACGACCGACGCCTAACCAAAACACGGGCCGCCATGCAGGCGCTCGATCTGGATATCCTTTTTGTCACGGACCCTTCCAATCAGGCATGGCTGACGGGCTATGACGGATGGTCCTTTTACGTTCATCAGGGCGTCATCCTCCCGCAGGAAGGTGACCCGATCTGGTGGGGGCGGCGGATGGATTCCTTTGGCGCCCGCCGTACCGTGTGGATGCAGGAAAGCGAGATCATCGGCTATGACGACAGCTACGTCCAATCGACCACGCGCCACCCGATGCAGGATCTTGCCCAGCATTTGCTGGCACTCGCGGATCGACAGGGGTCTGCCCGCCCGCGCATCGGGGTCGAGATGGAAAACTACTATTACTCAGCCAAGGCCCATGCCGTTCTGACCAACGCCATGCCCAAGGCACCTCTCATTGATGCAACCGCGCTGGTGAACTGGCAGCGCGCTGTCAAATCCGACGAAGAGAAGGTCTTTATCCGCAAGGCCGCCCGGATTTCCGATCATATCATGCAGCTTGCCATCGATCGCGCGGCCCCCGGTCAACGCAAGAATGAACTGGTTGGCGATATCATGCAGGCGGGCATCTATGGCACTGGCGGGGATTGGGGGGATTACCCGGCGATTGTTCCACTCACCCCTTCCGGTCAGGACGCCACAGCGGCGCATCTGACGTGGGACGGTCGCGAGATGCAGATGGAGGAGGCAACATTCTTTGAACTTTCCGGCTGCTATCGCCGCTATCACGCCCCCCTGTGCCGGACCGTCCATCTAGGCCCCGCGCCAAAGGACATGCTGCACGCAGCCCAGGCGCTGGAGGACGGGTTGGCCGCCGGGATCGAGGCCGCACGCGCAGGCAATACCGCCGGTGATATCGCGCGCGCCCTGCATGCAGAACTGAAAAAGAACGGCATCGATCGCAATGGGCGCTGTGGCTACCCAATCGGGCTCAGCTATCCGCCAGACTGGGGAGAGCGGACCATTTCCATCCGCGAAGAAGACAACAGCGAACTACGCCCTGGCATGACATTTCACTTCATGCCCGGCCTCTGGATGGACAACTGGGGTCTGGAAACCACCGAAACCATCCTGATCCGGGACAGCGGCCCTGCAGAGGCACTATCGCAGATAGATCGCAAATTGTTCGTGAAGGACGCAGACTGATGCAGCGGCTCGCCCGCACCGAGGAAATTCTTGCCCAGCTTGTGGGGTTTCCCACCGTGTCCTGCGACAGCAACCGGGCCTGCATTGCCTATGTTGCCGAACAATTGGAGGCCGCAGGCGCACGGGTGGAAATCCTGCCGGATGAGAGCGGGCACAAGGCCAATCTCCTTGCCACCATCGGCCCCGACCGACCCGGTGGTTTGATGCTGTCTGCCCACAGCGACGTGGTGCCTGTCACCGATCAGATCTGGCAGAGCGACCCCTTTACCCTGCTGGCGCGCAATGACGCACTGTATGGGCGCGGAACATGCGACATGAAGGGGTTTCTGGCGGCGACGCTGGCAATGGCGCCCCATTTCGCTGATCTCCCGCTCAAGCGGCCGATCCACTATGCCATCACCTATGACGAGGAAATCGGCTGTTTTGGCGCACAGCACCTCGCCCGCATTTTGGAAAGCCGGCCAATCCGGCCCGCACAGGCGCTCATTGGCGAGCCGACGGAAATGCAGGTGATTGTTGCTCACAAAGGGTGTTTTGAATACACGACCATCATCAGCGGGCTAGAGGGTCACGGATCCATGCCCGACCTGGGTGTGAACGCCGCTGAATACGCTGCGCGCTTTGTCAGCGCTCTGGTAAGGCTGAAACAGCAGCTGAAATCGGCATGCCCCCCAGACAGCCCATTTGATCCACCCTGGACCACAATCAATACGGGCGCCCTGACCGGCGGTCAGGCGCATAATGTGATCCCCGGCACAGCCCAGATCGATTGGGAAATGCGCCCGGTTCAGCGGGTCGATGCGCTCCATGTGAAACAAACGCTGCAAACCCTGTGCGAAGAGGAACTGCTGCCCGAAATGCGGGCGGTATGTCCGCAGGCTGATATCGTGACCACCGCACTGGCGGAAGTGGACGGGCTGAACGCGATGACGCAAAATCCATTGCGTGACACCCTTCTCGCAATCACTGGACAGAATGGCGCCTCTACTGTTCCCTTCGGCACTGAGGCAGGCATCTATCAGGCCCTTGGGATGGATGTCGTGGTCTGCGGGCCCGGATCCATCGCGCAGGCCCACAAACCGGATGAGTTTATCACCCACTCGCAACTTTCGCTCTGCCTTGATCTGTTGGAGCAGCTGGCGCAAAGACTGACATGACACCAATTCGCAGGACAGAATGACTCTGAACACCCCCACCCAACTCACGGCAGCCGCCGACTTGTCTGCAAAGGACCGGTTCGAGTGGATCCACGGCGAAATACGCGACCGGATCTGCCTGCTGGACTATGCGCCTGGCACGCGGCTATCCGAGGTTGCCCTCGCAGAGGAGTTTGGAATCAGCCGCACACCGCTCCGCCGTGTTCTCGGCCGTCTCGAAGACGAGGGCCTGCTGCAATCCGTGCATGGGGCAGGTACGTTTGTGACGGAAGTATCCCTGGAGGAGCTGGAGCAGACGTTTCAGCTCCGCATGGAATTGGCAGGGCTTCTTGGCCAGCTGTCACCGAAACAGGATCTCGACGAAATCATCGGTACGTTCCACCGGCTCGCGGATCGATCGCTGGATGGGTTGCAGGACCAGGACCCCCGCGCATTTGCGCAGCTGTTGACTGATTTCTTCAGAACCACACTTCTGCTGACAGACAACCAACCGCTACGCGACACCGCAGAACGGCTGTATTACCGCACAGCACGGTTCTGGTTGCAGTCGGTCTTTGCCTCTCGTCTGGATCTGGCGGCAGAGATGGAGATCTTTCACCGAGAGCTGAAAGACGTCATTGGAGCGCTGCAAATCGGAGATCTACATGCCGCCGCATTGATGCAGCGCGCCCATATTTCCATGAGTTTTGTCAGGATGAAAGCGGGCCAATTGTCCGCCCTCTGACTGCGGGGATGCAGTCAAATTCCTTAAGTCGCGGTTTTCGGAGAAGAGTGGTGCCGCTGAAGGGACTCGAACCCCCGACCCCATCATTACGAATGACGTGCTCTACCAGCTGAGCTACAGCGGCGACCTGAGGCGATAAAACTGCCCGAAGTCTTGTGCGGCGCGCTTTAGCATTCACGCGCCGCACGGAAAAGATCTATTTTGCGTCCTTCAATTCCGCATCCTCTGATGCGGTTGCGGAACCATCTTCAGCGTCAATCTGATCATCTTCCAACAGTTCGACATCGGCGATATCGGCCCCATGTGCCTCGTCTGCCTGCGGCTTGCCAGTCAGCAACGGGAGCACCTGCGGGCCCATCACATGAGGGGCTTCTGGACGGGTCCAGCTAAGGGTGTCGAAACTTGCGCAGTTTTCACAGACCGGCGCCCAGTCGGCATGGATGTGATTGCATTTGTCACAAACCCACTGTGGCCCGCGCGGTGCACTGAGGGCACGAGTGAGCCACCCCTGGATGACCGCATCTGGTGCACCTTCGCCCTTTTCGATTGCCGCCATCAACGTCAGCGCCCGCGCATCCGGTGCGCGCTCTACCAAATCTCCCAGCGCCCGACGGGCCTCGGGGAAATCTTCGGCAACGATGTTCAGCTCTGCCATGATCAGGCGTGTTTCATCATGCTGTGGCGCCAACCGCGACAGCTGCACAAACCGTTTGACCCGCTCCTGCGCGCTCTCGCCCGGCTCTACCTCCGCAAAGGCCTGTGCCAGATCAGGGTGTGGCTGGGCCTCCCATGCCTTCTTCAGGACCCGGATAGCGTTGCGTTTTTTGCCACGAGAAAGGTATGTCCGGGCCGCCATGGCTGCAGCGGGGACCAGATCAGGGGACAGGCGATTGGCCTCGATGGCCTGCTCCTGCTGCTCAACGGTGGCTCCATCCTCGACAATTGCCTTGGATGCGGACAGTGCCAGAACCGCATCCCGCCGCTTGTACACATCGCGCGGCAGAGTTCCGGTCTTGAGTTTGGTCGTGAGCGTCTTGCGCGCACCCGCCCAATCCTGGGCCCGGGCCTGTAGCGTCAACAGTGTATCCTGCACTTCTACGTGCTTGGGACGCAGGGCAAGAGCCTTTTCCGCCAGCTGGCGCGCGGTCTCTGTGTCACCTTCGGACAGCTTCTGCTTCATGATCCCGCGCACACCGACAAAGCGGGTGGACTGATTGCTGACAAGACGCTTGTAGGCTTCAGCGGCCTTTTTCGTATCTCCGGCCATTTCAGCAGCCTGCGCAGTCAACAGGTCTGTCAGTTCCGGGTTGTTCAGGTATTTCTCTGCGCGGGCGGCTTTGGCCATCGCAAGACGCCCCTCACCAGAGGCAAGCGCCATCATGCCATCAGACAGGGCCTGATAGCCTTTCCGCTCGCGCCCCTTGTCCCAATAGCGCGACAGGGCCGTTTCATCCCCGTTCAAAAAGCGCAGCGTGGCAATAAGCAACGACAGCACCTTGAACCCAAGCCAGACAGCAAACACCAGCACAGCAAGCGCAATCACCGACTGCAATGCGCTCAGGGTGTATTCGGTGCCTGCAACTGTAATCTGCACACCGCCGGCGGTCTCTGTCAGCAGAGAGGCACCAAACGCGAGAACCGCAACAATTGCGACGAAAACGAGGATCTTCAACAATGACCAGAGCATGGCGGCTTCCTTATTTGGCGGTCAGGCTTGTGGCCAATTCATTGACGGCGGCAATGGCAGACAGGCGCGCGCGTGCCGCAGCCTCCCAATCTGCCAGCGGCGCCCGTGCAGCCTCCGGCAGGGTGGACAGCTCGTCCAGGGCACCTTGCAGGTTGCCTGCGTGAACCGCTGCTTCGGCGCGGGACAGGACAGCATCCGGATCCTCGCCATCGCGCGGCTCGACTGATCGGGCACCAAGCTGGCGGCGGACATAGGCGGCCAACCCGCCAGTGCCTTTGGTTTCGTCCCGCGCAACGGCCAACGCATCGCGCGCCGCAGGGGCAAAACTGTCTCTGAGGCTCGATAGCGTGCTGACGCCACCCTCGGCAGATCCAGCCAGCGCATCGGGGACATCAACGCCCAGCGCGGTCAGTTCGTCCAGCAGTCCCGCATAGCTCGCGCCTGCATCAATCGCGCCCCGCAAACGTGCCACGACAGTCTGCGCACTGGCCAGACGCGCAGCTTCGGCGCTGGCGATTTCCATTTCGCTGGCCTCTGCCAGTTTTTGTTCGATCTCTGCGCTTTGCGCTGCCAGATTGTCCTGCAGCTTTGCCAGCTCCGCCTCAAAGGCGGCGACCGCTTCAGGGCTCGCTGCATCTGTGATGGGGCGGCTTTCCAACGCATCGACACGTTGCGCAAGAAGGTCGAGCGCATCGGTCACGTCAGCCGTCCCAGACGAGGTACCAGCCGAGCGGAGCGCATCCAATTCCTGCGTCAGCGCATTTAGCTGCGTCTCAATCGGATCCAGTGACGGGGCAGTTGTTTCGGAAAGCCGCGCCTCGAGCTCAGCTATTTTCGCATTCAGCTCTTGCTCGACACTCTCAAGCTGCGCTGCATCCAAACCGGGAGCAGAGCGCCAGGAGGGAGGCAGGAATTCATTGAGTACATTTGTTTGCCCTGCAACGAACCCAAGGCCCGCGGCTACGACACCACCCAACAAGGCAGCCCCAAATCCGCCGCGTCGCTCAATAACCTGCTGCGGTTCAGGTGCCGGGGGTTCAGCGTATGATGGCTCCGCCGTTTGTTCAGGAACGGTAGCTTCATCATGCTGTTCATCGGCAACGGGTTGATCCGCCTCAGCGACAACTTCGGGGTCCGCTGATGCATCGGTCTCGACCTGCACGTCCTGTTCCGGGTCAGGTGAATCCCCGGACTGCTCCGGCTTCGCTTCTGCGGTCTCGGCGTCAACAGGCTCCGTCAGGGTGTCTGTTGCCTTGGTCTCGGTGTCCGTCTCCGCAACAGACGTATCGGCAATATCCACCTTCGTCTCTTCGGATTGCTTCTTGTCAGCCACGCCGACGCCCCCCTCGATTCTTCAAAAAATCTCAATACATCAACTCGGCATCAAACTTACTGTGCCGATGGTCCACCCTCAACCCGCGCCAGACGGGCTGCGGCATCACGGACCAGTATGTGCATCTGCTCTCCAGTTGGAGCCTTACATATCTGCAAGTCTTTGCAATTCAAGCGTTTCAATGGTTCCGCGACGGCATCACTCAGGGCCAGTAGGCAGAGTTCCGCGCGATATGGTGCCAATTTGACGAATTGCGCAGCGGTCCGCGGTGAAAAAAGCGGCACGATCATCACATCTTGCGCATCCATCGCCCGTTCTGTGTCTGCCTCGTAACCTAGGGCAGGCTGGTCATAAATCACTGTCTCAGTGCAGGAAACACCCGCATCCCGCAGCCGCTGCGCTATGAAACCTCGGCTGTGAACACCCCGCAGATGGACCAAAGGCCGGTCAGGGCGACGCTCAATCAGGTTGGCAACCAACCCATCCGCATCCTGGCCCGCGCAATTGGCCATCCACCCGATCTGGGCTGCGGCCGAGGTTGTGCGGGCACCAACGCAATAGGCGCGCTGCGATGGATCGGCGGGCCTTGGCGCAAAGGCAACCGCATTGGCAGAGGAAAAGATCACATCCCTGGAAAATGGATCCCCCAGATCATGAGCAACGGGCCGCGGTTCGATCAATGGCGCAAAGATCGGCGTGACCTTGGCCCGCGTGGCAGGGTCCAGTTCTTCAACGAATCGCCGTGCCGCCATCTGGGGCCGTGTCATCAGCAGGCCGACCATCTCTCGCCCCTCGGGATTGTTCGCCACTGACTTAGGTGGTAGCCCCGGCACGACAATGATGCAACGGTAACGCCATGACACAACGCCTCACCATTCTGGGACTGGAAAGCAGCTGCGATGACACTGCCGCCGCTGTGGTACGTCGCGAAATGGACGGATCGGCAACGGTGATGTCGTCCATAGTATTTGGCCAGACTGACCTGCATAGCGCCTACGGAGGTGTGGTGCCGGAAATCGCCGCCCGCGCCCACGCCGAGAAATTGGACCATTGCGTGCGCGATGCACTTGATGCAGCTGAAGTGACGCTTGCAGACCTTGATGCTGTCGCAGTGACCGCAGGCCCAGGTCTGATTGGTGGCGTAATATCTGGCGTCATGTGTGCCAAGGGGATCGCGGCGGCAACCGGCCTGCCGCTTGTTGGTGTGAACCACCTTGCAGGCCACGCCCTGACACCCAGGCTGACCGACGGCGTCACCTACCCCTATCTCATGCTGCTGGTTTCCGGCGGCCACTGCCAATATCTCATTGTTCGCGGCCCCGAAGACTTTACCCGTTTGGGCGGAACCATCGACGATGCCCCCGGCGAAGCCTTTGACAAAACCGCCCGGCTGCTGGGTCTGCCCCAGCCAGGTGGGCCATCGGTTCAGGCAGAAGCAGAGAACGGCGATCCGCGCAGATACCGCTTTCCTCGTCCTCTCTTGGACAGGCCGGATTGCAACCTGTCATTCTCGGGCCTGAAAACGGCACTGATGCGGATGCGCGACCAGATCGTCGCGGAAAAGGGCGGATTGACCCGTCAGGATCGTGCTGATCTCTGCGCCGGGTTTCAAGCGGCTGTCGCCGATGTCCTATCCGAAAAGACCCGCCGTGCGCTGCGTATCTACATGGCGGAAAATCCGGCCTGTCCGACCGTCGCTGTTGCAGGTGGTGTTGCTGCAAATACTGCCATTCGCGCCGCGTTAGAGACGGTATGCGCCGAAGCGGGGGCAGAATTTACCGCCCCCCCACTGGCGCTTTGCACCGATAACGCTGCGATGATTGCCTATGCCGGTATTGAACGGTTCGAGATCGGCGCCCGTGATGGCATGGACCTATCTGCGCGGCCGCGCTGGCCGCTCGATCAATCAAGCCCAGCCATGTTGGGCAGCGGTAAAAAAGGTGCCAAAGCATGAGCGTCGCAGTTCTTGGTTCTGGCGCTTTTGGCACCGCATTGGCGATCTCGCTGGCCAATGAGGGCCCTGTCACGATGTGGGCGCGCGACGCAGATCATGCCCGCGACATGCAAAACAGTCGCGAAAACTCCAGACGCCTGCCGGGTGCAGTTTTGCCAGATGCCCTGACAGTAACTGCCGAATTGGACCGGGCAACGCAGGCTGACGTGGTTTTGCTGGCCGTACCGATGCAGAAACTGCGGCAGGTGGTATCAGAGAATGCCGATCTTTTGCGCGAACGCACGATTGTCGCCTGCTGCAAAGGTATCGAACTGAACAGTGGCCTGGGCCCAATCGCGGTCCTCCGCGAGTGCCTGCCACAGTCGACCTCTGCCCTGTTGACCGGGCCCAGCTTTGCTGCCGATATCGCGATTGGCTTGCCAACTGCGCTGACATTGGCCTGCCAGGACGAAGCACAGGGCAAGGTGCTGCAACAGCAACTGACGACCTCCAATCTTCGCCTGTATCGAACGACCGACACCATCGGGGCCGAACTCGGCGGGGCGTTGAAAAATGTGATGGCGATTGCCTGTGGCGCTGTCATTGGCGCCGGGCTTGGCGATAGCGCGCGTGCAGCGCTCATGACACGCGGCTATGCCGAAATGCAGCGGATGGCGATTGCCTGTGGTGCACGCGCCGAGACAATGGCCGGTCTTTCCGGGTTTGGGGATCTTACCCTGACATGCAGTTCCGAATTGTCTCGGAACTACCGTCTCGGCCTGTCGATTGGCCGCGCAGAACCTTTTGACCCCTCGGTTACGGTCGAAGGCGCTGCAACGGCCCGCGCGGTTCATGAAGAGGCCCAATCTCGGAAACTTGATATGCCGATTACCGCAATCGTGGTTGCGCTGCTGGATCAACGCTTGACCATTGCCGATGCCGCGGCTCAACTGCTCTCACGACCATTGAAAGAGGAATGATATGCTGATCGCTCTGATTGCGCGGGACAAACCCGACCATCTTCAAACCCGCATGGACAACCGCGCTGCACATCTGGCCTATATCGAAACCACTGGCTGCGTTGCCCAGGCTGGTCCTCTTTTGGATCAGGACGGTGGCATGGTTGGATCGCTGATCATTCTGGACGTCGAGGACATGGCAGCAGGGCAAGCCTGGGCCGACAACGACCCCTACGCAAAAGCTGGGCTGTTTGAAGCGGTTGAACTGATCACTTGGAAAAAGGTCGTCGGCTGATGGCATATTGGCTGTTCAAATCCGAGCCTTCAACTTGGAGCTGGGATGACCAGCAAGCCAAAGGTGATGCGGGCGAGGAATGGGACGGCGTAAGAAATTATCAGGCCCGCAACTTCATGCGGGACATGAAACTGGGCGATCGCGGATTCTTCTACCATTCGCAAAAGGAAAAATCCGTGGTCGGCATCGTTGAAATCTGCGCGGAGAGCCACCCCGACAGCTCAACCGATGACGAGCGCTGGGAATGCGTGGACATCAAAGCGATCCGCAGCTTTGTCACGCCTGTCACGCTGGAACAGATCAAGGCAGATCCCCGACTAAGCGATATGGCCCTGGTCAAAAGCTCGCGTCTGTCGGTGCAACCGGTGACGGCTGAGGAATGGAAAATCGTCTGCGCCCTGGGCAACACCGACCCGGAATAACCTGATCCGGATTGACCCACCCCATCGGTGTCCTCCAAGCTCTTGCAAGGGAACCTGTACCTTGGGAGGGTCAAATGGAAATCCTGAATGTTCTGGCAGCTGCTGTTGCCGGCTTTGCGCTTGGCGCCGTCTGGTACGGGCTCTTGGCCGAACCTTGGATGCAAGCTGCGAAAGTCCCGCGCGACGAGAGCGGTAAACCCATCAATGCCCAGAATCCACTGCTATATGCCGGCACCTTTGTTCTGCAGTTGGTTGTCGCGGGAATGATGCGACATGTTTTTGCGCTCTCCGGCATCGACACATTGGGCGGCGGGCTGATTGGCGGGCTGGGAATTGGTCTGTTTTTCATCAGCCCCTGGATCATGATCAACAATCTTTACGCCGCGCGCCCCTTGCGCCTGTCACTGATCGACGGGGGCTATGCAACACTGGCCTGTGCAGCGATCGGCTTGGTACTGACGCTGTTCTGAACAGCGCTTCTGGGCAGATGCGATCGCAAAAATAAAAAAGGGAAGACCATGCCCAAATGGCAGGATCTTCCCTTTCACCCCACGTGCTCCACTTCCACCACACGTGTTCGAAATCTATGATCCTGGCCATCCTGACCGGTAAGACCACATTAGGCCGGACCGTAATGATTCCGCAAAGCCAATACCTGTAAAATCAAAGACAAATGCAGATTGGGCCGATCATCGTGAACCAACGAAAAAACCCGCCAGAGAAACCAGCGGGTTTGGATCTGCTCTCGTCGGCGGCTTAGCCGTAGACGGATTCTTTTCCGAAATGCTTGGTCAGCATGTAGTAAACCACCGCGCGGTATTTGTTGCGCTCGGACTTGCCGTAGGTTTCAACCACAGAGTTGATCGCTTCCATCAGCTCCGGACCATCTGCAAGACCCAGTTTCTTGATCAGAAAGTTGTTCTTGACGGTTTCAAGCTCGCTTTCCTGGCTCGACGCCACGGTAGAAGCATCCGCATCATAAATTGCCGGACCACAACCAATCGTCACCTTTGTCAGCAGATCCATGTCTGGATCCATGCCGCATTTGTTCTTCAGATCGCTTGCGTATTGTTCGATCAGGTCGTCGCGTTTACCCAAAGTCTCTCTCCCATTCTACGTCGTGGAACTCATTAAATCGGCCCGGATATCAATGCCCGAACCTGTTTATTGCTGGCAGCTTAACCGCTGGAACGCACAAGTGAACTGGGAATTTCACCACAGTCGGATCATTTCCAGCCATCAAAGCATCGAAAACCAACGCCACAAAAGACAAAGGCGCCCTCGAATGAGGGCGCCAAAGTCATCGTAAATCACTGGCGAGTTATACTTGGTCGCCGACGATCAGGTTGTCAGACAGCGGGATGATCGCATCTTCTTCGATCTCTGGCATAGAGCGCAGCGAGGCTTCTGTGCGAGCGTCCAACTGCAGCTGACCATTCCGGGTAAATTCCATGTCGGACAGCGGAACAGCTACCGTATACTCGTTCAGGCCAAGGAAACCACCCACGCCGATAACGCCTGCAATTTCACCATCCTGTTCGATCACATAGTCGATCTCGCCGACATCTTTGCCGGTGGCACCCAGAACATTGGTGCCGACAAGATCGGCCACAGTCAGTTCGGATTTCGGTGGCATTTTGTCGCCAGCAGCATCTGATTTGTTGTATTCACCACGCGGGACGGTTGTTGCCGCTTCAGCTGTATCGTTCACGTTCTCGTCGCCAAAGGCCGGGGTCTGGTCATTCACGGTTTCAACACCGCTGTCGACCTTGTATTCGCCACGCGGCACGGTGGTGCCGGTTGTAGTATCGATGGACGCGCTGCCAGTTTCATTTTGGCCGCCGACGGTTTCGACTTCGCCTTGGGCCTTGTACTCACCACGCGGCACCGAAGTTGCTTGAGCAGCGCCTGCACCAGCCATCAGGGCAGCAGCAGTCACACCAGCGAGAATACGGGTTTTGGCTTTCAGATCGGTCATTCGTTTTCTCCATCATTTCATCATTTGATGTACGGCAGAGAAACGACACCCGAGAGCCGAACGTTCCAAGTTTTTCGTCGCTTTTTTCTCGGAACATTTTCTACGTGCACAGCGTTTGGCGCGCATCGCACAGAAAATATGTCAGTTTGATATCAATTACATAAGCAAACACCCCACACGACGTGCGGGGTGTTCGGAATTTCCAAATCGCCTGTCAGGGCAATTCGATCAGTAGCGGTAGTGCTCTGGCTTGAACGGGCCTTCGGGAGTGACGCCGATATAGGCGGCCTGCTCCGGGCTCAGCTGGGTCAGTTTCACGCCGATGCGGTCAAGGTGCAGGCGGGCCACCTTCTCATCCAGATGCTTGGGCAGGATATAGACGTCGTTCTTGTACTCTTCCCCGCGGGTCCACAGCTCGATCTGGGCGAGAACCTGGTTGGTGAAAGACGCAGACATCACAAACGACGGATGACCAGTGGCGTTGCCAAGGTTCAGCAGACGGCCCTCAGACAGCAGGATGATCTTGTTGCCGGACGGCATCTCGATCATGTCCACCTGGTCCTTGATGTTGGTCCACTTGTGGTTCTTGAGGTTCGCCACCTGAATTTCGTTGTCAAAGTGGCCAATGTTGCCAACGATGGCCATGTTCTTCATCTCGCGCATATGCTCGATGCGGATCACGTCCTTGTTGCCGGTGGTGGTGATGAAGATGTCCGCAGAGGCGACTTCATCCTCCAGCACCACGACCTCAAAACCGTCCATTGCCGCCTGCAGAGCGCAGATCGGGTCGGCTTCGGTGACTTTCACACGGGCACCAGCGCCGCGCAGCGAAGCAGCAGAGCCTTTGCCGACGTCACCATAACCGCAGACAACCGCAACCTTACCGGCCATCATCACGTCTGTTGCGCGGCGGATACCGTCAACCAGGGATTCCTTGCAGCCGTATTTGTTGTCGAACTTCGACTTGGTGACGGAATCATTCACGTTGATCGCGGGGAAGGGCAGCTGACCTTCTTTGACCAGTTCGTAAAGGCGATGAACGCCAGTGGTTGTTTCCTCGGATACGCCTTTGATCGCATCGCGGGTTTTGGTGAACCAACCCGGGGATTGTTCCATCCGCTTTTTGATCTGGGCCTTGATGACCGCTTCTTCCTCGGACTGAGGAACGGGAATGATGTCTTCGCCTGCCTCGGCGCGGGCACCAAGCAGCACATAAAGGGTCGCATCGCCGCCATCGTCCAGGATCATGTTTGCGCCTTCCGGGAACTGGAAGGAGCGATCAAGATAGTCCCAGTGCTCTTCCAGGCTCTGGCCCTTGATCGCAAAGACCGGAATACCCGCTTCAGCAATCGCCGCCGCAGCGTGATCCTGGGTGGAGAAGATGTTGCAGGATGCCCAACGCACGTCCGCGCCCAGCGCCACGAGGGTTTCGATCAGAACCGCGGTCTGGATGGTCATGTGCAGCGAACCAACGATGCGCGAGCCTTTCAGCGGCTTGCTTTCACCGTACTCTTCGCGCAGCGCCATCAGGCCCGGCATTTCCGTTTCAGCGATGTCGAGTTCTTTGCGGCCAAAGCTGGCCAGCGCAATATCCTTGACGATGTAATCACCGGGCATTGCTTGCTCCATTCAGGTTTCATGTTCACTTACCGCACGAGGTAGCACTGCAATGGTTTATAAGCAACGAAGATGCCCCAGATGAAAGCCGGGGCGCAGCGACTTGCCGCCGCGCGCCCCGACCCCCAACGGTTTCGGGGGGACCAAAATCAGCTGGGTGTGCCCGGATCTTTGGCCTCTTCCATCACCTGGAAAAAGCCGGTGCCCGATGCCACCACACAACTGAGCCCGTTGGGATGGGAAACCAGAACCGTAAAGGTTCCGGTCGTATCAGACGCCCAGAATTCGATCACAGTGGATACGGGGCGACTGGCCTGCAGCCCTCCGGCGGTCAAACGCTCGGCATAGGACGACTGCAACCGTTCGATCAGATCATCACGGGGAGTGCAGGCAGAGGCCACAGCAGGCGGCGCAGTCGCGAGCATTCCAAAGATGAGCGAAACTGAGACAAGACGTTTAAACATGGCGAACTCCTTTCGTATGTGCCAAGTGCCACGAAAGAGGCTTGCCAAATTGGGGCAAGAGCCCCTGTCGTCTATATAAATATGGGGTCAGAGCCGGTGTTTTTCAAATAAACCCCTCTCAACTGTTCGTGGTCCAATCGTGTGCTTGCCCGATATTTGGCCGCTCAACCTGCCTGTTCAGATCCTGAGATTGCACCACCTTCTCTGGTCCGCTACTCACAAGGTGATCGTGACAGAAAGGGACAGATCATGCCCCCCACCCCCCCTCGCGCATGGCAACGGATGCTCTCTGGTCGTCGTTTGGATCTGCTAGACCCGACCCCCGTCGATGTGGAAATCGACGACATTGCGCATGGGCTTGCGTTCGTGGCGCGCTGGAACGGGCAAACCAAGGGGGACTTTGCCTACTCGGTGGCAGAACACTCCCTGTTGGTGGAAACGCTGTTCACCCGTATGCAGCCCAAAGCGCCTGTCGCCTGGCAGCTCGCGGCCCTGCTGCATGATGCGCCGGAATATGTGATCGGGGATATGATTTCGCCGGTCAAAAATGCCGTTGGCGCCGGATACGGCGAACTGGATCAACGATTGACCGCAGCGATTCACATCCGCTTTGGGCTGCCAGCGGCGCTTCCGAAAACGGTAAAGGCGCAGATCAAGAAGGCCGATAAGGTCAGTGCGTGGATGGAAGCCACGCAAATTGCCGGCTTTTCAGTGACCGAGGCAAACAGGCTATTTGGCAAACCAAACCCAGACATCATCGACGGATTGAGCATCCATCTGCGTCCGCCCGTAGAGGTCAGACAGGATTTTGTTGCCCGCCATGAAGAGCTGCTGGCCCAGCTCTGACCCTGTCCTAGTCCACGTTTTGGCGCGCTTCACGCTCGGCCCTGCGGGCCTGGCGCATCGCACGAACACGCTTTTTCTTGAATTCCGGTGACTCGATGAATGCGTTGCGGCCTGTCAGGCCCTTGTCAGCAAGGATTTGGGCGCGATCTTCTTCGCTCAGCGTGGGCCATTCCATGCCGTTTTGGACGAAACCCGCCTCTGTCAGGGCCTTTCCGATAACCGAATGGTTCAATTCACCAAAGCTGAGCCTGCTGGACTTGGGCTTGCTGACTGGCACCCACTCGGTTCGCAGACCTCCAATCACAAGCGGCTGGTTCTTGCAAAAGCTGGCCACATTGGCCGCCAGAAGGTTGTTTGCTCCGGATTGGCGTCGCAAGACCATCGCAACTTTCTGATCCGGGCGTCCCACCATCGCAAATAGATGCAACGCAGACCCGTCAGCGGCGACAACGTATTTTACGGCCTTGTAGCGTGCCAGCTGGTCTGACAACGAATGCTCCTGCGGGTGGTAGATCTCATAGCCTTCGCCCACCAGAAGCGCCTCCAGCTGCTCCTCTCCCAAAAGACCGCCCTTTCGCAAACCCAACCGCGAGCGGGAGATATAGATTTTTTCGGGGCCATCCGGGCGGATTTCTCGTGCAAATCGGCTATGGATCGCATTGCGAAAGCGCGGTGTCCCAGCGGTGATCTTGCCCAGGCCAAACCCCTGCCCGGGAACGACCAGTTCCTCCACCCGCGTCGGTTCAGCAACAGCGCGCATTGGCAGATCACCCGCCATCAGGCGCAGAAACTCTCGCTGAAACCCGCGGGTTTCCTCGCCGACGTCAGGCCGTTTCGGGATGAACAGAACGCCGTCGACCTGCGATTTCAGATGTGCCAGAGCCCAAAGGCGCGCACTGCTTTCCACGAGGAAATGGCCAAAATGCGCCCAAAGCACCCCGCCCCATAGCCACCGTCCTGTCAGAGTTTGGTTGATGCTGTCCGGCACATCCGGCGCGATGGTGATCGGCCGGTGTTTGCGCCACAGCGCTCCATGTGCGCAATAACTGCCATCTGAATAGAGCAGACCTGCCTTTTGCACCAAGGCACTGTCTGTGGGTGGAACCGCAATCGCATCAGCAAGGGTCACGATTTCCTCAGACCAGCCGCCTTGTGGCAGCGGCTGGCTGTCAGGACCAGTTGGATCGATATCAGGCGCAGAGCCGCCGCAAGGTGCGCGCACGGCGGACTACTTTGGGCTGCGTTTGGCCAGGATGCGCTGCAACGTCCGGCGGTGCATGTTCAGGCGCCGGGCCGTTTCTGAAACATTGCGGTCACACAGTTCGTAAACACGCTGAATATGTTCCCAACGCACCCGGTCCGCGCTCATCGGGTTTTCCGGTGGTGGCGGCAGCTCTTCCTCATTGGCGAGAAGGGCATTCATGATGTCCTGGGCATCCGCAGGCTTGGACAGGTAATCTGTCGCTCCGATTTTCACCGCTGCCACAGCGGTTGCGATGGCGCCATAGCCGGTCAGAACGACAACACGGCTATCCGGGCGCCGCTCTCGCAGGATTTCGACAACATCCAGCCCGTTGCCATCCTCAAGCCGGAGATCAACAACAGCAAAGGCCGGTGGACGTGCCGTTGCAATAGCGCTGCCTGCGGCAACGGAGCCGGCGGTTTCCACTTCGAAACCACGTTTTTCCATCGCCTTTGCCAACCGCCGCAGAAAGGGCTCATCATCATCGACCAGCAACAGTGTTTTGTCCGGTCCAATCTCCTGCAAAGCAGCTTCGCCCATTCTGTCGGTCTCCTGCACTGACTTCAGGTTAAAGAAGATATTACGTCTCGGCAGGGAAACGTCAAATCTTCAGGGCACTCAGATGTTGTCGACAAAGCAGCCAACCTTGTCGGCAACCTGTTCCGGTGTCTCGTCTCGGCGGAAAAACTCAACAAACCCCTGCTCTGGCAGCACCAGATAGGTGAAGGTCGAATGATCCACGAGATAGTAGTCACCGTCATCTTCGTGACGTTTGAAATATGTCTTGTAGGCCTTGCTCGCCGCACGCACCTGTTCGTCGGATCCGGTCAGGCCGATCATCCGTTCGTGCAGGTTGGCGGCAAAATCCCCAACCACCTCTGGTGTGTCTCGCGCCGGATCTACAGAAATAAAGACCGGCGTCACGTCGTAGCCACGCTCATCCAGCACGTCGATGGTTTCCGCGTTGCGTGACACATCCAGCGGGCAGACATCCGGGCAGAAGGTATAGCCAAAATATACCAGAGACGGCTTGGTGATCACATCCTTGTCGGTAACGGTCTCGCCCTTCGCATTCAGAAGTTCAAAAGGTCCGCCAATCGTGTCCGCGCCGCCCGCAATCTGGCTGCTGCGGCACTGTGCAAATGCATCGCTGTCTGACCCGCCCCGCGTCACGAACCAGGTTGCCCCAAGGGTGGCGGCAACGGCGACTGCGGCAGCGGCAGCGGCTGGGATAATCGGGTTCATCGGGCACACCTTTTCTAAGGGCATCAATCGGTATTGCGAACTGCGTTCTGCGCCAGACCTATCAGCAATCTGAGGGGATGCAATCGCACTTGTCCAACGTGGCTGGTCTGACGCTGTCGATGCATCTGCTACCCCAGTCCATTGACCAAATGCCAGACGGACAAAACAGCGCAGGAAAGGTACATACGACATATGCCTCTTGCAGAGAGGTCGGAAAACGCAGGAAAATTCACGTCTGCCTCTTGCCGGGCGATGCAGATCAAATGTCTGTGTAACTGCGCTTTCCAGCCTCAATTGGTCGGCAACATTCCCGCTTGTGGCGCGGGGTAAGCTGTGACAGCCCGGCAGATGACAGGACCGCCCAAAACGGTCATGGTAAGACCAGCAGCGGAGTAGGACATGAGCCCGACAAACATCAATTTGCTGAGCGGTCAGGAACGAAGCCACTGGATCCGCCTGCGCACCCTTATCCTGCTGCGTTGGGTTGCCATTGTCGGGCAGATCACCGCAATCACCGTGGCCCAGCGCCTGTACAATCTGCAGCTGGAACTGGTGTTGTGCTACATCGCCATCGGCATTTCCGTTCTGGGCAATCTAATCGCCATCATCCTGTTTCCCCAAAACAAACGCCTGTCAGAGTTCGAGAATTTTCTCATGGTTCTCTTTGACCTGCTGCAGCTGAACTTCCTTCTTTACCTCACCGGCGGGCTCAACAATCCGTTTGCGCTCCTGGTTTTGGGGCCGGTGACGATCTCTGCCTCTATGATGCGGCTGCGATCCACGCTGATCATCGGCGCGACAGCGATCATCCTGGTTACGCTGCTGGCTGAATTCCACCTGCCACTGCGCACCTCGCAAGGTTTCATGTTGCGGGTGCCGGATATCTTTGTGTTTGGAAATTGGACTGCCATCGTCATCGCCGTTCTGTTTATTGGCGCCTACTCCTATCGGATCAGCGCGGAAATCAGATCCATGTCCGATGCGCTTGCCGCGACCCAGATGGCGCTCTCGCGTGAACAGAAACTCACCGACCTGGGTGGCGTGGTGGCCGCAGCGGCGCATGAACTGGGAACGCCCTTGGCGACCATTAAACTGGCCAGTGCAGAGTTGATCGATGAACTGGATGATCGGCCCGATCTGAAGGAGGATGCGGCGCTGATCCGCGAACAGGCGGATCGCTGCCGCGATATCCTGCGAAGCATGGGCCGTGCCGGAAAGGATGACCTGCATCTGCGGCAGGCCCCGTTGTCCACCGTCATAAATGAGGCTGCAGAGCCTCATATGTATCGCGGCAAAACCGTCCTATTCGAAGAAGGCCCGGCAAAGGACGGCAATCCGCTGCATCCGACCATCCTGCGCCAACCCGAGATCATTCATGGGCTGCGCAATCTCGTGCAGAACGCGGTAGATTTTGCCCGCAGCACGGTCTGGATAGATGCGACATGGAACGACGATACCATCACCCTCATCATCAGCGACGACGGGCGCGGCTATCCCTCGCATCTTTTGGGGCGCATCGGGGATCCGTTCGTGCGGCGACGGCGCAGCGACAGCGACCGCAAACAGCGCCCTGAATACGAAGGCATGGGCCTTGGTCTGTTCATTGCAAAGACCCTTCTGGAACGCAGCGGCGCCCAGCTGAGCTTTACCAACGGCACGGACCCCAACCAGAACATCATGCGCGACCCCGAACGCAGAGGCGCAGTTGTTAGGGTGAAATGGCCACGGTCCAAGATTGATGCGATCACCGGCGAAAATGCCGTTCCCATCGGGGAAAATAAACGTATAGAAATTTAGATATTCACTTTTGGGAAACCAATTAAACTTCATTTAACCATTATCGGGACAAACTGGCCAAGAGAGCGACACACGAGCGGGTTATGAACATCATGCAGGAACTCCTTTCGATCGACTGGCTGGTACTGGCAACACTCTGTGCGGCGACCGCGGCTGCGGCTGTCTGGTGGCTGACACCCAATCCCAAACCCAAAGGGTTTGAACAGGATCTGCTGCAAGGCGACGGACAATCGGACGCCGTCTTTCTGTTTGATGACACCACATTGATCGGCTGGTCCTCTGGCGCACGCCGCTTCATTGGCGAACAGGCCGAAAATTTCAGCTGGGCCAACCTGCGCGACCAACTCGCACGCAGCTATCCCGGCCTTCCCCAGTCTCCCGGCTTCCTGAAGGATGTGGGGCCGCTGGTTCTGTCCGGCACGGCAAACGCAGAAAGCCGCGAAGCCCTGTGTGAATGGATCGACGGTGTGACGCGCGTCCAGCTGCGCAGCAGCAACACCCAAGAGCAGAACCACTCTAACGATCAGGAACTGACCACGTTGCGCTCTGCGGTGCATCAGGCGCCCTACCCCGTCTGGCTGCAATCAGACGATGGTGCCGTTACCTGGTCAAACCTCGCCTATGACGATTTGAGCCAGAAGATCCGTGGCCGCAACGTCGATTTCTCGGAACCCCTGTTCACCGATCTTGATGATCCGATGGCAAGCGGCAAACCCGAGCGCATCTCTATTCCGCTGCCCGACAGCAAAAAGAAACTCTGGTACAATATTTCGACCACGGAAACGGAATCCGGCTGGCTGTGTCACGCTGTTGACGTGAATGCCGTGGTCGACGCCGAAATCGCGCAGCGCAACTTTGTTCAGACACTGGCAAAGACATTCGCCCAGCTGTCCATCGGTCTTGCGATCTTTGACCGCAATCGTCAGCTGGTGCTGTTCAATCCGGTTTTGATCGACCTGACCGCCCTGCCCGCGAATTTCCTCAGCTCGCGCCCGAATATGATGACCTTCTTTGACCGCCTGCGCGATCAGCGCATGATGCCCGAGCCAAAGAACTATTCCAGCTGGCGCCATCAGATGGCCGACCTGCTGGAGGCCGCATCCGAAGGGCGCTATCAGGAAACATGGTCGCTTCCTTCCGGGTCTGTCTATTCCGTGTCCGGCCGTCCCCACCCCGATGGTGCAATCGCCTTCCTTTTTGAAGACATCACCGCCGAAATCACCCTCACGCGTCAGTTCCGGTCCGAGCTGGAGATGGGGCAGTCGATTATGGACCAGATGGACGACGCCATCGCCGTTTTCGCAAACGACGGCAGCATGACATTCTCGAACGCGGCCTATCACGAACTGTGGCAGATGGATCCCGACGCCAGCTTTGCCAAGGTCACCATTATGGACTCCAGCCGTGTCTGGCAGAACATGTGTGCAGCAACGCCGGCATGGGGCGAGATCCGTGACTTCGTTGCTGGTGGCGATGGACGCACCCCTTGGTGGGCCAATGTCCAGCTGCGCAACGGCACGCCGCTCGTCTGCAAGGTCAGCGCCATCCAGAACGGTGCAACCATGGTCAGCTTCCGTTCTCCCGAACCTGCGCCAGCGCCAGCAGATCAGCAACGCTTTGCCATCGCCAAACAGGACAAATAGGCTCTCTTCCGACGGGGATAACAGCCAATCCCCGCTTATTAAGGCCCGGCACTGCCGGGCCTTTTTTCGTTCCAGCTTGCAGCGCCCGGCGCGGGGCGGCATTGTCGCATCATGACAGCCCATTCCCTTCAGATCCCCCTTCCCTCACCTGATGTGACCGCCGCACTTGCAGCCGAAATCGGTCAGCACCTGACGGCTGGCGATTGCCTGCTTCTTGAGGGTGTGATCGGGGTCGGCAAAACCCATTTTGCCCGCAGCCTGATCCAATCACAGATGCCCGTGCCTGAGGATGTCCCCTCTCCTACGTTCACATTGATCCAGACCTACGACCTGCCACAGGCAGAGCTGTGGCATGCCGACCTATATCGGTTGTCCTCCCTGGATGAGGTCGAAGAGCTGGGCCTGACTTCTGCTTTGGAAACAGCGATTTGTCTCATCGAATGGCCGGACAAACTGGCCGAGCTGACACCGCCTTCAGCGCTCCATATTTCGCTTGAACTGGATCAGGACGCGCTGGAAGGCAGATTTGCGACTTTGCGGTGGACTGATCCCCGCTGGACCTCCCTGATGCAACAAATTGCCAAGAGCTGACATGACTGATCGTGCCACACTCATCACCAATTTTCTGTCCGCCTCTCCCTGGCAGGATTGGCATCGTGCTCCACTCGCCGGTGACGCCTCCAATCGGCGCTATGAACGGTTGCGAAATGACCAGGGCAACAGTGTTGTCCTCATGGATGCCCCGCCGGACAAGGGTGAGGACGTCATTCCTTTTATCCAGATTGCCACCTACCTGCGCGCACAAGGACTAAGCGCGCCTGAGATCCTGGCGGAAGACCGCGAAAACGGCTTTCTCATGATCGAGGATCTTGGTGATGATCTTTTTGCCCGCGTGATGGAGCGAGAGCCGGAGAAAGAAAGACCGCTTTACGAGGCTGCTACTGATGTTCTCGTCACGCTGCACAACGCACCGCTGCCCGAACTGGAGCCATTGGGTGCACGCCTGATGGCAGAATTGTCGAGCCTTGCATTTGCAAAATATCGGGACGTGATCCTGGAAGAACCCGCGCCGGAACTTTTGACCCGTTTCACAGATCAGTTCGAAGACATTCTGCGCAGTACCGTCAAAGGGGATACAGTGTTGGTTCAGCGTGACTATCACGCTGAAAATCTGCTTTGGCTGCCAGAACGCGAAGGCGTCGCACGGGTGGGGCTTCTCGACTTTCAGGCCGCGCGCGCAGGGCATCACGCCTATGATCTCGTCTCCATGTTGCAGGACGCGCGCCGCGATGTGCCTGCCGTTGTCGAGATGCAAATGATTGACCGCTACATCGCTGCGACAGGCGTTGACGAGAGCAGCTTTCGCGCCGCCTATACCGTGCTTGGTGTTCAGCGGAACCTGCGAATTCTTGGCGTGTTCGCACGCCTCGGCAGCGACTATGGCAAACCACAATATGTCGATCTGATCCCCCGTGTCTGGGACCATTTCCGCCGGGGGCTCGATCATCCGGCGATGGCCCCGTTGGCGGATTTCCTGCTGCGGGAAATGCCAACACCAACGCCAGACGTCCTAAGCCGCCTGCGTGGCCAAAGCACATGACAAATCCATCTGTCATGATCTTTGCTGCCGGGTTTGGCACGCGGATGCGCCACCTGACAGCAGACCGCCCTAAGCCGATGATCCCTGTGGCTGGCGTGCCACTGATCGATCATGCTCTGGATCTGGCGCGCGCTGTCTCGCCGCAAACCATCGTCATCAACACGCACTACAAGGCAGAGGTTCTGCATCAGCATCTTGGCGGTCAGGACGTCGCAATCAGCCACGAACACCCCGACATTCTCGACACCGGCGGTGGTCTGCGCAACGCCCTCCCGATGTTGGGAGGTGACCCCGTTTTCACGGTCAACCCAGACGTCATCTGGAAGGGACCAAACCCGCTGACACTGCTGACACAGAACTGGGATCCAGACCGGATGGATGCGCTTTTGGCCTGCGTTCCGCTTTCTCGAACTGTCGGACGGAAAGGCAACGGTGACTTTCATACAGATGCCGAGGGCCGGGTCGGGCGAGGAGGCGAACTTGTCTATGGCGGTGTTCAGATCCTGCGGACAGATGGATTGCACGATATTGAGGATGCGGCGTTTTCCCTGAACCTCCTGTGGGACAAGATGGCTGCAAAAAACAGGCTCTACGCAATGGAATACCCTGGGTTCTGGTGTGATGTCGGCACTCCAGAAGGGATCGCACAGGCAGAGGAGCTGATGGCCCAAGATGCAATTTGAGCCGCAGGACACACCGCGTCTGTTTTCCGTTCCCTGCGGTGTCGATTTTCCCCGCGCGCTTGTTCAGGGAATGATCGAGCGCGCATCCGGACACCCCCCCGAAGCGCTGGCGAAAGCCGAGCTGATCGTGAACACGTCCCGCATGGCCCGTCGCGTGCGGGATCTGTTTGATCGCGGGCCTTCGGTATTGCTGCCAAAGATTTCGCTGCTCACCGATCTCGATTTGCGCGCCACTCTGCGGGGTCTGCCACCTGCATTGCCGCCGCTGCGGCGCCGGCTAGAATTGTCACAACTGGTTGCCAAGCTACTAGAAGCGCAACCTGATCTGGCGGCTCGGTCATCGCTATACGATCTGTCTGACAGCCTTGCAGCGCTGTTTGACGAGATGCAGAGCGAGGGGGTCAGTACAGACACCATTCGCGCGCTTGATGTTTCGGACATGTCTGGCCATTGGGCGCGCGCGCAGCAGTTCATCGCCATTGCAGATGACTTTGCCACCACCCACGAAAACGCGATGGACCCGCAGGAACGCCAGCGGCAGGCCGTTCTGGACCTGATCGCGGAATGGGACGAAACACCCCCGCAACATCCGATCATCCTTGCTGGTTCGACCGGATCCAGGGGCACGACGCTGTTGCTGATGGAGGCGATCGCCAAACTGCCCCAAGGGGCCGTGGTGTTGCCCGGATTTGACGAGGATCAGCCAGATCATGTCTGGCAAACCCTAAGCGATGCGCTGAGTTCAGAGGACCATCCGCAGTATCGGTTTTTCAAACTGATGCAGGATCTTGAAATGGGGCCGCGTGACGTTCGACGCTGGACAGACGCCAACCCCGCTTCGACGCCACGCAATCGTCTGGTTTCGCTGGCGTTGCGCCCAGCGCCGGTAACCGATGCCTGGATGCGCGAGGGCCCACAGCTGCGCGATATCGACAGCGCCACTTCCGAAATCACGCTGGTTGAGGCACCGGGGCCGCGTGCCGAGGCGCTCGCGATTGCGTTGCGGCTGCGCCAGGCGGCAGAGGATGGACAGACTGCCGCCCTTATCACACCAGATCGGATGCTGACCCGGCAGGTGTCTGCGGCGCTGGATCGCTGGGACATCCTTCCTGACGATTCTGCAGGTCAGCCGCTGCAGCTTTCACCGCCCGGCCGTTTCCTTCGCCATGTGGCAGAACTTTTCTGCAAACCTCTTCAGACTGACGCTTTGCTGACGTTGCTCAAACATCCGCTTTGCCACGACGGGGCAGGTCGGGGCGATCATCTGCGCCACACCCGCGATCTGGAACTGCGCCTGCGCCGCTATGGTCCTCCGTTTCCCGACCACGACAGCTTTGCGGCCTTTGCCGTGGGTCGGGATCTTATGCCCGGTTGGACCGACTGGCTGGCCAGCTGTTTTGCCGACAAAACCACTCAGGGCGAACGTCATCTGAGTGAATGGATCAGCCAGTTGCGTGACCTGGCAGAGACGATCAGCAGGGGCAGCCAACCCGCCGAAGCAGGCGGACTTTGGGACAAGAAGGCTGGTCGCGAGGCATTGAAAGTCATCGAAAACCTGCAGGCAGAGGCGCCTTATGGAGGCGCCATGACAGCCCGCGATTTCGCTGACCTCCTGCGGGCTTTGCTGTCTCAGGGAGAGGTCAGGGACCGGGATGCTCCCTACGGCTCCATCCTGATCTGGGGGACGCTTGAAGCACGTGTTCAAGGGGCCGACCTGGTTATCCTCGGTGGTCTGAACGAAGGCACCTGGCCCGAAGCCGCCGCCCCTGATCCGTGGCTGAACCGTCAGCTGCGCCACAAGGCAGGACTTCTGCTGCCAGAGCGACGGATCGGATTGTCGGCGCATGACTTCCAACAGGCGATTGCTGCGCCAGAGGTCTGGCTGACACGGGCAGAACGCACAGATGAGGCAGACACTGTTCCGTCCCGTTGGCTGAACCGGATGACAAACCTTTTGTCTGGTCTGCCGGATCAGGGCGGGCCAGGCGCCTTGTCTGCAATGCAAGCGCGGGGTCAGATGTGGCTTGGCCGCGCCGAAGCCCTGGAGGCCCCAAAACCGCTCGCCCCAGCCCAGCGCCCTGCGCCGCGGCCACCGATTGCGGCCAGACCCAAACGGTTGACGATCACCGAGATCCCTAAATTGATCCGGGATCCCTACGCAATCTACGCCAAACATGTGCTGCGCCTGCGTCCTCTGGACCCGCTGGTTCAGGAACCCGACGCCCTGTTGCGCGGCATCGTGTTGCACAAGATCCTCGAAGATTTTGTCAAAGGCACGTTAGAGGATCCCAATACCCTGACGGTGGACCATTTCCTGACCTGCGCAGCCGAACAACTGGAGGCGCAGGTCCCTTGGCCCGTCGCACGCGCCCTGTGGCAGGCCCGGCTTGAACGCATCGCAGAGGATTTCATTGCCGGCGAACGCAACCGCCAGGCCCGCGCGCGCCCATCTGGATTTGAAGTATCCGGTAAGGTGCGTGTCACACCGCATGATTTCGAAATTGCGGGTACGGCAGACCGGATCGACGTCGACGAACGGGGCGGGTTGCATCTGTTTGACTACAAAACCGGCGACCCACCGTCTGAAAACCAACAAAAGGCCTTTGAGAAACAGCTGCTGATCGAAGCCGCCATGGCCGAACACGGTGCCTTTGAAATCTATGGAGAGGGCAGGGTGGAGCGTGCGCTTTTTCTCGGGCTCAAGGCCCCGCTGAAAGAGGTTCCCGCGCCCCTGCAGGACGAACCGCCGACAAAGGTTTGGGAAGAGTTGAGCAAACTGATCGGCGCCTATTTTGAATCTGAGCAAGGCTATAGCAGTCGCCGCATGGTGTTTCAGGATTCTCAAATTGGTGACTACGACCACCTTGCCCGCTACGGCGAATGGGATCGCAGTGCCCCAGCAAACCCGGAGACACTGACATGACCGCCCGCGATGCCGCATCAGAGGCGCAGTTTCGCGCTGCGCGTCCGGATGCCTCTACCTGGCTGGCTGCAAATGCCGGTTCCGGCAAGACAAAGGTACTGACCGACCGGGTGGCCCGGTTGCTGCTTCGGGGTGTTCAGCCGCAGCACATCCTGTGCCTTACCTATACCAAGGCTGCAGCAAGCGAGATGCAGAACCGCCTGTTCAAACGGCTGGGTGAATGGGCGATGCTGGGCGATGACGCGCTCACTTCTGCGCTGACAGAACTGGGCGAGGGGGCGATCATTTCACCAGAAGGCATGGCGCAGGCCCGCACTCTGTTTGCCCGCGCGATCGAAACCCCCGGTGGTCTGAAAATTCAAACCATCCATTCCTTTTGCGCCTCCCTGCTGCGCCGTTTCCCGCTTGAGGCAGGGGTCAGTCCGCAGTTTTCAGAGATGGAAGACCGGGCAGCGATGCTGTTACGGGCGGAAATTGTCGAGGACTTCGCCCAGGGCGATGACCGATATACCGAAGAAGCAAAACTGATCGCACAGCTGGCGCGGGTCGTGACAGACAGCGACTTTGATATGCTGACAGCCGCGATCTGCCAGCGCCGGGCCGACTTTGAGACGCCGCTGGATCGTAGCGGCCTTTTGCGGTTGTTTGGTCTACCCGCCGATTTCGACCGCACCGCACTTGAACAGTTGGTCTTTCTCGGTGGAGAGGCCGATCTGCTGGCCCGCACCCGCGCGATGCTGCTGCAGGGGGGAGCGAATGACGGCAAGGCGGCAGAGAAGCTGTCTCAGATCAAAGAGCCTACTCTTGCAGATTTGCCGGTTCTGGAATCGGTCTTTCTGACAGGCGCCAGCGCCAAGGAACCGTTCACCGCAAAGATCAACGGCTTTCCAACCAAAAAGCTGCGCGAAGCCAATGTGGAGCTGATGGACCAGCTCGAGCCTTTGATGCGGCGGGTCGAAGCGGCCCGCGCCCAGCGCTTGGCCCTCGTTGCCGTTGAAAAGTCGGAGATCCTGCACCGGTTCGCTGCGGCGTTCCTTCCGGAATATGAGCGGCGCAAGCAACTTCGCGGATGGCTGGATTTCGACGATCTGATCCTGAAGGCGCGGCAGCTTCTGAATGATCCGGCCGTTGCCGCCTGGGTGCTGTATCGTCTGGATGGTGGGATCGACCATATTCTGGTGGACGAAGCGCAGGACACCAGCCCGGTCCAATGGGACGTGGTCGAAAAACTTGCGCAGGAGTTCACCGCCGGCGAGGGCGCGCGATCAGAGGTCGAGCGCACCATTTTCGTGGTGGGTGACAAGAAACAGTCAATCTATTCCTTTCAGGGCGCGGATCCCGACGCCTTTGATCGGATGCAGGCCGAATTCTCCGCCCGTCTCGACGAAACAGGTGCAGGTCTGCAAAATGCCGCGCTTGAGTTTTCGTTCCGCTCTTCTGCCGCGGTCCTTCGCCTGGTCGACCTGGTTTTCAAGCACAGCGAAGCGGCAGGTTTTCACAAGGATGCCCTACACCGCGCGTTCAAGGCAGAATTGCCAGGCCGCGTCGATCTTTGGCCAGTGGTTGAGAAAGTCGACACCGAGGAGGAGCGCGACTGGACAGATCCTGTCGACCGCCCTGGTGCACGACACCATACCGTCATTCTCGCGGAACGTATCGCCGCATCGATCAAGGACATGATCGATACCAAGGTCACAATCCCCGAAGATGGCCCAGAGCGGGGTAGCTTTCGCAGGCGTCCGGTTCAGCCGGGGGATTTTCTCATCCTTGTGCAACGCCGGTCAGAGCTGTTTTCGGAAATCATTCGCGCCTGCAAGGCTGCGCGCCTGCCGATCGCCGGCGCCGACCGTCTGAAGGTTGGGGCAGAGCTCGCGGTCAAGGATTTGGCGGCAGTTCTGTCCTTTCTTTCTACACCAGAGGATTCGCTGTCGCTGGCTGCCGCGCTCAAATCGCCGCTGTTTGGCTGGACCGAACAGATGCTGTTCGATCTCGCCCACCGCCGAGACGGGGGCAGCCATTTGTGGAAAGCCCTGCGAGACCGCGCAGATGAATTCCCCGACACGATGGCAATTCTGGATGATCTGCGCGGTCAGACCGATTTCCTGCGGCCCTATGATCTCATCGAGCGCATCCTGACCCGTCATGGCGGTCGCCAGCGCCTGCTCGGTCGTTTGGGACCAGAGGCCGAGGATGGCATCAACGCCCTGCTCAGCCAGGCCCTCGCCTACGAGCGCAGTGATATTCCGAGCCTCACAGGGTTTCTGGTCTGGATGCAGACCGATGATCTGGAAATCAAGCGGCAGATGGGGGCGGCGGGCAATATGATCCGCGTGATGTCGGTTCATGGATCGAAAGGACTGGAAGCGCCCATTGTGATCCTGCCCGATACCGCGAAACGGCGTCCTCCCCGAGATGAGGAAATCATGCGGGCCGAGGGCGGGCCCGTTTGGAAACTGCCCAGCGCACAGATGCCGCAAGTGATGCAAGCCGCTCGCGATCATGCCCAGGACAAACAGCGCAACGAGCGGTTGCGGCTGCTGTATGTGGCTCTGACACGGGCGGAAAAATGGCTGATCGTTGCATCTGCGGGCGAGCTGTCCAAAGATGGTGACAGTTGGTACCAGATGGTCGAGCGAGCCCTGCAAGAGGCAGGCGCTCAGGATTACGACACCGGTCATGGCACCGGCCTGCGGTTGCAGCATGGTGATTGGGATGGGTTGCCGTTTCATAGCGAGCCACCGGTCGAAGTCGTGACACCGGAATTGCCCGCTGTCTTTTTGAAACAGCCTGCGGCCTACGTGGCACCGGTTGCGACCCTCAGCCCATCTGATCTTGGCGGAGCCAAGGCGCTTCCTGGGGATCTGGGTCAGGATGAGGAGGCCGCAAAAGCCCGCGGAACACGGCTGCACCTGTTGCTCGAACACCTGCCCCAAATCGCAGACAGCACAACCTGGCCAGAGATCGCGCGCAACCTTCTGGCCGGTCACGAAGAGACAGATGATCTTGTGGCCGAAGCCACGGCCGTCCTGACCGCACCAGAGTTGTCCGGCATTTTCACCGGCGACACCCTTGCCGAGGTTGCGATATCCGCCGATCTCAATGGCGCGCGGCTGCACGGGGTGATTGACCGGCTGATCATCACGAATGAAACGGTGCGAGCCATCGATTTCAAATCCAACGCAACAGTGCCCGCGTCGCCGCAAAAATGCCCCGAGGGACTGTTGCGTCAGATGGGCGCCTATGCCCATGCCCTGGCGCAATTATACCCCGACCATCGCATCGAAACCGGGCTATTGTGGACGCGCACGGCATCGTTGATGTGGCTTCCACACGATCTTGTGTCATCCGCACTTGAACGACGCCAGATACCTTGACGATCTGTTAAGCCGTTCATAGGTTCTGACCCCAACTGCCACACTCTATGGAGACATTCCAATGTCCACCGTTGCCGTAACCGATGATACCTTCGACGCCGAAGTGAAAAATTCCGCAGTCCCCGTTGTGGTCGACTTCTGGGCCGAATGGTGCGGCCCCTGCAAGCAGATTGGCCCGGCTCTGGAAGAGCTGGCAGCCGAATACGGCGACAAGGTGAAGATTGCCAAGGTTGACGTTGACAGCAACCCGAACTCTGCTGCTGCCATGGGCGTGCGCGGCATTCCGGCGCTGTTCATCTTCAAGGACGGTCAGGTTGTATCCAACCGCTCCGGCGCAGCCCCCAAAGCCGCGCTGCAGAGCTGGATCGACGAATCCATCTGATCCGCCAAGGCCGGATTGAAACATAGGAAAGGCGTCCCAGAGGGGCGCCTTTTCCGTTCATAAGCCTGAAAAGAAACGAAGGAGGGGATATATGGCGCAAACACGGGTTCTGGTCGAGTTCGGGATGGGCACGTCGCTGCGGCGCCGGGACTATACCGAGGCCGCGAAACGGGCGATCAGGGATGCGCTCTGGCACAATTCTGTAAACGTGGCAGAGCTGTTTGATTTTCCGAAAGATGCCATGCAGATCCGCGCCGAAATTGGCGTGCAGGATCCCGACGCGGTAGATCGCGACGCGCTGCTAGAGATTTTTCCCTATGGGCAGCCCGAAATCCACGTCACCAAGGGTGGATTGGATATCACCAAGGAAGGTGGAGGTCAGACAGTGATCGCCAACGCCGCAATCATTGTTTCCTTTGATATGGAGCCGGTCTGATGGCTGAAAAACGTATTATTCTGGAAATGGGCACCGGCAATGACCTGTATGGTCAGGACTATACCAAAGCTGCCCGCCGCGCCGTGCAGGACGCGCTGCATCATTCCTCAATCACACTGTTCGCCAAACTCGGCATTGATCACAGCGAAATGCGGGTAGACGTGACCATTGGCGTTCAACAGCCGGATCAAGTGGATTGTGATCTGGTTGCAGCTGATTTGCCCCGCGGGCGCGCAACTGTCCGGGCTGTCCTTGGCGGTCTGGACGTTCACGACGGAGCAGACAGCAAACATGTTGTTGCCACTGCTGCAGTCGAGGCCTGGCTACCGGATCAGGCGGCCAATTATCGCCTCAGCGACAGCTAAAAAAAGAAAAAGCCGCCCTGAACGAGCGGCCAAATCATCTTTGGGTGAGAGACAGCTCTCAGAGTTTTGCGATATCCGCGCGGGTCAGACCGATGTCTTCCAGCTGGGTGTCTGTCAGAACGGACAGAGCGGTGCGGGTTTCGCGCGCTTCTTTCCATGCCAGGAAAGAAGATTTGACGTTGTAGACTGCATCCACCAGGCGGAGTACGGTGACTGCTCCGAGCGGCGCATGGATGTTTGCGGTGGTAGCCATTGGCGCATTCCTTAATGAGAACCAGCCGACCCCGTGTCGGTTGTGAGCCTCATTTAGGATGGCGGGCTGAGTCTCACAATTGCCGGTTCGACAGCCCCGTGTTGCAGTTTGTGCATGGCCCGTTTTTTGGGCAGCCCGCCCAGATTTGGGGCAAATCCCGCGAAATCAGACCGTTTTTCCGTCGACAGGCTGGTTTTCAGGTGGTCTTTCCGTTTCGCTGCCATCGACGGGACATCGACGGAGAGTTCGGACCGCCATCATGGGCGACGTGATTTCGACCTTTCGTTGCAGCCAGAACATGGCAGCCGCATTGATGCCCGGGCAACCAATCCATTTTCCGACAAGAACAACGAAATCCCCTGCACATTGATGCCGATTTCACGGCTATTGCCTTGATCCCCGCCACCCCCAACGGATAGCACCCGCTTGAGGTGGAAAAGCCAAGTGCCCATATAGGCCTGCAAACAAGGAGAACACGATGGCAGACGATCAATTCCCAGGTTGGCATGGCACAACCATCATCGGCGTGAAAAAGGGCGATGAGGTCGTCATCGCCGGCGACGGTCAGGTGTCCCTGGGCCAAACGGTGATCAAGGGAACAGCCCGCAAGGTACGTCGCCTGTCCCCCGGCGGGTTTGATGTTGTGGTTGGGTTTGCCGGCTCGACCGCCGATGCGTTTACCCTGCTGGAACGACTGGAGGCCAAACTGGAAGCCACACCAGGGCAGCTAGCCCGGGCCAGTGTGGAACTCGCCAAAGACTGGCGCACCGATAAATACCTGCAAAAACTGGAAGCGATGCTGATCGTGACCGACGGCAGCGATATGTTTGTTATCACTGGGGCCGGCGACGTGCTGGAACCCGAACACAACGTGGCCGCTATCGGATCCGGTGGCAACTTCGCCCTGGCTGCGGCGCGGGGCATGATGGACAGTGACCGGGACGCCGAGACCGTGGCCCGCGATGCAATGGCCATTGCCGCCGATATCTGCGTTTATACCAACGGCCGCCTGACCGTCGAAAGTATCAGCCGAAAGGACTGAGATGAGCCAGATCACCCAGGATGATATTCGCGCGGCTGTTGGCTCTGGCCTGCTGAGCGAGGCGCAAGCCGCGTCGCTGACTGCTTTGGCACATAGCCGCCACGGCGCGCGAGAGAACCTGGCACCCGGAGACGAACCGTTTGAGCTGTTCCGCGGCTTCAATGAAATCTTCATCGTGATCGGGCTGATCATTCTCGCCACCGGATGGGGGGCGGTGACTGGTCTGTCCGTTGCAGGCAATTTGGGGGGCGTGTTGGAAAAGGCCACGATGTGGTCCCTGATCGGCGCGGCAATCCTGTGGGTGTTGAGTGAGTATTTCATTCGTCGCCGGCGAATGGTTGCGCCTGCTATTGCACTGTCCATCTTGTGGACGATCAACGCTTCGATCGGGATGACGGCCGAGTTTTCTCAGGTCTTCATGCTGATGCAAAACGACTATTCCAGCCTGCCTTTGCCGATGGCCCTGACCACCGCGACCATCGGGGTATTCTGGTTGCGGTTCCGCGTGCCTTTTGCGATGGCGCTGATGGCACTGGGTGTTTTTGCGATTGCCCTGATGCTGGCAGCACAGCAGGCCGGCAGTCCGGATGGGTTTGCGGATCTGTTCCTGTTCTCTGCATCCGGCCCGTTTGCCTGGGTCACCCTGCTGGTCGGTGCCGCGGTTTTCGCAGTTGCGATGCTGTTTGATCTAAGCGATCCACACCGTGTCACACGGCGGTCTGCACAGGGGTTTTGGCTGCAGGTGGTGGCGGCGCCGGCACTGGTCAACACCATCGCACTCAGCCTGCTTGAGCGCGGCACCTCCGATGCAAACATGACGCTGATGGCCGTGCTTGTTGCCTTTGCTCTTGTGGCAATCATCATCGACCGCAGGTCTTTTCTCATTGCGGCAATCGGCTACAGCGTAACCTTGGCCGCAACCGTCTTTGACGGCGAAGGTGCGGCGATGACCATTCTCATTCTGGGGCTGTTCCTGGTGATCCTCGGCGCCTTTTGGGCGCGGATCCGGGCCCTGCTTCTCTCTCCACTTTCCCGGGTGTTGCCGCTGGATCGGCTTCCGCCCGCCCATTGAAATGGAAAATCAAATGACTGATCTGACCCCCCGCGAAATCGTTTCGGAGCTGGACCGCTTTATCATCGGGCAAACCGATGCCAAGCGTGCAGTCGCCGTTGCCCTGCGAAACCGCTGGCGGCGCAAGCAACTGGGTGACGACCTGCGCGATGAGGTCTACCCCAAGAACATCCTGATGATCGGGCCCACCGGTGTTGGTAAAACCGAGATCTCTCGCCGGCTGGCAAAACTGGCGCGTGCCCCCTTCATCAAGGTCGAGGCCACAAAATTTACCGAAGTTGGCTATGTCGGGCGCGATGTTGAACAGATTGTCCGCGACCTGGTGGATGTCGCCATTGTGCAGACGCGTGAACACATGCGCGAGGATGTAAAAGCCAAGGCGCGCACAGCTGCCGAGGACCGCGTCCTGACCGCCATCGCCGGCGAAGATGCCCGTGATGCGACCCGCGAGATGTTCCGCAAAAAACTGAAAGCCGGCGAGCTGGACGATACCGTTATTGAGCTGGATATCACTGACACGTCCAATCCGATGGGTGGCATGTTTGAAATTCCGGGACAGCCCGGTGGAAACATGGGCATGATGAACCTGGGCGACCTGTTCGGCAAAGCGATGGGTGGGCGCACCACCCGCAAGAAAATGACGGTCGCACAAAGCTATGACGTGCTCATCGGGGAAGAGGCTGACAAGCTCCTGGATGATGAAACCGTGACAAAGGCGGCTCTGGAATCGGTCGAGCAGAACGGCATTGTCTTTCTCGACGAGATCGACAAGGTCTGCGCGCGTCAGGATGCCCGGGGCGGTGATGTCAGCCGCGAAGGCGTGCAACGCGACCTGCTGCCTCTGATCGAAGGCACCACCGTCTCGACCAAGCATGGCCCCGTCAAAACCGACCATATCCTGTTCATCGCATCCGGCGCCTTCCACATCGCCAAACCATCTGATTTGTTGCCCGAACTGCAGGGTCGCCTGCCAATCCGTGTCAACCTGCGCGCGCTGAGCGAGGACGATTTCGTTCGTATCCTGACAGAAACCGACAACGCGCTGACGCTGCAGTACACGGCCCTGTTGGGCACTGAAGACGTGACTGTCAGCTTCACCAAGGACGGGATCGCCTCTCTCGCCAAGATCGCGGCAGAAGTGAACCAAACCGTTGAGAACATCGGTGCCCGCCGGCTCTATACCGTGATTGAGCGCGTATTTGAGGAACTGTCCTTCTCTGCTCCAGACCGGGCCGGCGAGGAGATCAAAGTCGACGCCGATTTCGTTCGCAAAAATCTGGGCGAGTTGACGAAATCCGCCGATGTGAGCCGCTACGTGCTCTGATCATCGCGGGCAAATCCGTGCTAGCTGGACATGGCGGCAAGCGATCAGTAGCTTGCCGCCATTCTTTTATTGAACGGTGCCATGATGCGTCTGTCTCTCGCGATCTCCTGTTGTCTCATGGCGGTTTTTATTCTGGCTGGCTGCACGGACCGTTCCTTTAGTCCCACCGTCCCCGAAGCATTGGACATTGGTCAACCAAAGACCATTTTCGCCGCCACCACCCGCGTTCGACTGGAAAATGGCAACTACGGGCCAGAGCGCTCCGACCGGCTGGATTTGCTGGAGTTGACCGTTTCCATTCCGCCCGATCACCAGCCGGGACAGTTGGATTTTGGTTATGCCAATCCGGATCCAAGCTCGGAATTCACGATGGCAGGCCGGCAAATGCTGGCAAACATGGGCGACCTCAATCGCCGCGTTGCCGGCGAGCTGGCGGATTACAAACCGAATGAACGGGATATCACCGTCTTTGTGCACGGGTTCAATTCCACCCAGGCCGAAACTGCATTTCGTGCGGCGCAGCTTAGCAATGACATTGGCATACCGGGTGCGACCATCATCTATTCATGGCCCAGCCAGGGCAATCCGCTCGGCTACGCCTATGACGGGGACAGCGTGCTCTTTGCCCGTGATGGGTTGGAACAGCTGCTTAGAAACCTGCGGCCCGGTCAATCCAACCGCATTGTCCTAGTGGCCCACTCAATGGGATCGCAACTGGTCATGGAGACCCTGCGCCAAATCGAAATCAAGACACCAGGCTGGAGCAAAAAAACCCTTGGCGCGGTTGTGCTGATGTCGCCCGATCTGGATGTTGAGGTGTTTCGTAGCCAGATGAACCGTATCGACCCGCCGCCAGAGCCGTTCATCGTCATGGTGTCACGAAAGGATGGTGTACTGAATCTCTCTCAACGGCTGCGTGGCACCCATAACCGCGGCCGGCTCGGCAATATCGCCTCCCTAGAGGAGGTGTCCGATCTGCCCATTCAGGTGGTTGATACAACCGACTACGCTGATACCGCAGAATCTGGCCATTTTGTTGCTGCGACCTCGCCGGCAGTTCTGTCCATCCTGAAATCCGCCCGCCAGAGCGCGGCGGCCTTTGACAGGGAAACCAACCCGTTGCAACGGATTTTGCCGGGCCGGCTGGTGATTGATAAGGCGGATGAAGCTGTAAAGGTCACGCTCGCAGACACATATCAGCAGAACGTGTATCGCGGCGAAGATCGCTGAATTCAGCGGTGCCGACGCAGGTAGACGTAGTAGGCACCGCCACCGCCGTGGCTGACATGGGCGGGTGTCACCTGAAGCACGACGTTGGCGAGCGGGGGCAGCGATAACCATTGCGGCACCTGATGGCGCAATACACCACGTGGAACGGGCATGGGGCCCGGTTCATCACGGTCCTTACCCTTGCCGGTGATCACCAGAACCAACCGCTTGCCCGACGCATGAGCCGACATGACAAACCGCACCAGCGCAGGATGTGCACTGTCAACGCGCATACCATGCAGATCCAGTTTACCCTCTGGTTTCAATTTGCCACGAGTCATCTTGCGATAGGCCTTGCCATCCATCTGCACCGGAGCAGCCCGCAAACCGCTGGCCACTGTGGGTTTCAGATCATGCCGGGCTGACTTGGGCTTGGCGTGGGCGCCCAGTTCAAACATCTCTGGTTTGAAACGCTCTGACGGCACGGGAGGCGATTTTTTCGGCTTGGGTTTGGGCAGAGGATTGGTCGCCGGCGATGGCCGTGCCTCGGGATGGAGCCGCTCTGTCTGCTTTGCGACGCGATGCCAAAGCTCGATCTCACCGGATGTCAATTTGCGCCGGGTCATCAGTAATCCTCCGGCAAGAGAGCATATGCGCGTTGTATGGGCAGCAGAACCACCATCCTGCCCGGATCGCGCAGCTTACCAGCTTCGATCCCAGCCTCATCTCCGCTCCCAAAGAAAACATCAGCCCGCTGCGCTCCCTTGATGGCCGACCCGGTGTCCTGTGCGATCATCAGGCGCCGCATTGGCTTGGCCCCATCCTTCTCGAGCCATACTGGCGCTCCGAGGGGGGTGTAGCGCGGATCAACAGCAAGACTGCGCAACGTCGTTACAGAGCGATTCATCGCCCCCAAGGGACCCGCAGAAGCCGGAACGCGGCTCACCTCCCGGAAAAACACATAGGACGGGTTATGCATCAGCAGTTCTTCGCCGGCGACAGGGTTGCGCCGGACCCACCGTTTGATGACAGCGGCGCTGACCTGATGGATGTTGTAGATGCCGCGCCTGACCAGCTCTGTGCCAATAGAGCGATATTCGTGCCCATTTGCGCCGCCATAGCCGACGCGAATTGAAGATCCATCAGGCAGCCGAATACGGCCGGACCCCTGAATTTGGAGGAAAAACAGCTCAACCGGGTCATCAACCCAAGCAATCTCCAGACCTCTGCCTTCCATCACGCCGCTGGTCAGCAATTCTCGTCTGCTGAGCCACTGGCTGACCTTGCGGGCTTCGGGCGGCAGGCGGTAGACCGGATAGCGATAGCGGGAGCTGGGGCGCCGGGCACCTGACAATTCAGGTTCAAAATAGCCGGTGAACAGGGCGGGCGCGCCGTCCTCGATCAGGACAGGCCGGAAAAACAGCTGGAAAAATCCCTTGGCCGCCGTGGTCTCTTGGGCAGCAGCCATAGCGCACAACGCACGCCAATCCGGGTCATCAAGGTCACGGCAGGTCTGTAGAAAGGCGGCCAGGGCCGCCTCATGGTTATCATCTTCCCAGCCATCAAGCTGGTCAAATGACAGCATCGTATATGTCGTCTCTGCGGCTCCGCCCTGCGGAAACAAATATGCGCCAGTCGAGATGGCCAGCGCACAGAGTGCCCGCCGAAGCCCGAACATCACGCGTCCGTAGCGACGAGGAACCAGTTCGGATCAGAGCTGCCCATGGTGCGGCCAAAGACCCATGTATCCTTCTGGCGCTTGATGGCCTTGGGGTCCCCCTCGACGATCTCGCCGGCGCTATTGCGCACAACAGAAGTCATCTCCGCAACAAACCGCATGGTGATCTGGGCCTCTCCGGTCACAGAGTCATAGCTGGTATCGGTCAGGGTCGTTTCACGCACGCCGATGAAATCGGCCTCAATGGTCAGCCCCTGATCTTCACGATGCGCAACTGCGGTGACAAAGCTGTCGAATACGTCGGGCGCAAGATAGGGCTGGATATCATCCAGTTCGCCGCGCTCGAATGCCATCAGGATCATCTCATAGGCGCCGCGCGCGCCCTGCACGAAGTCACGGACCTGAAACGACGGCTCAACTTTCTTCATGGCCGCCAGATCTTCGGCCTGCGCGCTACCTTCGGGAACGTAATCGGTGATGTCCTGATCAGGACCACCCTCGATCACTTCGAACTCCGGCCGTTTCGACGGACGTTCGGCAGGCGGCGCGATCGGCTTCTCAAACCCCTCACGGGTGCCCAGGACGCTCTTCAGGCGCAGGATCAAAAAGACGGCGATACCCGCCAATACCAACAGCTGAATCACAGGCGACTCCATTCGGACCTCTACGGTAGATGTTCATGCTTCGTTTGAAACTAAGACGTTCCAACCTTATGTAGGTGACGGGCAGGGCCAAGTCCACCTTGCCGCAAAAGTTCTAAGGAAACCCCGCATGTATCTTTTTCTCGCTTTCCTGATGGTTCCCATCATCGAAATCGCACTGTTCATTCAGGTGGGGGGTGCCATTGGTCTTTGGCCGACATTGGCTATTGTTGTTCTGACGGCTGTTCTGGGAACCTGGCTGGTCAAGACACAGGGGCGGCTTGCCCTTGGCCAGCTGCGTTCATCGTTTGAACAGCTGAATGACCCGACAGAGGCCCTGGCCCATGGTGCCATGATCCTTGTCGCCGGCGCGCTTTTGCTGACGCCGGGCTTTTTCACCGATGCGGTCGGGTTTGCCCTGTTGATCCCTCAGGTCCGCATGTCGGTCTATCGTTACCTGCGTTCAAAGGTGACGGTGGCCAAGTTTCAGATGGGGCCTGGCACAATGCACGGACGCAGCTATCCCGGTGACGCCCGCCGCGATCCCCGCGGAGATGTGATTGATGGTGAATATGAAGAGGTCAATACAGAACGGCCCCGCAGTGGTCCTTCTGGTTGGGTCGATGGCCCACGCTGACACCGTTGAGATACGCTCTCCAAGCTGCTAAGCACAGGCGAAACTTATTTTAGGAGTAGCTTCATGGCCGAAAACGGCGCACCCGAAGGCGTACAGCAGCCACAGGTCCAGATGAGCGTTCTGGGTCAGTTCATCCGCGATATGTCGTTTGAAAACGTGATGGCGCAAAAAGGCGTTGGTGCAGATGTTCAGCCCGACGTCAGCGTGCAGGTTGCACTCGACGCGAAAAAGCGTTCGGTTGAAAACCAGTATGAAGTCATCACCAAGCTGAACATTGAATCCAAGAGCAAAGACGGCTCTGTCGTTCTGTTTGTTCTGGAACTGGAATATGTCGGTATCTTCAACATTGCCGGCGTGCCCGAAGACCAGCTGCATCCGTTCCTGCTGATCGAATGCCCCCGCATGCTCTTCCCGTTCCTGCGTCGCATCGTATCTGACGTGACCCGCGACGGTGGCTTCCCGCCGCTGAACCTGGACAACATCGATTTCGTGGCGATCTATCGCAACGAGCTGGCCCGTCGCCAGCAGGCGAGCGCGGCAGAGCAGCCGCAGCAGTAATCTGGTCGTTAGACGAAAAGAAAAGCGCCGCTGAAATCAGCGGCGCTTTTCTTTTGCCTTGCCGGCGCTGGCGTCAGTCGCCGGCCCCGTTCCAAAGCGCACCTTCGCCCATTTTGGCGACAAAGGCGGCATGTGCCTCTTTCTCTTGCTCCGTGATCCGCGGGGGCAGAGGGCTTGGCCGGGCAGTAGGCCGCCAATCATCAACCTGTACAGTGCTGGATTTTTCGCTCTTGGCGGTGGACAGGCCAAAGTCCGGCTGGCGACCGCCAATCAACTCCAGATAGACATCCGCCAGGATCTCAGAGTCGAGCAACGCCCCGTGCAATGTCCGGTTGCTGTTGTCGATATTGAACCGTCGACACAGTGCATCAAGCGTCGCCGGCGAGCCGGGGAAGCGTTTGCGGGCAATTGCCAGCGTATCGACCGCCTGATCCATCGGCAGTGCTGCCAGCCCCATGCGCTCCAGCTCGTAGTTCAAGAACTTCATGTCAAAGGAGGCGTTGTGAATGATCATCTTTGAATCACGCACAAAATCGACGAACGCCTTGCCTACTTTGGCAAAAACCGGCTTGTCCCGCAGCGTCACAGCGCCGGGCGCAGGTTGTTGCGGCGGCTCCAACAGATCGGGACCGATGCCATGAACGCCAAACGCTTCCGCCGGCATCGACCGTTCTGGGTTGATGTAGACATGAAAGGTTTCGCCTGTCGGCATGTGGTTGAGCAGTTCAACCGCACCAATTTCCACGATCCGGTCGCCTGAAAACGGATCAAAGCCCGTTGTTTCTGTATCCAGTACGATTTCACGCATTCTGCATCTGCCTTTCGATATCCCGCAAGATTTCACGCACCTGTTCTCGGGCGTGCTCGGGCGTGTCGGTTTCGATCAGATAGTCGGATCGGGCTTTTTTGTCCGCTATTGGCATCTGTTTCTGCAGGATCTGCTCGAATTGCTCAACCGTCATCGTGCCACGATCCAGAACCCGCTGACGCTGCGTTTCCGCATCGATCCACACACAGGCAACAGCGTCCATCTCTGTGTCGCCACCGGTTTCGAAAAGAAGTGGGATGTCAAAGACCAGCACGGGTCGATCCGCAGTTTTCCGGAATGTCGCGCGATCCGCCGCAACAAGCGGATGAACGATCGCCTCGATCCGGGGCAGGGCTGTGGCATCACCGACAATGACTTGACGCAGCCGGCCACGGTCTACCGCGCCCGAGACCACCGCAGCCGGAAAGGCCGCCGCCAGCGGCTCAACCGCGGCTCCACCGACATCATATAGGCGGTGAACAGCGGCATCCGCATCCCACACTGCGCAGCCCTGCTCTGCAAACAGGGTGGCTGTCGTGCTTTTGCCCATGCCGATGGACCCGGTCAGGCCAAGTGAAAAGCTCATGCCAGCGCCGCTTCGCGCGTGTCGTCATCCACTTCGGGACGGGTGCCGAACCAGCGTTCAAATCCCGGAACCGCCTGATGCAGTAGCATGCCCAAGCCATCAACCGTTGTGCAGCCAACGTCCTCTGCCCATTGCAGCATTTCTGTCTTGAGGGGGGTGTATACCAGATCGGTAACAACCGTATCCTTGCGCAAACCATCCAGCGGAACCCGCAAGCGGGGTTTGCCAACCATGCCCAGGGACGTGGTGTTCACCAAAAGCGCCGCCTGTTCCACCACATTGCCGACCTGCACCCAATCAACCACCTTGATACGAGAGCCAAATTCGTTGCGGAACTGATCCGCGCGTTCGCGGGTACGGTTGCTGAGAAGGATCTCTGGCACCCCCGCTTCGAGCAGGGAGGCGATGACAGCACGGCTGGCCCCGCCGGCCCCAAAGACAACCGCAGGCCCCGATGCAGGATCCCAGTCAGGTGCGGATTGATGCAGGTTCGTAAGGAAGCCATAGCCGTCCGTATTATCCGCAAGGATCGAACCATCCGGACGAAAGATCAGCGTATTGGCCGCCCCGATCAATGTCGCCCGATCGGTAACCTGATCGGCAATTTCCATGATCTGCTCTTTGTGCGGAATGGTGACATTGGCGCCGACAAATCCCATTTTGGGCAGTGTGCGCAGCACTTGTTCCAATTCTGTGGTCTCGACATGCAGCGGCACATAGTGGCCAGCGATGCCGTACTTCTTCAACCAATGGCCATGTACCAGGGGCGAACGGGAATGCGCCACCGGATTGCCGATCACTCCAGCCAAAGGGATCTTTGCATCACTCATTGTTCGATTACTCCCTGAAGGGCGAGATAGTTGATGAGCTCCAGCAACGGCAGCCCCAGGACATTAAAGTAGTCGCCATCAACCTGCGTGAACAGGCGAACACCTTCTTCTTCCAGCTTATAGCCGCCCACCGCATGACGGATGCTCTCCCAGTTGCGATCAACATAACTGCGAAGATAGGCATCCGAACTGGCCCGCATCCGCAAGCGAACCTGACCGACATGGCGCCAGATCGGCTCTCCGTCGCGATAGATCACAGCAGCAGACAACAGCATGTGCCGTTTACCGCGCATTTCCTTGAGCTGACGCAAAGCATCGTCAGGATCTTTTGGTTTTGATAACAATTTTCCATCAAAGTCTAAGACCTGATCACATCCCAGGACCAACACGCCTGGATGTTTCGAACTGACCTTGCGGGCTTTGGCCTCTGCCAATGTGTCAGCGATATCTCTGGGGCTTGCCTCCTCTGCAAGGAGGGCCGCCTTGATCGCATCCTCGTCGATGCGGGCGACAGAGACCTCAAACGGTATCCCCGCCTGCCGAAGCAGAGCGGCCCGGATCTGTGAACCTGAAGCCAATAGGATGTGGGTAGCCATGTGGAAAACCCCGTGGGCAAGAGTAAGATGTTCTCAGGATGGTTTGTATGAAATTTCCGCCATATCGCAAGCCGGGGAGAAGTCTGAAATCTCGGTTTGCTTGCCGGCAGATTCGCCCTGAGAGGATAGGGATAACTTCTCATCAGTGGATATGTCACTTACCCCAAGTTCACCCCAAGGTTATCCCCGAATAAAACGCAAATAAAACACGGTGTTTTTTCCTTGTTTTTATGGCCTCAACGCTAAGGGGCATCTTGTTTTGGGGGTAAAGCTGGAAAGTTTCCCACAGTGAGGATAAGCCAGTGGAAGAGTCACTTATCCACGGAAAAACAGGTGCTCTACTAAAACATCATCCTTTTAAAATTCTTTTATTTTAAGGGGAGAGAGGGAACCGAGAGGCAAAGCCATGGATCTGACTGACCTGCTCTTTGAAATTTACCCATATGCCAAATCACTGCACATAATGGCGGTGATCAGTTGGATGGCAGGTCTGTTCTATCTGCCACGTCTCTTTGTCTATCACGTGGAACAGGCGCAGAAGGTTCCTGACAGTCTCCCCATCTTTGTCATGATGGAGGAGAAGCTGCTGCGCATCATCATGCGCCCAGCGATGATCGTAAGCTGGCTGGCAGGGGGGATTATGGTTCTGACCCCTGGTATCGTCGACTGGAGCTCTCTGTGGCCCTGGAGCAAGGGTCTGAGCGTCCTTGGCATGACCTGGTTCCAACACTGGCTTCTCGCCCGTCACAGAGAGTTTGCAGCGGGTGAGAATACACGAACCGGTCGACGCTATCGGATGATGAACGAAGTCCCGACGTTGCTGATGGTGGTCATCGTTATTTCGGTCATCTTCAAGTTCTGAGTGCGGATTTGACTCAGAAGAAGTGAGCGACTACATATCGACTCAAACGGGCCCGTCCGGGATTCCGTATCTTCCTTATTATATGTCACAGCTCTTCCCCCATCCTGCGGGAAGGAAAAAGGCCGTATATTTATGACCGAACAATCCCTGAACCTGTCTGACCTGAAGGCGAAGAGCCCAAAGGCGCTCCTGGCTATGGCCGAAGAGCTGGAAATCGAAAACGCCTCGACCATGCGCAAAGGCGAAATGATGTTCCAGATCCTGCGTGAACGCGCAGATGAAGGCTGGGACATTGGTGGCGACGGTGTGCTTGAGGTGCTGCAGGACGGTTTTGGCTTTCTGCGCTCGCCCGAAGCAAACTATCTGCCGGGTCCGGACGATATTTATGTCTCTCCCGAAATGATCCGCCAGTATTCGCTGCGGACCGGTGACACGGTTGAGGGGCAGATCAAGGCGCCGCTGGAGACAGAGCGTTACTTTGCCCTGACAAACGTGACCAAGATCAACTTTGAGGATCCGGAGAAAGCACGTCACAAGATTGCATTCGACAACCTGACACCGCTTTACCCGGACGAGCGCCTGAAGATGGAGATCGAAGATCCTACCATCAAGGACCGTTCCGCCCGTGTTATCGACCTGGTGGCACCAATCGGCAAAGGTCAGCGTTCGCTCATCGTGGCGCCGCCGCGGACTGGTAAAACCGTCATCCTTCAGAACATCGCCAATTCGATCGAAAAGAACCACCCAGAGTGCTATCTGATTGTTCTGCTGATCGACGAACGCCCGGAAGAGGTGACCGATATGCAGCGTTCGGTAAAGGGGGAGGTCGTGTCCTCTACCTTTGACGAACCGGCCACGCGCCACGTTGCCGTGTCCGAGATGGTGATCGAAAAAGCAAAGCGTCTGGTTGAACATAAACGAGATGTTGTGATCCTTCTCGACTCGATCACAAGACTTGGTAGGGCCTTCAACACTGTTGTCCCATCCTCGGGTAAGGTTCTGACCGGTGGTGTTGACGCCAATGCGCTGCAACGCCCCAAGCGTTTCTTTGGTGCGGCCCGGAATATCGAAGAGGGCGGCTCACTGACGATCATTGCAACCGCACTGATCGACACAGGCTCGCGCATGGATGAGGTGATCTTTGAGGAATTCAAAGGCACCGGTAACTCCGAGATCGTGCTGGATCGCAAGATTGCCGATAAACGCGTGTTCCCGGCCATCGATATCCTCAAGTCTGGTACCCGGAAAGAAGACTTGCTGGTCGATAAGGGTGATTTGGCCAAGACATTTGTCCTGCGCCGTATCCTCAACCCGATGGGCACCACAGACGCGATCGAGTTCCTGTTGTCTAAGTTGAAGCAAACAAAGACAAATTCTGAGTTCTTCGACTCCATGAATACCTAAATCAGACGGGCCGGCACGAAAGGAAGGTCATCTTATGGACACGATTTTTGCGCTGGCCTCCGCCCAAGGGAAGGCCGGCGTTTCTGTCATTCGGCTGTCCGGTCCTCAGGCGCTACCGACAGCTTCGAAAATCAGCGGTGGCGACCTGCCGACCGTCGGCCGCGCATTGCGCGTGTTGTCGGATCAATCTGGCGAGCGCATTGACGAAGCCCTTGTTCTTACCTTTGCAGGTCCGAACAGCTTCACCGGTGAAGATACTGTTGAATTTCAAGTACATGGCAGCACATCTGTTGTAAGTGCAATGCTCGCGTTGCTGGCTGAATTTGACGGGGTGCGCCTTGCAGACCCAGGTGAGTTCACGCGCCGGGCATTGGAGAACGGAAAGCTCGACCTGTCACAGGTCGAAGCCCTCGCTGACCTCATCGACGCAGAGACCGAGGCCCAACGCATTCAGGCACAAACTGTCCTTGCCGGCGGGTTGGGGGCGCTAGCCGAGCGTTGGCGCGTTGATCTGATCCGCGCCGCTTCCTTGATTGAAGTGACAATCGACTTTGCCGATGAAGAAGTGCCAGTAGATGTGACCGATGAAGTCACGGCGCTCTTGGCCGGCGTGGCTTCTGACCTTCAACCTCAGATCACAGGCGTTCAGATCGCTGAACGGATTCGAAGCGGTTTTGAGGTCGCTATTGTTGGCGCGCCCAACGTTGGGAAATCCACACTGCTTAACGCTCTGGCCGGCCGCGAGGCCGCGATTACGTCGGAATATGCTGGCACCACTCGCGATGTGATCGAAGTGCGCATGGACCTTGCTGGTTTGCCAGTGACCTTGCTGGATACCGCCGGCCTGCGAGAAACCGATGACCATGTTGAAGGTATCGGTATTGAACTGGCCAAAAAGCGTGCTGAAACCGCAGATCTCCGTGTATTCCTTGCGGAAGACCGGAAGGATATCGACCTTCCGATACGGGACCAGGATATCGTGTTGAAGCCAAAGGCTGATCTTCTCTCAGGTGTACCGGGTGCGATTTCCGGAAAAACCGGGCAGGGGGTGGACGATCTGGTCAGGGAAATCGGGCGTATTCTCAAGGATCGAGCTGGGAAAGCTGGAATTGCGACACGCGCACGACATCGCGATGCGATGAAGGCGGCCTCCGACCGGTTGATGTCAGCTCAGGAAATCTTGAAACGCGGACCTGAGTTCTATGATATAGCAGCAGAAGATATGCGTTCCGCCATTAGATCGCTTGAAATGTTGGTCGGACGGGTGGGGGTAGAGAACCTCCTGGATGAGATCTTCTCGAGTTTCTGTTTGGGAAAATAAGGAGTGTGTTTCACGTGAAACATCCGAACTACGACGTCATTGTTGTTGGCGGCGGTCACGCTGGAACTGAGGCAGCACATGCCTCCGCCCGAATGGGCGCGCGGACTGCACTGGTCACCCTAACCAAGGACGGCATTGGCGTGATGTCCTGCAATCCTGCGATCGGTGGATTGGGCAAGGGACATCTGGTCCGGGAAATTGATGCGCTCGACGGTGTGATGGGTCGAGTAGCGGATAAAGCCGGCATTCAGTTTCGGCTTTTGAACCGCCGCAAAGGCCCTGCCGTGCAAGGACCTCGGGCCCAATCTGATCGCAAGATCTATCGCAGTGAAATGCTTGCCGAGACCGAAGCGCAGGAGAACCTCGACATTGTTGCAGGAGAGGTTGTCGATTTCCTCATCACCGGGTCTACCATCCATGGTGTTCGCCTGGCCGATGATAGCGAGATATCGGCGAAGGCGGTTATCCTGACTTCAGGGACGTTCCTTCGCGGGGTTATTCATATCGGCGATGTGTCCAAGCCCGGTGGGCGCATGGGCGACAAGCCCTCAGTCCGCCTCGCGGAGAGATTGGACAGCTTCGAGCTGCCCTTGGGTCGGCTGAAAACAGGCACGCCACCCAGGCTTGATGGGCGCACAATCGCGTGGGACCAGCTGGACGCGCAGCCGGGTGATGATGAACCGACATTCTTCAGCTTTATGACCAATCAGCTGTACGCACCCCAGGTCGACTGCGGAATCACGCATACGAATGAAAAAACCCACGAGATCATCCGCCAAAATCTTGAGCGGTCGGCGATGTACGGTGGCCATATTGAAGGGGTAGGTCCACGCTACTGTCCCTCGATCGAGGATAAGGTCGTCCGTTTTGCGGATAAGACAAGCCACCAGATTTTCCTGGAGCCCGAGGGAGCCGATGACCACACGGTCTATCCGAACGGTATCTCTACCAGTCTTCCCGTTGAAATTCAGGAGGCTTATGTCCATTCCATCTTTGGGTTGGAAAAGGCCGAGATCCTGCAGCCGGGCTACGCGATTGAGTATGACTACGTCGACCCGCGGGCGCTGGGGCTCGACCTCGCCTTGAAATCCCATACTGGTCTATATCTTGCGGGCCAGATCAATGGGACAACAGGATATGAGGAGGCAGCCGCCCAGGGGTTGGTGGCTGGCTTGAACGCCGCGCGCTTTGCGAAGGGGGAGGAGGCTCTGACTTTCAGTAGGTCTGAGAGCTATATTGGCGTTATGATTGATGACCTCACGACCAATGGCGTGACCGAACCCTATCGCATGTTCACCTCGCGCGCGGAATTCCGACTATCACTGCGTGCCGACAATGCCGATCAAAGGCTGACCGGACTGGGCATCGAGATTGGATGTGTCGGGGAGCAACGCGAGGTAGAGTTTTCCAAGAAAATGGAGAAACTCGACGTTGCGCGCGTGGTTATGGATGCTCGGACATTCACACCCAAGGAAGTGAATGCAGCAGGTATTGCCGTCAACCAAGATGGAAATAAGCGTACTGCGACCGATGTCCTTGCCTTCCCCAACGTGGGATTTGACGACATTCTCCCGCTGTTGCCTGAGTTGACGACCTGCGAAGATCCCATTCGCCGCCAATTGGAACGCGATGCGCTTTATGCCAACTATATCACCCGGCAAAAACGCGAGATCGAGGCATTGAAGCGCGATGAGGGGCACCACATCCCGCGCGACTTTTCTTATGATTTTGAGGGGCTTTCCAATGAACTCAAAGGGAAGCTGGAACGTGCTCGACCTGAAACGCTTGCTCAGGCAGGCCGGGTTGATGGGATGACCCCCGCGGCTTTGGCCTTGATTCTGGCCCGCTTGCGAAAGCGTACATCAGCGGGTCAGGAGAAGACTGCATAATGGACCGGGTTGAAATCGCGGGTGTGGATGTTTCACGTGAAACATACGACCGCCTGAAGCACTACGAATCTCTGGTTCAAAAGTGGTCCCCCAAGATCAATTTGGTGGCGAAAAGCACGCTTGAGGACGTATGGGAACGCCACATCGTGGATTCTGTCCAGGTGTGCGATCTGGTTTCCTTCCCAGAGACATGGGTGGATATCGGCAGCGGAGGTGGCTTTCCTGGTGTCGTTGTCGCGATTGTTGCTGCGGAAAAGGCGCCGGACTGCCAAGTAACGCTCATTGAAAGCGATCAGCGAAAGTGTGCGTTTCTTCGGACCGCGTTGCGCGAATGTGGGGTTAAGGGCAGGGTGATTTCCGACCGGATTGAGAAGGTTGCGCCGATGGGTGCTGGGGTTCTATCAGCCCGTGCCCTTGCTGATCTTAGTCTGCTGTTGGAATTTGCGGAAAGACATCTTTCTAAAGATGGTATCGCGCTGTTTTCAAAAGGGGTTCAGTGGAAAAAAGAAGTGGATAACGCAAGGAGCCAATGGCGTTTCGAGCTGGAATCCACTAAAAGTTGGACTGAACCCGATGCGGTTGTTCTGAAGATTGAGGGAGTAGCGCGTGTCTGATCTGTCTCGGCCAACTGGGCCTCGCATTGTCGCAGTTGCCAACCAAAAAGGTGGCGTTGGAAAGACAACAACCGCGATCAATCTTGCAGCTGGCCTGGTTGAATTGGGATATCGCGTACTTGTCGTTGATCTGGACCCGCAGGGGAATGCCTCTACCGGCTTAGGGATCGAGGCGAACGACCGCGCCAACACAACCTATGATCTGTTGATTGGCGATGTCGCTCTTCAAGATGTCATTCGCGAGACCGAAATTGAAGACCTGTGCATTATTCCGGCAACCGTCGATCTGAGCTCGGCTGATATTGAACTCTTCAGCAATGAAAAGCGCAGCTTTCTTTTGCACGATGCGCTGCGTCAGCCTGCAATGGACGAATACGACTGGGATTATGTCCTGATCGATTGCCCGCCTTCTCTGAACCTCCTGACTGTGAATGCGATGGTCGCGTCCCATTCCGTTCTGGTCCCGCTGCAAAGCGAGTTTTTTGCACTGGAAGGGGTGTCCCAGCTAATGCTGACGATCCGCGAAGTCCGGCAGACAGCCAATCCCAACCTTCGAATTGAGGGGATTGTTCTGACAATGTTTGATCGCCGGAATAATCTGTCCCAACAGGTTGAGCAGGACGCCCGCAGCCACTTGGGTGAGCTGGTGTTCGAAACCAAGATCCCGCGCAATGTGCGGGTGAGCGAAGCGCCTTCATACGCTTTGCCTGTGTTGAACTACGACACAAACTCTCTGGGGGCGAATGCATATCGTGCCCTGGCAGAAGAACTGATTGCGAGACATCAGAAACTCGCAGCCTAACAGCAGCATCTGGAGGCGCAGTAATGTCCGATAAGAAAAACAAACCCCGAGGATTGGGAAGAGGCTTGTCAGCTCTAATGGCCGATGTGAACCCGGAACCTGTCAGCACAGAAAAACAGGCAAACCGAAGCACCGAAGTTCTGGTGCCAATTGAAAAAGTTATCGCGAACCCGGATCAGCCGCGTCGCCAGTTCTTGCAGGAAGACCTGGACGATCTGACGGCCTCTATTCGGGAAAAGGGGGTGTTGCAGCCTCTGATCGTCCGTCCACGTCCTGGTGGGCAGTATGAGATCGTAGCAGGTGAACGGCGCTGGCGTGCCGCTCAGGGCGCGCAACTGCACGAAGTCCCCGTTATTATTCGTGACTATTCTGATGTAGAGATGATGGAAGTTGCCATCATCGAAAACATTCAGCGGTCTGACTTGAACGCGATGGAGGAGGCGCAGAGCTACAAGCAGCTGATGGACAAGTTTGGCCACACCCAAGAAAAGATGGCAGAAGCTCTTGGGAAGAGCCGTAGTCACATCGCAAACTTGGTTCGCCTTCTGCATCTTCCGGATGATGTTCAGACACTGGTCCAGGAACGTAAGCTGTCAGCCGGCCACGCACGTGCCCTCATCACTTCTGACAATGCGTCCGATCTTGCGAAAAAGATCGTCAAGGGCGGGCTGTCTGTGCGTGCGACCGAGGCGCTGGTGAAGAAGGACGCCGCGGGCCTTCAGACGGCGCAGGCGCGGTCTGCCAAAAAGCCGGCAGAAAAGGACGCCGACACCAGGGCGCTGGAGGGAGACCTCTCTGCTGCTTTGCGGATGAAGGTGTCGATTGACCACCGCGCTGGCGGGGAAAGCGGCACAGTCACGATCAGCTATTCGACTTTGGATGAACTGGACGATCTTTGCGGGCGTCTTAGCCGTTAGGCCGGGTCCAGATAAAAACCATGACACCCCCAAGAACCACAAGCTGGATAACCAGCACGTGGCTGGGGGCTCCGAATAGAACCGAAATCATGAATACGGCGGCGACTGATGCAGTTGCCGCCTTTTTTGCGGCTGGTCGAATGGCGCCGTGTTCGCGCCAATCCAGGATCATGGGGCCAAATATAGCGTGGCTGATCAGCCAGTTATGCATCCGCTCGGATGATTTTGCAAAAAAGAAGCTGGCCAGCAGAAGGAAAGGGACAGTTGGTAAGAGCGGGAGAGCGATACCAAGCAATGCTAGACCAACGCATAGCAGGCCGAGGCTGGCATAAAGGTATCGCATGAGGCTACTCCACCAACAACTCGCGCAGGATCGCGTTCAGAACGGCCCGACCATCATCTGTTGCAATCAATCGGTCCCCGCGTGTTTCGACCATACCGATGTCCACCAGATGCGCAATTCGGTCTGCAGGTAGGTCTTTCCCCGATATATTGCGGTAACGACCCATATCCAGTCCTTCAACCAGTCGCATCCCCATCATGAGGAATTCGGCGCTGGCATCGTCCTTTGACAGCAGGGTGCGCTGTGCCTCGCCACTCCCCGAGGTGACAGCCTCCATCCAGGCGCCAGGTTGGAGGTAGGTTTCGGTCGCGTAGCGGTTTCCGCCCAAGGTCAGACGGCCGTGAGCGCCGGGGCCAACCCCGAAGTAATCACCATATCGCCAGTAGATCAGGTTGTGGCGAGATTCCGCGCCGGGACGTGCATGGTTGGAAACTTCATAAGCGGGGAGGCCATGTGCTTCGCAGATCTCTTGCGTCGCCAGATACATGTCTGCTGCATTGTCGTCGCTTGGCAGATCTCGCAGGGTGCCGCGTTCGTAGCGATCTCCAAAGGCGGTGCCAGCTTCGATTGTCAGTTGATACAGGGACAGATGATCGATCGCCATCGAAAGGGCATCATTTAGCTCAGCTTTCCAGGTCTCGATCGTCTGACCCTGGCGGGCGTAAATCAGGTCAAAACTGACCCTATCAAAGCAGTTTCGAGCCACATCAAAGGCTGCGCGCGCCTCTGAGACACTGTGCATTCGGCCCAGTCGGCGCAGATCATCATCGTTCAAGGCCTGAACACCCATAGAGATCCGGTTTACGCCGGCATCCCGATAACCCACAAAGCGACCAGCCTCGACAGAGGTCGGATTTGCTTCAAGTGATATCTCTATGTCATTGGAAAAAGGCCATATTTCCCGTGCAGTGTCGATGACAGTCGCAACTGTGTCGGGATGCATGAGGGAAGGGGTGCCACCGCCAAAGAAAATCGTGTTCAGCACCCGGCCAGACAGCTGGGGTGCGGCACGGAGCAGTTCCCGGCGGTAAGCTTCGGCCCATTTTGACTGGTCTATCCGGGCTGTGACGTGGCTATTGAAATCGCAATAGGGGCATTTGGCCTGACAAAACGGCCAGTGCACATAAAGCCCAAATCCCCCGTTGCGCCAATCATCCACCGAAACAGGCCTCGACGAATTTTGCCACTGCCTGACCACGGTGGCTGATCTTGTTCTTTTCCCAGCGATCCATTTCCGCGCAGGTCTGTTCATGACCGTCGGGCTGGAACATCGGATCGTAGCCAAACCCATCTTTTCCACGAATGGGCCAAACAAGCTGTCCAGGCATCACGCCTTCGAACACTTCGTCATGGCCATCGGGCCACGCAAGGACGAGCGTACAGCGAAATTGTGCGCGGCGCGGGTAGGGTGCGTTCTTGGCTTCAAGCTCGGTATGGGCGCGAGTCATGGCCATCATGAAATCCCGACCATTGCCCGTTTCTGCCCAGTCAGCAGTATAGACGCCGGGGGCGCCATCCAGGGCATCTATGGTGATGCCAGAGTCATCCGACAGCGCCGGCAGTCCGGTTGCCTTTGCCGCTGCGTGGGCCTTGATACGTGCGTTGCCGACAAAGGTATCTTCGGTTTCTTCTGGCTCGGGCAGGTTCATTTCACCCGCACCAACAACCGTCACTCCAAAGGGTTGGAGGAGATGAGTCATCTCCTCCAGTTTGCCCTTGTTGTGGGTCGCGACCAGCAGCCGATCTCCCTCAAACTTGCGGGTCATGCGCACGCGGCCTTCTGGATTTCGGCCAGCTCGGCGGTTCCTTTGGTTGCCAGATCCATCAGTTCGTTCATCTGATCGCGGCTGAAGACAGAGCCTTCTGCAGACATCTGGACTTCGATCAGTTTGCCCGATCCCGTCATGATGAAGTTTCCATCAACCCCCGCTTCGGAGTCTTCAGGATAGTCGAGATCAAGAACTGGCTGGCCGGCATAAATTCCGCAAGAGACAGCGGCAACCGGATCAACCAGCGGATCGATGGTCACGTCGCCGGCTTTCATCAACTTGTTCACCGCGAGGCGCAGCGCAACCCAACCACCAGTGATCGATGCACAACGGGTGCCACCGTCGGCCTGAAGAACATCACAGTCGATGCTGATCTGACGTTCACCAAGGGCGACACGGTCAACACCCGCACGCAGCGCACGGCCGATCAGGCGCTGAATTTCCACGGTGCGCCCACCTTGTTTGCCCATCGCGGCCTCGCGGCGCATTCGGGTGTTGGTTGCGCGCGGCAGCATGCCGTATTCTGCGGTGACCCAGCCAAGCCCGGTGCCCTTGATAAAGGGGGGGACACGATCTTCGATGGTGGCGGTACACAGAACGTGGGTGTCACCCATCTTGATCAGACAGGATCCCTCGGCGTGTTTGGTGAAGCCTGTTTCGATGGAAACGGCGCGCATTTGGTTCAGATCTCGTCCAGAGGGTCGCATTGGTCATCCTTTGTTTGCTTACCCATCGGGATAGCGTCCGCAGGGATGGCGATGCAAGCAAGATTGACCTTTTGGTCCTGCGCTCTTTAATGACGGGGAACGGGGCGGGACGTGATCCCTTGCAGAACCTGACGGATGACCACAAATATAGGCCGATGAGCAACACGACCGATATCCTCAAGGACCTGAATGACCGCTCGCGGGATGTGTTTCGCGCGGTTGTTGAGTCCTATCTGGAAAATGGCGACCCGGTTGGCAGCCGTACGCTGACACGTTCCCTGAACGAGAAGGTGAGCGCAGCAACCGTGCGCAATGTGATGCAGGATCTGGAGTATCTTGGCCTGCTGAACAGTCCTCATACCAGCGCCGGGCGCGTGCCAACGCAGATGGGGCTGCGGATGTTCGTGGACGGCTTGCTGGAGGTCGGCGATCTTAACGTGCAGGACCGCCAGAAAATAGACGAGACGATGGGCGGAAACACGTCCGGTGTTGGCAGCATGTTGGATCGTGTTGGCGCCGCCTTGTCCGGCGTGACACAGGGCGCCTCCCTCGTTCTGACCCCGAAACACGAGGCTGAGATCCGGCATATCGAGTTCGTCACCCTGGGCCATGATCGGGCGCTGGTCGTCCTGGTGTTTTCCGACGGCCATGTGGAAAACCGGCTGTTCAAGCCGCCACCAGGTCAGACACCCAGCTCTATGCGTGAGGCAGCGAACTTTCTGAACGCGCTGATCGAGGGGCGCACCCTTAGTGATGTGCGCGGCGTCATTCAGGAAGAAATCAAGGCGCGCCAGCAGCAGATCGACGGTCTTGCCCGTGAAATGATCGAGAGTGGTCTTGCCGCTTGGGAGGATGAGGGAACAGATGCTGCGCGTCTGATTGTGCGGGGACGGGCGAATCTGCTTGCCGAAGCAGGCGCCGCAGAAGAGTTGGACCGCATCCGGAACCTGTTTGACGATCTGGAACGCAAGCGGGATATCGAAGAGTTTCTTCAGCTGACCGAAGATGGCGAAGGTGTGCGCATTTTTATCGGCTCAGAGAACAAACTTTTTTCACTTTCGGGTTCCTCTTTGGTGGTCTCTCCCTATATGAACGCGGATCGAAAGATCATTGGTGCGGTGGGCGTGATTGGCCCGACCCGCCTGAATTACGGCCGGATCGTGCCGATTGTGGACTATACGGCGCAACTGGTCGGGAAGCTGCTTTCCGACCGGAGTTAGAGGTGAAATATGGCAGAGCCCAAGAACGACGATTTTTTGGACGACATCACAGAAGCCGAAGCAGAAGAGCTCTCTGCGCAGACTGAAGAATTCGACGATGTCGCGCTGGAGCTGGACAGCCTGCGTGCCGAGCGCGATGAGCTGAAAGACCGTTTCATGCGCGCGCTTGCCGATGCGGAAAATGCCCGCAAGCGTGGCGACAAGGCCCGCCGTGAAGCAGAGCAATACGGTGGCTCCAAATTGGCACGCGACATGCTGCCGGTCTATGACAACATGAAACGCGCGGTTGAGGCCGCCACCGATGAACAGCGCGAAGTTTCTGCCGCGCTGATCGAAGGTGTCGAGCTGACCATGCGCGCCCTGTTGGGTGTGTTCGAAAAGCACGGCATGCAGGTGATCGCACCGGAAGTTGGTGACAAATTCGACCCTCAGGTTCACGAGGCCATGTTCGAAGCCCCGGTGCCAGGCACCAAAGCCGGCGACATCATTCAGGTTTCGGCCGAAGGGTTCATGCTGCACGACCGTTTGCTGCGCCCGGCGCAGGTCGGCGTGTCCTCGACCCCGGCAAGCTGATCGATGTAGCAGATGGGCCTGATGGCCCATGCCTGCGGCGCGAGTATTTATGGAAAGATGACAGGCGGCCTCCCGAAATCATTGGGGGGCCGCTTTTTCGTGTCAAACGTGGATTAGTCGATCGCTTCCTTGAGCCGGTATAGGGCTTCCAGGGCTTCGCGCGGGGACAGGTCATCCGGGTGGATTTCCGACAACAGCTCTTCCACGGGAGAGGGGCCTGCCGCCGGACGAGGCTGTGGCGCAGGTGCGGCAGCAAACAATGGCAAATCGTCGATCTGGATTTTTCCACCGCCGCTGCGGCTTCCTTCTTCCAGCATGTCGAGCACATCGCGCGCTCTGGCGACGACGCTGGCGGGGAGGCCGGCGAGCTGGGCGACCTGCACCCCGTAGGACCGATCTGCGGCGCCCTTCTTGACCTCGTGGAGGAAGATCACCTCGCCCTCCCATTCCTTGACGGATACGGTGGCGTTTTCCACGCCGGCGAGTTTGCCGGCGAGCTGGGTCAGTTCGTGGTAGTGGGTCGCAAACAAGGCCCGCGCGCGGTTGACTTCGTGCAGGTGTTCGAGCGTTGCCCAAGCGATGGACAGACCGTCGTAGGTGGCCGTACCACGGCCGATCTCGTCGAGAATAACCAAGGCCCGATCATCTGCCTGATTGAGAATTGCAGCGGTTTCCACCATTTCGACCATGAAGGTCGACCGTCCGCGGGCAAGGTCATCAGAGGCGCCAACGCGGCTGAACAGCTGGCTGATGAGTCCGATATGGGCCTTGTCGGCGGGAACGTAGCTGCCCATCTGAGCCAAAAGCGCGATCAGGGCGTTCTGGCGCAGAAAGGTCGATTTACCAGCCATGTTGGGACCGGTCAGCAGCCAGACGGCGGCCGCACCGTCATTGGCGGTCAGGCCACAATCATTTGCCACGAATGCGTTGCCGCCCTGCTGGCGCAGCGCCTGTTCCACGACTGGATGGCGGCCACCGGTGATGTCAAAGGCACGGGAATTGTCGACAGTCGGGCGTTGCCAGTTTTCACCGCGGGCGAGATCAGCCAATGCCGTAACGAGATCCAGTTCTGCCAATCCGCGCGCCGCCCCGTTCAGAGCCCCCGCTTCGGCCAGAATAGCGTCTGAAAGCCTTGTGTAGAGCCTTTTTTCAATCTCAAGCGCGAGATTGCCAGCATTGAGGATCCGGGTTTCGATCTCGCTCAGCTCTACGGTGGTGAAACGCACCTGGTTCGCCGTGGTCTGACGGTGGATATATGTCTCTGACAGAGGAGCAGAGAGCATTTTTTCAGCATGTGTGGCGGTGGTTTCGATGAAGTAGCCCAGCACGTTGTTGTGCTTGATCTTCAAAGAGGTGATGCCGGTGTGATCAGAGTATTTCTTTTGCAGTGCTGCAATCACGGATCGGCCTTCGTCGCGCAGGGTGCGGGCCTCGTCCAACTCGCTGTCGTAGCCTTCTGCGATGAAACCGCCATCGCGGGCCAAGAGTGGTGGCTCTGCGATCAGGGCTGCATCAAGCAGCGGCAGGAGCGCGTCGAAACCGGTCAGCGCGGTCAGTGCCTCGTGCAAAAGGGGCGGCATGTTCTGACCCGAGCAGAGGTCAGAGATCGCCTCGGCCTGGATCAATGTGTTGCGCACGGCTGCAAGATCGCGGGGTCCACCGCGTTCCAGGGCGAGGCGCGACAACGCGCGATCAAGATCAGGTGTTTTGCGAAGCGCCGCGCGCAGATCAGAGGAGAGCTGGGTCTGCTCTACTGCAAAGTCGAGCGCTGCCAGCCGGGTCTGGATGACATCCAGATTTCGGGAAGGGCTGGAGAGACGTTGCTCCAAAAGCCGCGCGCCGGCCGGCGTGACCGTCCGATCCACAACCGACAACAGCGAGCCGGTCCGACCTCCGCTAAGGGATCTGGTCAGTTCCAGATTGCGACGGGTGGCTGCATCGATCTGCACCACGCGGTCTTCGGCTTCCTGTACTGGGGGCTGGAGCAGTGGCAGTTTGCCTTTCTGGGTGATCTCAAGATAGTCGATCACGGCACCCATGGCGGAAATTTCAGCACGGCTGAAGGTGCCAAACGCTTCGAGGGTCGACACTTTGAACAGCTCGCAGACCCGTTTCTCGGCTGCGGTGCTGTCAAAGCTGGATTTCGCCAGTGGTGTGAGCGGGATCTGGTGATCGTCTGCGATTGGGCGCAGCTGGTCGAGACAAGGGCCGTCCGGCACCAAGAGCTCTGACGGGGCGAGGCGGGCGAGTTCGGGTGAGACACGGACGCGGGCGATAGGCATCACGTGGAACGCACCGGTTGAAATATCTGCCCAGGCAATCGCCGCCTCATCGCGCAGTTCGCAATAGGCCGTGAGAAAGTTGTGCCGCCGGGCCTCCAGCAGGGAATCCTCGGTGATGGTGCCGGGGGTGACCAGCCGCACCACATCGCGTTTCACAACCGATTTGGATCCACGTTTCTTGGCTTCAGCCGGGCTTTCCAGCTGCTCGCCAACTGCGACGCGAAATCCTTTTCGGATCAGGGTCAGCAGATAGCCTTCGGCGGAATGAACGGGCACGCCACACATCGGGATGTCATTGCCATCGTGCTTGCCCCGTTTGGTCAGCGCGATGTCCAGTGCTTCGGCAGCGTTTACGGCGTCCTCAAAGAACATCTCGTAGAAATCGCCCATGCGATAAAACAGGAGAGCATCCGGGTACTGCGCCTTGATGTCGAGGTATTGGGCCATCATGGGCGTGACTGTGGACAAAGTTCGGCTCCGTTTGTGGGGGATTTGATTGGCGCGACCTTACAAATCAGGCGACTGCGACGAAAGGTGAAAACGCAACTTCGTTGAGAAGGATCGCGCGCTGGGCTATGACGCTTGGGAGAGAGAGAGGACACCACCCCCGATGCCCAAAGCCAAGATTACCAACGAAGAGGCGCTTGCCTTCCACCTGGAGCCAACACCCGGCAAATGGGAGATCAATGCGACGGTCCCCATGACCACGCAGCGCGATCTGTCGCTTGCCTATTCCCCGGGTGTTGCCGTCCCCTGCGAAGCGATCGCGGAAAACCCCGAAACAGCCTATGATTACACCAACAAGGGCAACCTGGTTGCGGTGATCTCCAACGGGACAGCTGTTCTGGGTCTTGGCAATTTGGGGGCGCTGGGCTCCAAACCGGTGATGGAGGGCAAATCTGTCCTGTTCAAGCGGTTTGCCGATGTGAATTCCATCGATGTTGAGCTGGATACCGAGGATCCGGATGAGTTCATCAAAGCCGTGCGCTTGATGGGTCCGACGTTTGGCGGCATCAATCTTGAGGATATCAAGGCGCCTGAATGTTTCATCATTGAACAGCGTCTCAAGGAAGAGATGGATATTCCTGTCTTCCATGACGACCAGCACGGCACTGCTGTGATCTGTGCGGCGGGTTTGATCAACGCGCTGCATATTTCCGGCAAGAAGATTGAGGATGTGAAGATCGTTCTCAATGGTGCGGGGGCCGCCGGCATTGCCTGCATTGAATTGCTGAAAGCGATGGGCGCCCGGCATGAGAATTGCATCGTCTGTGACACCAAAGGGGTGATTTTCCAGGGCCGTACCGAGGGTATGAACCAGTGGAAATCAGCCCATGCTGTCAAGACTGAGCTGCGCACGCTGGAAGAGGCGATGAAGGATGCCGATGTGTTCCTTGGCGTTTCGGTCAAAGGGGCGGTTACGCAGGACATGGTGAAATCCATGGCCGACAATCCGGTGATCTTTGCCATGGCCAACCCCGATCCGGAGATCACCCCGGAAGAAGCGCATGAAGTGCGCGTTGACGCCATCGTGGCCACCGGCCGGTCGGATTATCCGAACCAGGTCAACAACGTTCTGGGCTTTCCCTATTTGTTCCGGGGGGCACTGGATATCCATGCCCGCGCCATCAACGACGAGATGAAGATTGCCTGTGCCCATGCGCTGGCGCGTCTTGCGCGTGAGGATGTTCCGGATGAGGTGGCGCTTGCCTATGGCAAATCCCTGTCCTTTGGGCGGGACTACATCATCCCGACCCCGTTTGACCCACGTCTGATCCATCGCATCCCGCCGGCCGTTGCCAAGGCGGGAATGGACACTGGCGTTGCGCGTCGTCCAATCATCGATATGGATGCCTATGAACATGGTCTGCGGGGACGGATGGATCCGACGCAGTCGGTTCTGCGGGGCCTGAATGCCCGTGCTCGGGCAGCGCAGTCGCGGATGATTTTTGCCGAAGGAGATGATCCTCGTGTTCTGCGCGCGGCGGTGATGTATCAGCGCTCTGGTTTTGGTAAGGCGCTGGTTGTGGGGCGTCCGGATGATGTGCGCAGCAAACTGGATGCCGCCGGCATGGGGGATGCCGTGCGCGAGCTGGAGATCGTCAATGCTGCGAATACCCAGCATTTCGAGACCTACAAGGACTTTCTCTATAACCGGCTGAACCGCAAAGGGTTTGACCGAAAGGACATTCACCGCCTGGTCGGTCGTGACAGGCACGTGTTCTCTGCCTTGATGCTGGCGCATGGTCATGGGGATGGTCTGGTCACTGGTGCAACCCGCAAGTCGGCGCATGTTTTGGATCGGATCAACCACGTCTTTGACGCCGACGCCGATAACGGATCTGCAGGCGTGACAGCGCTGCTGCACAATGGCCGTATCGTGTTGATCGGGGATACGCTGGTTCACGAATGGCCGGATGAGAATGATCTGGCCAATATTGCTGAACATGCCGCCGGTGTTGCCCGCCACATGGGGCTTGAGCCTCGCGTGGCTTTTGTCAGCTTCTCGACCTTTGGGTATCCGGTATCTGAACGGGCCGAAAAGATGCATATCGCGCCCACCGTGCTTGATCAGCGCGGCGTTGATTTCGAATATGAAGGCGAGATGACGGTGGATGTGGCATTGAATGCCAAGGCGCAGGAAGCATATCCGTTCCAGCGCCTGACCGGTCCGGCCAATATTTTGATTGTTCCAGCCCGCCACTCAGCGTCGATTTCGGTCAAGCTGATGCAGGAAATGGGCGGTGCGACCGTAGTTGGCCCGATCTTGTCAGGGGTCGATAAGCCGATCCAGATCTGCTCTACCACGTCGACCGCAAATGACATTCTGAACATGGCGGTTCTGGCCGCCTGCAATATCGGGTGAACTGATGGCAATCTGGAATCTGGGCTCTATCAATGCCGACATGATCTATGCACTGCCGCATATGCCGCAGCCGGGGGAAACCCTCGCTGCGGATGGGTTGGAGCAGTTTCTGGGCGGGAAGGGTGCGAATATGTCGGTCGCAGCCGCCCGCGCAGGCAGTCATGTCTGCCACCTTGGGGCGATTGGTCCCGAAGGGGCCTGGGCAGTCACGCGGATGTTGGAATATGGCGTGGATACACGCCATATCGCGCGGCTTGATGTGCCGACCGGTCACGCGATCATCGCTGTTGATCCCAGCGGTGAAAACCAGATCATCCTGTTTCCCGGCGCGAACCGTCAGATCACCGAGGATCAGGTCGGCGCCGCCTTGTCCAGTGCCAGTGCCGGGGACATTCTGGTTATGCAGAACGAAACAAACATGCAGGCCGAGGCGGCCCGGATGGGACGGGACTTGGGGCTGAAGGTCGCCTATGCAGCGGCGCCATTTGATGCTGAAGCGGTGCAGGCGGTTTTGCCCTATCTCGATTATCTGTTTCTCAATGAGGTCGAGGCAGAGCAGCTTCAGCAGGCGACAGGCAAGACAGCTGATGCGCTGGGCGTGGCAGATGTCATCGTGACCCTTGGGTCAAAGGGTGCGCGCCACTACGACACAAAGGCGGGCACGATGCAGGAGGTTGCGGCCCATAAGGTGACGCCAGTGGATACAACCGGCGCAGGCGATACTTTTACGGGCTATGTGCTTGCCTCGTTGGATCGGGGGTTGCCGATGGCGCAAGCGTTGGCCCAGGCAAACCGTGCAGCGGCGCTGATGGTAACGCGCAAGGGGACCGCAGATGTAATCCCTGATCTGAAAGAGGTCCAGGACGCAACGTTCTGACGCAGAGCCAAAACCCAGCATGAACACACCAAAAAGGGCGCGGGTTTACCGCGCCCTTTCTGTTTCTGTTCCGGGCACTCTTAGTGCCCCTTGGCAAAAGGTGCGGCATCGCCCCAAAGCTGCGCAACGCGCGCATCACGTCCGCAGGCTGCGCGATAGCGTTTGTAGGCCTCTGACTGGCGTTTCGGACCAAAGCGGGTGAAAACCAGTTTTGTACCCTTGTAGTAGTCCTGGTGATAGGCCTCTGCCGGATAAAACCGGCCTGCGTTCAGAATTGGGGTCACGATGGGCTGCCCAAGATCCGCTTGCGCCTGAGCCTTTGCAGCTTCGGCCAGAGACTTTTCGCCCTTGTTAGAGACGAATATGGCGGTACGGTAGCTGTCGCCACGGTCACAGAACTGACCACCAGGGTCTGTTGGGTCAACGGATCGCAGAAAGAGGTTCATCAGGTGTGCGCGGGTGACCTGTGTGGGATCAAAATGGATCTGGACCGCCTCATAATGGCCGGTGCCACCGCCAGTCACCTGTTTATAGGTCGGGGACTCGGTTGTGCCGCCAGTGTAGCCGGAAATAACAGAGCGCACGCCATCAACGCCTTCGAAGTCGCTTTCTACACACCAGAAACACCCGCCAGCGACAGTCAGGGTTTCTGTGGTCTGTGCGTGGGCCTCATGCCCCTTGAGTGCGGCTGCGAGCAGCATGAAAAGGGTCAGGAAAATCGGTTTCACGGTATCTTTGGAACGCATCTTGTCCTCCATTCAACGCTACCCTGACCCCAAGGGACGCGAGTCTCAATGCGGTGTCATCGTTTGTCACGGATAGGTGAGGATGGGTGAGGGGAAGTTACCGCTTGGAAATTGGATCCAATCCTTCTAGCGTGCCGCCACAGGAGGACCCCATGAGCGAAAAAATGAGCACGCATCAGGCGCAGGAAGATCAGCGGAACGAAGATATCCTGATCTATCTGAACGGCGAAATCGTCCCCAAGGCAGAAGCGAAAGTCAGTGTCTATGACAGCGGTTTCATGCTTGGCGATGGAGTCTGGGAGGGCCTGAGGCTCTACAATGGAACCTGGGCGTTTGTGGGAGAGCATCTGGATCGGCTGTTTGAAGCGGCCAAGGCGATTGATCTGGATATTGGCAAGAGCCGGGACGAGGTAATGCAGGCGATCCTGGACACGCAGGCCGCAAACAACATGACCACAGATGCCCATGCTCGACTGATGGTGACGCGGGGTGTGAAAACGCGGCCCTTCCAACATCCTTCGCTGTCGCAGCAGGGGCCGACGTTCACCATTATCATGGAACATTCCCGCCCGAACCTGCCGCGGCCGATCCGTCTTGCGACGGTGCCGCATCTGCGGGGCCTGCCGATGACGCAGGATCCCAAGCTGAACTCACACTCCAAACTGAACTGCATTCTTGCCTGTATCGCCGCTGAGAAAGCCGGTGCTGATGAAGGTCTGATGCTGGATGTGAATGGGTTTGTGAATACGACCAACGCCTGTAACTTCTTCATCGTCCGCAAAGGGGAAGTTTGGACCTCGACCGGTGATTACTGCATGAACGGGATCACCCGGCAAAAGGTGATCGATCTGTGTCGTGCCAACGATATCCCGGTGTTTGAACGGAACTATTCCCTTGTCGATACATATGGCGCTGACGAGGCGTTTCTGACGGGCACGTTTGGGGCGCAGACGCCCGTGGGAGAAATTGACGGCCGCCAGATCGGTGATGGTCAGATGGGCCCGATGACAGAGCGGATCCGAGGGTTGTACAAGGATCTGATCGCGCAGGAGTGTGCCTGATGCGAATTGCCATGTGGTCAGGGCCGCGCAACCTCTCGACGGCGATGATGTACGCCTTTGGCAACCGGGGCGACTGCGCGGTTGTGGATGAGCCGTATTATGCGGCTTATCTGGCGATGACGGGACTGGACCATCCCATGCGGGCCGAGGTGCTGGACAGCCAGCCCCAGGACCCGGAAAAAGTCGCCGCAGCCCTATTGGGCCCGGTTCCCGCAGCAAAGCCGTTTTACTATCAAAAGCACATGACGCAGCACATGATTGATGGTGTGCCGCGGGACTGGATGCGAGAGGTGACGAATGTCTTTCTGATCCGCCATCCCGCCCGTGTTATCGCATCCTACGGCGCGAAACGGGAGAATCCGACGTTAGAGGATATCGGATTTCGTCAGCAGGCAGAGCTGTTTGATCTGGTGGCAAGCTGGGGGCAGAAGCCCGTTGTGATCGACAGCCATGACATTCGCGAGGATCCGGCTGGGAAACTGGAACAGTTGTGTGATGCGATTGGCGTGCCCTTTTCGCCAAAAATGCTCAGCTGGCCGCAGGGGGGGCACAAGGATGACGGTGTTTGGGCCGCGCATTGGTATGGCGCGGTCTGGCAATCAACCGGGTTCGCTGGACCTGAGGGGCCGCTGCCGGAGGTGCCGGGGCATCTTCAGTCGGTGCTGGAAGACGCCCTGCCGTTTTACGAGCGCCTGAAAGCCGTCAAGATCTGAGAGGCAGGGGGCGCTGCCCCCTCACGCCTGCGGCGTTCACCCCCGGAGTATTTGGAGAAAGATGACGGGCAGGTCAGCCGATCAGCTTGCCCAGTTTCATGGCGACACCCATGTCGCCAGAGATTTTCAACTTGCCCATCATGACACCTGTCATGGGGTTGAGTTTTCCGGTCAGCAGTTTTTTCAGGTTATCGGTGCTGATGCGAATGGTGCAATCGGTGTCGCGATCCGTGGTGCTGGCCGTGCCATCGGCAAGGACGATCACGCCGTCGTTGCCACAGTCGAATTTCAGGCTGCCGTCAAAGCTCTTGCCTTGGAGCCCGTCCTGAATGCCATTGGCCAATGATTGAAGTGGCATGTGTCCTCCCCCGGATGTGCCATCTGCATGACGCCGAGGGTTAGGCAGGCGGAGACTGTCGGGCAAGGGTGACCCAAGGGGAGGCTGCCAAAAACGCGCCGTTACTGGCACCAGAGCGGATCGGAGGGACTGCGCAGAGGGGGGCGCAGCTGATCAGGCCAGGGCTTTGAGTGTCAGTGGACAGGGCTTGCCATCATAGAAGGTTGCAAGAATTGTCGAGAATTGCCTTGGGGCGTCAGGGACGGCTGCAAACAACGTCATGGAAGAGCGCAGTTTTTTTGCGTCCGTGGTGCCAAGGATGGCATCGGCCCCTTTGTCTGCGTGAGACAGCATCAGGTCGGTTACCTCAACCAGACGGGTGCGCAATAGTTCGTGTTCAAGGTAGGCTTTGGCTTCGGCCAGGTCTTCAATACCGTAGAGCTGCGCCATATGCGATTGGCCGAGTTCGGCCAGTTGGGGAAAGACGAACCACATCCAGTGGCTCGTCTTTTTACCGTTTTTCAGTTCACTCAGAACATCCGCCCAGACGGTGTCCTGAGCCTCGACGAACATCTCGAGCTCTTCTGCGAAATCATCTTCGAAGTCGCTGTCGATATCGTCGTAGTCGCTCATTTTTTCAGGCGACGGTCACGAGCAGCCAGAAGCTTCAAGCGCAGCGCGTTCAGCTGGATGAAGCCAGCGGCGTCTTCCTGGTTATAGGCGCCTGCATCTTCTTCGAATGTCACATGTGCCTCGGAGTAGAGCGAATGTTCGGAATCGCGCGCCACCACAAAGACAGAGCCCTTGTAGAGCTTCAGGGTGACGGTGCCGGTTACATGCTCTTGGCTCTTGTCGATCAGTGCCTGCAGCATCTCACGTTCCGGGCTGTACCAGAAACCGTTGTAGATCAGCTCTGCATAGCGCGGCATGATCGAATCCTTCAGGTGACCTGCGCCACTGTCCAGAGTGATCTGTTCAATGCCACGGTGCGCCTGCAGAAGGATGGTGCCACCGGGCGTTTCGTAGATGCCGCGGGACTTCATGCCGACAAAGCGATTTTCCACGAAATCAAGACGGCCGATGCCATGCTTGCGACCGTATTCGTTCAGAGCCGTCAGAATGGTTGCAGGGCTCATTGCCTCGCCGTTGATCGATACGGCGTCGCCTTTTTCAAAGCCAACGGTGATGATTTCGGGGGTGTCCGGTGCGTCCTCGGGGTTGACCGTGCGCTGGTAGACGTAATCCGGTGCCTGTTCTGCGGGATCTTCCAGAACCTTGCCTTCGGACGAGGTGTGCAGGAGGTTCGCATCAACCGAGAAGGGTGCTTCGCCGCGCTTGTCCTTGGCGATCGGAATCTGATGTTGTTCAGCAAACTCGATCAGCTTGGTCCGGCTGGAGAGATCCCATTCGCGCCAGGGCGCGATGACCTTGATGTCGGGGTTCAGCGCATAAGCGGCCAGTTCGAAACGCACCTGGTCGTTGCCTTTGCCGGTGGCACCGTGTGCAACAGCGTCAGCACCGGTTTCAGCGGCGATTTCCACCAGACGTTTGGAGATCAGCGGGCGCGCAATGGAGGTGCCGAGCAGATACTCGCCCTCATAAAGAGCGTTGCCACGGAACATCGGGAATACGAAATCGCGCACAAATTCTTCGCGGACGTCTTCGATGTAGATGTTTTCGGGTTTGATCCCGAGCATCTCTGCCTTTTTGCGGGCCGGGTCCAGTTCCTCGCCCTGGCCGAGATCGGCCGTAAAGGTGACAACCTCGCAGCCGTATTCGGTCTGCAGCCATTTCAGGATGATCGATGTATCAAGGCCGCCGGAGTAGGCCAGCACAACTTTCTTGGGCGCGGACATGGGATTTCCTCTTGATCAGAACGCCAGCGGCCTATCCGGTTTTTACCGGAAGGGCAAGGTTTTCCCCATATCGGAACCGGGACTTTGACATTATGGTCGCGATGATTGACTGACGTAGTATTTGGAGCAAGATGACAGTGATCGGCTGGAAGCTATTTATCCACTCTGTGAACATGGTTCTTCACAACATTCCACAGTTGCTGCGGATCTTTCTATTACCGACGATATTAACCGCTGCGATCGTTTATCTGATGGTTCGCTATCTGTTCAACGGCACCTTGGACGTGGCGTCGGGTATCGCGCCTCTGATGTGGCGTATCGCTGCGATCGGGGGTGTCGCAATGGCGCTGACGTGTTGGGGGACGGTTTCGTGGCACCGGTACGTTCTGCTGGAGGAGTACCCCAAGGGCTGGATCCCGGCCGTTCACATGCGCCGCATCGGAGCCTATCTGCTTGGCTTGCTTAAATTGATGCTGGTGGGCATTGCCGTTTTCGGGGTTCTGGGGCTTGTTTCTGTACCTTTGATAAGCGGGATGGAGTTGTTTGGCGTGGCGTTGGTCCTGGGCCTTGCGCTTGTTGTGCTTGTGTTCATGTATCGGCTTATTTTGATTTTGCCTGCGGCGGCATTGGGGCAGCGACTGGGCTTGAGCCAATCCCTGCAGAAAACCGAGGGTGCGTTTGGCACCCTGTTTATCCTCAGCTCCTGTCTCATCGGCCTGCAGCTGATCGCGGAGTTGATCCTGTATCTCATGGGTGATCTTGTCGCGTTGGCCGCTGTTTTTCAGATTGTGTTTGGTCTGTTCCAAGGGGTTCTGAGCATCAGCGTTTTGACGACCCTTTACGGCTACTACGTCGAGAAACGGCCGATCTGATCGGCGGTATTCTTCAGTATGCTTTGACCCTGCCCCCTTGCCTTGGGGGCGGGGTTGGGTCACTCAAGTGATATGAGTGATTTTACGACCCAGGCCCGCGCTGCAGAACAGGCCATGCGCGATGTGTTTCCCACAACACCGCTGCAACGAAATGCGTTGCTGTCAGACCGGTTCGGTGCGGAGATTTATCTGAAACGCGAGGATCTGAGCCCTGTGCGCTCCTATAAGATCCGAGGTGCGTTCAACGCGATGCGCAAACAGCCGGATCAGGATCTCTTCGTCTGTGCGTCGGCCGGGAATCATGCGCAGGGCATGGCCTATATGTGCCGGGAGCTGGGCAAGCGGGGCGTGATTTTCATGCCGGTGACAACCCCCCAGCAGAAGATTCAAAAGACCCGCATGTTTGGCGGCGATAGCGTCGAGATCCATTTGGTCGGAGACTATTTTGACGACACGCTGGCCGCGGCGCAGCAATGGAGCGCAGAAGAGGGCGGTCATTTCCTGTCGCCCTTTGACGATGCAGACGTGATCGAGGGGCAATCTTCTATCGCGGTGGAAATCGAAGCCCAGTTGGGTCATGCGCCGGATCACGTGATCCTGCCTGTTGGTGGCGGCGGTATGTCGTCTGGTGTGAAGCGCTGGTTTGGTGATCGGGTCCACTGCCTGTTTGCGGAGCCCTCCGGAGGGGCCTGCCTGCGGGCAGCCCTGGCTTCGGGTGCGCCAGTTGCGCTTGATCATGTCGATACCTTTGTGGATGGGGCTGCGGTGGGCCGGATTGGCGCGCAACCCTTTGAGATCCTCAAGGATGTCCCTTTGCCGGATGTTTTGTCGATTGATGAGGATCGCATCTGCACCACCATGCTGGAAATGCTCAACGTTGAAGGCGTTGTTCTGGAACCTGCGGGGGCGCTGGCGATCGAAGCGCTCAAGGATGTGCGGTCCTGGATCCGCGGCAAGACGGTGGTTTGCCTGACCTCGGGGGGGAATTTCGATTTCGAGCGTCTGCCAGAGGTCAAGGAACGTGCGCAGCGCTACATGGGCCTGAAGAAGTACTTTCTGCTGCGTCTGCCGCAGCGTCCCGGCGCCCTGAAGGAGTTCTTGGGGATTCTGGGCCCGGATGACGACATCGCCCGTTTTGAATACATGAAAAAATCCGCCCGCAATTTTGGCTCTGTGCTGATCGGGATTGAAACCAAGCGGCCAGAGAATTTCGCGGATCTATATGCCCGCCTGGACGCGGCGGGCTTTGCCTATACGGATATCACCAAGGATGAGACGCTGGCACAGTTCGTGATCTGACGAACCCGTGCCGTCGTTTAATCAGAGGTCGTGAAATCAGAGGTGGCTGGCCTGATCGCGCAGAAACTCTGTCTTGGAGCCCTGATAGCTTGCGATGATTTCGGGGACATTGACGGCAGCCGCCTGACCCTGCGCCGACATGCGTTCGCCTTCCTGGCATAGGGAGGAGAAGTGCTCAAAGCCGAGGTTGAGTGCGCTGCCTTTCAGGAAGTGCAGATCCTGCTCCAACCCGGACCGGTCAGTGGTTTCAAGTTTTTCGATTACACCTTCGACTTCTTCCAGAAAGATCTCTACAACTTCGCCGAAGTCTTCTGCCCCGACTTCATCCTGGAGCTCTTTGACACGTGACCAATCAATCATTGTATAAACCTTGTTTTGACATCGCGTTTTACGATTGCTTTACCTATAAATCAGTAAATTACAGGTGAACGGGAGGATAGGGGCATCTTAGCTAAACTTCACCTCCTGTTAAGTGGAATGCGCGATAGTCGCAGGTGTACAAGGTATTTCGCGCCGTTTTTTGTGGGGTTCACTCGGTGTTGCCAGATAGTTCGATCGAGATAAGCCAAGATGGGCAAGATTCATCGATCCGCCGTGTTCTGGTGGTCGATGACAGCCGCTTGCAGCGACGTATCCTCGTTGCTTCCCTCAAAAAATGGGGTTTTGAAGTCGTGGAGGCCGAGAGTGGCGAAGCCGCGATGGAGATCTGCCTGGCGGATCCACCTGACCTGATTCTCAGTGACTGGATGATGCCCGGGATGAACGGGCTGGAATTTTGCCGCGCCTTCCGGGAACAATCTAAAGACAATTATAGCTATTTTATCCTGCTGACTTCGAAATCAGAAAAGAACGAAGTCGCAGAGGGGCTCGATGCGGGGGCCGATGATTTTCTGACCAAGCCGGTCAGCTCTGATGAGCTGCGCGCCCGCATTTCTGCCGGCGAACGTATCCTTCGGATGCAGCGCGAACTGTCAGAGAAAAACCGGATTGTGTCGGATACGCTGGACGAGCTGCAGCGCGTTTATGATGCTATCGACAAGGATCTGATGCAGGCACGCAAAATCCAGGAATCGCTCGTTCCTGAGTTGTCGCGCGATTTTGGGTCTTCCACTGTCAGTTTGCTTTTGAAACCCTGCGGTCATATCGGCGGTGATCTGGTTGGCATGTTCTCACCCGGTGTGAACCGGGTTGGTTTCTATTCTGTCGACGTGTCCGGTCACGGCATTACCTCGGCCATGATGACCGCCCGACTGGGTGGGTATCTGTCTTCGACCTATTTCGATCAGAACGTGGGGATGGAAAAGCGGTTCAATCGCTTTTATGCGCTGCGTCAGCCGGAGGAGGTCGCAAGCCTGCTGAATGCCCGGCTGATCGCTGATACCGGCATCGAAGAATATTTTACCATGGCGTATTGCATCGTCGATCTGCGCAGCGGGATCCTCAAGATGGTGCAGGCAGGCCACCCTCATCCTTTGCTGATCCGCAAGGATGGCACCACTGAGTTTATCGGCAAGGGTGGCGTTCCCGTCGGTTTGGTTCCTGATATCACCTACTCGCAGGAAGAGGTGGTGATGGAGAAGGGCGATAGGCTGCTGCTTTATTCCGATGGCTTTACTGAGGCACGGCTGGAAAACGGCGAGATGCTGGAGTCTGAGGGGCTGGTGGATCTGATTGGCAAATGCAATTCCAATCAGACCGGTCAGGAGTTCTTGGACGATCTGTACTGGAATCTGACGCAAGTCATGTCGCCCGAGTTCGGTCTGGAAGATGACGTTTCCGCCACTCTGTTCGAATACGAAGGCCCGTAACCGGGATTTCCCAAATTCTGATCCGTGCTGTGGGTCCCCTGACGTTCAGGAGGCCCGTTTTTGTATTTGACTGTAAGGCTTTGATCCTCAGGTGAGGGCGTTCGCCAGCAGGTTGGCAAAATGACGGTCACCGGCATTTCCCAGGATGTCCATCGCCAGATCAGGTGTGATCCACATCGCCTCGTGCAGCACTTCTGTTGGTGGCCCCATCTGCCGGGCCGGACGGGCGATGTAGATATGGCAGAGCTTTTCTGCCCAGAGATCATATTCAGGCATATAGGCAAATCGGCGGAACGCTCCCAGCCTGCGCGGGGTGCCAATGGTCCAGCCGGTCTCTTCCATCACTTCGCGATGCAGGGCGGGTATGGGGGATTCTCCGGGGTCGATACCGCCGCCAGGCAACTGAATGTCCGGATAGGGATCGGTCTGACAGGTGACCAGCAACTGCCCGTCACGCGGCAGCAACGCATAAACACCGGGACGTCGGATGTACTTGCGCGATGTGTCCGGGATTTCTCCAAATCGTCTGATCAAAACACTGACCCCTTCACTCTAATGATGTAAACCTTATATAGGGCCGATATGCCAATCCCCGGCGCGTAAGGAAACCCCATGACACTCGTATCGAAAATCGCGTGGGACGACACCGTCCTGCCCTTCCAGCTTGATATTTCGGACATGCGCGGCCGTGTTGCGCGGCTGGATGGCGTGCTCGACGGTATCCTGAAACAACATAACTATCCTCAGGTCGTTGAGGCGCTTGTCGCCGAAATGGCGCTGTTGACCGCTTTGATCGGCCAGACGGTCAAGCTGCAATGGAAACTGTCACTGCAGGTGCAGTCGAACGGACCAGTGCGGATGATTGCCACCGACTATTACGCCCCCGAAAAAGAAGGGGAGCCGGCGCGGATCCGTGCTTATGCCAGCTATGACGAAAGCCGACTGACCGATGGTGCGCCTTTCGATCAGGTTGGTAGCGGTTATTTTGCGATCCTGATTGACCAGGGTGAGGGCATGAAACCCTACCAGGGGATCACCCCGCTGGCGGGAGGGTCGCTCGCGGCCTGTGCCGAAGCCTATTTTGCCCAATCTGAACAGCTGCCGACCCGCTTCTCGCTCAGCTTTGGGCGGTCGTCTGAACCCGGCACACCGGAACACTGGCGCGCGGGCGGCATCATGCTGCAGCAGATGCCGAAAGCCTCGCCATTTGTGGCTGACGGTGAGGGCAATGGTGACGCCCTGACAGCCGAGGATCTCATCAGTGGTGAAGAGGGCGAGAACTGGAACCGGGTCATGCACCTTTTGGCGACAGTTGAAGATCTGGAGCTGATTGGCCCTTCGGTGTCTCCCACCGATCTGCTGCTGCGATTGTTTCACGAGGAACAACCGCGCGTCTATGACACCCAGCCGGTCAAATTTGGCTGTACCTGTTCCGAAGAACGCGTGCGCCAGAGCCTGTCGATCTATTCTGCCAAAGAGATCGGCACCATGGTGAATGATCAGGGACGCGTAACCGCGGACTGCCAGTTCTGTAGCGCCCACTATGACCTTGATCCTGCAGAGTTGGGGTTTGAGGGCAAGACAAGTGACGCAGATCAGGGCGACAGTGCCTGATCTGGAGCAACAGCTGACCGCAGCGCTGGGCGCGGTGGGGGATGGGTCGTCTGACTTTGACCTTAACCCCGATGTTACCCTGCCTGCCGATCGCAAATTGCGACCGGCGGGCGTTCTTGTTGCGGTCAGCACCTTTCAGGAGGCACCACAGGTCGTCCTGACAAAGCGTTCTTCAGCGCTGAAACACCATCCCGGACAGATCGCCTTTGCCGGTGGCAAACAGGATGCGGCGGATGCAACCGTCGCGGATGCCGCTCTGCGAGAGGCGTGGGAAGAAATCGGCCTGCCACGGGAATTGCCCCGCATACTGGGCAGTCTTCCGCAGCATGAGACCGTAACGGGGTTTCAGGTCACGCCTGTGGTGGCCCTGATCGACCGCCCTTTTGAGATCCGCCCAGAGGCGGGGGAAGTTGCCGAAGTTTTCAGTGTTCCCCTGTCGCATTTGCTGGATCCCGGGAATTACCAGGTTCAGTCTCGCCGCTGGCGGGGTGTTCGGCGGCATTACTTCGCAGTGCCGTATGGTCCCTATTACATTTGGGGTGCAACGGCGCGGATGCTGCGTGGTTTGGCTGAACGGATGCAAAGATGACGGTACTGCGCACAGACTGGTTGAAGGATCCGGACACGCAGCACGTCTGCAAGGTGCTGAAAGACGGCGGCGCGGATGTGTATTTCGTTGGCGGCTGTGTGCGAAACGCGCTGTTGGGGGCGGGGGCCTCCGACCTCGACTTGTGTACCAACATGCGGCCAGAGCAGGTGATTGATCTGGCAGAGGCCGCAGGTATCCGGGCCATTCCGACTGGCATTGATCATGGCACTGTGACGCTCGTGCATAAATCAGTGCCCTATGAAATCACGACCTTTCGGCGGGATGTCGCAACGGATGGTCGCCGGGCGGTCGTTGCCTTTTCCGATTGCATCAAGGAAGACGCCGCGCGCCGGGATTTCACCATGAATGCGCTCTATGCGCGCCCAGATGGCGAGGTGGTTGACCCTCTCGACGGGTTGCCGGACCTCATGGCGCGCCGGGTCAGATTTATTGGCACTGCGGAAAATCGGATCCGTGAGGATTACTTGCGTTCGCTTCGGTATTTCCGGTTTCATGCCTGGTACGGCAATGCTGATCTGGGGTTTGACCCTGATGCCCTGTCGGCGATTGCGGGCAACCTTGACGGTATTCCGTCCCTTTCTCGAGAGCGGGTAGGCCAGGAATTGGTCAAACTCCTTGCCGCGCCGGATCCAGCGCCTGCGATTGCCGTGATGCGGCAGATTGGGTTGCTGTCCGTGATTCTGCCGGGAAGTGATGACCGGGCGCTTGCACCGCTCATCCATCTTGAGGCAGGGATGCCCTCGGAGCCGATGCGCAGGCTGGCGGCACTGGGTGGCGAAGATCCGCGCGATGCGCTGAGGCTAAGCAAGGCGCAGGCCAATATGGTCCAGTTGCTGCGGACAGAGGCGACAGGACCGACCGCACCGGCAGCGCTTGCCTATATGTATGATCAGTCAGTTGCCCGTAATGCCATGCTGCTGCGGTCGGCTTTGTTAGAGATGCCGCTTTCCCCCATGTTAGAGACTGAACTGAACGCGGGCGCGCAGGCGGTTTTTCCGCTGACAGCACAGGATCTGATGCCCGATCTGCGGGGCCCCGCGTTGGGGGTGGCGCTGAAACGGCTGAAATCCGATTGGATCGCTTCGGGCTTTTCTCTGGACAAAGACACCCTTCTCAAACGCCTTTAATCCTCTGCCGGGCGTGTGGTGTTCAACCTTGGGGGAATTTAATCCGTGACATGCGGAGCAATCTTTCCTACCTCTATGGGACCAACACGGGAGGAATACTCATGTATCACGGGATCTGGCACGGCTGACGTCCACCCCTGTCCGACGCAGTCGGTAGGCCATTTCGATGGCCTAGTTTTGCATGACTATTCCAAAGGCTCAGTTTTATTGGAGCACCCGTATGTTTCGCTTTTTCGAAAACCTCGTTGACCCCTATTGTGACTACCCGGAGACCAACGTTCCCCCACGGCGTCTTTGGCCGTTCCTGAAGGACTATGCGCAGCCCTTCAAAAAGGTCTTTGTCGTGACGGCAATCCTGTCCTTGATTGTTGCTGCGATCGAGATTGGCCTGATCCACTACATGGGGCGTGTGGTTGATCTTTTGTCGGGGGAACCGGCGCAAGTCTGGCAGGTTCATGGGACAGAGCTGATATTGCTCGCCGTTTTCATCCTGACCCTGCGCCCGCTTATTCAGCTGCTGGACGTATTGTTGCTGAACAATACGATTTTGCCGAATTTCGGCACGTTGATCCGCTGGCGGTCGCACAAACATGTGTTGCGCCAATCGGTCGGGTGGTTTGAAAATGATTTTGCCGGACGCATTGCCAATCGCATCATGCAGACCCCGCCGGCAGCAGGGGAAGTGGTATTTCAGGTGTTCGACGCGATCACCTTTGCACTGGCCTACATCATCGGAGCCGCAATCCTGCTGTGGTACGCTGACCCGCTGCTGATGCTGCCGCTGGTGATCTGGTTCGCGCTTTACGCGCTTTTGATCCGTTGGACGGTTCGCCGCGTCGGCCCTGCCAGTCAGGCCGCGTCGGATGCACGGTCGACCGTGACAGGGCGCGTGGTCGACAGTTATTCGAATATTCATTCGGTCAAGATGTTTGCCCACCATGATACCGAATTGACCTACGCCCGAGAGGCCATCGAGAAAACCCGCCGCACCTTTCAGACAGAGATGCGGATCTACACCATCATGGATGCCACCTTGGTGAGCCTGAACGGGCTGCTGATTGTTAGCACCGTGGGGTGGGGTATTTTTCTTTGGATGCAGGGCCTTGCCTCTGTTGGGGTGATTGCGGCTGCGTCTGCTTTGACGTTGCGGCTGAACGGGATGAGCGGTTGGATCATGTGGGCGCTGACCACCTTCTTTCGGCAGTTGGGCGTTGTTGCCGAAGGGATGGAAACCATCGCGCAGCCGATCGATCTCGTCGATGACCCCGATGCCACCGATCTGCAGCTTAGCAAGGGGAGCCTGGAGCTGCGGGAGCTGTCGCATCACTATGGGCGCGGCAGTGGTGGTTTGGACCAGATCAACCTGACCATCCAACCGGGTGAGAAGATCGGCCTGATCGGCCGCTCTGGCGCGGGAAAGTCGACCTTGGTCAAGCTGCTGCTGCGGTTCTACGATCCTGAGCGCGGCCAGATCCTGATCGATGGTCAGGATATCGCTCATGTCACGCAGGACAGTCTGCGGCGGCACATCGGGATGGTGCAGCAAGAGAGCTCTTTGTTGCATCGCTCCGTGCGGGACAACCTCCTGTATGGGCGCCCCGATGCCAGCGAGGCAGAGATGGTCGAGGCCGCGCAGAAGGCCCGTGCGCATGACTTTATTCTCGATCTGCAGGATCCGCAGGGGCGCACTGGCTATGACGCGCACGTCGGTGAGCGTGGGGTGAAATTGTCGGGGGGGCAGCGTCAGCGTGTTACCCTCGCGCGGGTGATCCTGAAGGACGCCCCCATCCTTATTCTGGACGAGGCGACCTCTGCCCTGGATTCCGAGGTGGAGGCCGAAATTCAAGAGACTCTATATGGCATGATGCAGGGCAAGACGGTGATCGCGATTGCGCACCGGCTGTCCACGATTGCCCAAATGGACCGTATTCTGGTGTTGGATCAGGGACGGATTGTCGAAGAGGGAACCCATGACGTGCTTTTGCGGTCAGAGGGCCTATATGCCCAATTCTGGGCGCGCCAATCCGGTGGGTTCCTGAATGTCGAGGCAGCAGAATGAAATTTGGCAATCTAATTGATGCGTTCCAACCGGCCAAGGGCCCCCCGCCGGATCGGCTGGGGGGCTTTTTGCGGTGGTGTCTGTCCGGGGCTTGGCCAATGCTTGCCCTTGCTGCACTGTTTTCCGCGCTAGCGGGCGCGATGGAGGCAGGCACAGCTTATATTCTGGGTATGGTGATCGACACAGCGATTGCCAGCGGACCTGACAGCTTCTTTTCGACGGCCAACCTGCTGGCGATTGTCGGCGCACTGGGCTTTTTTCTGGTCCTGCGGCCAATCCTTTTCGGCCTGTCGGCTGCGTCCAACGCAATCATCGTCCAGCCCAATGTGAACCCCCTTGTTCTGTCGCGGCTCAATCGCTGGACCATGGGGCAGTCGGTGCGCTTTTTCGATGACGATTTTGCAGGTCGCATTGCCCAAAAACAGATGCAAACCGCCAATGCCGTGACCTCTGTTTCTGTCGAAGTCATCAATGTCGTCGCGTTTGCTCTTGCTTCCTTGGCGGGGGCGCTTGCCCTTTTGGGTGCAATTGACTGGCGCATCACGGTATTGTTCGCGGGCTGGCTCGTCGGGTATTTCGCGACGATCCGTTGGTTTCTGCCGCGGGTGCGTGAACGTTCGGCCAAGCGAGCCGGGGCACGGGCCATGGTGTCAGGGCAGGTTGTCGATACCATCACCAATATCAAGACTGTGAAGCTCTTTGCTCATGCCGAGTTCGAGGAAAGCACAGCCCAGGATGCGATGGCTGATTTCCGCGAGAAGGCGCTGCACTTTGGCTATCTGTCTGCCAGCTTTCGGTTCTGCCTGATGACCCTTGCTGGCCTGCTGCCTGTGCTGCTCATCGGTGCGACACTGTTTTTGTGGCGCGACGGGCTCGCAAGCGAGGGCGATATCGTTGCAGCTGGTGCTGTTTCGATCCGGATTGCGCAGATGACTGGCTGGGTGAGCTTTACCCTGATGGCGATCTACTCAAATGTCGGAGAGATCGAAAACGGCATGAAAACCCTGACCCGACCCGATCGGGTTGAGGATGAAACCGAAGCAACCGAGCTGAATGTCACCGACGGCGCGATTGAGTTTCGCAACGTGGGCTTTGCCTACGGGCGCGATGTGGGAGGGGTTCAGAATGTCACCCTGTCGATCAAAGCTGGCGAAAAGCTGGGTATTGTCGGGGCGTCTGGCGCTGGTAAATCGACCCTCGTTTCGCTCTTGCTGCGGCTCTATGACGGGGAAAATGGTCAAATTCTGATTGATGGGCAGGACATTTCTGGCGTGACACAGAATTCCCTGCGCAGCCAAATCGGCATGGTCACGCAGGAAACGGCGATGTTCAATCGTTCTGCCCGCGACAACATCCTGTACGGTCGCCCGGATGCGAGCGAAGCGGACATGATTGCAGCTGCGCAAAAAGCCGAGGCGCATGATTTCATTCAGGATCTGCAGGACGGGCAGGAGCGCACGGGCTATGACGCCTACCTGGGAGAGCGCGGTGTCAAACTGTCTGGTGGGCAGCGTCAAAGGATCGCTTTGGCACGGGCAATCCTAAAAGACGCGCCGATCCTCGTTCTGGACGAGGCGACTTCGGCATTGGATTCCGAGGTCGAGGCCTCGATTCAGACGGCTCTTGAACGGGTGATGGAGGGTAAAACCGTCCTTGCGATTGCGCACCGCCTGTCGACGCTGAGCGAAATGGACCGGATCATCGTGATGGAGCATGGCAGGATCGTTGAGATGGGTAGCCACGAGGCGCTGCTGGCGCAAGGTGGGCTTTATGCGCAGTTCTGGTCGCGCCAGTCAGGTGGATTTATCCGCACCGATGGAGAGAGCCGAGCCGCACAGGATGCCGCAGAATAGGCGCAGCCCTGCGGTGATGTGATCGCCAGCCTGCGCATTTTCCTTTTGCCTGACACGGTGGCGGGGTATTCAGCGCCCATGACACATGAAGCCAGACTTACAGCCACAATTCAGCGTCTCGGGCACCAGGGCGACGGGATCGCCGATGGGCCCCTCTTTGCCCCGCGGACCCTGCCGGGAGAGACCGTCAGCGGTATCCGTGACGGCAACCAGCTGACAGATATCCGGATCGAAACCCCGTCAGAGGCGCGGGTTCAGGCGCCGTGCAGACACTACAAATCCTGTGGCGGCTGTCAGTTGCAACATGCGGCAGATGATTTTGTGGCCAATTGGAAGGTTGGTATCGTTCAATCCGCCTTGTCCGCGCAGGGGCTGACGGCTGATTTCCGGCCAATCCACACCTCGCCCCCTCAGTCCCGGCGCCGGGCGACCCTGTCGGTGCGGCGGACGAAAAAGGGCGCGATGGCAGGCTTTCATGGTCGCGCCTCTGACGTGATCACCCAGATCCCTGACTGCCAGCTCCTGTCTCCAGAGCTGATCGCCGCTATTCCAGTGGCAGAGGAACTGGCAATGGTCGGTGCAAGCCGCAAGACGCCATTGTCCGTGACCGTCACCCTGTCTGAGGTCGGACTGGATGTTCTGGTGGCAAATGGTAAACCGCTTGATGGTCAGTTGCGGATCGATCTGGCCCGGATCGTTGATGCCCACGGTCTGGCGCGGCTCAGCTGGGAAGATGAGCTGATCGGAATGGAGCAGCCACCAACCCAACCCTTCGGTCCTGCCCATGTCTGCCCACCGCCGGGGGCGTTTCTTCAGGCCACCCGCGACGGTGAGGCAGCCCTGTTGGCTGCGGTCGAAGAAGCCGTGGGACGGGCAAAGCGCGTTGTCGATTTGTTTGCTGGCTGCGGCACCTTCAGCCTGCCTTTGGCCCGCAATGCAGAAGTCCACGCCGTCGAGGGAGAGCGCCCGATGCTGGCGGCGCTGGATCTTGGATGGCGACAGGCGAAAGGGCTGAAAAAGGTCACGACCGAAACACGGGATCTGTTTCGCAATCCCCTGCTGCCGGTCGATTTGAACCCCTTTGGGGAAGAGTATGACGCGGCTGTCATTGACCCGCCACGGGCAGGGGCAGAAGCACAATCTGATCAGCTGGTGGCTGCAAAAACACCAAGCATTGCCTATGTGTCCTGCAATCCTGTGACCTTTGCCCGCGATGCCAAGATTTTGGTGGATGGCGGATATCAACTGAATTGGGTTCAGGTTGTCGATCAATTCCGCTGGTCTTCGCACACCGAGCTTGCGGCCAGCTTTACTTATGTGGGGTGAACCCGTGACGAGCGTAACAAAACTCAGCCTGATTGAACGGCTGGGCCAAATTCTGGCCAGCGACCGATTCGGAAATTTCATCACCACAGTGATCCTGATTAATGCGGTGACGCTTGGGATGGAAACATCCGAGGCCGTCATGTCGCGTGCCGGATCCGTTGTGCTGCTCATTGATCAGCTGTGTCTGGCTATTTTTGTCGTAGAGCTTTTGGCAAAGCTTTTGGTTCAGCGGCATCGCTTCTTTCTGCGCGGCTGGAACGTCTTTGACTTTGTGATCGTCAGTATCGCTTTCCTGCCAGGCGCACAGGGCGTGTCTGTCCTGCGGGCGCTGCGCATTCTGCGGGTTTTGCGCGTGATCTCGGTCGCGCCACGCCTGCGCCGAGTGGTCGAGGGCTTTATCACGGCCCTGCCGGGGATGGGGTCTGTGTTCCTGCTGATGGCGATCATCTTCTACATCGGCTCGGTCATCGCAACGAAGCTGTTCGCCGCGAGCTTCCCTGAGTGGTTCGGAAATCTGGCGCTCAGCGCGTATTCCCTGTTCCAGATCATGACGCTGGAAAGCTGGTCGATGGGCATCGTTCGCCCGGTGATGGAGGTGTATCCCTACGCCTGGGCCTTTTTTGTGCCGTTCATCATGGTGACCACCTTTGCGGTGGTGAACCTGTTGGTGGGTCTTATCGTGAACTCGATGCAGGACGCCCACAGCGAGGAAGAGGGCGAGCGTACAGATGCCTATCGGGATCAGGTTCTGGCCCGTCTTGAGGCTATTGAGCAGCAGATCTCCCGCCTTGAGCCCCCACACGAGAAGAAGTGATTTTGATTGACGGGCCAACCGTTGTAATCGGGATATGAGGCAAAACAGGCAGAGACCGAACAAAAATGGACAGAAGAGCATTCGGCCTGGGCATCGCCGCGACCCTGGGGGTTGCTGGCTGTAGCTCCAGCACCGGGCCAGTAAACAAGTTTCTCGCGTACAATGGTCCCGAGGTCACATCGATCGTGGTCAACAAAGGGGCGCGCAAGGTTTATCTGATGCACGATCAGGACATCCTGCGCGAATACAAGATGGATCTGGGCTTTGCTCCCGCTGGCCACAAGGCTGTGGAAGGCGACGGTAAAACCCCGGAAGGCACGTATTTCATCGACCGGCGCAACCCCAATAGCGCCTACCACCTGTCTATCGGCATCTCGTATCCGAATGCCGAGGACCGGGCAAAGGCCGCCGCGATGGGCAAGAAACCTGGTGGAGAGATCTTCATTCACGGTGAACCGAACAGCGCCAAGGCCCGCAAGCGTGCAGCGCGCGTCGATGATTGGACGGCCGGCTGTATCGCAGTCAAGAACCACGAGATCGAAGAGATCTATGCCATGGTTGCGGATGGGACACCGATTTTCCTTTATCCATAATTCCGGATGCAGGATCGTCGCATTCCGCAAATGTGCAAAACAAAGGCCCGGTCACATGCTGTGATCGGGCCTTTGTCTTTTGAATATCAGCTGGGTTTAGCTGCCCATGATGAGCGTCCACCAGATTTTCCCATTGGGTTCCTGAAACCAGGAAAAGCCCATGTTGGCGGCTTTCGGGTCCAGAATGACTGCGCGGGTGGATGGGTCTTCCATCCAGGCGGTCAGCGTCTGCAGTTCGGATTCATAGGTCTCCGAAATGGTCTCGCCGATCACGTCACCCACAAAACCGGCACGAGCAACACGGTCGAGCGGCGAGGAGCCGTCAGAGCCGAAATGCCAGGGACGGTTCTGGACAGACATATCGCGCGAATGGGTCGCTGCAGCGGCGGTAAGTTGGGCGTTCAGCTGCACCTGCTGGGTGCCGGCAGCCTGACGCAGCGCATTGACGGAATCGAGCATACGCAGCTGTACCTTGTCCGCATTGCGGATCCGGTAAACCTGGCCGGCGCTGGTGTTGCCATCCGGAGCAGGCGCACAAGCCGCGACAAAGGACATAAGCCCGGCAACGAGGATCAGAAATACACGCGTCATATTACACCTTGCTTCATTGACTGCTGGCTCCCTTAGCGCGCCTGTGACATTGGCGCAAACCCGTCGAGGTGGAATCAGCGGTTCAGGACGGGTTTGATTTGCGACTGAGGCATTCGCGCCATAAGATACGGGTCTACGAATGAATATCTCCGCAGTTTGGAAAAGTCATGACCCGCAGTCCTTTTAGTTCCTTTACAAGACGGCAGTTTCTTGCCGGTTCTGCCTCCCTCGCGGGGGCAGGTGTTACCTCTGCGGCCTGGGCCCAGGAAGTTGACGAGGTAGCCGACGAGGCATACGACCCCCTGCGTCCGCCGCCTGAGCCAGAACCACCGGTTAAACGCAATATCTCGGCATTTCGTTCCAAGAAATGGCAGCCTTATTTCGACAATTTGCGCAAGGGCGCGATTCTTGTCGACATCGACAGCCGCGCGCTTCACTACTGGTCCGAAGATGGGAATGATTACCGACTTTTCCCCTCTTCCGTTCCGCTGTCCGACGATCTGACCCGGCGTGGTCGAACACAGATCATCCGCAAGGTCGACGGGCCCGGCTGGGCGCCGACGCCCAACATGCTCAAGCGCAACCCGGAATGGCCCGCTTACATTCCGCCCGGACCGGATAACCCCTTGGGAACACACGCTTTGTACCTAAGCTGGAAGTACTATCGCATTCATGGAACCCACGATACGCGCAAGATTGGCCGCAAGTCTTCCAACGGATGTATCGGTCTTTACAACGAGCATATTGCCGAGTTGTTTGCGTTAACAAAAGTGGGCACTCAGGTGTTGCTAATTTGACGACATGACGGCGCAGCCGGAGGCAGAACATCCACAAGTAATTGCAATCTCGGTTTTTTGCTGCTTAGACAATACCACGAGGTAAGTCTTGGGCGCGTGGTTCAGGTGGACTGATCCGCGCAACTTTTTTGGAGGTTAACATGAAAAAACTCGTTATCGCTGCTGCTCTGACTGCTGCTGCTTCCACCGCAACCGCGGGCAACCTGTCTGAGCCGGTTGTTGAGCCGGTTGTTGTTGTTGAGCAGGCAGAAAGCTCCTCCAGCGGCATCCTGCTGCCGCTGCTGCTGCTGGTTGTTGTCGGCGCGGCTGTTGCAAGCAACTAATTGCTCGCATCAGAAAGCAAAGAAAGGCGGTGGATTTCCACCGCCTTTTTTCGTGTTCAGGGCATCCACCAGGACGCACTGTGAGGATTGAAAATACCCCGGACGTTTCCATCCGGGGCTGTCATCTGCCTAGTCGCAGTGAACCTCTGCCAGAATGCTGTCCATCGTCTCGAGGATCATCTGAATATCCTCTGCATCAATCGTCAGGGGCGGGCGAATTTTGAGGATGTTGTCCTTTGGTCCCTCGCTGCCGATCAGGATGCGGTGGTCGCGCATCCGATTCTTGAGATAAGAACAGATCGCTGTTGCCTCGGAGCCATCCGGGTTGATCAGTTCCACGCCGATAAACAACCCCATCCCTCTGACGTCACCAATCGAGGGATAGCGGCCTTGCAGATTCTTCAGACCTCTCAACAGTTCGTTGCCGCGCAGGCGCGCGTTTTCCTGCAGGCCTTCGTCGTCAACAATGTTCAGAACTTCTGTGCCGATCCGGCAGGACAGATTTGATCCGCCAAAAGTCGAAAAGAACTCTGGCCCATGGGCAAAACTCTCAGCGATGTCGCGCGTTGTGACCAGCACACCCAGGGGGTGGCCGTTGCCGATGGGTTTGCCCATCACAACAATGTCCGGAGAGGCCTCTTGGTGTTCAAATCCAAAGTAGTAGTCCCCGAGACGTCCGAGACCTGTCTGGACCTCATCCGCAATGCAGACCCCACCGGCCTTGCGGATTTTTTCATAAACGGCGGCCAGATACCCCTTTGGCGGAATGATCTGCCCACCCACGGAGGGGAATGTCTCGGCGATGAAACCAGCAATCCCGTGGCCTGCCTGACGGAGCTTTGCGATCGCGGCGTCTACAAGATTTGCATAGTTCTGGGCCCGTTCAGGATCATCACGGCCGAAGCTGCCGCGATAGTCATCTGCGACCTCGACCAGCTCAACCCAGTCTGACGGCCCCACACCCCCCTTGGCGTTGAACTTATAGGCAGAGACATCGATCACGCCCGTGGTGTTGCCATGATAGCCGTGGTCTGGCGTTACCATCCCCTTGGCGCCGGTATGGGCGCGCGCCAGTCTCAGCGCCAGCTCGTTCGCTTCGGTTCCTGAGTTCACGAAAAAGCAGACTTCCAGATGCTCGGGCATTTTTGAAAGGACTTTTTCGGCAAAGGCAGTTTGCGCCGGATGCAGGTAGCGGGTGTTGGAGTTCATGCGCTTCAGCTGATCCGCAGCAACGGCCTGAATGCGCGGATGGGCGTGTCCGACATGAGGGACGTTATTGTAGGCATCCAGATAGGGCCGCCCCCATTCGTCGAACAGGTGATGTTTCCACCCCCGCAAGAGCATAACCGGGTCTTGGTATGTGAGGCTGAGGTTGCCCCCAAAATGTGCCTTGCGCGCGGCCAGAACTGTCGTTTTGTCTGTCGGTTGGTAGCCGGTTTTCTCTGCTGACAGGTTCAGCAGCGGCGCCGGATTTGGGCATAGGGCATTCCAAAGAACCAGATCATCAGGATCTGCGACCCCTGGCCAGTCCGCTTCGATCCCGTCGGTGGACAGGGCGATCTGGAAATGGACATGCGGAGCCCAGCCACCGTTCTGATAGGCATTTCCCAGCTGGCAAAATGCCTGTCCCCGCGCGATCTTGTCCCCTGCCGTGAGCCGCGTGACACATTCCGGATCAAGGTGGCCGTACAGGGTGTAGAATGGATCGCCGTCATCTGTGAGGTGTTTGAGGATGATAACACCCCCGTAATCGAGATGATTGGCGCGGTCTTCGACAATCAGCACCTCGCCATCCAGCGGCGCATGGAGCGCCTGACCGGCGGGCGCAAACACATCTACCGCGAGGTGTACGGTCCGCCGGTCACTGGCCTTGTATGCGCCTTTGCGAAAGGCGGGCGCGGTATAGATCAGGCGGGGCTCGTTATAGTAGCCGAGCCACCACTCAGATCCGTCTTTCCCCGCAAACTCTGCGCCGACCTGCGCGGCTTCTTCCAGCGGCATGTCGAACGGGTTCTGTGGCCAAGTGGAGTTTTCCACTGACAAGGAACCCATCGGCACGTCGCTCAGGTCGCGGTTCATGATGGGGGCAAAACTGCCGGAATGCTTCTCTAAATAGGCCAATACACGGTCAGCGCCATCGACCACAGGCAGTCCGCAGGTTGCCCGCAGTCGGCCCGCAATCAGGGCAGGATGCTCTGCCGGCTGGTCAAGAAAACGCCAAGCCGGTGCTTGCGAGATCGTGACGTAAGGATCGTCAGGATTATCTGCAGCCATCAGGGTTGAGTTCACAACGCTGACCGCAAGACGCATCCGCAAGAGCGGCCATAGCAGGTCCAGCTCTGCCGCGGTGAGCGGATTGACGGCATGGTAGCCGGCCACCAACGACGTTAGGGCCTGTTGTGGTTTTGGGTGATCCAGAACCATATAGGCCGCCGCAATTGCCAGATCGCAGATCCGCGGCGCGGCGCACATGTCGCCAAAGTCGATCAGCCCGCTGATATGTTGCGGCGCGCCCAGCTCTCCTGCCACGAGGATGTTGTAGTCGTTGGCATCGTTGTGAATCGCTTGGCGGGGCAGGGCCTCCAGCTTTGGCTTGAGCCTGGCAAAATCGGCGCAGATGTCCTCAACCAGCTGCCGGCGGGTAGGGTCGCTGATGCAACCGCTTTCGGCCGCAACCCAATCTGCAGCCATCAGGTCCCATTTGAAATCACGGTGCAGTGCCGGGTGGTCGAAATCTTTCAAGGCTCGGGTCACGCCGGCCAGCACGGCGCCCACCTCGGTAACAAGGGCGGCGGTCTTGGGGTGACTCTTGGCATAGCACCGCCCAGGAAGCCCGGTCTGGAGCCATACCAGTCGGTCATTGCCTGCTTCGGCAGCAAGGCTCAGGCAGGATGCGCCGTTTTGGGCCGGTATGACACGGGGCAGTGGCAGATCAGGAGCCGATCGTGCGATCTGGGCAAGGGCGCCAATCTGCACATCAACCAGATCATAATCGCAACCAGGGCGCATGGCCTTGAGGACATAGATCTGCCCATCTTCTGCCTGTGCCAGGAAATTCAGATCGTATTCGCCATCCAGACGGGTCAGCGCCGCCTTGATGCCCCATGTGTCCAAAAGGGCCTTGGCCCAATGCGCAGTGCTCATCAAATTCTCCCCGGTTCCGGCTTAGTCCGGCTTCCAATATTGGATCCTATTTGGACCGGGGAGGAATTTTAGTCCAGCCACCCTTTCAAATTGCGCTCGATGACACCGGCAAGTGCGTCGATATGTTCGGGATCGTCGTTGAGGCAGGGGATGTAGAGGAATTCCTCACCGCCCGCCTCTTCAAAGCTCTCGCGGATCTCTTCGTTGATCTCTTCCAGCGTTTCGATGCAATCCGCGGAAAACGCAGGTGCGATGACCGCAATGCTCTTTTTGCCTTCGTGGGCAAGGGTTGCAACGTGATCGACAGTATAGGGCTTCAGCCATTCTTCGGGGCCGAAAACGGACTGGAAGGTGGTGGTGATTTCGGTATCCGCCCAACCCAGACGCTCCTTCAGAAGGCGCGTCGTTTTCTGACACTGGCAGTGATACGGATCGCCCTGCATCAGGTAGCGTTTCGGCATTCCGTGATAGGAGACAACCAGGATGTCAGGTTTCTTTTCCGCCGCTGCATAAGCTTTCTCCACGGATCGGGCGAGTGCGTCGATATAGGCGGGATCGTCAAAATAGGGGGCGACGGTGCGGGATGCGGGTTGCCATGGCTCGTCCATCAGTGCCCGAAAGAACTGATCGTTGGCAGTGGCCGAGGTCGCGCCGGCATATTGTGGATAAAGCGGCAGAAACAGGATCTTCTGACATCCTGCGTCAATCATTGCCCGAACCTTGGATTTGGTGGATGGGTTGCCGTAGCGCATGCAGAAATCAACCATCACCTCGCCGCCATAGCGGGCTTGCAGTTTCTCTGCCATGGCCGCTGTCTGGTCTTTCGTGATCGTCATCAGGGGGCTTTCGCCCTTGTCGTGGTTCCAGATCGATTTGTAGGCCGCACCGGATGTAAAGGGCCGCTTGGTGAGAATGATCAGCTGCAGCAGTGGCTGCCATTTCCAGGATGCGTAGTCGATCACACGCTTGTCTGACAGAAACTCGTTCAGATAGCGGCGCATGGGCCAATAGCTGTAGTCATCGGGCGTGCCGAGATTGGCCAGCAGCACGCCGACCTTGGCCGGAGCGATCTTGGGGTGATCGGCCGGGGCATGGGCGGGGCAAGTGGCGGGGGCAGTGGCATCCAGCATCTATCAGGTCCTGTACGATAATCGGTCAGCGGGTCATCAGATCCGCACTAGCAATAAGCCTTTACGACGGGCTTGGCCAATCGGATCATTTCACCAGAACCATAGGATAGTCCTATGGCGTGGTGCGTCTACTTGGGCAGCTTGGTTTCCGGAACTTTTAGCGCATCTGCCAGACGGGCCTTGGCAGATCCGGGACGCAGGGGTTTTTGCTGGGAGTCGGAGGGCGACCACCCGGTTAGGCAGATCAGCTCGAAGGTCGCAGGAAGGCGACCATCCGGATCGACAAAAGTGTCGCGATAGATCGTCTCGGCTTCCTGAAAAAGACGACGCGGTGCAAGGGTTCTGCGTCTCTGGGCCATGGCGTTGGTTTCACCCATCCCCCGCAGTTCGCGCATCAGATGCGGCAGATCGCGGTACTTGGCAGTCAGCGGCACGACATCGGCCACCGGCAGCGCAAATCCCGCTCGCTGCAACAATGCGCCCAGGTCGCGCACCTCTCCCATGGGGGCGATACGGGGCGACAGGCCGCCGCTGATCCGGGTTTCCGCCGTGGCGAGGGCGCTGCGCAGTTCGTGCAGTGTCTGACCTCCGAACATCAACACCAGAAGCAACCCGTCTTCGCTCAGGGCGCGGTGGCACTGAATCAGCTGGCCAACCGGGTCATTGGCCCAATGCAGACACATGGCATGGACGACCAGATCATGGGCCCCCACCTCCAGATCCAGAACATCTGTATCTGGGATGTGCTTTGCGTTTGGCAGACAGCTGTCCCAGACCTCCGCAAAAGGCGCAACAACAGCGGGTCGGGTAAAGGATCTGTTAACCAAGGAAAGCCGATCCTCGATTTCGTCCCGGGCAATTTCATGCAGGAACAGGGAATCGGGCGTCAGGCGGGAACGTTGGGCCGCAAGGGCGCGACGGTCAAACAGCTGCGGGCGGGGCGTCTGGGCTTGGGTCATGAGGGCTATTTAGGATGTTGGCGGGGGGGATACAAACAGCAGTTTCGCTGATCTACCCGCCCAGATGCCTGGCATGTGGCGATTGGGTCGAAAGCGATTTTGGTCTCTGTGGTCCTTGTTGGCGGGATACGCCTTTTGTCGGCGGGTTATGCTGTGATGGTTGCGGACTTCCAATGATGGGAGAGGACGATGGGTTCGCGATGGCCTGTGATGACTGTCTGGCCCATCCACGCCCTTGGGTGCAGGGGCGGGCTGCCCTCCTTTATGAAGGCACGGCGCGAAGGCTGATCCTGGGCCTGAAACATGGCGACCGGACGGATATCGTTGCGCCTGCTGCTGGCTGGCTTGCCAAGGCGACAGCGGTATTGGCTGTTGATGAGCCAATCATTGCGCCAGTCCCGTTGCATTGGAGCCGCTATTTGCGGCGGCGCTACAATCAGTCCGCCTTGCTGGCGCAGGCGTTGGCGGCACGACTGGGGCGGCGTTGTTGCCCTGATCTTCTGCTGCGGTCGCGCAGGACGCCTTCGTTGGAAGGCAAGAGCAGAGCCCAACGCCAGGCCATCCTCGACGGCAGCATTCGGGTCAATCCGAAACACTGCCCGCTGATCCAAAATCGGTCTGTGGTGGTTGTTGATGACGTGATGACCAGCGGTGCGACACTGGCTGCCTGTACCATGGCCTGCCTTGCGGCAGGGGCAGATGTGGTTCGGGTTGCGGTGCTGGCTCGTGTCACGCGGACGTGATTGCGATGAAACCGGGCTGGCAATTTGTCGCAAGACTACCCAAGTTCAGGGCTGAAACGCATTTCAGACCTTATGGAGACCCCGAATGAAACCCGTAGAAATCTACACATCGCCGCTTTGCGGCTTTTGCCACGCCGCCAAACGCCTTCTGAAACAGAAGGGGGTTGAGTTTTCCGAGGTGGACGTTCTGGCCAATCCTGGCCGTAAGGCAGAGATGATCGAGCGGGCGAATGGCGGGCGCACCGTTCCGCAGATCTTTATCGGGGACACCCATGTCGGTGGTTGCGACGATCTTTACGCATTGGATCGTTCGGGCAAGCTGGATCCGCTTCTGGCGGCCTGATAGGGTTCGCCAAGACCCGACTGGTCGGGGCGTTGTGCCCCGATCCAGCAGCCAAAGGACCATTCTCATGCGCGCGGCTTTGCTCCAAATCACCTCCACTGATCAGCCGCCGGAAAACCTGCGCATAGTGACCAGGATGATTGAAGAGGCGGTCGCGGGAGGCGCAGGTTTTGTCCTGACCCCAGAAGTGACGAACTGCCTTTCTTCCAGTCGCAAACATCAACATGCCGTTCTGCATCACGAGGACGAAGACCCGACACTTGCCGCCCTGCGCGAGGAGGCGGCGCGCCATGGTATCTGGCTTCTGATCGGATCACTTGGTGTCAAAACCCATGACGAGGACGAGCGGTTTGCCAATCGCCAGATCCTGATTGATCCGCAGGGAGAGATCGTCGCGCGCTACGACAAGATCCACATGTTCGACGTGGATGTCACGCCAGAAGAAACATATAGAGAATCTGATGGTTATCGGCCGGGCACCCGCGCGGTGGTGGCGGATACGCCATTCGCCAAAATCGGTATGACCATATGTTATGACGTGCGCTTTCCCTATCTGCATCGCAGGCTTGCCAAGGCAGGCGCGCAGGTTCTGGTCGCGCCAGCAGCGTTTTCGCATGTGACCGGCGCCGCGCATTGGCACGCTCTGCTGCAGGCCCGCGCGATCGAAACGGGGTGCTATGTTCTTGCGCCGGCCCAAACCGGGGTTCATCCGGCATCCGTTGGCAAATCGCGGCAGACCTACGGCCATAGTCTGGTTGTCGCGCCCTGGGGCGAGATCCTGTCCGATGCTGGTACCGATGTCGGGGTAAGCTACGTTGATCTTGACTTTGAAAAAGTGTCACAAGCGCGCAGGCAGGTTCCCTCCCTGTCCCACGACCGAGAATTCGACGGCCCCTGATGGATGAAAACAACTCTCTTGCGGTTTCGCTGTTCAGCGAGATCCTAATGGCAGACCAGCTGGCACGGACCCGGCTTGGTCAGGCGTTGCCAAAGGGGATGGAACTGTCTCATTTTTCGGTTCTCAATCATCTGGCGCGCACCGGGACTGAACGCACGCCAGCCCAGCTGGCCAAGGCGTTTCACGTGACACGTGGTGCGATGACAAACACGCTAAGCAAGCTGGAGACCGCAGGGTATGTGCATATTCGCCCTGACTGGGATGATGCGCGCCGCAAGATGGTAGCGATCAGCCCTGCTGGGCGACAGGCGCGGGATGCGGCATTGGCGAGCATTGTGCCGATGATTTCCGAAGTGGTGAACGAATTGGGCGCTGATCGGGTCAAATCCGCGCTCCCCATCCTGCGGGAGTTCCGCATCAAACTGGGCAGCAACGACACCTGATCGGGGTCCCTCGCAGAAACACTCTCTGAAAATGGAAAGGACGCCTGCAAGCAGACGTCCTTTAGCCCCCCGTCAGGCTGGTCCGTGAGTGGTACTCTTACCGACAGGCAGACCCGGAACAAGGGCCTTGTGCATTCACTCGGTGACAGATCAAATAGCTTGACCTTGATACAGACTTAACACGCCACCCGAACCATCCCAACGGTGCAGAAGGATGAACTCCTATCCTTTCGTATAGGGCAGAGAGATTCGAACAGGTTTATCGGTGGTATCAAGCCGGTTTTGTGCTTGCAGTGACGTAATTTACGCTGAGATCACGATCAGAGAGAGACCAGCTCCAGAAAATCGGGTTGAACACAAATCCCTTGCGGTCGACGGGGGACAGGCCCGCCTTGGACAAAAGGTCGAACAACTCGTCCGGCGTGATGAACTTGGACCATTCATGGGTGCCGCGCGGCAGCCAGCGCATCACAACCTCAGCGCCAAAGATCGCCATTGCGTAGCTTTTGGGATTCCGGTTGATGGTCGAGCAGATCTGCAACCCGCCTGGTTTCAGCAACTGCTGTGTCGCGGTCAGATAGCTGAGCGGATCAGCGACATGCTCAACCACTTCCATGTTCAGAACGACGTCAAATTGCTCTCCTGCTTCGGCAAGAGCCTCTGCAGTTGTGTGGCGATAATCGATGCTCAGGCCGGATTGTTCCGCGTGGATCTGTGCGACCGGGATGTTGCCCGCCGCCGCATCCGCGCCAACGACATCCGCGCCGAGCCGGGCCATAGGCTCGCTCAGCAGGCCGCCGCCACATCCGATGTCCAGCAAGCGCAGACCCGCAAATGGGGCGTCTGAAGACAGGTCGCGGTCGAACTCCCCCGCAATTTGCTGCGTGATGTAGTCAAGGCGACAGGGGTTCAGCATATGCAGCGGCTTGAACTTTCCGGTCGGATCCCACCATTCCGCGGCCATGGCTTCGAATTTTGCGATCTCGGACGGATCTACCGTGGATTGAGGCGCTTGCATTCCTGTCTCCGTGTGTTCTTTTATCAGTCAGGACTAAGTTAGGTCAGTAATGGACAAATACCCGTATCAAAAGCGCGCAGTGCAGTATTTGTACCCGCCCATCGAACCATTCGATCAGCGTATGATCGATGTCGGGCAGGGGCACCATATCTATATGGAGCAAAGCGGCAATCCCGATGGCATTCCCGTGGTGGTTTGTCACGGCGGGCCGGGCGGTGGGTCCAGCCCGGCGATGCGGCGATACTTTGATCCACAGTTCTACCGGATCATCCTGTTTGATCAGCGCGGTTGTGGCCGGTCACGGCCCCATGCCTCCTGCGAGGACAACACAACCTGGCACCTGATCGCGGATATGGAGATGATCCGCAGGCTTCTTGGTATTTCCAGCTGGATGGTTTTTGGCGGCAGTTGGGGGGCAACCCTGTCTCTATTGTATGCACAGGCCCATCCGGATCGGGTGCAGCACCTGATCCTGCGTGGCGTGTTCCTGATGACCAAGGCTGAACTTGACTGGTTCTACGGCGGGGGTGCTGGGCGGTTCTGGCCAGAGACATGGGCCCGGTTCGTGTCGCTGATCCCGGATGGTGAGCGAGGTGATCTGATCGCCGCCTACAACAAACGCCTGTTTTCTGGCGATATGGCCGAAGAAATCCGGTTTGGACGGGCCTGGTCTGCGTGGGAAAATGCGCTGGCCTCCATTCATTCCAACGGGATGTCCGGTGAAAGCCCGGGGGACTATGCACGCGCATTTGCGCGGCTCGAAAACCACTATTTCATCAACAATGGCTTTCTCGACTACGATGGCCAGATCTTTGCCAATATGGGACGTATCTCTCATATCCCGGGGGTTATCGTGCAGGGCCGCTACGATATGATTTGCCCACCAACTTCTGCCTGGCGGCTAAAGGAGCTTTGGCCGAATGCGGAGTTGAAGATGGTGCGCAATGCGGGTCATGCTCTGTCAGAGCCGGGAATCAGTGCGGAACTTGTCCGTGCAATGGACCTGATCGTTGAGGAGCATGCCACATGACGCGGATCGACAGACGCGCGCTGTTTACATCGGGTGCTGCCGCAGCTTTGCTGGCGGCGACCGGTGCAGCGATTGCAGACACGCCGCGGCAGGGTGGCATCCTGCGCCTTGCGGTTCCCCGCGACGGAGATCTGATGGATCAGGTCGCCCGCGGGGCAGTGTTTGATACGCTGACAGAAATTGGCCCGGATGGTTTGCTTCGTGGGGAACTCGCCCGTCAATGGAGCAGCAGTCAGGACGCGCGCCGTTGGCTGTTTGATCTGCGCGATGACGTGCAGTTCCACAACGGTCAGGCGCTGGGCGTCGGCGATGTGGTCACAGCTCTTGAGGCGATGGTGATGCCGCAAGGCGGAACATCCCTGATAGAGGCGACATCGGACACTCAGGTTCAGATCGAGTTGCGCGCATCCAATCCACACCTCCCTTATTTGCTGGCTGATCCGGCCTTTGCCATCGCGCTGGGTGGTGATGTTACCAAAGATCTGACGACAGCCATCGGCACCGGTTGCTATCGGGTGGAACGCGCGCGCACCGGGCGGGATTTTCGCGCAACGCGGGTCATGGATCACTACAAAAACGGCCAGGCGGGATGGGTCGATGTGGTGGAGCTGATCGTGATCCCGGATGCCGCAGTTCGAGCCGAGGCGCTGCGCGACGGATATGTGGATGTTGCTGCATTGCCTGCACCGGATGGCCTGACAGCGCGGGGCAGTTTCCACTATCACCCGTCAGCGACGGACATGGCGCTTGCGGCCCGGCTGGATGTGGGCATGCCGCGTACGATTGGCAGCCGCTCTCCCTTGGATGATGGGCGCATTGCGGAACGTTGGTGGCGGACCTGAATTTCAGGGTTGATGCGCCGTCAGGCCGCACGCCTGCCAACAACGCTTGCAGTTTGGGCCGATCCGGCGTATAGCCTTGGCCAACAGCGGCGCGTCGGGCCTGGCCCCAAGCTCCACCGGAAAGTTCAACGGGCCGCGCGCCCGTTTTTTTGTGTTCGAATCACAGATGTGGAATTCGTATGACCAATGACCTGATAGCCAAGGCAGCCATCGATCGCAGGCTCGCCGAGATCATCACCCCGGTGATTGAAGATCTCGGCTTTGAGCTGGTGCGCATTCGGCTGATGTCTGGCAAGACAACCACCCTGCAGATCATGGCTGACAAGCCGGACGGCGGGATTGAGGTTGATGATTGCGCCGAAATCTCCAATGCCGTGAGCGCGACACTGGACGTTGAGGACCCGATTCTTGATGCCTATGCGCTGGAGGTGTCCAGCCCCGGTATTGACCGACCTCTGACCCGGCTGAAAGATTTCGACATGTTCGAAGGCTATGAGGCCAAGATCGAGACGACCGAACTGATCGACGGTCGCCGCCGCTTTAAGGGCGAGCTGGCAGGCGTCGAAGAAGATGAGGTTCTGATCAACATCGAAGAACACGGAGAGACCGTCACCATCGGGCTCAAGTTCGATTGGCTGAGCGATGCAAAGCTCGTTCTGACCGATGATCTCATCAAGGAAATGCTCCGTCAGCGAAAAGCTGCTGGCACTCTTAACGAAGACGAATTCGACGAAATCGAGGCCGAAGGGTCCGAAGAGGAGAAAAAGTAATGGCTATCACATCAGCAAACCAGCTGGAGCTGCTGCAGACCGCAGAAGCCGTGGCGCGCGAAAAGATGATCGACCCGTCGTTGGTCGTCGATGCGATGGAAGAAAGCCTGGCCCGTGCCGCCAAGAGCCGCTACGGCAGCGAGATGGACATCCGCGTGTCCATCGACCGCAAGACCGGCCGTGCGACCTTTACCCGCGTGCGCACCGTGGTCGAAGATGATGCGCTGGAAAACTACCAGGCGGAAATGACCGTAGAGCAGGCCAAGCAATATATGGCCGATCCCTCTGTTGGTGATGTTTTCGTAGAGGAAGTCCCGCCGGTCGAGATGGGCCGTATCGCTGCCCAGTCCGCCAAGCAGGTGATCCTGCAGAAGGTGCGCGAAGCTGAGCGTGACCGCCAGTACGAAGAGTTCAAGGACCGTGCCGGCACCATCATCAATGGTCTGGTCAAGCGCGAAGAATATGGCAACGTGATCGTTGATGTGGGCGCTGGCGAAGCGATCCTGCGCCGCAACGAGAAAATCGGCCGCGAAAGCTATCGCCCGAATGATCGTATCCGCTGCTTTATCAAGGACGTACGTCGCGAACCGCGTGGCCCGCAGATCTTCCTGTCGCGCACAGCGCCTGAGTTCATGGCCGAGCTCTTCAAAATGGAAGTTCCCGAAATCTATGACGGCGTGATTGAAATCAAAGCCGTCGCCCGTGATCCCGGCTCGCGCGCCAAAATCGCTGTTATCAGCTATGATGGTTCCATCGATCCGGTTGGCGCCTGTGTTGGTATGCGCGGTTCGCGCGTGCAGGCCGTCGTCAACGAACTGCAGGGTGAAAAGATCGACATCATCCCGTGGAACGAAGATCAGCCGACCTTCCTTGTGAACGCCCTTCAGCCTGCCGAAGTGTCCAAAGTTGTTCTGGACGAAGAAGCGGGCAAGATCGAAGTTGTGGTTCCCGAAGAGCAGCTGTCGCTGGCGATCGGTCGTCGTGGTCAGAACGTCCGCCTGGCATCGCAGCTCACCAACCTCGACATCGATATCATGACCGAGGAAGAAGAATCCGCACGCCGCCAGAAGGAATTCGAGGCCCGCACCCAGCTGTTCATGGAAACACTGGATCTGGACGAGTTCTTTGCGCAGCTGCTGGTTTCCGAAGGCTTCACCAACCTCGAAGAGGTTGCCTATGTCGAGCTGGACGAACTTCTGGTCATCGATGGTGTTGACGAAGGCACCGCACAAGAGCTGCAGGCGCGCGCTGCTGACTACCTCGAAGCGCAGGCCAAAGCGGCGATTGACGCGGCTCGCGCACTGGGAGTTGAGGACAGCCTGATTGACTTTGACGGTCTGACACCCCAAATGATTGAGGCGTTGGCCAAGGATGGCATCAAGACGCTGGAAGATTTCGCAACCTGCGCTGACTGGGAACTGGCCGGTGGCTGGACGTCCAACAAAGGCGAGCGCGTCAAGGACGACGGTATCCTGGAGCCCTTTGACGTGTCTTTGGAAGATGCGCAGAACCTCGTTATGACCGCACGCGTCCTGCTGGGCTGGGTCGACCCCGCTGAGCTGGAAGCAGAGGCCGAAGACGACGCCGACATCGAAGATAACGGCGAAGCGGAGGCCGAGGCCTGATTTCAGGCCTCGCGGAGAGGACGACAATGGCACGCGGTGGCATCGACAAAGACCGGTCTGACGGGCCGGAGAGAAAATGTCTGGCAACAGGCGAGGTTCAGCCCAAACAGGGGCTGATCCGTTTTGTCGTTGGACCCGATGGTCAGGTTGTCCCTGACGTCTTGGGGAAACTTCCCGGACGCGGCGTATATGTGACCGCGTCCCGCTCTGCGATTGCAACGGCGGTGAAGAAAAAGCTCTTCGCTCGCGGTTTCAAGGCGCAGGTGTCCGTGCCGGAAGGCATGGAAGACGAAATCGAAGGTCAGGTGCTGCGGCGCCTGGTCGAGCTGATCAGCCTGGCGCGCAAGTCAGGCGATGCAGTGGCCGGTTATGAAAAGGTCAAGGACTGGCTGGCCAAAGAACACGCCCGTGTGCTGATCCAGGCGATAGATGGATCGGGGCGCGGTAAATCAAAACTGAGCACGCCGCACCGTGGGAAATTCATCGGATGCCTCACTGCGGATGAGCTGGGCATGGCATTTGGACGCCAAACTGTGATACATGCGGCGCTGGCCTCTGGTGGACTCGGCAAACGTGTTGTAGAGGAAGCGCAACGACTACAAGGTTTGCGCGAAATGGTGGGCGGCAAGGGCCGCACGGAAGGATAAAGAGCTTTATGAGCGATAGTGACGGCAAAAAGACGTTGGGTCTTCGTGGTGGGTCCCGGCCCGGGAATGTGAAACAGAGCTTCAGCCACGGTCGGACCAAGAATGTCGTGGTGGAAACCAAGCGCAAGCGCGTTGTGGTCCCCAAGCCGACTGCGGCCAAGGGGGGCTCCGGTGCGACGCCGTCCGGGGACGCATCGCGTCGGCCGGCTGGTATCAGTGATGCGGAAATGGCGCGCCGCCTGAAGGCGCTGCAGGCCGCCAAGGCACGCGAGGCCGAAGAGGCCGCACAGCGCGAAGCCGAGGAAAAGGCCCGCGCCGAAGAGCGTGAGCGCCGCCGCGCGGAACAGGAAGCCAAGGAACGCGAACAGCGCGAAGCTGAAGAACGCGCCCGTCAGAAGGCTGAAGACGAAGAGCGCAAGCGCGTTGAAGCAGAAGCCGCAGCCAAACGTGCTGCAGCAGATGCCGAAAAGAAAAAGACCGAAGCCGCGTCCCGTCCGTCGGCTGCACCGACTTCGCAGGCACGTAAGGGCGACCGCGACCGCGATGATCGCCAGAACCGTGGCGGCAAGGGCCGCAACGACGGTGGCGGCCGCCGCTCCGGCAAGCTGACTCTCGGCCAGGCAACTGGTGGTGAAGGTGGTCGTCAGCGGTCCATGGCGTCCATGAAGCGCAAGCAGGAACGTGCCCGTCAGAAAGCAATGGGTGGTTCTGTCGAGCGTGAAAAGGTCATTCGTGACGTTCAGCTGCCCGAAGCCATTCTGGTTTCTGAACTTGCCAACCGTATGGCAGAGCGCGTTTCCGACGTTGTGAAATCGCTGATGCAGATGGGCATGATGGTCACGCAGAACCAGACCATTGACGCTGACACTGCTGAGCTGATCATCGAAGAATTCGGCCACAAGGTCACTCGTGTTTCCGACTCTGACGTCGAAGACGTGATCAAGGAAGTCGAAGACAAGGACGAAGATCTGCAGCCGCGTCCGCCGGTCATTACCATCATGGGTCACGTCGACCACGGTAAGACCTCTATTCTGGATGCGATCCGCAACGCCCGCGTTGTGGCAGGTGAAGCCGGTGGCATCACCCAGCACATCGGTGCGTATCAGGTGAAAACCGAAAGCGGCACTGTCTTGAGCTTCCTGGATACTCCGGGTCACGCGGCCTTTACCTCCATGCGTTCGCGTGGTGCACAGGTCACGGACATCGTTGTTCTGGTTGTCGCGGCAGATGATGCGGTGATGCCGCAGACCGTTGAAGCGATCAACCACGCCAAGGCTGCCAACGTTCCGATGATCGTTGCGATCAACAAGATGGACAAACCGGCTGCCGATCCGATGAAGGTGCGCACCGACCTGCTGCAGCACGAAGTCATCGTGGAAGCCATGTCTGGTGAAGTTCAGGACGTCGAAGTTTCTGCACACACCGGTCAAGGTCTGGAAGAACTGCTGGAAGCCATCGCGCTGCAGGCCGAAATTCTGGAACTGAAAGCAAACCCTGATCGCGCCGCACAAGGTGCTGTGATCGAGGCTCAGCTGGATGTGGGTCGTGGCCCGGTTGCGACGGTTCTGGTTCAGAACGGTACTCTGCGTCAGGGCGATATCTTTGTTGTGGGTGAGCAGTACGGTAAGGTCCGTGCGCTGATCAACGACAAGGGCGAGCGCGTCAAGGAAGCCGGTCCGTCCGTTCCTGTCGAGGTTCTGGGCCTCAACGGCACACCCGAAGCGGGCGACGTTCTGAACGTGACCGAGACCGAAGCGCAGGCGCGCGAGATTGCGGAATACCGTGAGCAAGCCGCCAAGGACAAGCGCGCCGCGGCTGGTGCTGCCACCACGCTGGAACAGCTGATGCAGAAGGCCAAGGAAGACGAAAACGTCTCCGAGCTGCCGATCCTGGTCAAAGCTGACGTGCAGGGTTCTGCCGAGGCGATCGTTCAGGCGATGGAAAAGATCGGCAACAACGAAGTGCGCGTTCGCGTTCTGCACTCTGGCGTTGGTGCGATCACCGAGACCGATATTGGTCTGGCCGAAGCGTCTGGTGCGCCGGTCATGGGCTTCAACGTCCGTGCCAACACATCTGCGCGTAACTCTGCCAACCAGAAGGGTGTGGAGATCCGCTACTACTCGGTCATCTATGACCTGGTTGACGACGTGAAAGCAGCGGCCTCCGGTCTGCTGTCCGCCGAGATCCGCGAGAACTTCATCGGCTACGCTGAAATCAAGGACGTCTTCAAAGTGTCCAACGTTGGCAAGGTTGCGGGCTGTCTCGTTACCGAAGGTGTGGCACGCCGCTCTGCCGGTGTTCGCCTGCTGCGCGACAACGTCGTGATCCACGAAGGTACGCTGAAGACCCTCAAGCGCTTCAAGGACGAAGTGGCAGAGGTTCAGTCCGGTCAGGAATGCGGTATGGCGTTCGAGAACTACGATGATGTCCGCAAGGGCGACGTGATCGAGATCTTTGAGCGTGAGGAAGTCACCCGCACCCTCGACTGATCACTGTGATCCCATGATACAGAAAAACCCCGGTCCGCGCGGCCGGGGTTTTTTCTTTGGGCTGGGCTCATTTATGGGGCCGTCTTTTCCTGTGTCAGGTCAGGCCGCCTGTTGGGCGCCTGTGCTGACCGGTGTGCCCAGATGAATTTTCTGACCCACGCGAACGGCGACCCGGCCATCTGGAAGAGTGCGAACATATGTCCCTTGGATCAGGATGAACGCGCCTTGTCTGATCGTGCATAGCTTCATCGTTACCATCTCTCGTTACTTCACAGCCGGTGGTGTTGACGCCGATTGTGGTTCAGAATTCAGGGAATTGGTTAATGAAGTGTATATGGTGCAACTTTGGCACCAGACAAGCCACCCCGCCGCACCGTTACAGCGGGCGGAGTGGAATGGAGAGCTGACGAGATTACAGCCAGTCGCGCAGGATCGGAATCAGGGGAATATCAGCTGCGGGCATAGGGTAATCCCGCAGATCCTGCGCCCGGACCCATTTCAAGGTTTGACCTTCGCGGGCTTGCGGAATGCCTTCCCATTTGCGGCATGCAAACATCGGCATCAGCAGGTGAAAATCTTCATAGCTGTGGCTCGCAAATGTCAGCGGCGCGAGGCAGGATTCCCAGGTGTTAATGCCGAGCTCTTCTTCCAGCTCGCGGATCAGGGCCGCCTCTGGCGTTTCACCCGGTTCAACCTTGCCGCCCGGAAACTCCCACAAACCGGCCATCGACTTGCCTTCCGGACGCTGCGCCAACAGCACGCGTCCTTCGACATCGATCAGGGCGACAGCTGAAACAAGCACCATCTTCATGACCGGTAGTCCGCGTTGATGGTGATGTACTGATGGGTCAGATCGCAGGTCCAGACAGTTGCCGTGCCGTCGCCAAGGCCAAGATCGACCTTGATGGTGATCTCTTGCTTCTTCATCTCTGCTGCGCCGAGCTCTTCCTTGTAGGAAGGGGCAACCCAGCCCTTTTCGGCGACCAAAACATCGCCGAAGGAAATCGACAGGAGATCGCGATCAGCAGCGGCACCAGATTTTCCGATGGCCATCACGACGCGGCCCCAATTTGGATCTTCGCCCGCGATGGCGGTCTTGACCAGCGGAGAGTTTGCGATGGCTAGGCCGTGCACCTTGGCGTCGGTGTCGCTTGCTGCGCCGGATATTTGGATTTCGACAAATTTGGTCGCGCCTTCACCGTCCCGGACAACTTGGTGAGACAGATCCAGCATGACCTCCTCCAGCGCCGCGGCAAAGGCCGTGTTGCCGGTTGCGTCCACACCTGATGCCCCCGTTGCACAGAGCATCAGACTGTCAGAGGTCGAGGTGTCGCTATCCACCGTGATGCAGTTGAACGTCCGGTCGCAGATCTCGGACAGCATTTCCTGCAAGTTCGATCGTGCCACTTTTGCATCGGTGAAAATGTAGACCAGCATGGTCGCCATATCAGGCGCAACCATTCCAGACCCCTTTGCAATGCCCGCAATAGAGACTGTTTTGCCGTCGATCTCGACCTCTGCCTTGGCCCCCTTGGGGAAGGTGTCGGTGGTCATGATCGCTTCTGCCGCGCCGGCGATTGCGTCCGCGCTCAGCCCGCTGTTCAGAGCGTCGATCTTTGCGATGATGCGGTCGTGGGGTAGGGGTTCACCAATCACACCGGTAGAGGCGGTAAACACCCGATCTGCGGTGATCCCTGTCGCCGCTGCTACGGCGCTGGTGATTTCAGCGACAGAGGTTTGGCCGTGATGCCCGGTAAAGGCATTGGAATTGCCCGAGTTCACGAGGATTGCCGCACCAGTGTCCGAGGCTGCATCTGTCGCCGCGGCGAGCTTGTCCTGGCAATCCCGCACAGGGGCCGAACGGGTGGCAGAGCGGGTAAACACACCGGCAATGGTGGTGCCGGGATCCATCACCGCCAGCATCACGTCGGTCCGGTCTTTGTACTTCACGCCAGCAGCAGCCGAAGCAAAGCGCAGACCGTCAATCTGCGGCAGTTGCGGGAATTCGGCTGGGGCGAGAGGGGAACGAGGAAGCGCCATGAGTTAGTTCCTTACCAGATCGAGATCTTTCAGGATCGCAGGATCCAGATCTTCGATTTCGGGGCGTTCAATTTCTGCTTCGGTGGTGAGGGTGCGCACGCTTTCTTCGACCGCTTCCTCGCGGATTTGGGCGGCCAGTTGGTCACGGATTTCTGCAAACTCCGGTGCGGCAGACTTGCGGCGTTCATTGAGCTTGATCACGTGCCATCCAAATTGGGTCTGCACAGGAGCCGAGATTTCGCCTGCGCTCAGCGCGATGACGGCTTCCTCGAACTCGGGCACCATACGGCCCTTGGTGAACCAGCCGAGTTCGCCACCGTTCGGGCCGGACGGGCCAGTGGAGCGTTCACGTGCGGTTGTCGCGAAATCGGCGCCTTCTTCCAGCTCAGCGCGGATTTCTTCGGCGTCTTCTTCGCTCTCCACGAGAATGTGAGATGCGTTGAACTCATCCCCGCCATTGCCGTCGGAATATTGTTCCTCATAGGCGGCACGGACCTCTTCCTCTGTTGCTGCGTTTTCCATGACCTTTTCGATCACATCAGCCGCCAGAAGAGAGCGGCTTTCGTTCTCCAGGGAAAGCTCAACGTATTTGGGGACCTCACCGTTCAGCTGTTGTTTCAACGCTGTTTGCTGGATCAGCTGGTCCAGAATGGCATCAAACAGCACATCGTCGGGCAACTGCTGATACTGCTGGGGCAGGGTGGCGCGGGCGATGATCATGTGACCGATGGTGATTTCTTCACCATTTACGGTTGCAACGATCGTGTCGGCATGAGGGGCTGCAGTTGCCTGCAGAGGCAGTGTCAAAGCAGTGGCCAGAGCCAGCCCCGACAAAAAAGTGAGACCTTTGCGCATTGAATTCTTCCTATTAGCTGGCCGCAGGAGGGCGCGGCGTTGACACTGTATTTGCGGGCCCTTACATCCCATGAGGCCTTTGGCAGGACCGCTGTTCCATCATTGTTTATGGGTTGCGGGCGGGGCGGGCAAGCCTGCCGACGCCAGGGGCCAGTGATAGGACGGTTGGAGAAGACATGCTGGGTATCGGAACACTCGCCAAAAAGGTTTTCGGCACGCCGAATGACCGCAAGATCAAGGCGACACGGCCGCTGATCGCACAGATCAACGCGCTGGAGCCCGAGTTCGAGAAGCTCAGCGATGAAGGGCTGATTGAAAAGACCGAGGAGCTGCGCAAGCGCGCCCTTGACGGCACCAGTCTTGACGACCTCCTGCCAGAAGCCTTTGCCAACGTGCGCGAAGCCGCCAAACGGGCGCTGGGTCTGCGGGCGTTCGACACCCAGTTGATGGGCGGCGTTTTCCTGCATCAGGGCAATATCTCAGAGATGAAGACCGGTGAGGGCAAGACCCTTGTTGCGACCTTCCCGGCGTATCTCAACGCGCTGACGGGCAAAGGTGTGCACGTGGTGACGGTGAACGAATACCTGGCCAAGCGCGACAGCGAGTGGATGGGCAAGGTGTTTGCGCAGCTGGGGATGACCACCGGTGTCATTTGGTCCGGTCAGCCGGATGCAGAAAAGATGGCCGCTTATCAGAGCGACGTCACCTATGCGACGAACAACGAACTGGGCTTTGACTATCTGCGCGACAACATGAAGCCGTCGTTGGACCAGGTGTTCCAGAAGCAGCACAACTTTGCGATCGTGGATGAGGTCGACTCTATCCTGATCGACGAGGCGCGTACGCCGCTGATCATTTCTGGCCCTGCCGAAGACCGGTCCGATCTCTATGTGACCATCGACAAACTGATCCCGTCGCTGAGCGAAGAACACTACGAGATCGATGAAAAGACCCGCGGTGTGACCTTCACCGAAGAGGGCAACGAATTCCTTGAACAGCAACTGATCGCTCATGATCTTCTGGAAGAGGGCGCATCCCTTTACGATCCGGAAAGCACCACAGTCGTTCACCACGTGAACCAGGCGCTGCGGGCGCACAAGCTGTTCCAGCGCGACAAAGATTATATCGTCCGCGATGGCGACGTTGTGCTGATCGACGAATTTACCGGCCGTATGATGGCGGGCCGTCGTTTGTCCGAAGGCCTGCATCAGGCGATCGAAGCCAAGGAAGAGGTAAAGATCCAGCCGGAAAACACCACGCTGGCTTCGGTGACCTTCCAGAACTACTTCCGCCTTTATGACAAGCTGTCGGGCATGACCGGCACCGCGATGACCGAAGCAGAGGAATTTGCTGAAATCTACGGTCTTGGCGTTGTCGAAGTTCCGACAAACCGCCCCATCGCCCGGAAAGACGAGGACGATCAGGTCTATCGTACCGCGATGGAAAAATACCAGGCGATGATCAATGAGACCAAGAAGGCTCATGAAAAGGGTCAGCCGGTTCTCCTTGGCACCACCTCGATCGAGAAATCCGAACTCCTGAGCCAGCTTCTTGAGAAGGAAGGCATCAAGCACAATGTGCTGAACGCCCGCCATCACGAGCAGGAAGCACAGATCGTTGCAGATGCCGGGCGTCTTGGCGCAGTCACCATCGCAACCAACATGGCGGGCCGTGGCACCGACATCAAACTGGGCGGCAACGTTGAGTTCAAAGTGCTCGAAGCGATCGCTCAGGAACCTGATGGCGACCACGCAGCCATCCGGGCCCGCATCGAAGAGGCGCATGCCGCTGACGAAGAAGCCGTGAAACAGGCAGGTGGTCTGTTCGTCATGGCGTCTGAGCGGCACGAAAGCCGTCGCATCGACAACCAGCTGCGCGGTCGTTCCGGTCGTCAGGGTGATCCGGGCCGCACCGTTTTCTACCTCAGCCTTGAGGATGATCTGATGCGGATCTTCGGCTCTGAGCGGCTCGACAAACTGCTGTCGACCCTTGGCATGAAGGAAGGCGAGGCGATCATCCACCCCTGGGTGAACAAGTCGCTGGAACGTGCACAGGCGAAGGTCGAAGGTCGAAACTTTGACATGCGCAAGAACGTGCTGAAGTTCGACGATGTGATGAATGACCAGCGCAAGGTGATCTTTAATCAGCGCCGCGAAATCATGGCGGCTGAAGATCTGTCCGAAATCGTCGCTGACATGCGTCACGAGGTGATCGACGATTTGCTTGATGTCCACATGCCTGCAAAGACCTATGCAGATCAGTGGGACAGCGAAGGTCTGCAACAGCAGGTTCGCGAGAAATTGGGAATGGACTTGCCTGTTGTCGAATGGACCGCCGAGGAAGGTGTCGACGACGAACAGATCCGCGAGCGGCTGGTCGATGCCTCTGATGCGATGATGGCAGAAAAGGCCGAGGCCTTTGGCCCCGAAACCATGCGCAACATCGAAAAGCAGGTGCTGCTGCAAACCATCGACAGCAAATGGCGCGAGCATCTTCTGACACTGGAACATCTGCGTTCGGTCGTGGGGTTCCGTGGGTACGCGCAGCGTGACCCGTTGAACGAATACAAAAACGAGAGCTTCCAGCTGTTTGAAAACATGCTCGACTCGCTGCGCGAGACAGTGACTCAGCAGCTCGCTCTGGTGCGTCCGATCAGCGAGGAAGAGCAGCGCCAAATGCTGATGCAGATGGCTGCGCAGCAGGCGGAGATGCAGAAAGCTGCGGCTGGTGCAACTGCTGCTGCCGCACCTGTCGAGGAACCTGCTCCCGGCTTTGTGGAGGACGATCCATCGACCTGGGGGAACCCGTCGCGCAACGACAAATGCCCCTGCGGTTCTGGCAAAAAGTTCAAGCATTGCCACGGAAGCCACGCATAAGCTGCGGATTTCATAGATGAGCCTGACCAAAACGGTGAAAAATGCACGGTTTTGCCAGATTCTCAGCAAGGGGCGGCCATCAATTGGCCGCCTTTTTGCGTCAGGTTTCATTAACCTTTTCTGGGTGAGGAGCCTGAGATGATCAACAAACGCACGGCAATGATGGGCGCAGCTACCCTGTGCAGCGCGCTTGCGATTGGTCTTTTCATGCAAAAGACCGCAGAGCACCCCCAGCGCGGCGCATCTGCGTCAGCCGCTGTTTCTGTGGCAGCTGATGATGCCCCCCTGGAGATCGAAGCGATCAGCCTGACGGCCGCAACGCCGGATACAACCGTTCCCGAGCCCGCGCGCCAGGATCCGGCTGCGCCCTGCGATATGTCCGTCGAAGCGATCGCAACGCCAATGGCGGAAGTGCGGTTGACGGTCCTGTCACTGTGCCGCCCCGAAGAGCGGCTGACGATTCACCACAACGGAATGATGTTCTCCACCCGGCTTGATGCGACGGGCGCGCTGACAGTGCAGGTTCCTGCGTTGTCTGAAACAGCGGTCTTTATCGTCGAGCCGCAAAATGGACGAGGGGCGGTTGCCACAGCGTCGGTGCCTGACTTGGATCTGGTGAACCGCGTCGTATTGCAGTGGGGCGGCAACAGCGGATTTGAGCTGCACGCACGCGAATTTGGTGCCGCTTACGGGTCGGCAGGCCACGTTTGGCGCGGGTCTGATCTCACGTCGGGGCGTGGGTCAGTTGTGCAGCTTGGGGATGAAAATCAACTCGCCCCGCGACTTGCCGAGGTCTACAGCGTGCCGCGGCTCGGTGGTTCCAAGACGGGTGCAATTGATCTGACGGTTGAGACCGAAGTGACGGCGATCAATTGTGGGCGTGATATCTCGGCGCAGACGCTTGAGCTGCGTGATGGGACGTTGCGAACCCGTGACCTGACGCTGGCGATGCCGGATTGTGCGGCGACTGGCGATTTTCTTGTGTTGAATAATCTGCTGGAAACCCTGAAAATCGCGGGAAATTAATCTGCGGCTTTTTCAGGACTAATCATGGCTTTGTTTCGTGTGGCGATCTGCGCCGCACTTCTTCTTGTCACCGGAACCTTGGCGCTCCGGGCGCAGGATGTGACACTCTCCTCTCCCGATGGCACTGTCGAAATCACCGGAAATATCCTGGGGTTTGACGGGGAGTACTACCGTGTCGATACCAAGTTCGGAGAGCTGACTGTCGACGGGTCTGGCGTGACTTGTGAGGGGCCGGGATGCCCGAGTCTGTCCGACTACGTGGCAGAGGTGGCTTTGTCCGGCTCTTCAACAATGGCCGAGGTTCTGTTGCCGGCCCTGATCGAAGGCTTTGCCTTGCGCAATGGGTTCCAGACCCGTCGTGATTCTCTGCCGGACGAGAACTTTGATTACGTTCTGCTGCGCGAGAACGGCCGGACCGCCGCACGTTTCAGCTTTTTCGTGAGCAATACGGATGAGGGTTTTGCCGATCTTCTCGCAAATGAGGCCGATATCGTCATGGCCCTGCGAGAAATACGCCCCGAAGAGCGCGCTCGTGCGCGGGACGCGGGCATGGGGGATATGACAGGCCCGCAACGAAGCCGTGTTCTGGCGCTGGATGCCCTTGTTCCAGTCGTTGCGCCCTCCAACCCTGTTCAATCGATTTCGGTTCAGGATTTGGCGCAGGTCCTGACCGGAGAGTTGGACAATTGGACCAGTCTTGGTGGGCCGGATGCGCCGATCTCGTTGCATTTGCCTGTGGCCGGATCAGGGTTGGCGCAGGCGATTGACGATGGGCTTGCTGAACCCGATGTTGAACGTCTGGGCAACCGTCTTCGCCGCCACGACCGCGGCAGCACGTTGGTGCGTGTTGTCGCCACTGATCCCTTTGCCATTGGATTGGCCAGCTTTGCAGAGACATCGACAGCGCGTGTCCTGACGCTTCAGGGGGCTTGCGGGTTTTCCCTGCGCGCCAATCGCCGCTCAATCAAGACGGAAGACTATCCGCTGACTGCGCCGATGTTTCTTTACCTGCCATCGCGCCGTCTGCCAAAAGTGGCGCGGGATTTCCTGTCTTATGTCCGCGGGCCCGGGGCGCAGATCGTGATTCGCAGGGCGGGTTTTGTCGATCAGGCGCCAGAGCGGATTTCGATGAATGCACAAGGTGACCGTCTGGCCAATGCGATTGCAGCAGCGGGAACCGAGGTTCCGCTGGAAGAGCTGCAACGCTTGGTCAACCGATTGGCAGGGCTGCAACGCCTGACCACCTCTTTCCGGTTTGAACCGGGATCCACCCGTCCCGACGCACAGTCTCGCAGCAATATCCAGCAGTTGGCGCGTGCGTTGGAGGCTGGTGCCTATGATGCGAGAGAGCTTTTGTTCGTGGGGTTTTCCGACGGGGATGGTGGTGCCGCAGCCAATCAAAGCATCGCCATGAAGCGGGCAGAAGCCGTGCGCGATGCTGTAATTGCGGCGGCGGAGACTGCCAATATCGACCGGACAGAGATCGCAGTTGAAGCTTTTGGAGAAGCTCTGCCGATGGCCTGTGATGATCAGCGCTGGGGCCGACAGGTTAATCGCCGGGTCGAGGTCTGGGTCCGCTAGCTCAGAGGTATCCGGAAGAGCGAAAGCTCAGCTCGCTGGATTTCCCGATGATGAGATGATCATGCAGCGTGATCCCCAAGGCATCCAGCGCCTGCAGGATACGGTCGGTCATTGCAATGTCGCTTGCCGAGGGGCTTGGATCTCCTGATGGATGGTTGTGCACCAGAATGAGCGCGGAAGCGTTGAGCTCCAGCGCCCGTTTCGCGATCTCGCGGGGGTAGACAGGCACGTGGTCGACCGTCCCCTTTGCCTGTTCTTCATCCGCGATGAGGCAGTTTTTGCGGTCCAGAAACAAAACCCGAAACTGTTCGGTCTCGCGATGAGCCATCACCGTATGGCAATAGTCCAGCAAGGCGTCCCAAGATGACAGAACATGGCGTTGCATCACCTTGGCACGGGCCATCCGATGGGCGGCGGCCTCCAGCACCTTGAGATCGGTAATGACCGCCTCTCCGATACCAGGAATTTGCGCCAGCCGCTCTGGTGGGGCGGTGATGACCCTGTTGAAGTCACCGAACCGATCCAACAATATCCGGGCAATGGGTTTGACGTCCCGGCGCGGGATGGAGCGGAACAGGATCAGTTCCAAGAGTTCATAGTCCGGAACCGCAGTTGCCCCACCATCCATGAAGCGTTGCCGGAGACGGGCGCGATGATCGCGGATGTAAGAGGGTTGTTTTCCCCGCTCACCTGCCTTCGCTGAGCTTTGGGAGAACAGCGGCAGCGAAATCTCCTCAAATGCGGGACCTTTTGCCATGATCCATGCTCCGCCATCATGGTTGACAGAAAATTAATCGACGCGCGGCTCTGCTTGTTCAGCGCGTAAAACCCACAAAAAAAGCGCCCCGATCTGGGGCGCTTTCTCGTTTCTGTCGATCTGTGCAGGATCAGCCTTTCATCCCGTCCCAGAAGCTTTTGACCGAAGAAAAGAAGCTTCGACTTTCCGGGTTGGTGTTGTCCTCTGACAGCTCCTCGAATTCGCGCAAGATTTCTTTCTGGCGCGATGTAAGGTTGACGGGCGTCTCTACGGCCAGCTCGATGAACATGTCGCCGGTTGCGCCGCCGCGCAGGGCTGGCATGCCCTTGCCACGCAGACGCATCTGGCGGCCTGACTGGCTGCCCTCGGGGATTTGAACGCGACCGCGCCCACCGTCGATTGTCGGCACCTCGATGGCTCCGCCCAGTGCAGCTTTGGCCATCGACACAGGCACACGGCAGTAGAGGTTGTTGCCGTCACGCTCAAACAGGTCGTGCGCCGCCACTTCCACAAAGATGTAGAGATCACCCGGAGGACCGCCGCGCATGCCTGCTTCGCCTTCGCCTGCGAGACGAATGCGGGTGCCGGTTTCCACACCTGCCGGGATGTTCACAGAAAGAGACCGCTCTTTCTCAACGCGGCCGTGGCCCTGGCAGGATTTACATGGGTTCTTGATGATCTGGCCGAGACCAGAACACGTCGGACAGGTGCGTTCGACGGTAAAGAAGCCCTGCTGCGCGCGCACCTTGCCCATGCCAGAGCAGGTAGGGCAGGTCGTCGGCTCTACGCCACCCTCTGCACCGGTGCCCTCACAGGAGCCACAGGCCACTGCGGTGGGCACGTTGATGGTTTTGTGGAGGCCCGAGAATGCCTCTTCCAGGTTGATCCGCAGGTTGTATCGCAGATCAGACCCGCGCGCGGCGCGTTGACGGCCACCAGCCCCGCCGCGACCGCCCATGAAGTCGCCGAACAGGTCGTCGAATACATCGGAGAAGGCCGAGGAGAAATCTCCACCGCCAAAGCCCTGACCGCCACCCGGACGTTGCCCCCCGCCCATGCCGTTTTCAAACGCGGCATGACCGTAGCGGTCGTAGGCTGCTTTCTTCTCTGGGTCTTTCAGGACGTCGTAGGCCTCATTGGCCTCTTTAAACTGCGCCTCTGCGTCCGGATTGTCGGAGTTCCGGTCGGGGTGCAGTTCTTTGGCCTTCTTGCGAAAGCCCTTTTTGATTTCGTCGGCGGACGCCCCTTTGGCCACCCCGAGAATGTCGTAATAATCACGTTTGGACATCGGAATACCCCTCTTGCCGCAACGAAAGCGGGCCGGCCCGGAGTACGGACCGGCCCGCTTTGGCCAAATCAGACCTTAACGCTTGTTGTCGTCCAGGTCTTCGAATTCGGCATCGACAATGTCATCGTCACCGGGGCCCGCCGAGTCGTCAGCAGCAGCAGGTTCATCTGCGGCTTCTTCCTGGCTTGCCTTGTAGATCGCCTCACCCAGCTTCATGGCTGCTTCGGTCACGTTCTGAACACCGGCTTTGATCTTCTCGGCGTTGGACTTCTCGTTTTCGAGATCGTCTTTCAGCGCTGCGATCGCCAGTTCGATTGCCTCGATGGTGGTCGGGTCAACCTTGTCGCCATGCTCTTCCATCGATTTCTCGGTGGAGTGGATCAGGCTTTCGGCCTGGTTCTTGGCTTCGATCAGCTCGCGACGTTCCTTGTCCGCCTCGGCGTTGTCCTCGGCGTCCTTGACCATCTTTTCGATGTCCTCGTCGGACAGACCGCCAGATGCCTGGATGGTGATGTTCTGTTCTTTGCCAGTCGCCTTGTCCTTGGCGCCAACGGACACGATGCCGTTTGCGTCAATGTCGAAGGTCACTTCGATCTGCGGCATGCCGCGCGGTGCGGGCGGGATGTCTTCAAGGTTGAACTGGCCGAGCATCTTGTTGTCTGCGGCCATCTCACGCTCGCCCTGGAACACACGAATGGTCACGGCGTTCTGGTTGTCTTCCGCGGTCGAGAACACCTGCGACTTCTTGGTCGGGATGGTGGTGTTGCGGTCGATCAGACGGGTGAAGACACCGCCCAGAGTTTCGATGCCGAGGGACAGCGGGGTAACGTCCAGAAGAACCACGTCCTTCACGTCGCCCTGCAGAACGCCGGCCTGAATGGCCGCGCCCATGGCAACAACCTCATCCGGGTTCACACCCTTGTGCGGCTCTTTACCGAAGAATTTGGTGACCTCTTCGATGACTTTCGGCATGCGGGTCATACCGCCAACCAGAACGACTTCGTCCACGTCGGATGCGGAGAGGCCAGCGTCTTTCAGAGCGGCAGCGCAAGGCTTCAGCGAGTTCTTGATCAGATCACCCACCAGGCTTTCCAGCTTGGCACGGGTCAGTTTCATGACCATGTGCAGCGGCTGGCCAGAGGACGGGTCCATCGAGATGAACGGCTGGTTGATCTCGGTCTGGCTGGAGGAGGACAGCTCGATCTTGGCTTTCTCGGCAGCTTCTTTCAGACGCTGCAGGGCCATCTTGTCTTTGGTCAGATCGACGCCGTGCTCTTTTTTGAACTCGTCCGCCAGGTAGGAGACGATGCGCATGTCAAAGTCTTCGCCACCCAGGAAGGTGTCACCGTTGGTGGATTTCACCTCAAACAGGCCATCGTCGATTTCCAGAATGGTCACGTCGAAGGTACCGCCGCCAAGGTCATAGACCGCGATGGTTTGGGTGTTTTCCTTGTCCAGACCGTAGGCCAGAGCAGCCGCGGTCGGTTCGTTGATGATGCGTAGCACTTCCAGACCGGCGATTTTACCGGCGTCTTTGGTCGCCTGACGCTGAGCGTCGTTGAAGTAGGCAGGCACGGTGATAACGGCCTGGGTTACTTCTTCGCCGAGATAGGATTCGGCGGTCTCTTTCATTTTGCCCAGGATGAACGCGGAGATCTGCGACGGGGAGTACTTCTCACCCTTCGCTTCGACCCATGCGTCACCATTGCCGCCATTCACCACGGCGAAGGGCAGGTTTTTCTTGTCTTTGGCCAGGTCCGCGTCGTCGAACCGGCGGCCGATCAGGCGCTTTACACCGAAGACGGTGTTGTCGGGGTTGGTGACAGCCTGGCGTTTTGCCGGCTGACCTACCAGACGCTCTTCGTCGGTGAAGGCCACGATGGAGGGGGTGGTACGTGCGCCCTCGGCGTTTTCGATAACGCGGGGCTGCGAGCCGTCCATGATGGCAACACAGGAGTTTGTGGTGCCGAGGTCGATGCCGATAACTTTGCTCATTTTCGATCCCTTATTTTCTATCAAGGCGATTACCCGAGGCCTGAACCCATTTTGGCATTCGGGCCCCGATTCATTTGCGGTTCGGTCTGCACTTCACCGCTTCCCGGCGTATATAGGGAGCAGAAAAGGCCCCTGCAACCGCCTGATCGCGTCCTGTTTCGCGAATTGCTGCGCTTTTTGGCAGGGGATTGGTTAAGAACGGACTAAAGCCATGACCAAGCTGCGGTTGCGCGGGTTTGAACTGCAAAAGCCCTATCTGGACGGCGCTGCACAGCAACAGCTGATTGAATGCCTGCGTCCGGTTCTGCGCGCTGCGCCATTGTTCTCGCCTGAAGTGCCGGGGGGTGGAAAGATGTCGGTCCGGATGACCTCCGCAGGGGCGTTTGGCTGGATCAGTGACCAAGACGGCTACCGCTACGAAGACCGTCACCCTTCAGGAAGGACCTGGCCCGAGATCCCGCAGGAGATCCTGAAAATCTGGTCTGACGTGACCGGACTGGAGCGTGAACCGGATTGCTGTCTCATCAACTATTACGGAGAAGGCGCACGGATGGGGCTGCATCAGGACAAAGATGAAGCCGATTTTTCCTTTCCGGTTGTGTCGATCTCTCTTGGTGATGACGGGCTATTGCGGATCGGTAATCAAAGCCGGGGTGGCAAGACCGATACGGTTTGGCTCAACTCAGGTGACGTGGTGCTGATGGGCGGTGAGGCGCGGCTCACCTACCATGGGGTCGATCGGATCCGGTTCAAATCTTCCCGGCTGTTGCCGAAAGGGGGACGCATCAATCTGACCTTGCGGGTGGTCACGTGAAGGCAGGCTATCAGCGTTTTGCATTCCAGCTGATCGAGGCACGGCGACGGGTGTAGAATTCACCCATCAGGCCAAGCATGATAAGCACCAGGGCAACCCATGCGGCATATTCCCAGTTGCTGTAGTGGGGGTTGTAGTTGATGAACACGAACCCCCGTGCCTGATCGATGCAGTGAAACAGGGGATTCCAGTCAAACATGGCCAGCATGAAGCTGGGCAATGTATTGGCCAGAAACATCTTGCCCGATGCGATCATGTTGGCGCGCTGGTAGATCGTCGAGATGATGCCGACAACGCCGGGTGCCCAGGGTTTCATCACCAGCAGCACAAGGCCCACGGCAGCGCCCGTGATCCAGGACAACAGCACCATGCCAAAGGCCGCGATAGGTTGTTCTATCTCGATCGGGGTAAAGGCCACATGGTAAACAAACAGGATAATCACGAGCGACATGATCTGAATGTAAAGCGATCCAAGCGCCGCAGAGAGAATCGCCACGATGGTATTCATCGGCGCATGTTGCATCATCGGGCTGCTTGGCCCCTCGGCGCCGGCGACGGCGCCCACCGCCTTGGCGTGGGTGAGGAACAAGAAAATGCCAGACATCACGTAGAGCAGAAAATCACCCCGGATGGCCGAGCCGCGCATGCCGAGAATCGCAAACATCGCATAGAAAACCAGCACGAACATCACAGCCTGCATCAGGTTCAGACCCAAGGCGATAAAGGCGTTGTTGTGTTTTGATCGCACGCTGCGCCCAACCGAATGGTAGACGACCTCGCTCATCGCGAGAAAGCCGCCGAACCGGGATCTGTGAAGGCGCTGTTGGAACATGTTTGCTGCTTTGCCGGGCCTGCTTCGGTGAAACTCTGCTTACTGATCTTATCGTTATCACGGAAATCTTGCTGTTCCGTTGTCGCCCGATCATAAGGGGGGCAACAGCTGTAATCAACTAAACCCATATGGGGGGAGATCTTTCGTGACCTATGATGACCTTATTCCGGTGATGCGCCGCCTGGCGATCGAAGCCGGTGCCAAGATCATGGAGATCTACAACTCGGACGAGTTCGAGGTTAAGGTCAAATCCGACGAAAGCCCCGTCACAGAAGCCGATGAGGCCGCAGACGCCCTGATCTCTGCAGGTCTGCGCGCGGCATTTCCCGATGTCATGCTGGTGACCGAAGAGCAGGCTGACTCTCACAGCACGTCTGGGGACACTTTCCTGATTGTTGACCCGCTGGACGGCACCAAGGAATTCATCCACCGTCGGGGCGATTTTACCGTCAATATCGCGCTGGTGGAAAAAGGTGTGCCGACCCGTGGGGTGGTCTATGCACCTGCGCGCGAGCGGATGTTCTTTACCCTCGCGGATGGCTCGGCGGTTGAGGAAACAGGCGCGTTTGATCCGGATACCATTGGCGAGACCAAGGCGATCCGCGTGGCAGACAGCGACAACAGCGCCCTGATGGTGGTTGCGTCAAAGTCCCATCGGGATCAGGCAACGGATGATTACATCAACAAATATGCCGTGAAAGACAGCAAGAGCGCGGGATCGTCGCTCAAGTTCTGTCTGGTCGCCACCGGTGAGGCAGATCTCTACCCACGGGTTGGCCGCACGATGGAGTGGGACACAGCTGCCGGTCATGCCGTTCTTGGCGGTGCAGGCGGCAAAGTCGTGCGTTTTGACGACCACAGCCCGCTCAGCTATGGCAAAGACGGCTATGCCAACCCGTTCTTCATCGCCTATGCCCCCGGTGTGGAGTTGAAAAAAGCCTGATGTCTGTCCTGATCGTTATTCCCGCCCGCTACGCTTCGACCCGGTATCCAGGCAAACCGCTTGTTTCGCTGACCGGCGCTGATGGTGACAGTCTGACGCTGATCGAACGATCCTGGCGTGCGGCGATGGCTGTCACTGGTGTCGACCGTGTTGTCGTTGCGACGGATGACGACCGGATCCGCACCGCAGCGGAAGGGTTCGGCGCTGAGGTGGTCATGACCTCTGAAAGCTGCGCGAACGGTACAGAACGCTGTGCAGAGGCCCTGGCGAACCTGGGGGGCGGCTATGATATCGTGGTCAACCTGCAGGGGGATGCCCCGTTGACGCCGCATTGGTTTGTCGAAGATCTGGTCAGTGGTCTGCGAGGCGCCCCGGACAAGGGGCTGGCCACGCCGGTTCTGCGCTGTGAGGGCGCGATGCTGAACAGCCTTCTTGCTGACCGCAAAGCAGGCCGGGTTGGGGGAACGACGGCAGTCTTTGGTCGCGACAACAATGCGCTGTATTTTTCCAAGGAGGTGGTTCCATTCACCTCAGCGACGTATGGCGATGACGAGCCGACACCTGTGTTTCACCATGTGGGCGTCTATGCCTATCGCCCTGACGCGCTGGCAGCTTATCCCGGCTGGCCGGTTGGCCCATTGGAAACGCTGGAAGGTCTGGAGCAGCTTCGTTTCCTGGAAAACGGCCGCAAGATTCTCTGCGTGGAAGTCGAAGCGAAAGGGCGGGAGTTCTGGGAGCTGAACAACCCCGAAGATGTCCCGGTGATTGAGGCGATGATGCGGAAGATGGGCCACAAATAAGCCAAAAGCCGCAATTAATATACAAAAGAGCAGCGTTAGAACCAAACGAACCATGTCCGAGGCGTTGACGACACGCGGGTATATTCGGTTGACTGATCTCAACACAGATTTGTCACGGTAGTTGGTTCTAAAGGGCGGCGGTTTCGATCGCGCAGCCTAAAAACAGATAAAGAGAGTGGTGCACTATGCGTAGAAAAGTAACGAAGGCGATTTTTCCTGTAGCGGGCCTTGGCACGCGGTTTCTCCCCGCGACGAAATCGGTCCCCAAGGAAATCATGACGCTGGTTGACCGTCCGCTGGTGCAATACGCGATCGACGAGGCCCGCGAGGCCGGTATCAAGGAGTTCATCTTTGTCACGTCCCGTGGCAAGGGTGCGCTGGAGGATTACTTTGACCACTCGCCGATCCTGGAGCAGGAGCTGCGTCGCAAAGGCAAGGATGATCTGCTTGAGATCCTGAAAGGCACGAACATGGATTCGGGCGCGATTGCCTATATCCGTCAGCATCAGGCGCTTGGTCTGGGGCACGCTGTCTGGTGTGCGCGACGCCTGATCGCAAACGAGCCCTTCGCCGTGATCCTGCCGGATGACGTCATTGCGGCTGAAACGCCCTGCCTGAAACAGATGGTCGAAGCCTACGAGGAAACGGGTGGCAACATGGTCGCCGCGATGGAAGTCCCACCCGAGAAGACGTCCTCTTATGGTGTGCTTGATGTCAAAGAGGACATGGGTTCTGTGGTTTCCGTGAACGGTATGGTCGAAAAGCCCAATGCGGACGAGGCGCCCTCCAATCTGGCTGTTATCGGTCGCTACATTCTGGCGCCATCGGTGCTGCGCAATCTGAACAAGAAAAAGCAGGGCGCGGGTGGAGAGATCCAGCTGACGGATGCAATTGCCGAGGACATCGCTGCGGATGTGCCGGTTTACGGTTACCGTTTCCGCGGTCAGCGGTTTGACTGTGGCTCCAAGGCTGGCTTCCTTCAGGCGACGGTTGCCTTTGCCCTTGCACGGGACGAGCTGCGGGACGATCTGATGAACTACATCACGGAGATCGCGCAGGTTAGCAAAGCCGCGCAGTAATCAGGTCTTCGCGCTGCGGCGCTGCTGATGTAGAAACGTGATGAACAGGCCGGGCAGATGTGTCCGGCCTTTTGAGCAGGAAGAGATAGTTTTGACACATATTTTGGTAACTGGCGGTGCGGGTTATATCGGCTCCCATGCCTGCAAGGCTCTGCGCGCGGCTGGCTTTGTCCCGGTCACATACGACAACCTCGTCACCGGTTGGGAGGATGCGGTCAAATTCGGCCCCTTCGAGAAGGGCGATTTGAATGATCGTGCGCGTCTGGACGAAGTTTTTGCGACTTACCAACCAGTTGCCGTCATGCATTTTGCTGCGCTCAGTCAGGTGGGCGAGGCAATGAGCGAGCCGGGTCGTTACTGGTCGAACAACGTCGGTGGATCCCTGACACTGATCGAAGCCGCAGTCGCGGCGGGCTGCCTTGATTTCGTGTTCTCTTCGACCTGCGCGACCTACGGTGAACATGACAATGTCGTGCTGGATGAAAGCACACCGCAACACCCGCTGAACGCATATGGCGCGTCCAAGCGCGCGGTTGAGGATATCCTGCGCGATTTTGGGGCCTCTCACGGGCTGCGTTCGGTGATCTTCCGCTATTTCAACGTTGCGGGCGCCGATCCTGAAGCAGAGGTTGGCGAGTTCCACCGCCCTGAAACCCACCTTGTTCCGTTGGTGCTGGATGCAATTGATGGAAAACGCGATGCGCTGACGATCTTTGGCACGGACTATGATACGCCGGACGGTACATGTGTGCGGGACTATGTACATGTCTGTGATCTGGTTGATGCGCATGTTCTGGGGCTCAAGTGGTTGCAGGACGGCAAAGACAGTCAAGTGTTCAATCTGGGGACGGGCACAGGGTTTTCCGTGCGCGAAGTGATGGACAAGGCCGCAGAAGTGACCGGCAAGCCTGTTCCTCATACCGTTGGCCCACGCCGTGGCGGGGATTGCACCAAACTGGTTTCCGGTTCTGTTCGTGCGGCGACAATCCTTGGCTGGACACCTTCGCGTTCCGATCTGGAGACCATGATTGCGGACGCATGGCGCTGGCATAAGGCCGGCAACTACGAGCGCTAGGATGGTCGGGCCGTCGCCTGTACGGTCTCATGTCTCTGGTCTGCCGCCGATTTCCTTGGTGGCGGCCTACCGGCTGCGCTGGCAGCGGCGGCGGTTGCTGTGGGGGTCATTTCGTGCGCGGCGCGACTTGCGGCAGGTCGTTGACAGAACCCACGACCTGCAGCCCGAGGCGATCCTTGCAATCACCGTGTTGCGCAACGAAATCACCCGGCTGCCCCATTTCTTGTCTTTCTACCGCGCGTTGGGGATCGATCATTTCCTGATGGTCGACAACAACAGCGATGATGGCAGCGCCGAGTTCTTGGCTGCGCAGTCTGATGTCTCTCTCTGGCAGACCGGGGCGAGCTATCGCGCGTCACGGTTCGGGCTGGATTGGGCGGGCTGGCTACAGATACGCTTTGGTCATGGCCGCTGGTGTCTCAGTGTTGATGCTGACGAACTTCTGGTGTTTCCCGGAGACACAGAGCATGGGCTGCGTGGATTGACCCGCCTTCTTGATCAGCAGGGCAAGCAGGGGTTTGGCGCATTGATGCTGGATCTATTTCCCAAAGGGGCGCTCGCGGGCGTCGCCCATGACCCGGCTGATGACCCGCGCCATACATTGCCATGGTTCGATCCCGGCCCCTATCGAGCAAAGCGGCAGAGGCCACGCGGGAATCTCTGGGTTCAGGGTGGGATACGTGAGCGGGTGTTTTTTGCCCAAGATCCGCGCCGGTCGCCCACGCTGAACAAGGTGCCATTGATCAAGTGGAACCGGCGGTTTGCCTACACCAACTCGACCCATGCGGCGCTGCCACGACGCCTGAACAGCCTGTATGACGGGCCGGGTGGGGCAATGGCATCCGGGGCTCTTCTGCACACAAAATTCCTGCCCGAAGTGGTGCATAAATCCCGGATTGAAAAACTGCGCCGCGAGCATTTTCACCAGCCTGAGCTGTTTGATGAATACTATGACAAGATCGTCACCTCTCCGGTTCTCTGGCACGAAGGGGCGGTTCGCTATGACGGGCCGGAGCAGCTGGAGCGTTTGGGCCTGATACGATCACCTGAGTGGATATGAAAAGGAGCGCCTGATCAGGCGCTCCTTTGGCTCGAATTCACTGTGCTACGAACGTTCAGCGTTCTGTTCATCCCGGCGTTGACGCACCATTTGGCGCTTTGTCACCAAGGAGGCTGTCACGACCCCAACAGTCACGATCGCGATCATAATTGTCGAAAGTGCGTTGATCTCGGGGCTGACGCCCAGACGTACTGCCGAAAAGATCTTGATCGGGAGAGTGGTCGCCGATGGGCCGGCGGTAAACGATGCAATCACGAGATCGTCCAAAGACAGGGTAAAGGCCAAAAGCCAGCCCGATATTACTGCCGGGGCAATGATTGGGAGGGTCACAAGGCGAAACGCTTCTGCCTGCGAACAGCCAAGATCAAGCGCGGCCTCCTCCAGGGAGCGATCAAATGTAATCAGTCGGGAGGAAACAACCACTGAGACATAACACATCGCAAATGTGGTATGCGCTAGCACAATGGTCATCACGCCACGATCCAGTCCGATGCCGATGAACAACAAGAGCAGCGACAGGCCGGTGATCACCTCGGGCATCACCAGCGGTGCGTAGATCATGCCGGAAAACAGGGTGCGGCCCAGGAAACGGCCGCCGCGAACCAGAACATAGGCCGCCATGGTGCCAAGGACGGTGGCGAGGGTAGAGGACAGCACCGCCACCTTCAGTGTGACCCATGCAGCCTGCAAAAAGGACTCGTTCTGAAGAAGCTCGCCATACCATTTGGCAGAAAAGCCACCCCAGACCGTGACCAACTTGCTTTCGTTGAAGCTGAAGATGATCAGGATCACCATGGGGATATAGAGGAACGCAAAGCCCAGCGTCAGTGATACGGTGTTGAACCAGCTCAATCTGTTCATTGTTCCGCCTCCTGCTGCTTTTGCTGGTTCCGCTGGAACAGAACGATGGGGACGATCAACAGCAGCAGCAGGACCACCGCCACCGCAGAGGCCACCGGCCAGTCACGGTTGGAGAAGAACTCTTCCCACAGCACTTTGCCGATCATCAGCGTGTCAGAGCCGCCAAGCAGTGAAGGAATGACAAATTCACCCAATGTCGGAATGAAGACGAGGAAACACCCTGCGATGATCCCCGCGCGCGACAGCGGGATGGTAACCAGCCAAAAGGCTTGCAGCCGCGAACATCCCAGATCTTCTGCCGCTTCGATCAGCGAGCCATCCAACCGTTCCAGCGCCGAATAGATAGGCAGGATCATAAATGGCAAATAGGTGTAGACGATGCCGATATAGACTGCCGTATTCGTATTCAGAATGGTCAGTGGGCTGTCGATCAGGCCGGTCCAGATCAGGAACTGGTTCAGCAGCCCCTCGTTCGACAGGATACCCATCCAGGCGTAGACGCGGATCAGGAAGGATGTCCAAAACGGCAGGATCACCAGCATCATTAGCGTTGGGCGCCATTCCTCAGGCGCACGCGCCATGCCGTAGGCCATCGGATAGCCAACCAAGAGCGTCAGGAACGTGGAAATGACGGCGATCCGCAGAGAGCTGAGATAGGCTTTCCAGTATAGATCATCCTCTGTCAGCCAGACGAAGTTCTCAAAGTCGAGCTCTGCCAGAAATGCGCCGATCCCTTCGACCCAGTCAAACTGAGGGAAGTAGGGAGGACGGGCAATTGCCGCGTCCGACAGCGCGATTTTGAACACGATGGCAAATGGCACCAAAAACAGCGCCAACAGCCAAAGATAGGGAATTGCGATAAGGACGAAGCGGCGCATCATTCAGCCAGCAGAACACCGGCGGTGGCTGTCCAAGACAGCCAGACCGGGTCTTCCCAGGTAAAGGCGCGGCGGGCGATACGACGGGTGTTTGCGGTCTGCGCTTTGATCACCGCACCGGTAGGCAACTCTACGTGATAGGTAGAGATGTTGCCCAGATACGCGATGTCCAGAACGCGCCCCTGCACCGCATTGTCGGCATCAGCGGGTTTGTCTGCGCTGATGGTGACTTTCTCGGGGCGGATTGCCAGATGACAGGTCTGTCCGTCAGAAAAGCTGTTCTGGCTTTTGACATTCAGCGGCTCGGCGCCCTCTTTCCAGGCGATGTCGTATTGATCGGGGCCGGTCGGTTTTGCCGTACCTTCTATGATGTTCACGTCACCGATGAAATCCGCCACATATACTGAGTTCGGGTTTTCATAGATCCGATCCGGGGTCGCGACCTGGACCAGTTTGCCGTTGTCCATCACCGCAACACGCGAGGCGACGGTCATCGCCTCTTCCTGGTCGTGGGTTACGATCACAAAGGTCGTTCCGGTCTTTTCTTGGATGTCCATCAGCTCAAACTGGGTATCCTGACGCAGCTTCTTGTCGAGCGCGCCAAGGGGTTCATCCAGGAGCAGGAGTTTTGGTGCTTTAGCCAGTGATCTGGCAAGTGCGACACGCTGGCGTTGCCCACCTGAAATCTGGTGCGGTTTGCGGCGGGCGAATTTCTCAAGCCGTGTCAGGCGCAGCATTTCCTGCACCCGTTCTTCGATGTCATGTTTCGGTTTGTTTTCCCGCTTGAGACCAAAGGCAATATTGTCCCAGATGCTAAGGTGGGGAAACAGCGCGTAGGACTGGAACATCATGTTGACCAGCCGCTTGTTCGGCGGGACGGGGGCGATGTCCTGACCTGAGAGATAGATCTTTCCGTCGGTTGGGGTCTCGAACCCCGCCAACATCCGCATCATGGTGGTTTTGCCACAGCCAGACGGGCCCAGAAGCGCAAAGAACTCCCGTTCGTAAATGCCGAGAGTGAGATCATCAATCGCGGTGAATTCACCAAAGCGCTTGGTCACATTCTGGAATTGGATCAGAGGCTTGGCCTCTGGATCGTTCCAGGGTTCGAATACGGGAATGGTCAAGATTGGCCCCCACGTCTGGTCTTGTGGTTGGGAGGAAACGGGCACAGTGCGTCAGCCGGGTGCCGCGCTCCCGCAAAGCGGAGGATGGGGCAGTCTGCAAGACCGCCCCAAACTATCTGCTGATCCGGATCAGGTGCCGGATTTCACCTTGGTCCACATCCGGGTTGCCTTGCGCTGTACCTTCGGCGGGTAGGCTTCCTTGATATAGAGGTTCTGCAGGGTCTCTTCGTTCGGGTAGATCGCCGGATCGCCGATCACATCCTCTTCGAGGAACTCCTGGCTCGCCTTGTTTCCGTTGGCGTAATAGACGTAGTTCGATGCCGCCGCCATGTTCTGCGCTTCCATGATGAAGTTCAGGAACTTATGAGCCGCTTCAGGGTTCGGGGCGTCCACAGGGATCGCCATCTGGTCAAACCACATCAACGCGCCTTCTTTGGGGGCGTTGTAGACGATTTCAACGCCATTGTCGGCTTCGGCGGCGCGGTCACGGGCCTGCAGGATGTCGCCGGACCAGCCAAAGGCCACACAGATGTCGCCGTTTGCCAATGCGTTGATGTACTCGGACGAGTGGAATTTCTTCACGTGCGGGCGCACGGCGGTCAGCACTGGCTCGGCCTTTGCCACCACGTCTGCGTCCATGCTGTTGGGGTCTTCGCCGATGTATTTCAGCGCCGCCGGAATCATCTCATCCGGGGCGTCCAGGAAATAGACACCACATTCTGCCAACTTGGCCATGTTGTCCGGGTTGAATACCAGATCAAGAGAGTCGATCGGGGCGTCGTCCCCCAACACTTCCTTGACCTTGGCGAGGTTGGCGCCGATGCCCGTGGTGCCCCACATGTAGTTGATGGAATAGACGTTGTCCGGGTCATAGCGGGCGGTGCGGTCTTCGATCACGTCCCACATGTTGGCTGCGTTGCTCAGCTTGGATTTGTCCAGCGGCTGGAATGCGCCTGCCTGGATCTGCCGGGCCAGGAAGGACCCGGTCGGTACAACGACGTCATAGCCGGAGCCACCAGCCAGCATTTTCGTTTCCAGCAGTTCGTTGCTGTCGAACACGTCATAGATCAGCTCGATGCCGGTTTCTTCTTCGAACTTGGTCAGCAGGTCTTCGTCGATGTAGTCGGACCAGTTGTAAACGCGGACCTCTTCTGCGACGGCGGCCGCACTGCTGAGCGCCACGATGGCGGTCAATGTCATCGTCTTCAGTGTCATAAATGTCTCCCTGTGCGTGCCGGTTTCCGTGCCCGGCTGATAAGGATTTGATCAAGTTTTGCCTCATTCGGCAATACTGTTTATGTTTTCACCTAGGGAAACTTGGTGCAAGCTGCCCAAAATTTAGGAGGATTTCCGAAGGTGAACCCGACCCAGACAGACGCATCCAGCGACGCTCAGCCCGGTGCGAAATTGCCGGCGCATGAAACCGTCTACCAGACCTTGCGCGGCCAAATTCTATTTGGCGAACTGGCGCCGGGTCAGGCCGTTACGATCCAGGGGCTGGTGGAGTCGCTGGGCGCGGGCATGACACCTGTCCGCGAGGCAATCCGCAGATTGATCTCTGATGGGGCATTGGTGTTCCAGGGAAATCGCCGCGTTTCGGTTCCGCTGTTGCGGGACAGCGATCTGGATGAGCTGATTTATGCAAGAAAAACAATCGAATGTCAGCTTGCCCGCCTTGCAACAAGCAAGGTGAGCGCTGAAGATATCGCTGAGTTGGAAGCCATTGATGCCGCGCTGGACAAGGCGATCTCTTCTGGTGACGTGGCAGGCTATCTGGTGCAGAACTATCGGTTCCACACCCGCCTCTATTCCCATGCTGATGCCCCTATCCTCAGCGACCTTGCTGATCGGCTATGGTTGCGGTTCGGTCCCTCCTTGCGCGTGGTGTGCGGACGCCTTGGCACACAGAGCTTCCCTGACCGCCACAAGGACATCATCGAAGCGCTGACTCGCAAGGACGCGGAATTGGCGGCGCTCGCGATGGAGCGAGACGTGGCTCAGGGCATGGAACAGGTCAGTCAGGGGTTGGATCAGGGAAGCTGATTCGATTGACATGGTGAAATTTGATCATATTCTGGGCGCAATCTGTTTCTCAGGAGTCGTCACATGACTGCGATCACCAATCACCTGCCCACGGCAGAGCTTCAGGCCCTCGACGCGGCCCACCACATGCATCCGTTCACTGCCAATGGTGAACTGGCTGAAAAGGGCGCGCGCGTCATCACACGGGCCAGCGGCGTCACCCTTACTGACAGCGAGGGCCATGAAATTCTGGATGCGATGGCGGGCCTTTGGTGCGTCAACATCGGCTATGGTCGCGATGAGCTGGCAGATGTCGCCGCGCGCCAGATGCGGGAGCTGCCTTATTACAATACGTTCTTCCAGACGACCCACGCACCGGCAATCGCCTTGGCGGCAAAGATTGCCGAACTGGCGCCTGAAGGGTTGAACCATGTTTTCTTTGCGGGCTCCGGTTCGGAAGCGAATGATACCAACATTCGAATGGTTCGGCATTACTGGGCCTTGAAGGACAAGCCATCCAAATCGATTATCATCAGCCGCAAGAACGCCTATCACGGCTCCTCCGTCGGCAGCGGCAGCCTTGGTGGTATGAGTGCGATGCACGAACAGGGCGGAATGCCGATCCCGGATATCCACCATATCAATCAGCCAAACTGGTGGGCTGAAGCCGGCGATATGAGCCCGGAAGATTTTGGTCTGGCGCGTGCACAGGAGCTGGAACAGGCAATTCTGGAGCTGGGCGAAGACCGTGTCGCGGCCTTTATCGCAGAGCCGGTCCAGGGGGCAGGGGGCGTTATTGTGCCGCCGACGACCTACTGGCCTGAGATCCAGCGTATCTGTGACAAGTATGAGATCCTCCTGATCGCGGACGAAGTGATCTGTGGGTTTGGCCGGACCGGCAACTGGTTCGGCAGCCAGACCATGGGGATCCGTCCGGATATCATGACCATCGCCAAGGGTCTGTCGTCGGGCTATGCCCCGATCGGCGGTTCTATTGTCAGCGACGAAGTTGCTGCGGTGATCGGCTCGGGTGAATTCAACCACGGCTATACCTACTCCGGTCATCCGGTGGCCTCTGCCGTGGCGCTGGAAAACCTGCGTATTCTGGAGGAAGAGAATATCGTCGGTCACGTCCGTGATGTCGCTGCGCCCTATCTCAAGGAAAAATGGGAGGCGCTGACAGATCACCCCCTGGTTGGTGAAGCAAAGATTGTTGGAATGATGGGATCGATTGCCCTGACCCCCAACAAAGCCGCACGCGCGGCCTTTGCATCTGATGCAGGTACGGTCGGCTATATCTGCCGTGAGCGGTGCTTTGCGAACAACCTGGTCATGCGCCACGTCGGTGATCGGATGATCATCTCTCCTCCGCTGGTCATCACGCCTGACGAGATCGACACTCTTATTGAGCGCGCCCGCAAGTCGCTTGATGAGTGTTATGAGATCCTCAAGGAAAAGGACATGCTGCAAAGCGCCTGATTCTCAGGACACCAGTTTCCATAAAACGCTAGCCTATCGGGCTGGCGTTTCTCGTTCGGCGGGGCAGTGGGATGTGGCGCCCCAGGAATGCAGCTGCAGCGTTTCCGATAACATTCGGCTGATTTCTTAAATGGCCATTTTAGATAAAAAATTGATCTGAAAAGTAGCGTAATTTAAGTCGCTTTCTTTCGGCCTCATGTCGCAATTTGGCCCGTTGGCGGGTTTTTCGGCCCTAAGGTAAATCCAACAAGGATCTGGACGATCCGGTTGCACATCACTTGTCGGGTGTGCTTACATCAAAGCAGAAGTGCAGAGCTAATCTGCCGAAGCAAACCAGGGAGCCTCCATTGGCTGATGCGTCAAATACGAACGCGTTCGTTGAATTCGAACGCGTGCAGAAGAGCTACGATGGCGAGAATCTCGTTGTCAAAGATCTCAACCTCACCATGCCGAAAGGCGAATTTCTGACAATGTTGGGCCCGTCCGGTTCGGGCAAAACAACCTGCCTCATGATGCTGGCCGGTTTTGAGACAGCCACCCACGGTGACATCCGGCTTGATGGCGTCTCGATCAACAACATCCCTCCTCACAAGCGCGGCATCGGGATGGTTTTCCAGAATTACGCGCTGTTCCCCCACATGACCATTGCAGAGAACCTCAGCTTCCCGCTGGAAGTTCGCAACATGGGCAAATCCGAACGCGAGCAGAAAGTGAAGCGCGCGTTGGATATGGTAGAGATGGGTGCATTCGGTGGCCGTCGCCCTGCGCAATTGTCTGGTGGTCAGCAACAGCGTGTCGCCTTGGCGCGTGCTCTCGTGTTTGAACCGGAACTGGTTCTCATGGATGAACCTCTTGGCGCGCTGGACAAGCAGCTGCGTGAAAAGATGCAGTTTGAAATCACCCGCCTTGCGCACGATCTGGGGATCACCACGGTTTACGTGACCCACGACCAGACCGAAGCCCTGACGATGTCCGACCGTGTCGCGGTATTTGATGACGGCCGCATCCAACAGCTGGCGCCGCCAGATCAGCTCTATGAAGAGCCCGCAAACAGCTTTGTTGCGCAGTTCATCGGCGAGAACAACACGCTGGAAGGCACTGTCAAAGAGATCAACAATGGCATCGCATTGGTTCAGCTGGATGATGGCGAGCTGATCGACTGCAAGCCGATCAACGTTTCCAAACCCGGTGAGCGTACCCGTGTTTCGATCCGTCCAGAGCGTGTCGAATATAACAAAGAACGCATGCAGGAAGGCGCACATACGCTGAAAGCGGAAGTGCTGGAGTTCATCTACATGGGTGACATCTTCCGCACCCGTCTGCGCGTGGCCGGCAATGATGAGTTCATCATCAAGACCCGGAACGCACCAGACCAGACCCGTCTGACACCCGGTCAGCAGATCGAGATCGGCTGGTTGCCTGAAGATTGCCGCGCGCTTGACGCCTGAGGCCTGCTCGGCTGACGCAACGCGCGACGAAACCCCCGGCGCAGAATGACCGGGGGACTACGATCCGAAGAATTACAAATTCAACAAGGAGTAGAGTGTCTATGAAACTCACCAAACTGACTGCTCTGGCAGCCACCACGGCTCTGTGTGCGCCGATGGCAATGGCCGCCGACATGGCAAACGAAATGACTATTGTTTCCTGGGGCGGTGCCTATCAGGAAAGCCAGCTCAAGGCCTATGTTGAGCCCTATCTGGAAATGCACCCCGATCTGAAAGTGATCTGGGACGAGAGCTCGGCTGAAGCGACCGCAAAAATGCGCGCGATGACCGAAGCAGGCAACGTAACCTGGGATCTGGTGGATGCCGTTGCGTCTGACGCAATGCGTATGTGCGATGAAGGTCTGATCGCTGAAATCGACCACGACGAAGTTCTGGCTGCTGCGCCTGATGGCACGTCGGCAAGCGACGACTTCGGCGACCTGCTGGTCAGCGACTGCTTCGTGCCGCAGATCGTTTACTCGACCACCTTTGGTTACCGCATGGATCTGGTTGGCGACACCCCGCCGTCCACAATCTGTGACGTGTTTGACACCGCGAAATATCCGGGCAAGCGCGCGCTGCAGAAGCGTCCGATCGACAACATGGAATGGGCTCTGTACTGCGACGGCGTCGCCAAGGACGAAATCTATGACGTTCTGGGCACCGACGAGGGCGTAGAGCGCGCATTGGCAAAGCTGGACACCATCAAGGATCAGGTTGTCTGGTGGACTGCTGGCGCAGAAACCCCGCAGCTGCTGGCTGACGGCGAAGTTGTGATGGGTTCGACCTTCAACGGTCGTCTGTTCTCTGCAATCGCAGAGCAGAACCAGCCGATCGACATGCTGTGGGACATGCAGTCCTTTGACCTGGACGGTTGGGTTGTTCCGGCTGACCTGCCTGAAGACCGCAAAGCGCGCGTCATGGACTTCCTGAAGTTCGCGACCGACACTCAGCGTCTGGCAGATCAGGCAAAGTTCATCTCCTACGGTCCGGCCCGCGCCTCTTCTGCGCCGCTGGTTGGCAAGCACGCCATCCTGGGCATCGACATGGCACCGCATATGCCGACCGACCCGGCCAACTCTGGCAACGTTCACGTCTATGACTACGAGTGGTGGGCGGACAACCGTGATGATCTGGATGCAAAATTCCAGGCATGGCTGGCCAAGTAATCCGTCCCTGATCTGACGGAACGATAAATGGGAGGGGGCCGACGGCCTGCGCCACGGCCCTCTCTCCACCAACAAAAAAGTATTCCGACGGGGGCTCCTACAATGAGCGATACCACCCACACCGGACCGGTCCTGGCCGCCGATGGCACACCGCTCAAGCGGAGCCTGGCCCGAGCTCTCCGGATGCAGAAGATCCGCGCCCTCATGCTGATCGCGCCCCTTCTGCTCTTTGTTCTCCTGACATTCATTCTCCCGATTGCTGATATGCTGTTCCGCTCGGTCGAGAATAAGATTGTCTCCGATACACTGCCAGAAACCGTGGTTGCGGTGCAGGATTGGGATGCCGACAGCGGCGTTACCCCTCCCGCGCCTGTGTTCGAGGCGCTTGCCTATGACCTCGTCGTGGCGGCCGAACGCAAGGAACACACACGTGTCGGTTCGCGCCTGAACTACGAGAACCCGGGCATTTCGTCCTTGTTCCGCAAGGCCGGCCGCCGCGCCGACGACATCGGCAAGGTCTACATCAAACAGTTCGAAAAGCTGGATCCGGCCTGGAAAGAGCCCGCGACCTTTGTGTCGATCTTTGCTGATCCTGCGTGGGTGTCCTCTCGCAGCGATGATGCAGAGCCGCTTTTCGAGGTATCCGAAACCGCAGCGGCGGCGCTGCCCAAGGCAAGCACCGCCTACACCCGCTGGGCACGGACCATTCAGCAAGAAGACAATGACAGCCCGACCAAGGAAGATCCCTGGGCGCCTGTCTATCTGGCGCTTCACAACGATCTTGCGGCCAACCCTCAGGCTCCTTCGGCCTTTGGTGGTGATGCCCAAGCCGCACTGCAGGCTGTGTCCTCCGCGATTGCAGCGGGCGAGGTCGAAACGACCACGGCCTACGATGACTTTGTCAAGATCGACGAAGATTGGGCCGATCCGGAAGTCTGGCGCACGCTCAAGACCTACTCGGGCGCTTACACGAACGGCTACTTCCTGAATGCGGCCGACTTCCAAAAAGGCTCTGATGGTGCTGAGCTGCGTCCGGAATCCGAACGGATCTATGGCACTCTGTTCCTGCGGACGCTGCTCATGTCGCTGGCCATCACGGTGAGCTGCATTGTGCTCGGCTATCCGGTGGCGTGGATTTTGGCGAACCTGCCGTCACGTACCGCCAACCTCTTGATGATCCTGGTTCTGCTGCCGTTCTGGACGTCGCTTTTGGTGCGGACATCCGCATGGAAGGTCATGCTGCAGCAGCAGGGCGTTATTAACGACACGCTGGTCTGGCTGGGTTTGGTTGCCGATGATGCGCGCCTTGTGATGATCAACAACCAGTTCGGCACCATTGTGGCGATGACCCACATTCTGCTGCCGTTCATGATCCTGCCGATGTATTCGGTGATGCAAACCATCAACCCATCCTATCTGCGTGCTGCCAAATCCCTTGGCGCCACCAACTGGACAGCCTTCTGGCGGGTTTACTTCCCGCAGTCGGTTCCGGGAATTGGTGCGGGTTCGATCCTCGTGTTCATTCTGGCGATTGGCTACTACATCACGCCGGAACTGGTGGGCGGCACCAAAGGTGTCTTCATTTCCAACCGGATCGCGTTCCACATCTCGCAGTCGCTCAACTGGGGTCTCGCTGCGGCACTTGGCAGTATCCTGCTGGTCGTCGTTCTCGCGCTCTACTGGGCCTATGACAAGATTGTCGGCATCGACAACGTGAAACTGGGATAAGACACATGGCTTTGACACCTGTTGAAAACCAAACCCCCGGTTTCGTGGCGCTTGTCACAGCCGCTGCCGGGGCCTTTTTCGGACTTTTCGTCGGTACGGCGCAGGGTTCGGGACTTCTGGGCATCGTGATTGGTGCCGTGCTCGTCGGCGGTCTGGGGTTTGCCCTCGCCGGGATGCGGGATCAGGAGCGGATGCTCCGCTGGGTTCTGACGGCAGCCTTTGCAGTTGCAGGCTTTGTGCTGGGCGGGCTGCCGGCCGCAATCATCGGGCTTTTGTTCGGTGCTTTTGTTGGCTGGTTCATCTTCTGGCTCTCGACATCGCGCTACCGCATGCACCTGGCGCCGTACCTCACACCGGGTCAGGTGCTGTGGCACTATGCGTTCCGTGTGATCTGTGGCGCGGTGTTCGTTTTCCTGATTACGCCGATCCTCGTGGTGATGCCGCTGTCCTTCAACGCGCAGGACTTCTTTACCTTCACTCCGGAGATGTTGCGGTTTGATCCCGAAGGCTACTCGCTGAAGCATTATCGCGACTTCTTCACCAACGACGACTGGCAGCAGGCGATGTGGAACTCCATCAAGATCGCGCCAATGGCGACGCTCTTGTCGGTGGGCTTTGGTACGTTGGCCGCAATCGGTCTCAGCCAGCCGCATGTTCCGTTTCGCCGGGCGATCATGGCGATCCTGATTTCGCCGATGATCGTGCCGCTGATTATCTCAGCCGCTGGCATGTACTTCTTCTACAGCCGTATTGGTCTGCAGGGGACATACATTGGCGTGGTTCTGGCGCACGCAGCCCTTGGTATCCCGTTCGTGATCATCACCGTGACAGCCACGCTGGTTGGTTTCGACCGGTCCCTGACACGAGCCGCTGCAAACATGGGAGCCGGTCCTGTGACCACGTTCTTCCGTGTGCAGATGCCGCTGATCCTGCCTGGGGTCATCTCTGGTGGTTTGTTTGCTTTCATCACCTCCTTTGACGAGGTTGTGGTTGTGCTCTTCGTCGGCTCGGCCGGTCAAAAGACGCTGCCCTGGCAGATGTTTACTGGCCTGCGCGAACAAATTTCGCCAACCATTCTGGCGGTCGCGACCATTCTTGTGGTGGTCTCCATCGGTCTGCTGACAGTGGTGGAAATGCTGCGCCGCAGATCAGAGCGTCTGCGCGGAATGAGCCCCAGCTAACCAGCGGATCACTCACAAAAAAAGGCCCCGGTGAAAACCGGGGCCTTTTGCGTTTCAAGGGGTTGGATCAGAGACGTTCGATGGCAAGGGCAATGCCCTGACCGCCACCGATGCACATGGTGATCAGCCCTTTGGAACCACCAATTCGCTCCAGCTCATACAGGGCCTTGAGCGTGATGATCGCACCGGTCGCACCGACAGGATGGCCAAGGGCGATCGCCCCGCCGTTCGGGTTCACCTTTGCAGGATCCAGCCCCAGTTCTTTGTTCACCGCAAGCGCCTGCGCCGCGAAGGCCTCGTTGGATTCGATCACATCGAAATCGGATACTGACAGCCCGGTTTTCTGCAGCAGGTTCTGAACCGCTGGCACCGGACCAATGCCCATCACCTCGGGGCGCACGCCGGCATGGGCATAACCGAGAACCCGTGCCTTGGGCTTTAGTCCGGCCTTTTCTGCAGCATTCGCTGTCGCGAGCACCAAAGCGGCAGCGCCATCATTGATGCCGCTGGCGTTGCCGGCTGTAACGCGGCCATCCTTTTGGAACACAGGTTTCAGCCCGCTGAGGGTATCCAATGTGCTGGCCTTGGGGTGTTCATCGACTTCAAACGCCACCATGTCGCGCTTTACCTTCACCTCGACCGGGGTGATCTGGCTGGCGAAATATCCGGCCTCGATCGCCGCTGCCGCGCGGGTCTGGCTGGCCAGTGCGAATTCGTCCATCTGCGCGCGGGTGATGTCATGCTCATCCGCGACGTTTTCCGCCGTGACACCCATGTGCCCGGTTCCAAATGGGCAGTTCAGCGCACCCAGCATCATGTCGAGGGCCCGCGCATCGCCCATTTTCTGACCCCAGCGTGCGCTCGGCACGATGAAGGGGCTGCGCGACATGTTCTCGGCGCCACCCGTCAGGGCAAATTCCGCATCGCCCAGCATCAGCGACTGGATGCCCGAGACAATCGCCTGAGCTCCGGACCCGCACAGCCGATTCACGTTCATCGCTGGCGTGCCATTGGGGATGCCGGCCTGCATGGCCGCCACACGGCTCAGATACATGTCGCGGGGTTCCGTGTTGATCACATGGCCAAAGACCACATTGCCGATCTGGTCAGGCTCGACGCCAGACCGCTCCATTGCGGCCTTGGATGCCACGGTTGCCAAGTCAATTGGGGTGGTGCCTGCCAGCGATCCACCAAAGGTGCCGATGGCAGTACGGGCGCCATCCAGGATCACGATATCGGTCATGGTCTCTCTCCTCATAGGTTTGGCGCAGATTATGCAGATGCAGCATCGCCTGTCCTGCGGAACGTACCGTCAAAACAAAACCTCTCCCTTGTTTGACAAACTGTCCGCAAAGGCGCAGTGATTCCGCCATGACGGAAAATGTAGACGATATCCTGACCCTGTTGCCTGCCCGCCTGAAAGAGGCGCGCCGGGCTCAAGGCCTCAGCCTTGAGGCTGTGGCGAACCTCTCCGGCGTGAGCCGGTCCATGGTCAGCCAGATTGAGCGCGGGGAAAGCTCCCCCACGATTGCGACGCTTTGGAACCTCACCCGAGCCCTGCAGGTTGATTTCGCGGGTTTGCTGGACAGCAACGAGGCCCAGGACCGGATCGAAGTGCTGCGCGACAGCGATGTGCCCTCAATCGAAAACATGGGGGAGGGCTGTCTGATCCGAATCCTGTCGCCGCCGGAAGACGCCGGTGGGCATGAGGTCTATGACATTCGCCTCAAAGACGGCGGTGCGTTGAACAGTCAGCCGCATGGGCGCGGGACGGTGGAGCATCTGACCATTCTGGAGGGCTGCGTTTCCCTGTCGTCAGGCGGCGCAAGGGAGCAACTGCAGGCAGGGGATACCGCCCGCTATGCAGCTGATGTTCCGCACGCCATTGAGGCAAAGAGCGGTCCTGCACGGGTGTTTCTGATCGTCAAGAACGCCTGAAGGTCAGATCAAAAGACGAGTTTCCGATTTCACGGATTTATGTCCGTTATCGTGAAATCCCCTATTTCGGAAAATAATCCGTTATGGTAGAACTCCGACTCGAACGAGAAGGAGTTCCCGCATGTCTACCGATTTTCTGACCGACATCTCCAAGACCCTGGAAGAGATCAAAGCCGATGGTCTCTACAAGCGGGAACGAATGATCACCTCCCCGCAGGGGGGTGAGATCCGGGTTGGCGATGCTGAGGTCATCAATCTGTGCGCCAACAATTATCTCGGTTTGGCGGATCATCCCGACCTTATCGCGGCAGCACGCGGTGTCATGGATGACAAGGGTTTTGGCATGGCCTCCGTCCGCTTCATCTGCGGCACCCAGGACATTCACCGCGAGCTGGAGCAGCGGCTGGCGAAGTTCCTGGGCAAGGATGACGCAATCCTGTTCGCCGCCTGTTTCGACGCCAATGGCGGTCTGTTCGAACCGCTGTTGGGGCCGGAGGATGCGATCATCTCTGACAGCCTGAACCATGCGTCGATCATCGATGGCATCCGGCTGTGCAAGGCCAAGCGCTACCGCTACCTGAACAGCGACATGAACGATCTGGAAGCCTGGCTGAAGCAGGCCCGCGAGGACGGCGCGCGGCATATCATGATTGCCACCGACGGTGTCTTCTCGATGGACGGATATCTGGCGAAACTGCCAGAAATCCGGGCGCTGGCCGACAAATACGATGCGGTGGTGATGGTGGATGACTGCCACGCCACCGGTTTCATGGGCGCGACAGGCGCCGGCACGCCAGAGCATTTCGGGGTGGACGTTGATATTGTCACCGGGACATTGGGCAAAGCACTTGGGGGGGGCATCGGCGGTTATATCGCCGGGCCGCAGCCAGTGATCGACCTGCTGCGGCAGCGGGCGCGGCCCTATCTGTTCTCCAATTCGCTGCCGCCATCCATTGTTGCTGCCGGACTGGAGGCGATCCGGTTGGTGGAGGAAGGCGACGGCCTGCGGGCGCAGCTGTTCGAGAATGCGCGCTATTGGCGGGCGGGGCTGGAAAAACTTGGCTTTGACCTCTTGCCGGGAGAGCATCCGATCATCCCGGTGATGCTGGGCGAGGCGCAGCTGGCGCAGGATATGGCGGCACGGCTGTTTGACGAAGGCGTCTATGTCTCCGGCTTCTTCTTCCCCGTCGTGCCGCGCGGCCAGGCGCGCATCCGGACGCAGATGAATGCGGCACTGACGCGGGAGGAACTGGACCGTGCGCTGGCCGCCTTTGGCAAGGTCGGCAAGGAACTGAGGATTGTGTCATGAGCCGACCCAACACGATGAAGGCGCTGGAAAAGAGCCATCCGCAGGAGGGTCTGTGGATGGTGCAGGCGCCGGTGCCGGAGATCGGCCCCGACGAGGTTCTGATCAAGGTGAAGAAGACCGGAATTTGCGGCACCGATATTCACATCTGGAACTGGGACGAATGGGCATCGCACACCGTGCCGGTGCCGATGATCACCGGCCATGAGTTCGCGGGCGAGATTGTCGAAATCGGGCGGGATGTTACAGATCTGGCGGTGGGTCAGCGCTGCTCTGGTGAGGGGCATCTGATCAAGACCGACTCGCGCCAGAGCCGGGCTGGCAAGTTCCACCTGGACCCCGGCACCCGCGGCATCGGGGTGAACGAGCAGGGCGCCTTTGCCCAGTATCTGAAACTGCCGGCCTTCAACGTGGTGCCGCTGCCGGATGACATTCCGGACGAAATCGGCGCCATTCTCGACCCGCTGGGCAATGCGGTGCATACGGCGTTGAGTTTCGACCTGCTGGGGGAGGACGTGCTGATCACCGGTGCAGGCCCGATCGGCATCATGGCGGCAGCGGTGGCGAAACATGCCGGCGCGCGGCATGTGGTGATCACCGATATCAACCCTGACCGATTGGCGCTGGCGGAACATGTGGTGCCGGCGGTGCGCGCGGTGAACGTGGCGCAGGAAGACCTGCAGGACGTGGTGCGCGAGTTGGGCCTGAAACAGGGGTTCGACGTCGGGCTGGAGATGTCCGGATCGCAGGCTGCGCTAGATCAGATGGTGGAGGCACTGGTGATGGGCGGCAAGATTGCCCTGTTGGGCATTCCACCGGGCAAGTCGCCGGTCGACTGGTCGCGCATCGTGTTCAAGGCGATCACCATCAAGGGCGTTTACGGCCGCGAGATGTTTGAAACCTGGTACAAGATGATCGCGATGCTACAGAACGGTCTGGATGTAAGCCGGGTGATCACCCACCGCTTTGGCGTTGATGATTTTGCCGACGGCTTTGCGGCGATGAAATCCGGGTCCAGCGGCAAGGTGGTGCTGGACTGGACGTAAGGCTGCGTTGAGGGGGCTTTGCCCCCTCGCGCCCTTGGCTGGGCTTCGCCCGTTCGGGTCTGAAATGATTCCCCGGATCATTTCCGGGACGCCCCTCACCCCCAGAGTATTTGTTGAAAGATGAAGGTGCCCGTCAGGGGGCCAACCTGCGCCTACCGGTTTCATCAAGGAGCCAGCTTTTGTTTTCGTCAAAGACGGCAACGCTGAGGGGTTTTCCGTAGCCTGCGCCGGTGTCGAGGTTGACCCGATTGCCGTAGTGTGTTGCCCGGTCGACAGGTGTGTGCCCATGCACGATGAGTTTCGGGTGGGGTGCTGCGTGATTGTGAAAGGCCTGACGGATCCAGACCAGATCATTTTCCGATTGCTTTGCAAGGGGCACATCAGGGCGAATGCCTGCATGTACAAACGCGATATCCGCTGTTTCATGCATCGGATCTAGTGCGCGCAGAAAGGCGACATGCTGTTCAGGCACCGCGCCAAGGGCCTCTGCATGCAGATCCTCCAGTCGTGTTTTGTCGGTGAAGGTCAGCCCGTAGCTCTCCAGTGTTTCGCGCCCGCCCAGCCGGTCATGCAGCCAATGATAGCCCACCAGAAGATGCGGGTCATGGCGGGGTGTATCCTCCATGAACCAAGAAAACATGCGGTCATGATTGCCGAGCAAAGTGACCCAGTTGCGCCCCTCCGCCTGACCGCGGATCAGAAGGTCAATCACGGCCCGGCTGTTTGCACCGCGGTCGATGTAGTCGCCAAGAAAAACCACCTTTGCATCCTGTCCGCCGTCTGCGGTGATGTGGTCAAGGGCTTGTTCCAGCATCTCCAGCTGGCCGTGAATGTCACCGATTGCATAGGTTGGGGCGGTCATGGTGGGCTCCTGCAAATGGTAAAATGGAAGGCTGAAATGAAATACGCCGCCCTTATATCGGGGCGGCGTATCTGAGGGAACGTTTATCAGACTTTCAGATCAGACCACGTCAAACGCCAAGGGTTTGATCTGGGTGAAGAGACCGGTCTCTGCGAGTTTGGCCCGTGCCTCTGCCGGGACAGGTTCATCTACGTAGAGAAGCGCGATTGCTTCGCCACCGGCGTCAGAGCGTCCAAGGGTAAAGTTCGCGATATTCACGTCGTTGTCGCCCATTGTCTTACCCAGAGCGCCAATGATCCCCGGCACGTCTTCGTTTGTGGTGTAGAGCATGTGCGCACCTACTTCGGCATCGATGTTGATGCCCTTGATCTGGATAAAGCGCGGCTTGCCGTCAGAGAAAACGGTCCCCGCGACAGAACGTTCGCGCTTGGCGGTGACGACAGTCACCTTGATATAGCCATCAAAGGTGCCGGATTTGTCCTGGTTTGTGGTCGAGATCTGGATGCCACGTTCTTTGGCCACCACGGGCGCAGAGACCATGTTCACATCCGGGTTCACGTTTTTCATGATGCCCGCGATCACCGCGCAGTTCAGGGCGTCCAGGTTCATGCCGGACACGACACCGTCATAAAGCACATTGATGGCGACGATCGGCTCGTCCGACATCTGACCAGCAAAAGAGCCAAGATGATCAGCCAGCTTGATCCACGGTCCCATGACCTTGGCCTCTTCGGCGGTGACGGACGGCATGTTCAATGCGTTTTCAACCGCGCCATCGAGCAGGTAGTTCGACATTTGCTCGGCCACCTGCAGAGCGACATTTTCCTGTGCTTCGGTTGTTGCCGCGCCAAGATGCGGTGTGCAGACGACGTTGGGCAGGCCGAACAGCGGGTTTTCCTTGGCAGGTTCAACCGAGAACACGTCAAAGGCGGCACCTGCAACATGGCCGGAAGTCAGCAGTTCTGCCAGGGCGGCCTCATCCACCAGACCACCGCGGGCACAGTTGATGATGCGCACGCCCTTCTTGGTTTTTTCCAGGTTTTCCTTGGACAGGATGTTGCGGGTCTGGTCGGTCAGCGGCACATGCAGCGTGATGAAATCCGCCCGCGCGAGCAGCTCTTCCAGCTCAACCTTTTCGACGCCCATCTTGTCGGCTTTTTCGGTGCTGAGGAAGGGATCATAGGCGACAACCTTCATCTTGAGACCACGGGCCCGGTCGCAGACGATGCCACCGATGTTGCCGGCACCGATAACGCCGAGCGTCTTGTTGGTCAGCTCAACCCCCATGAACTTGGATTTTTCCCATTTGCCTGCATGAGTGGAGACCGAGGCCTCTGGCAGCTGTCGGGCAACCGCGAACATCATGGCGATCGCGTGTTCGGCGGTGGTGATCATGTTGCCGAAGGGTGTGTTCATGACGATCACACCTTTTTTGGAGGCCGCTTCCTTGTCGACATTGTCGGTGCCGATGCCGGCACGACCCACCACCTTGAGGTTGGTGGCGGCTTCGAGGATCTTTTCGGTTACCTTGGTGGCAGAGCGAATGGCAAGGCCATCATATTGGCCGATGATCTCTGCCAGCTTGTCCTTGTCTTTGCCCACGTCGGGAAGGAAATCCACATCGATGCCGCGGTCGCGGAAAATCTGGACGGCGGTTTCCGAGAGTTTGTCGGAGACGAGTACTTTGGGAGCCATTGGTTTGGTCCTTTATCTGCGGGGGCCGCTTGCGGCCTGAATTCGGAGAGAGCAGCCCGACCCAAGGCGGGCTACTGGTCTGTCAGATGTCGGCGGCGCGGGGGTCAGGCTTGTGCCGCGATTTCGGCCTCAAAGGCCCATTCGAGCCAGGGCAGCATTACCTCGATATCCGAGGTTTCAACCGTGCCGCCGCACCAGACGCGCAGCCCTGCGGGGGCGTCACGATAGGCGCCGATGTCCAGAGCGATCTCTTCCGCTTCCAGGCGCTTGGCGACCGCCTTGGCAAAGGCCGCCCCATCTTGAATACGCTCGTCGGTGAATTTCAGGCAGACGGACGTATTGGAGCGGGTTGCAGGATCCTGCGCCAGATTGACAATCCACGGACGGTTGGCGCAGAAATTGAAAATCGCCTGCGCATTTGCGTCAGCGCGTGCTTTCAGCCCGTCAAGCCCACCAACAGACCGGGCCCAATCCAGCGCCAGCAAATAGTCTTCGACTGCCAGCATGGACGGTGTGTTGATTGTTGCACCTTTGAAGATGCCATCAATCAGCTTGCCACCCTTGGTCAGGCGAAAAATCTTGGGCAGGGGCCATGCAGGTGTGTAGCTTTCCAGTCGTTCCACGGCGCGCGGCGACAGGATGATCATGCCGTGTGCGGCCTCGCCTCCCAGAACCTTCTGCCAGGAGAAGGTGGTCACATCCAGCTTGTCCCAAGGCAGGTCCTGAGCAAATGCAGCGGATGTCGCATCGCAGATGGTGAGCCCCGCCCGGTCGTCAGCGATCCAATCGCCGTTTGGCACCCGCACCCCGGAAGTGGTGCCGTTCCAGGTGAAGACAACATCGTTGTGGAAATCGACCGAAGCCAGATCGACCAGCTCTCCGTAGTCGGCGGTTTTCACAACCGCGTCGATCTTTAGCTGTTTGACCACATCGGTGACCCAGCCTGCGCCAAAACTTTCCCAGGCGAGCATCTCGGTGCCGCGCGCTCCAAGCAGGTTCCACATCGCCATTTCAACAGCGCCGGTGTCAGAGGCGGGCACGATCCCGATTTTGTAATCTGCCGGAACGCCTAGGATCTCACGGGTGCCTTCAATCGCGGCAAGCAGTTTTTCCTTGCCGACAGCGGCACGGTGGCTGCGACCCAAGGGGGCGCCTGCGAGTTTGGTCAGATCATATGCGGGGGGTTTGGCGCAGGGGCCAGAAGAAAAACGCGGGTTGGCCGGCCGCGTTGCCGGTTGTTCAATAGCCATGAATGCTACCCTTCCAGATAAGCGCCTCTCGTTGGGGAGAGGTGTCCCACAGACAGGGCTACTGGCTGAACTCGCGTCGAACAATATGAAAAATGGCAGATTGCGGCCATTCTTCCATCAATAGCGACGCATTTTGACGCCTTTCGGAAACAGATGCCTTCTGCGGGTGCAGCATGGCGCAATTGGCGGACCAGTGGCTGGGCCATTCGGCGGTTTCGGGCGAGGAGAGATGAATCAGGGGCTTGGCGGGGTCGGGGAGAGGGGCGTATGACTGGCGCAACCCATATGACCGGAGCCTCTTTCATGTTTGTTGCTACGCTGCTGTGCGATCCGACCTCTCCGACCCTTGCGCCTGCTTTGGTCGAATCCCTGCGCAATGCCTGGGGTGGGGGTGATGCGCAGTGGCTTGCACCGGATGAGGCTGCCGAGTTCACGCTGGAGCATCGCCCGGATAATCAATGGGATGTCTGGGCGGATCTGCAGCAGATGGGGGTCGATCTGATCGTCCAACCCGCCGCCGGGCGCCGTAAAAAGATGCTGTTGGCGGATATGGATAGCACGATGATCCAGCAGGAATGTATTGACGAACTTGCCGAAGAGGCAGGCGTAGGTGCACGGGTCAAGGACATCACCGCCCGCGCCATGAACGGAGAGCTGGATTTCGAAGGTGCGCTGACCGAACGCGTCGCTCTCTTGAAAGGGCTGCCGGAAAGCGTGATCGACGAGGTGCTGGAAAACCGCATCACACTGATGCCAGGGGGCAAGGCACTTCTCGCCACCATGAAGGCAGATGGCGCCTATGCTGCGCTTGTTTCTGGCGGGTTCACGGCCTTCACGGCAAAGGTTGCTGCGGAACTGGGGTTTGATGAGAACCGGGCCAACACTCTCATGGTTGAGGATGGCAAGCTGACCGGAGAGGCCGCGCGCCCGATTCTGGGCCGGGCTGCAAAGGTCGAAGCCCTGGAACAGATTACAGCGCGCCTTGGGTTGTCAGAGGCGGATGTGATGGCGGTTGGTGACGGGGCCAATGATCTGGGCATGTTGGGGCGTGCGGGTGCGGGTGTCGCCCTACACGCCAAACCATCGGTTGCGGCTGAATGTGATATTCGTATCAACCACGGCGACCTGAGCGCGCTTCTGTTTATCCAGGGCTACGCACGGTCCGAATTCAAAGGCTAAATTTATGTTCGAAGTCGGTTTCGACATCCTGCTGCTGTTGATGGCGGCAGGGTTTGCTGCGGGGTTTATCGATGCTGTGGCCGGGGGCGGGGGCTTGATCACTGTCCCGGTTTTGCTGCTGGCAGGTGCCAATCCCATTACCGCGCTTGCAACCAACAAGATCCAAGGTCTGTTCGGGGCTGCCACCGCTGCGCTCAGTTATGCGCGGGGCGGACATGTGAACCTGCGCGAGCAGGCGGGGTCTGCGTTGATTGCTGGGATTGCCTCTGTTGCGGGGGCGTTGCTGGTGTCTGTGCTGCCGACCGATTGGATCCGCCTTATCTTGCCCGTCCTTCTGATCGGGATCGCGGTGTTCTTTGCCACCAAGAAGGGGCTTGATGACAGTGATCGCGCTCGTCGGGTGTCGCCGTTCGTATTTGCTGCGACCATCGTGCCGCTATGCGGGGCCTATGATGGGCTCTTGGGGCCGGGAGCGGGCAGTTTTTACATGCTCGGTTTTGTATCTTTGGCGGGCTATGGTATTCTGCGGGCAACTGCTCACACCAAGTTGCTGAATTTCGCGTCCAATGCGGGCGCGCTATTGGCATTTGCATTCGTCGCTACCCCTTGGTGGGCGGTTGGTTTGGCAATGGGAGTGGCACAGATTGCCGGAGCGCGCGCCGGTGCTGGAATGGCGCAGAAACAGGGTGCGCGACTGATCAAACCACTGCTGGTTCTAACGTCAGTGGTGCTTGCTCTGCGTTTGTTGTGGGACATGCTCTGACAGGCGTTGGCGGGTCACAGCTAGGGGCGTGTGCCGATCTTTCCGGCGTTTGGTTGACCGTGCTGAACCAAATCCCAAGGAGGAAAGACCGATGCCACAGTTCATTTTCGCCTACCATGGCGGCAAGACACCTGAAACCGAAGCAGAGGCCAGCAAGGTCATGGCGGCGTGGTCAAGCTGGATGGAGGGGCTGGGGCAGGCGCTTGTGGTGCCTGGCGCGCCGGTTGGTCTGTCGCGGACGGTCCACCATGGCGGAGTAGACGACAATGGTGGCGCCAATCCCCTGTCAGGCTATTCGATTGTTGAAGCTCCGGACCAGCAGGCCGCATGTGACATGGCCAAGGATTGCCCAATGGTCGTCATGGGCGATGGCAGCGTCGAGGTTGCGGAAATCATAGAAATGTAGGCCCGACAGTCTGAACCGGTTGATCCGAAACAGATGCGCCCTGAACGGAGGCAATCCGTTCAGGGCGGCATTTCAGGTGTTTCACCTAATTCAGAACAGCAGCTCAGCTGCCGGGCGGATTTCTCCGCAGTTGACGTTTCGCCGGTTCATCAGCGGTGCATAGCGATACTTGCGCGTCATTGGGTGTTCTGGATCAAGCACACCAAGACCAACAAGAATGCTTGCGATCGCGCATTCGCTCGCACGGGTTGCACCATCCGTGATTTTCAGTGCCACGCCCAATTTCTGTTCCGGCAGAATCGCAATGAAAACGGCTTCGGCGCCTGTCTTGATCGCGACTTTCCCGCCCATGGCCCGCATCAGATTGGTACAGGCTCGTGTCTCCCCTGCAACCAGCTCGGGGTGAGCGGTCATCGCAGCGACCAGCTGTTGTGCTGCGTCAGCATCGCGATCGGATCGATCCGCAGCAGAGGCAAACCATGCCATTGCGCGGGCCAGACCTTTGACAGTGGTTGCAAAATTCGGGGCAGAGCAGCCATCGATGCCATACCCCGGGCTGGCCTCATCCGTTACCTGTTCAAAGGCAGTGCGGCAGGCCTGCTGCACCGGGTGGTCCATGTCGATATATTCCGGGCCAGCGCCAAGATGCTGGTTTAGCGTCAGAAAGCCTGCATGTTTGCCGGAACAGTTGTTGTGGACCTGACAGGGGCTGCTGTCTGTCTTGATCAGGGCGTTGCGGGCAGGGATATCATCAGGCAGTTGCGGGCCGCAGCGAAAGTCACTGTCACTGAGCGCCAGCTGATCCAGCCATTTGTTCACCCGGCTTGTGTGGATTTCTGCGCCATTGTGCGATGCACAGGCCAGCGCCAGCTGCTCAGAGGTCAGGCCGTATTTTGCTGCCGCACCAGAGGTGATCAGCGGCAGCGCCTGAATCATTTTGGCAGAGCTGCGCGGATAGATCACGGCGTTCGGATCCCCCCAGCTGCGTTCGATCTCGCCCTTCGCGTTGCACACCACGGCGTGTCCGAGATGCAGGCTTTCCAGAAGGGGACCGCGCCAGACTTCGGTCATGGGTACGGGGTTGGTCATCACAAACGCCTTTCCTGTTGGCAATTTCCCGCCAAAACGGGCTTTCACCCGTGGCGATAGTTACGTTAGTGTGTATGAGTACACAAGCGAGGGGAACGGGACCAGACGGCGAATGCAACGCCGCATGACCCTTGCTAGTTTGAGGTAAGACAGTCTTGGAGTCGGGACAAATGACATCAAAACTCGTCCGCAGCATCGCGGGCCTGTGTCTGGCCGCAATGGCCACCAGCGCAACCGCACAGCAGGCAGAAACTGACAATCGCGTCGCCAGCAATGTCGACTGGAGTGTGTTCCAGGGCGAGAGCCCGAAAGAATGCTGGGGTGTTTCTGCCCCCAAGGAAACTGTCAACACGCGTGATGGGCGGGTCAAAGCCGTGCGCCGTGGCAAGATCCAGCTGTTTGTCTTCTTCCGTCCCGACAGCGGCAAGAGTGGCCAGATCACCTTTACCGGTGGCTATCCGTTCGCACCCGGCTCTACCGTGAACATGGCTGTCGGCGATTCCGAATTTGAACTGTTCACCGAAGGTGAATGGGCTTGGCCTGCTACCGCCTCTGATGACGCCAAGATCATTACGGCGATGAAACGTGGCGCCCAGGCTGTTTTGATTGGCCGCTCCGCCCGTGGCACCCAGACGAAGGATACGTTCTCTCTTCTCGGCTTTACAGCTGCCGTTGAAGAGGCCGAGAAGCGCTGCTTCTGATCCAGACCTTTTTGTCCGCTCTCAGAAACCCCGGCTGGTGTCGGGGTTTTTTGTTTTTGCCCCCGACACTCCGCTGGTCCGCGCTGGGCGCGGGGCAGCTATGCGCTGTTTTTTGCAGGATTCCTTTTGATCTCGGGCTAAATTCCTATATAGAGCCGCATCCACCGCCACAGCCACGAGTTTCGTTGCCATGACCGTCAAAGCGCCGATCACCCAGGATGTCATGACCCTGCCCCGCAAACTGCCCGAGGGCGGCAAGATCAATCTTGTCGGTCTGACCCGTGAGCAGATGCGCGATGTGCTGATTGAAAATGGCACTCCTGAAAAGCAGGCAAAGATGCGTGTGGGCCAGATCTGGCAATGGATCTACCAATGGGGCAAACGCGACTTTGAGGAGATGACCAATCTCGCCAAGGGGTATCGTGCACAATTGGCAGAAACCTTCGAAATTGCAGTGCCAGAGGTGGTCAGCAAACAGGTTTCGACGGATGGCACACGTAAATACCTCGTGCGGATCGCGGGCGGCCACGAAGTTGAGGTGGTCTATATCCCGGAGGATGACCGCGGCACGCTGTGTGTGTCATCCCAGGTTGGCTGCACTCTGACATGTTCTTTCTGTCACACCGGCACCCAGAAGCTGGTTCGCAACCTCACACCCGGCGAAATCATCGGGCAGGTTATGATGGCACGTGATGATCTGGAGGAATGGCCCACCCCCGGTGCACCAAAGGACGAGACGCGGCTTTTGTCCAACATCGTCCTGATGGGGATGGGAGAGCCGCTATACAACTTTGAAAACGTCCGAGACGCGATGAAGATTGCGATGGACCCGGAAGGTATCTCTCTGAGCCGCCGCCGGATTACCCTGTCGACCTCTGGCGTTGTGCCGGAAATCGCGCGAACGGCGCAGGAAATCGGATGCCTGCTGGCAATCTCCTTCCATGCGACCACAAATGAGGTGCGCGACGTTCTGGTGCCAATCAACAAACGCTGGAACATCGACGAGCTGCTGCAGGCGCTCGCGGATTATCCCAAGGCATCGAATTCCGAACGGATCACTTTCGAATACGTGATGCTGGATGGTGTGAATGACAGCGATGAGGATGCGCACCGTCTCATCGATCACATCAAGCGGTATAAAATCCCCGCCAAGATCAATTTGATTCCGTTCAATGAATGGCCCGGCAGCCCGTATAAGCGGTCTTCAAACAACCGCATCCGGGCGTTTGCGAACATCATCTACCAGGCGGGTTATGCGTCTCCGATCCGCAAGACGCGAGGTGATGATATCATGGCGGCATGTGGACAGCTGAAATCTGCAACCGAGCGCGCGCGCAAGAGCCGCAAACAAATCGAGGCCGAGGCGGGACTGAACCCCTGACCCCCGGCCTCGCTGGGCAGGTCCCCGGCTGCCTCAACTGAAAATGAAATCCGATCCTGTAAGGGGGTCGGTGTATCCGGCCAGAATCAGCTCAAAGAAGTCCGTGTATTGGATGGTTGTGCTGTTTGCCCCGACCGTGATCGTGAGCTGACTGATATCTGTCAGCCACAGCCCCGACAGGTCTATGACATCCGCACCGCGACCAAAATCGGTGATATGGTCAGTTTCGCCCATATCCGCGTGGTCAAACACAAAGGTGTCGGCGCCAAAACCGCCATTCAGCGTGTCAGCGCCATCGCCACCGACCAGTGTGTCCCTTCCATTGCCCCCGAACAGCCGGTCGCGGCCAGCGCCGCCCTCCAACCGATCGTATCCACGCTGCCCGTACATCGTGTCGTTGTCCGGTCCGCCGGAATGACCATCGTCGGTCAGCCCGCCGATCAAGACGTCATAGCCTTGTCCGCCGATCAGCCGGTCATCTCCGAGCCCGCCAACCAGCGTATCGCGCCCGCCTGAGCCGCGCAGGATGTCGTCTGCTTCTCGTCCCTGAATGTGGTCATGCCCACCGCGGCCGTTAAGTGTGGTGGATTGATCTGTTCCCATCATCTGGTCGCCATCGGCACTGCCGCGAATGATGATCCGGCTGCTTCCGCCGCCGACAATTTCCCAGCCATCAAAGCTGTCGGATGTGCCGTAGAGGTGCTGCATCGCCTGAATGTCAAAGGTTCCCAGTTCGGTCACGTAGTCGGGCCCGTGATTGTATGTCATCACCGTCAGGTCTGGTCGGTCCCAGGTCGGTTCCAGTGTCAGGCTGCCATCATGTGAATGCTGCAAGCCAAGAGCGTGGCCCAGCTCGTGCATCATCACGATATGGCCGTAGGTTCCAGGCGTCAGATCTGTTTCGCCAGATGTCAGCGCACCGGATCCGGTATAGCCGGACCCGGAATAGGCAATGTTGGCATAGCCATCTGCGCTGCCCCCATCAAAGCCGTAGATATTGATCATCGAAGGGCCATCCACCTCGACAAAGCGCACGCCCGCGATGGCTTCGTACTGAGCAAACACAGCCTGTGCCCGCGCTTGTTGGGTCGCATCAAAGGACCAGTAGCCCGTCGCGCCAACCGGATCCTGAGTAACGTCAGGCAGATTTCCCGGAAGGGTAAAGCTGTAGGTGATAACGGCCTGTGTGCCGACCGCGAACGGTGAGTTCCAGCGGAAGTGGTCACCTTCCAAATAATACAGCAGTGCTGTGTAGTCTGTGATTCTGGGCATCGTCCCGCTCCACTCTCGGTTGAGGTATACTCTCGTCAATGAATGTGGCCATGATGGGTCGAATTTTGGGGGATTCTGGGCGCGGCAAGGCAGGGGTCGCAGCCGTGTCGATATTCAGGGCATGAGAATCAAGCGGTTAGAATGGTGACGTCGGTTTCGCAGGTGGATCAAGGCTGTGTCCGATCCAAAGGAGGAGCCGCATCAATCGCCTGTCCAGACCAGATTTCGCACCCCTCAAGCAAGGAATCAGCCTGTGTTGCCCTCTGCTGTTAGGGGGCTGGCTGGTCTGCGGCATTGCGCGCCCAGAAATTTCCTCAATTGCGGTACATTTCTGCCATTCGCGGCCGACAGTTTCCAAATCGTAGACAGTCAGTGAAAGGGAAAAAGACCATGGCACGTCACACTCCGGCCGCTGCGCCGATCGAACCGCAAGTTCTGGATCTTGTGCGCGAAGAACGCATCAAGGCCTTGAGCGCACGGGAATGGAAATTTCGCCTGCGCGGCTATGGCTATGCAATCAAGGACGTAGAGGGCGAGCAGGTTCTGACACGCCTGCCACAGGGCCAGCCGCTTGGGGTGCTTCCACCCGAATTTGCCTGAACGCATCAGGCCTCAGAACGACCAAGGCCCGCCTGATCCGTGATGGAACCAGGCAGGCCCTGAAGATGTCCTGTCAGAACGATGTCTGACTCAGCAGTCGCGGCCAGGCAGCTTGTCACGGGCGGGTGCAGGCTCCCAGTTGTCGATGATATGCAGCGCTTCCTCGGCGGTTTCGACAAAGCGGAACAGATCAAGATCCTCATCCGAGATCGTGCCGGCGTCGGCCAGCGCATCCCAATTGATGATTTTTTCCCAAAAAGCACGACCAAATAGCAGGAAGGGGACACGCTCCATCCGGCCAGTTTGAATCAGGGTCAGGCTTTCAAACATCTCATCCAGTGTCCCGAAGCCGCCCGGAAAGATCGTGATGGCACGGGCGCGCATCAGGAAATGCATTTTGCGGATCGCGAAGTAGTGAAAGTTGAAGCACAGGTCAGGCGTGACATATTCATTCGGCGCCTGCTCATGCGGCAAAACGATATTCAGCCCGATCGAAGCCCCGCCGGCATCAATTGCCCCCCGGTTTCCGGCCTCCATCACACCAGGGCCGCCGCCCGTGACGATCACATCTGTCTTGCCCCCGTTGGCCATTGATTTTTCCGTCATGAGGCGGGCGAATTTGCGGGCCTCGTCGTAGAAATGGGACAGATCACGCAGGGTTTGTGTGCGGGCCTTTTCCTTGTCCGCCGGCGCAGGAATACGGGCGCCTCCAAACATGACGATTGTGCTCTCGATGCCATGCTCATCCAGCATCATCTGCGGCTTCAGCAGCTCCAATTGCAGGCGGACTGGCCGCAGCTCATCCCGGCACAGGAAATCATCGTCAGCAAACGCCAGCCGATAGGCCGGGGCTTCGGTCTGCGGGGTCGAAGGGACGTGCTCTGCGCGGTCGCGGTCGGAATGTGCATCCCGCAAACGGCTGTGGCGATCATCAGTCATGGCAAACCTATTCTTCTGTATAATAAACCGGAAGTTCAGTAGTAGCTGTTCGACAGGCATGGCGCCAGAGCCGATCCCGTGTCACAACCGATGGTGAAGAAACGTCATCAGGCTGATCATTTTTGGGCCGTGACGTCTGCCTTGTACCAATGGGACGGACCATTACGCTTGGCGCGCAGGAAAGAAGGATTTGATTATGCATTGGACACAGGATATCGGCGCCGCAGAGACCCGTATCCGGGGCTATGTGCAGCGCACCCCAGTGCTGGACACAACCGCATTCGGCCTGGAACACCCCATCGCGCTGAAGCTTGAGCACATGCAGCACACCGGTAGTTTCAAGGCGCGTGGAGCTTTCAATACCTTGCTTGGTGGATCTGTTCCTGACGCGGGCATCGTTGCCGCATCAGGGGGCAATCATGGCGCGGCAGTTGCTTTTGCGGCGCAAAAACTGGGGTTTCGGGCGCGCGTCTACGTGCCGGAAATGGCTGGGCCTTCGAAGATCGCGCTCATCCGGGACAGCGGTGCAGATCTAGAGGTCGTGCCAGGTGCCTATGCGAATGCGCTGGAGAAGGCAAAGGCCTACGAGGCAGAAACTGGGGCGATGCAGGTCCATGCGTATGATGCCCCCGCAACCGTGATCGGACAGGGCACGTGTTTTGCCGAATGGGATGCGCAGGGGCTTGAGGCGGATACGATCCTCATCGCCGTCGGTGGCGGCGGACTGATTGCCGGCGCAATGGCCTGGTATGGCGGGTCAAAGAAGATCATCGCAGTCGAACCGCAAACCAGCCGCGCCCTCAATGCGGCTATTGATGCAGGCGGACCCGTCGATGTTGACGTCTCTGGCGTTGCCGCCAATGCCCTGGGGGCGCGTCGGATTGGATCGATCTGTTACGATCTCGCCAGCTCCGGTGCCGTCAATCTGTCTTCGCTCACCGTGAGCGATGCGGCAATCGTGGAGGCGCAGCGCCGTCTATGGCAGGACCGCCGTATTCTGGTTGAACCTGCGGGGGCAACGGCGCTGGCAGCCCTGACAAGTGGGGCTTACGTTCCCGAGCCGGGTGAACATGTCGCGGTTCTGCTCTGTGGCGGCAATATAGCGCCAAATCCTGTGGATGGCGCAGATGGCTGATATCGGACATCAGGTAGCCAGCCCGTTGCTGCGGGTTGGCAACAAGGTCGGCAAATGAACGCGACAATCTCTGATCGGATCTACCACGCTCTGAGCGAGCGGATCGTCAGGGGTGAGCTTCCTGCGGGGGAAAAGCTCCGCCAGGACCATATCGCACGTGAGTTCAACACCAGCCATGTTCCTGTCCGCGAAGCGCTGTTGCGGCTTGAGGCACATGGCCTGGCCCTGTCTATTCCTCGGCGTGGGACCCGTGTCACGGCGCTTGACCCTGCCGAAATCCGCGAAGTGATCGAAATGCGGGTGTCGCTAGAGCTTCTGGCTCTGCAAAATGCCTTTGCCCATTTCACACCCGAGGACATCACGGCGGCTGATACCGCACGTCTGGCCTGTGATGCCGCAACCGACATGACCGATTGGGAGCAGAAAAACCGCGCGTTTCATCGGATCATTCTGACGCCCTGTCAAATGCCACGTCTGCTGGCGACAATTGACGATCTGCACATTGCCTCGGCCCGACATCTGTTTGCCAATTGGAAACAGCGCTGGACCCAGCGGGTGGACACGGATCATGCCCTGGTGGTGCAGGCGATGCGTCGGCGCGATGTCACAACCGCCTGCGATATTCTGCGCCGACACCTGCGCCGCGTCCGATAGGGGCGCTGCTGCCGTGTGGATTGACGCAATACGCACATGACCCCGGCGCAAAATGCGGTTATGTAACCGCGACAAGTTGATCTAGCCACTCTCACCCCGGAGATACCACATATGTCCAACGCTCAGCTGGAAACCGCAATCGAGGCCGCCTGGGAGGCCCGTGATACCATCACCCCCGCCACCACAGGTGAGCAGCGCGACGCCATCGAAGAGACCCTGAACGCCTTGGACTCCGGCAAACTGCGTGTCGCCGAAAAGCTGGAAAGCGGCGATTGGCATGTGAACCAATGGGCCAAGAAGGCCGTGCTGCTGGGCTTCCGCATCAAGGACATGGAAGAACAGTCCGGTGGCCCGCAGGGCTCTGGTTGGTGGGACAAGGTCGACAGCAAATTCAAAGGCTGGGGCGACAGCCAGTGGAAAGATGCCGGTTTCCGCGCGGTGCCGAACTGCGTGGTTCGCAAATCCGCCTATATTGCTCCTGGCGTGGTTCTGATGCCGTCCTTCGTGAACCTTGGCGCCTATGTCGATGAAGGCACCATGGTCGACACCTGGGCCACCGTCGGCTCCTGTGCTCAGATCGGCAAAAACGTGCACCTGTCCGGCGGCGTTGGCATCGGCGGCGTGCTGGAGCCGATGCAGGCAGGCCCGACCATCATCGAGGACAACTGCTTCATCGGTGCGCGTTCTGAAGTGGTCGAAGGCTGCATCGTGCGTGAAGGTTCGGTTCTGGGCATGGGGGTCTTTATCGGCAAGTCCACCAAGATCGTTGATCGTGAAACCGGTGAAGTGATGTACGGCGAAGTGCCGCCCTATTCTGTTGTCGTCGCAGGCTCGATGCCCTCGAAGAATGGCATCAACCTCTACTGCGCGGTCATCGTGAAGCGTGTGGATGAAAAGACCCGCTCGAAAACCGGGATCAACGAGCTGCTGCGCGACTGATTTTCAGAACAAGTCTGCCACAGAAGCGCGCCCTGTCAAAACGGGGCGCGTTTTCTTTTAACGACCGGGGCTTTGCCCCGGACCCCAGAGTATTTTTGGAAAGATGACAGGCGATCCGCCTATCACGTTTCCCCAAGTACTCCGGGGTGAGGCCGTGAGGCCGAGGGGCAGAGCCCCTATGCCCCTTGCCTAGAGAATACCGGGCAGGTTCAGCCCGTGCTCGCGCGCGCAATCCTTGGCGATGTCGTACCCCGCATCCGCGTGGCGCATGACGCCGGTGGCCGGGTCGTTCCACAGCACGCGGCCGATGCGGCGGTCGGCGTCCTCGGTACCGTCGCAGCAGATCACCACGCCGGAATGCTGCGAGAAGCCCATGCCAACGCCGCCGCCGTGGTGCAGCGACACCCAGGTCGCGCCGGAGGCGGTGTTCAGCAGCGCGTTCAGCAGCGGCCAGTCGGAGACAGCGTCAGAGCCGTCCATCATCGCCTCAGTCTCGCGGTTGGGGGACGCCACTGAGCCCGAGTCCAGATGGTCACGGCCAATCACCACTGGTGCGGACAATTCGCCATTACGGACCATCTCGTTGAACGCGAGGCCCGCCTTGTGGCGGTCACCCAGGCCGATCCAGCAGATACGTGCGGGCAGGCCCTGAAACGCAATGCGCTCCTGCGCCATGTCCAGCCAGCGGTGCAGATGCTCATTCTCGGGCAACAGCTCCTTCATCTTGGCGTCTGTTTTGCGGATGTCCTCTGGATCGCCCGAGAGCGCACACCAGCGGAACGGGCCGATGCCCTTGCAGAACAGTGGGCGGATATAGGCGGGCACAAAGCCAGGGAAGTCGAATGCGTTCTCCAGCCCTTCCTCCAGCGCCATCTGGCGGATGTTGTTGCCGTAATCGACGGTGGGAACACCCATCGCGTGGAAGTCGCACATCGCCTTGACCTGCACCTTCATGGAGGCGCGGGCGGCCTTTTCCACCGCTTTAGGATCTGTTTCGCGCATTTCCTTCCACTGCGCCATGCTCCAGCCCTGCGGCAGGTAGCCGTTGACCGGGTCGTGGGCAGAGGTTTGGTCGGTCACGATATCAGGCTTCACGCTGCCCGCCTTGGCGCGTTCAACCAGCTCCGCAAAGATATCCGCTGCATTGCCCAGAAGGCCCACGGACTTCGCCTCACCCGCGGCGGTCCAGCGCGCGATCATCTCCAGCGCCTCGTCCAGAGTTTCGGCCTTCTCGTCCAGGTATTTGGTGCGCAGGCGGAAGTCGATCGAATCCGGGTTGCACTCCACCGCCAGGCAGCAGGCACCGGCAAATACGGCTGCCAGCGGCTGGGCGCCACCCATGCCGCCGAGGCCGCCGGTCAGGATCCACTTACCCTTGAGGTCACCGCCGTAATGCTGGCGGCCGGCCTCGGCAAAGGTCTCATAGGTGCCCTGCACGATGCCCTGCGTGCCGATATAAATCCAGGAGCCGGCCGTCATCTGGCCGTACATCATCAGGCCCTTCTTATCGAGCTCGTTGAAGTGGTCCCAATTGGCCCAATGCGGCACCAGGTTGGAGTTGGCGATCAGCACCCGCGGCGCGTCCTTGTGGGTCTGAAACACGCCGACCGGCTTGCCGGACTGCACCATCAGGGTCTGGTCGTCGTCCAGGTTCTTCAGGGTCTCGACGATCAGGTCGAAATCCTTCCAGGTACGCGCGGCGCGGCCGATACCACCATACACCACCAGCTCATGCGGGTTTTCGGCGACGTCTGGATGCAGGTTGTTCATCATCATCCGCATCGGCGCCTCGGTGACCCAATGCTTGGCGGTGATTTCCGGGCCAGTGGGCGGGAAGATGTCGCGGGTGTTCTTGCGGGGATCGCTCATGCCGAGGGCCTCCAGTTTTTGAGATCAGTCAAGATTTTGGTGAGATGGGCGCGCAGCTGTTCCGCGCGCTCCGGCAGATAGGTCCAGGGGGGGCTTTCCTGGCAGTAAGTGGCCTGCGCCAGCTCCATCTGGATGGCATGCAGGCCGTCTGCGGGCCAGCCATAGTGGCGGGTGGTCCAGCCGCCCTTGAAACGGCCGTTGAGGACTGAGCTATAGCCCTCCGCCGCCTCGCAATGGGCCACGGTCAGGGCCGCAATGGACGGATCGCAGGTTTCGCCCATGTTGGTGCCGACGTTGAAGTCCGGCAGGCGGCCGTCGAACAGGAAGGGGATATCGCCGCGGATCGAGTGGCAGTCATAGAGGATGGCAAAGCCGTGGATCGCCTTCACCCGCTTCAGCTCCGCCGCCAGCGCGGCGTGGTAAGGCGCGTGATAGGCGTCGCGGCGGCGGGTGATTTCGGCCACGTCCGGTTCCTTGCCCTCCTGCCAGATCGGGAGGCCGTCGAAATCGGTCATGGGCACCAAAGTGGTGGTGTTTTGCCCGGGATAGAGACTGATTCCGGCGGGATCGCGGTTCACATCGATAACGTAGCGGTGGATGGGGGTGCGGACCGTTGTGACGTCCTCCACCAGCCCCGCGTAAAGGTCGTGGATATGCCAGTCGGTGTCCGCCAGCGCCCTGCCCGTCTCGTTCAGGCACTCCCAGATTTCCGGGGGCACGTCGGTGCCGGTGTGGGGCAGCCCCAGCACCAGCGGCGAGGTTCCTTGGCTGACTTCGATCATGCGGCCACCTCCACGCCCGCGGCGGCAGCCACGCGGCCCGCGCGGACCATCGCACTGGCGGTTTCAATGTCGGGCGCCAGATAGCGGTCCTCGGCCAGCGAGGGGATTTCCTCGCGCAGCATCGCCAGCACGTCCTGCAAGCGGGCTGAGGTCTTGAGCGGCGCACGCGCCTCCACCCCTTGCGCGGCACAGAGCATCTCGACGCCCAGGATCACCGACAGGTTCGCATTCATCTTGGTGAGCCGCAGCGCGCCGTGTGCGGCCATCGAAACGTGGTCCTCCTGGTTGGCGGACGTGGGCGTCGAGTCGGTTACGCAGGGGTTGGCCAGATGCTTGTTCTCGCTCATCAGCGCGGCGGTGGTCACCTCTGCAATCATGAAGCCGGAGTTGAGACCCGGATCAGGCGTCAGGAACGGCGGCAGGTCGTGGCTGAGCGTGGGATCCACCATCAATGCGATGCGGCGCTGGCCGATGGCGCCAATTTCAGCGATGGCTAGCGCGATCTGATCGGCGGCAAAGCCCACGTATTCAGCGTGAAAATTACCGCCAGAAACGATCTGATTGCGCTCAACCAGCACCAGCGGGTTGTCGGTGACGGCGTTGGCCTCGATCTCCAGCGTTTTGGCGGCCATCCGCAGCACGTCGAGCGCCGCACCCACCACCTGCGGCTGGCAGCGGATGCAATAGGGATCCTGCACCCGGGTGTCGCCCTCGCGGTGGCTCTCGCGGATTTCCGAGCCATCCATGATAGCGCGCATCTCGCGGGCCACGTCGATCTGGCCGGCATGGCCGCGCAGAGAGTGGATATCCGCCACCAGCGGCGCAGTAGATCCCATGATGGCGTCGGTGGTGAGCGAGGCAATCGCCATCGACGCCTCGGCCATGCGCCAGGCGTCAAACAGCCCGGCCAGGGCGCAGGCGGTCGAGAACTGGGTGCCGTTGATCAGCCCCAGCCCTTCCTTGGGGCCCAGGACAATAGGCTCTAGCCCGGCCTTTTTCAGGGCTTCCCCGCTCGACATTCGGGTGCCTTCAAAGGTGGCTTCTCCCGCTCCGATCATCGCCGCTGCCATATGCGCCAGCGGCGCGAGGTCGCCAGAGGCCCCAACCGAGCCCTGCGACGGGATCACCGGAATGACGCCACGCTCCAGCATCTGCTCGATCTGCTCGATCACCAGCCAGCGGACCCCTGATGCGCCGCGACCCATCGACAGCAGTTTCAGCGTCATCATCAGTCGGGTCTTGTCCTCCGGCAGCGCTTCACCCACGCCGCAGCAATGGCTGAGGATCAGGTTGCGCTGCAGGGTGGCGGTGTCTTCCGGTGCGATTTTGGTCGACGCGAGTTTGCCGAACCCGGTGTTGATGCCGTAAACGGCTGCCTCACCAGCGGCGGCCTCGGCCACCATCCGGGCTGCGGCCTCTACCGGTTCGCGGGCAGATGCGTCCAGTTTGGCCGGGGTCAGGTTGCGGTAGATATCTTCCAGCGTAGCAAGCGTTACTGTGCCGGGGATCATCTTGATCATTGGTTGCCCTCATAGATACGGGTGTAAAGCGGGTTAAAGCCGATGCGGTAGGCCAGTTCGCCGGGCGTTTCGACATCCCAGACCGCCAGATCGGCGCGCATGCCGGCGGCGATCTGGCCACGGTCTGCCAGCCCCAGTGCGCGGGCGGCGTTGTTTGTGACGCCTGCCAGAGCCTCCTCCGGCGTCATGCGGAACAGGGTGCAGCCCATGTTCATCGTCAGCAGCAGCGAAGTCATTGGAGAGGAGCCGGGGTTGCAGTCGGTCGCCAACGCCATCGGCACGCCGTGCGCGCGGAAATGTCCAATCGGCGGCATCTGGGTTTCGCGGATTGTGTAGAATGCACCGGGCAGGATCACGGCAACGGAGCCTGCCGCAGCCATCGCCTTGGCGTCGTCCTCTGTCGCATATTCCACGTGATCGACTGACAATGCACCGTACTGCGCCGCCAATGCGGTGCCGCCCTGGTGGCTCAACTGTTCGGCGTGCAGTTTCACCGGCAGGCCCAATTCCTGCGCCACCTTGAAGACACGTTCGATCTGGGCAGGCGCAAAGGCGATGTTTTCGCAAAAACCGTCGACCGCATCCACCAGCCCCTCCGCATGGGCGGCGCGCAGGGCGGGGATGCAGACCTGATCGATATAATCATCATCGCGGCCCTTGTATTCGGCTGGTGTGGCATGGGCACCGAGGAAGGTGGTTTTCACCGTCACCGGGCGCAGTTTGCCCAGACGGCGGGCAGCGCGCAGCATGTTGAGTTCGGTGTCCAGATCCAGCCCGTAACCCGATTTGACCTCTACCACTGTGGTGCCCTCGGCGATCAGTGCATCCAGCCGCGGCAGCGCGCCCTGCACCAGATCCTCCAGCGATGCGGTGCGGGTGGCCGAAACGGTTGAGACGATGCCGCCCCCTGCGCGGGCCACTTCCTCATAAGACGCCCCATTCAGGCGCATCTCGAACTCCATCGCGCGGTTGCCGCCAAAGACGATATGTGTGTGGCAGTCGATCAGGCCCGGGGTGATCAGGCGGTTTTGCATCGGCTGTCTTTGCCAATCGGCATAGTGATCCGGCACCTCGTTGGCCTGTCCCACCCATGCAATCCTACCGTCTCGCACGGCAATCGCAGCATCGCGCAACAGCCCGTAGGCCGTGTTACCTGGAACCATGGTGGCGAGTGTGGCGTCGGTTATCAGATAGGGGGAGCTGTTGCTCATGAGGGCCTCGCAAAAGAGCTTGTCCGCCAGAATGTATGCGCCTAATATTATTATGTCTATACATAAGAGGATATCATGCAGGCTATTTTCGCACGCCGGGCGCGACTGGAGCAGGGGTGGGTGAGCGATCTGAGGCTCACGGTTGCGGAGGGTCGCATTGCGTCGCTGCAGTCAGGCGCGGCTGCCAAGGACGGTGACACCTGCGTGGATACGCTTGTGCCTGCCCTGGCCAATCTGCATTCCCATAGTTTTCAACGCGCAATGGCGGGCATGACAGAGGCGCGGATATCCGGGCGTGACAGCTTTTGGTCCTGGCGCACGCTGATGTATCGCTTTGTCGATCACCTGACGCCGGATCAGATCGAGGCAATTGCCGGGGTGGTCTTTCTGGAAATGCTCGAGGCGGGCTATGCGTCTGTGGGGGAATTTCACTACGTGCATCACCAACCTGGCGGGCAGGCCTATGACGCGCCAGAAGAATTGAGCACCCGTATCTTTGCCGCTGCCGCACAGACGGGCATTGGTCTGACGCATCTGCCGGTTCTGTATTCCTATGGTGGGGCCGGAGAGCAGCCGCTTGCTGGTGGGCAGATGCGGTTTGGGAATGACGTTGATCGCTTTGGCACCTTGGTCGAGGCGGCGCGCGCGGCTGCAAGGACGGCTCTGCCTTTTGATGCACGGGTTGGTATTGCACCGCATTCGCTTCGTGCGAGCTCGCCTGCCGATCTGGCAGATGTTTTGCAGCTGCAGGCAGATTTGCCCGTCCACATTCATATCGCCGAGCAGCCAAAGGAAGTGGAAGAAGTCGAGGCCTGGCTGGGCGCGCGCCCGGTTGAGTGGCTGCTGAACAATGCACAGGTGGATGCAAAATGGTGCCTCATCCATGCAACGCATATGACCGATGCCGAGACATGTGCGATGGCCGAAACCGGTGCTGTGGCAGGGCTATGTCCGATCACTGAGGCAAACCTTGGTGATGGGCCGTTCAACGGGCCCGTTTATCTGGCGGCCGGTGGGCGCTTTGGTGTGGGGTCTGATTCCAATGTTCGGATCGCATTGGCGGAGGAACTGCGGACGTTGGAATATTCCCAGCGGCTGCGGGATCTTGCGCGCAACGTGTTTATCAATGGCGAAGGTTCGGTTGGGACCGCGCTTTATCTTGGTGCGGCACGCGGAGGGGCCCAGGCCCTTGGCCGTGACGCTGGCCGCATCGAGGTTGGTGCGCTCGCAGATCTCATGAGTTTCGACAGTTCAGACCCGGCACTTTGCGCCCTGCGGGATGATCAGTTGCTCGACGGGCTATGCTTTGCCGCCGGAGGGCAGGTGGTGCGCGATGTCTGGTCTGCTGGCCGACATGTTGTTGCAGACGGACGCCATGCCCAACGCACGCAGATCATCAGTCGTTACCGTTCGGCTGTTGCCGCACTCCTGAGTGCACTTTAACAGGGAAAGACCCATGGCGCGGTAGCACAGGAGCGATTGAGCAGGTGACAGAGCGAGCCAAGATCGGTTTTCAGGATGTGCGGGACGTGGTGCTGGAGCGGATTCAGAACCGCGTCTGGTCTCAGGGGGATCTGTTGCCAACAGAACAGGAGTTGGCAGAGGAGTTCGGCTGTGCGCGCGCAACCGTCAACCGTGCCCTGCGGGAGCTGGCGGATCGCGGCATTATCGATCGCAAGCGTAAAAGCGGGACCCGGGTAGCAGTGTCACCCGTGAAACAAGCCAAGCTGGAAATTGTTCTGACCCGGCAACTTGTCGAGGATCGCAATGCAAATTACCGCTATGCGCTGGTCGAACGAAAAGAAGAGACCGCGCCAGGGTGGCTGGCCTCGCAGTTGGATTTGCCGATGGGCGCCACGGTTCTTCATCTGCGGGCGATGCATTATGCCGATAATCAGCCGTTTCAGTACGAGGACCGCTGGATCAATATCGCGGCGGTGCCAAAGGTGGTGGATGCTGATTTCACCACCGTCGGCCCGAACGAGTGGCTGCTGGGAGAGGTGCCGTTTTCAAACGCAGAGCTGACCTTTGCCGCCGTACCTGCGGATGATGAACTGTCTGATTACCTGGCCTGTGCAAAGGCAACGCCCCTGTTCCAGATGGAACGCACAACCTGGTTCCGGTCTCAACCCGTGACATTTGTCAGGATGAGCTTTCACCCCGGTTACCAGATGCGCAGCCAATACTGACTGGGCGTTTGCCTTTCTGCCTTACTGGGTAATCGCGCCTAGCAGGTCACGTTCGTGCGCTTTGACTGTCACGCGAGCGCTTGGCCCGTAGGGGTCTTGCATGTCCGCGATCAGTTCCAGCACTTCGGCTCTTGTTTCGGGATCAAAGCTCTCGAGTGTCTGGTCGCCAGGGTGATAGCTTTCGCTTTCCAGTCCGTCACCGCGAATGATCTCGTGCCGATCAAACAGCAGGTGTACATAGATCGTGTCCTGACCGTCAGCGCGCGGACGGATCGTGGTGTCGTTGATCAGATCCTTGGCTTTTACCAGAACTTCATTCTGGCCAAACAGCATTTCGGCAGAGGCGGATCGCACCAGAACCCGGTGATTGGGGGACAGAGCCGTTTCGCCGTGATCGCCAAGCGCATTTTTGGCAAAGACAACGGGCGCATCTGCCCCTTTTGCCTTGCGTATTGTGCGACCGATCCAGCGCAGGGGCTGTGGACCGTGATCGCGGGTCTGAACCATGCAGCCAGGTCTAAGATCCTCTACCGGACGGGGCCCGTCGATGGTGTCAATCATGGTCCCTGCAACGAAACAGGGCGTGGTTGTCAATTTGACAAAACCGGTGTCAGTGTTTCCTTCGGTGTCAGCGACGGTGTAGGAAAATGCGGTTGATTCATTGACGTCGACATCATCCTGGCCTGCGACGGTGAAGGTGCCGTCCTCGTTCAGGGTGATCATTTCCCCACCCGCAAGAGTGACGGTGCTGCCCGCGACCACCGGTTGCCCGTTGATATGGGTGATGGTCAGCGCGGCATTGTTGACCTGCGTGTCGTTGGCCAGAACGTCGAGGTCGGTGGTTGTCCCTTCTCGAACCGCGATGGTGTCGTCGAATGCGATCAGCTCTGTCTGAACCGAGTCACCCGCAATCAGAAGGTTTGAATCGTAGGCCGAGTCACCTGCATCGGCGATGCCGATCTTGATGGTGTTGACCTCCCCCACATTCACCGGCGCCTTGAGCGTCAGGGTGATGGTGAAGCCATCCATCTCGGTGTTGAAGGTGTCAGCCGTCGCGGCGTTGTCGATATAGAGGTTTTCGTTGCTGGTTGTGTTGATGTTGTCGATTGAAATATCGCCCGACCCAAGGCTGAGCTCTGCCTGAACCCCGTTTACCCACACACCGATGGAGTCATTGAAACCTGAGTTGACGTATTCCAGGTACTCTTCCGAAGAAAAGACAAACTGCATGGTCAGTGTATCAGCGTTTGGGATGAACTCAGCCTCGAACACCGCCGCGTCGTAGGTGGTCTGTCCTGAAATTGCGGACAGATCTGCATCCCCCGCGGTCTGGTTGTTGGTGGAGGTTCCGGCGTTTGTGTTCACGTCACCGCTGCTGTTGGTGATGGAGGTCGCATTCCCGGTCGAAAGGATGACCCCTGTATCGGATGGTGTAACGCCGGGGGCGACAGTGTCACCATTGGTGTAAATCCCGGATGCGACCTGAGCACCGGTATAGGTGGCACTGACAATAGTGACACCGTTGCCGAACATGGTTTCGGCCATGTCGGTGGCAGTCGCTGTGGTATTGATAGGAAGTTCAGAGGCTGTGGGCATTGGAAACCTGTTAAGCGAACCAGAAACAACAATTGCGTGTATTTAACAGTGTCGGATTTAGGAAAGGTTTAATCTGGTGCGTCGGTTTGGCGTGCCCCAGCGTCATCCTCTTTGACCGGCAGATGTCAGTATTGCTCAGCAGGCAAACCTGCTGTGTGCTTGGTTCATATTGACCAAACCCATGTGGCAGAGATATGGCGGCAGCATGGAAAAGAAGAAAATCTCCCGCCAGCAGGTCTACACCCTCCTTGTCCAGATTGGTCGCAAGGATGGCGATGGTCTGCCAAAAGGCGCAACAGGTGCTGCGCTGATGATCTATGCCTCAGGCGTGGACGAGGCCGAAGCCGTACGTGAAACGGTTGCGATCCTGAAGCAGGCGGACACCGCCCCTCTGGACGTGACCGGATATGGCACACTGGAAGAGCGCGAGGCCGAGGGACACGAGATTTCGGATGAAGAGCGAGAGCTGATGCAGCGCGCCCTGGATGAGAACGCGGTTATCGTTGCCCAGATGACGCCGTTCTTTGACGACGGAGAGAGTGCCGCAGATCTGCTGCACTGAACCTATCCGGTGGTTGGGTCCCGTTCGGCCTATGGGGCCTTGCCAAACCACTTGCGGTAAATGTCGTCGTATTCGCCATTTTCGCGCATGGCCAAAAGGGCGCGATTGATCTCTTCCAGGTGGTCAGAGCCATCAGGCAGCAATAGACCGTAGTCTTCCCGCAGGAACACCTGTCCCACCGGATGGCCCACTTTGCGCCCGTCGCTTTCCATGTAGTGATCCAGCACCGGCGCATCAAAGACCACTACCCGGGTCAGGCCCTGATCGAAATCACGCAGCAGAGTCGCCAGATCACTGTAGCCCCGGTAGGAAATATCACGGCGCTCCAGGAAACGTGCGGCGGTTGACTCTGAAATGGTGGCGACGTCCTTGTCATACAGATCGTTGACAGAGTTGATCGAGCCGCTGATCGCCTCGACCGTCATGACCGCCGTGATCTTTGCGACAAAAAGCGAAACCACGAACAGGGACGAAACGACCAGAACAACGCCAAACACCCGCCCAATCGGTGTACGGGGAACCCGTTCTTCAAAGCCGCCGTTGACCACAAGATTCAGCGCCCACCAGAAGGATGGGAACCATGCTTCCTTGAGCGGGCGATCAAAATAGGGCTGGGCCCGGCGCTCCAGCCCCCACATCATCATGCCCCCGCCCATCAACAGAACCACAGCAACGGCAATGGCAATCATCAAGTCGGCAGAAAACAGAACCCGCATCAGGGATGGGGCACGTACATCGTCAGCTGCCACCATGATCCGCAGCCCGCTTTCAAAAATCGGATGACTGAAATCCATCTCTGTTTCACGTGCAGCAGTGATGGAGATATTGGCCGCTGCCATGTCGACCTGGCCCGTGCGCACCAGATCCAGCATTTCGCCAAAGGTTTCAGTGCGGACCAGCTCATAGCGCCAGCCGAGCCTGTCGGTCAGGCTGCGCACCAGATCAATCGAAAACCCGGTGTCGCGATCCATCTCTTGCATGGAAAACGGCGGACGGGTGACCGTGCTGACGGTCAAGGTCTCCGCCGCAACAAAAGTGCCCCACAGCACAAAGATCAGTGAAAAGGGTGCAAAAAGACGGCGCAACGTGCTGACAGACCCTGTTGGTGTGAACGTTCCAGATTCCTTAGAAGGTCAGTCTGCACCGATCAAGCACCCATGGTCATGCGATGCGACGTTCTGCCAGAACTGCGGCATCAAAGCTGCGCAAAATGGGTGTCGGATCGGTGGCATGTTCCGGGAGATCACTGCGTGGGATATGCGCCACCGCGCTGGCGCTCAGACCGACAGTATCGCGCCGCAGACGGCCCAGAAACAGGCTCTCCACCGGGGTTCCTGCCGCAAGAAAGCGTTCGTTGCGCGGCAATACGAGCTGGGTAAAAACCGCCTGTTCGGTCAGATCGGCCGAAACCGGGGTTGCGATGGTGGTCCCTTTCAGTGCGATCGCGGGGACACGCACCTGCGGGCGGCCGAACAAATAATCGACATCGCTGCCCGTCACCACCAGCTGCTGATATGGCGCGACGGTGATGTCTTCGTCGAGCCCGAGAAAAGGGGCCCGAAGCCGAACGGGGGTGTCATGGCCGACTGGCGGGCGCTGCCGCATGAGTTTATGCAGAACCGGGATGTAGTCGCCTGTTTCAGACAGGATGAGATCGCCACGCTTGAGTTGGGAAATCTGGGTGGGCCCGCTAGGTGTCGCAACCAGTGTCTCTGGCGCAAGGCCCGCGAAAGGCGCCAGCGGCAAGATGCGGTTGCTGAGGCTGACCGACAAGAGACCCTGCTGCCTGGCGTCGGGTGGAATGTCGCGCAAAAGTCGGCGCAAATCACTCAGCCGCAGCGGCGGCGGTGCGTTCACGTCTGCGACCGAAATGGTGTGGCCTGTATGACCAAGCAGTGCAAGACGCCCCCAGCGGGCAGGACCGTGCCAGGCGTAAACCAAACGTGCAGGCCCGGTTGGCGGCGTGGGTAAGCCCACTTCTGACGGAGCGTTCGGCTGGCTGGCCGACCGTGGCGCGACCTCTCGCGAGATGGAGATACCCGGTTGTTGGATTTTTAGCCGAAAACCGCCGCTGGCTGTGCGGGACAGGCAGATATCAAGCGGCCAGTCACCGCCTCGGCACAGGCGCAGCAAGGGGGCCGGGCTATGGCTTTCGTCATTGAGGATATCAATGCAAAGGCTGCCACTGACCAAAAGATCATCGCCCTGAGCCGCATCAAGGCCACCTGTGTCATGGTAGACGACAAGCGTATCACAGGTGCTGCGTGTGGCCAGCCAGCTCATGATGCCCTCAACGCCCAGCCAAGGTTGCACAGAGCAGCTGTGCCTCAAAACTGCGCAGGCTTGGTCGGGCCGATGGACCGTAGCCCGTGCCGGTGGTCGGATCCAGTTGCGGAAACAGGGTTTGCAGTTCTTCCAGCACATCTTGATCAAAGTGCTTGCTGGTCTGCGGGCCCGGCAGGAAGCTCTCGGTCACCAACCCTTCGCTGGTGACAAGTTGATGGTCGTCAAACATCAGGTGGAAATAGGTGACTGAGCCACCGGGGCGGCGCGTGATCGAGTGGTCGTTCGTCAGATCCTTTGCCGCGACCAGCACCTCGTGATCGCCAAACAGGATCTCGGCCATCGCGTCGCTCAGAAGGACGCGGTGCTGGGGCGAGACCCAGAGCTCTTCGTGATCGCCGAGCGCATTTTTGGCAATGCAGATCGGTGCCAGCCGACCCTGTGCAGCAACACTGCGGGATCCGATCCAGCGAATGGGCTGTAGGCCTGCATCGCGGGTCAACACCAGATCGCCAACGCGCAACTCCTCGACCGGGATCTGCCCCCGGTCCGTTAGAATGCGGCTACCGGCGACAAAACAGGGGATTGTGCTTGCCTCGACGTAGCCAACGTCGCTGTTGGTGCCGTTGCTTGCCGTGTAGCTGAAAGTAAAGTCCTCGGCGTCGCCATCGCCTATCAAGGTGAGGGTGCCATCAGCATTCAACTGCACTTGCTGGCCCGTCCCAAGGGTGACGGTGTCCCCGGCCACAACGGCGACGCCGTTGATATGGGTGACGGTCAATGTGCTGTTGGACGAATTGGTGTCATTGGCCAGAACGTCGATCACCTTGGTTTCGTTCGGCGCAACATGGGCGATATCGGTGTTGGCGATGACACTTGTTTGTGCGGAATCGGCGGCGATCAGCAGGTTACTGTCGTAGCTGCCGTCCGACACATCTGCGATGCCGATCCGAATCGTATTTTCGACACCCGGATCGACCTGCATGGTCAGTGTCATGGTGACGGTCAGACCGTCCATCTCTGTGTTGTAATCGCTGTTTGAGTTGTCGAGATAGAGGTTGGAGTTGTTGCCGGAGTTCACGTTTCCGGGGTCTGTGTCCCCGTTGCCGAACTCCAGATCGACCATCTGGCCGTTGACCCAGACACCCACGAAATCCTGAAAGACTGAGTCCTGATATTCCGGGTATTCCTCAGACGCGAAGACAAACTGCAGCGTCATGGTGTCGGAATCAGGGACAAACGTCACATCCAGATAGGATGCGTCATAGGTCTGCACGCCACCTGCTGCAGCGTTGAATGTCGGGTCGCCGTTTGGACCATTGCTGGCAGTTGTTGTGTTGCTGGATTGGTTTGCCTGACCACTGGAGTTGGTAAAGGCGCTGGCCTGCCCCGTGGACAGGATAATGCCGGTATCCGCAGGTGTGGCCCCCGGTGCGATGGCATCCCCGTTTGAGTAGATGGCAGAGGCGCGGGTGTCGCCGGTGTAGGTGGCATTGACGACCTGTACGCCATCTCCAAAGATGGTTTCAGCCATCTGCACCGCAGTGGCGTTTATGTCATATGTCAGCTCGGATGCCGCAACCATGCGTCTGCCCCATCTCAGTCACGAGAGGCGTCTGCGATCAGATGAACAGGGATAGAACGGCCCAGCTGCCGAAACAGCGGTGGTGCCGGTTGGAACTGCCTGTCTCCGCGCCCCGCTTTTTGCGGTGGTCTTGCGGACTCTGATGCTCTGCCTCGAGTTATTGTTAAGACCTAGTTAACATTTTCCGTAGCTTTCTGTCCGTCTTTGGGTCGGTTTGCGGCAAATTAATGCCTGCAGCCGCGGTATTTGCGCCACAAACTCCGTAACAGCTTGCGGAGCCGCGGGTTTGCACCGCGCTTCAAACCGCGTTAGCCAAGGGCCAGACAACCGGAGAGCCCAATGACCAATTCCACCGACTTTCAGCCGCTCGACCCGCAACAGCTCACTGCTGATTTGATCCGCTGTGCCTCAGTCACCCCGGAGGAAGGCGGCGCATTGGTTCTGTTGGAGAAACTTCTGTCAGAGGCCGGATTCGAATGCAGCCGCGCGGATCGCGGCGAGGTCAGCAATCTCATTGCACGGTGGGGCGACAAGGCGCATCCCAAAACCATGGGCTTCAATGGCCATACGGATGTGGTGCCAATCGGTGATGCCGCAGCCTGGACCGTGGATCCTTTCGGGGCCGAGGAAAAGGATGGCTTCATGTATGGGCGGGGTGCAACCGACATGAAATCGGGCGTTGCGGCCTTTGTCGCCGCCGCGGTGGATTATGTCCGCACGACCCCTCCCGAGGGCGCCGTTCTCATCACAATCACCGGGGATGAAGAGGGGGACGCCATCGACGGCACCACCGCGATTCTCGACCAGATGGAGGAAGAGGGCGAACGGATGTCTGTCTGCCTGGTGGGAGAGCCGACCTGCCCGAATGAGATGGGTGAAATGATCAAGATCGGCCGCCGCGGGTCGTTGTCTGCCTGGTTTACGGTAACCGGTGTTCAGGGGCACTCTGCCTATCCGCATCGCGCCAATAACCCGCTCAACGCGATGGCCCGTCTCATGGACCGGTTGGCGAGTCACGAACTGGATCAGGGGACAGAGCATTTTGATGCGTCGACCCTGGCCGTCGTCACCATCGATACCGGCAATCCCGCGACAAATGTGATTCCCGCGCAGGCGCGCTCGACCGTGAATATCCGATTCAACGATGCTCACACTGGTGCGGATCTGAGCGCGTGGCTGCGAGCAGAGGCGGATAAGGTGGCCGAGGCCTTCGGCGTGACGATCGACATGACGGTCAAGATCTCTGGCGAGAGTTTTATCACCCCGCCCGGCGCGCTGTCCGATCTTGTCGCCGCAGCAGTGAAGGCCGAGACCGGCCGGATGCCCGAACTGTCGACAACCGGTGGAACATCCGATGCGCGGTTCATCAAGTCGCACTGTCCCGTGGTCGAAATCGGTCTGGTCGGAAAAACCATGCATCAGGTGGACGAGCGGGTGGACATAGATCAGATCCATCAGCTCAAGGCGATCTATTCCCGCATCCTGAATGACTATTTCGCCGCCGACTAAGGGGCAGGTTCAGCCCCTGATCATTTTCTGAACAGCGCGCGGTCCGGAGTGGGGTCGCGCGCTTTTCACGATGACCTTCCGCGCTGGGCGTGGTAGCTCAGATCTATGACCCGTATTCCTTCCAAGGCCGAAATCCTCGAATGGATTTCAGCCCATCCGACTCACAATTCCAAACGCGACATTGCCAAAGCTTTCGGCATCAAAGGCTCAGACCGGATCGACCTCAAGCGGATCCTGAAAGAGCTGGAGGCCGAAGGGCATCTGGAGAAGCGCAAGAAGACATATCGCGATCCTGATCGCTTGCCGCCCGTTTCCGTGCTGATGGTGAAAGGGCCGGATGACAATGGCGATCTGTTTGCCCGGCCGCTCGAATGGCACGGAGAGGGCGTGGAACCTGTTGTTCTGGTCCTGCCGCGTGCATCGGACCCGGCCCTGGGCGAAGGGGATCGGATCCTGGCACGTCTGACGCTGGTGCAGGATGCGGACTATCACTACGAAGCCAGGCTGATCCGGCGGGTGGGAACAAACCCGCGGCGGGTGATCGGGATTTTCCGCCGCCATGACGAAGGCGGGCGAATTGTTCCCATCGACAAGGCGGCTTCTACCGAATGGACGGTCGCAGAGAACGCGACCCACGGGGCCCGCGACGGTGAATTGGTTGAAGCCGAACAAGCTGGACCCAAGACCCGCCTTGGCCTGCCGCGGGCACGTGTGGTCGAGCGGTTGGGCGATCCATCTGCGCCAAAGGCCGTTTCGCTGATCGCCATTCATCAGCACGGTATTCCCGACCATTTCCCGGACACGGTGATAGCTGAAGCTGATGCCGCCAAGCCGATGGGGTTGAAAGGGCGTGAGGATCTGCGGGACATGCCGTTGATCACCATTGATCCGGCAGATGCGCGCGACCATGACGATGCCTGCTACGCCCATGCCGATGATGACCCAAAGAACCCCGGTGGTCATGTAATCTGGGTCGCGATTGCCGATGTGGCGGCCTATGTGCGCCCCGGCACCGCGCTCGATCGGGAAGCCCGAAAGCGGGGTAACTCCAGCTATTTCCCCGACCGTGTTGTCCCCATGCTACCCGATCGGCTGTCAGGTGATCTGTGCAGTCTGCACGAGGGCGTGCCACGGGCCTGTGTTGCCGTGCGCATGCAGATCGACGCGGACGGCAACAAAATTGGCCATCGGTTCGTGCGGGGCCTGATGCGGTCTGCTGCTTCTCTGCACTACGGCGAAGTCCAGGACGCAATGGATGGAATGCCAACGGAACGGACAGAGCCTTTCTTAGAGCCTGTTATCAAGCCGCTCTATGCTGCCTATGCCGCGCTGGTCAAAGCGCGTGCCGACAGGCAGCCGCTGGATCTTGATCTGCCGGAACGCAAAATCGTTCTGGATGAAAAAGGCAATGTCGTTTCAGTGAACTTCCGGGACCGGCTGGATGCGCATAAGCTCATCGAAGAGTTCATGATCCTGGCCAATGTGGCTGCAGCGGAAACGCTGATCAAAAAGCGCACCCCGCTGTTGTTTCGTGTTCACGAGGAGCCCGCACCAGAAAAACTGGATGCCCTGCGAGAGACAGCCCGCGCCGCCGGTCTGTCGCTGGCCAAGGGGCAGGTTCTTCAGACCCGGCATCTCAATGCTCTGCTGAATGGAGCAGCCGGAACTGATGATGCAGAGCTCATCAACATTTCGACCCTCCGCTCCATGCAGCAGGCGTATTACAACGTCGAGAATTTCGGTCACTTTGGCCTGGCCCTGCGCAACTACGCACATTTCACCTCGCCGATCCGCCGCTATGCGGATCTGATCGTACACCGAGCTCTGATTTCGTCCCATGGCTGGGGGGAAGACGGGCTTGATCCGCAAGAGATCGAGCGTCTGGAACAGACCGCGACCCATATTTCGGACACCGAACGACGTTCGATGATGGCAGAGCGGGATACGACAGATCGTTACCTTGCCGCCTATCTGGCAGAGCGCGTCGGCAATGAGTTCGAAGGCCGTATCAGTGGCATCGCGCGGTTTGGCTGTTTTGTGAAGCTGGACGAAACCGGGGCAGATGGTCTGGTTCCTGTGCGTTCCATTGGCCGTGAGTTCTTTCACTTTGACGCAGAGGCGGGCACGCTGATGGGGGCGGATACGGGCCTGACGCTTGCCGTCGGTCAGCGCGTCACCGTGCGTCTTGCCCAGGCGACGCCAGTCACAGGTGGTCTGGAGCTTGAACTCCTGGCGATCGGGGACGACCCGATGCCGGTTGGCGGTGGTGCTCGCCGCAGCCCGGCGGGCCGGTCGATGAAACGAAAATCCACAAAGGCAAAAGCCAAACGCAGCAAGATCAAGCGCAAGGTGGAGCGCAAGCGCCGGAAATAGGCTGGGCCAGACTGGCGGCGTCGGCAATGTGCCGCCAGCCTTCTGCATGGTGCTTTGTGTCGGATCTGTTCGGAAGTAGACTTCTGCAGAGCAGATAAAAACATGAGGTTTAAGATGCCTTTGCGCCTTGGCCCGCCCCGATTGCTGTCGCTGGTCCTTTGTTTGGGAGGTTTGGGAATGGTTTCATTCCCGAGCCATGCCAGCCAATCCGGTGCGGGGGCGATTCCCTTGCAGGTGGCTGTTGCACCACAGGTTTCCCTTCGCCCGGCTGCCCGGCCGGGTCATGCCTTGGCGCGCAATACGCCAGATCTTGTTCCGACCTCTCTGCGGCCGCAGTCCCGCCCGTCGGAACGCACACAGCCTGATGGCGAAGCCGTTGACGCCGAAACCGCGCGCGCCTTTGAGGCGTGGTTGACGGCGTTCCGGGGCAGGGCGCAGGAAGCGGGCATTTCTCGTGCAACACTCGATAGTGCGCTGGCCGGTATTCGCTTTGACCCCGACATCGTGAAACGCGATGGCAATCAGTCAGAGTTCGTCACTCCGATCTGGACCTATCTTGAGCGGGCGGTTTCTGACAGCCGCATTGAAAATGGACGCGCCGCGCTGCGCGATCATGCTGACACGCTGGCACGGATTGAGGCCACATATGGTGTCGACAAGGAGGTTGTTGCCGCCGTTTGGGGCATGGAAAGCAACTATGGGAATTTCCGTGGTAGCAGGGATATTGTCCGCTCGCTTGCCACGCTGGCCTTTGACGGACGTCGCGCTGCGTTTTTTGAAAGTCAGCTGATTGCAGCGCTGCGAATCCTGCAGTCCGGTGATGTCAGTGCGCGCGCCATGACTGGCAGTTGGGCGGGTGCGATGGGTCACACGCAGTTCATGCCGACATCCTATCTGGAATACGCTGTTGATTTCACCGGAGATGGCAAGCGCGATATCTGGTCGGATGACCCTACCGATGCCTTGGCGTCTACCGCGGCCTACTTGAAACGCTTTGGATGGGTGAAGGGGCAGCCATGGGGAATCGAGGTGCAGCTTCCGGCCGTGTTTGACTACGCTCAGGCGGACCGCAAGATCACCAAACCGGCGCGGGATTGGCAGCGCCTTGGTGTACGCACAGTTGAAGGCGGCGCCTTGCCGGATCATGGCGAGGCCGCAGTTCTATTGCCTGCAGGGGCGCAGGGCGCGGCGTTTCTCGTCTACCGCAACTTTTCAGTGATCGAGCGCTACAATGCAGCTGATGCCTATGTCATCGGTGTTGGCCATCTGAGCGACCGGCTGAAGGGGCGCGCGCCAATACAGGCAGACTGGCCGCGAGATAGCCGTCCGCTGACGCGGCAGGAGCGACGGGAACTGCAGGAACGGCTGTCGCGCTCAGGCTATGACACGGGCGGTGTTGATGGTCGGATCGGGCCACGTACGCGAGCGGCACTCCGAGCCTATCAAATGGCCGCCGGGCTGACACCCGACGGCTATCCGTCTCTGTCGGTTCTGAACCGTCTGCGCTGACAGAGGTCAGCCAATCGCCACGGCCGCAAAAGCCACGACAAGTCCGACAGCCAATCCGCACAAGCCAGGCACCACCCAGCTGCGTGCGGATTTGCGGTTGGCTGCTTCGTCTGACAGGTGGCTCTGTGCGATCAGGGCTTGTTCCACCAGCGCCGGCAAGCGGGGGCCGAAACGGGCCATGACCTTTGCTGTTTCCAGCAGGTCGCTGACCACAGCACGGGGACCGATGGATTTCTTGATGTAATCCTCGACCACCGGGCGGGCGGTTTCCCAGATGTTGATGTGCGGATCCAGCGACCTGGCAACCCCTTCGACAACCACCATGGTGCGCTGCAGCAAAATCAGCTCGGTCCGGGTTTCCATGCCAAAGCGTTCTGTCACCTCAAACAGGTAGTTCAGCAGACGTCCCATCGAAATATGAGAGGCGTCCATGCCAAAGATAGGTTCGCCTACGGCTCGCAGGGCGCGGGCGAACTCATCGACATCACGGTCCGCAGGCACGTAACCTGCTTCAAAATGGACCTCGGCAACGCGTTTGTAGTCCCGTTTGATAAAGCCAAAGAGAATCTCGGCATAGACCCGGCGGGTGTATTCGTCGATGTGGCCCATGATTCCGAAGTCATAGGCAATGATGTCGCCATTGGCCGCGACCTTCATGTTGCCTTGGTGCATATCGGCGTGGAAATAGCCGTCCCGCAGCGCATGGCGCAGAAACAGCGACAGCACCCGACGGGCCAGATCGGCCCGATCATGCCCTGCCGCGTCCAGGGCTGCATTATCGCCGATCGGCAGCCCGTCTGCCCAGCCCAGTGTCATGACCCGCCGTGCGGAGTAGTTCCACAGGATCTCCGGCAGTTGAAAACCTTCGTCGCCTTTGGTGTTCGCCGCAAACTCGGAGGCAGCAGCGCTTTCCAGGCGCAGGTCCAGTTCGCCCTGAACAACACCGTCAAAATGCTCGATCACATCCATCGGTTTCAGACGGCGGGCGCCAGGGGCAAACAGATCGGCAATCCGCGCCGCAAAGTAGAAGGCGTCAACGTCCTTGTTAAAGGCCCGCTCAATCCCCGGTCGCAGGACTTTCACCGCTACCTCACGGCCACTGTCGACCAGACGCGCCCGGTGTACCTGCGCAATCGATGCCGCCGCGATGGGTTCGCTGAACTCGGAATAGATCTGCGATACCGGCTGGCCAAGTTCGCGCTCGACCTGCGCGATTGCTTCATCGCGGGAAAACGGTGGCAGCTGGTCCTGCAGGACACGCAGTTGTTGGGCCATGTCCTGACCCACCACATCCGGGCGGGTCGAGAGGACCTGACCGAACTTGATATAGGCAGGCCCCAAAGCCGTCAGCGCACGGGTCGCCGGGGGCATGGACGGATCCCCCTTGTAGCCCAGCCATTTGAACGGCCAGCCCAGGGTGCGGGCCAGGATTCGCAGAGGTTTGGGAGCCTCAAACGCATCGAGCACCACCTGCATGGCACCTGTGCGCTCGAATGTGGCGCCTGTCCGGATCAGGCGAACGATATTGTGGGGACCGCGCATCTATCAGATCTTCCAACCCGAATGCAGTGCAGCAATGCCCATCGACAGATTGCGATACTTGGCATTGGCAAAGCCGGCCTGCTTTACCATCGACAGGAATGTGTCCTGATCCGGGAAGTTGCGGATTGATTCGACCAGATACTGATAGCTGTCATAATCGTCCGCAATGACCTGACCCATGCGCGGAATCACGTTGAAGGAATAGAGGTCATAAGCCTTCTGCATCGCAGGGTTGGGCAGTTGGCTGAATTCCAGAACCATCAGGCGACCACCCGGTTTCAGCACACGATAGGCCTCGTTCAGGGCCTCTTGGGGGCGGGTCACATTCCGGATCCCGAAGGAGATGGTATAGACGTCAAAGGTGTTGTCTTTGAACGGCAGCGCCATGGCGTCGCCGGTTACCCAGTTCAGACTGTCCGCCATTTGTTCGGCTTCGGCGCGCTTGCGGCCTTCCTCGAGCATCGGTGCTGTCAGATCCAGAACAGTGGAATGCCCGTGACCTGCGCGCTTGAGAAAGCGGAACGAGATATCGCCGGTGCCGCCCGCCACATCCAGCAGCCGCTGGCCGGGCCGCGGTGCGAGCCAATCCATCATCGCGTCTTTCCAGATGCGGTGGATGCCCATGCTCATGACATCGTTCATCACGTCATATTTCGACGCGACGGAGTTGAACACGCCCTGCACGCGCCCCGCCTTTTCCGACTCGGGCACGGTTTCAAAACCGAAATGGGTGGTGTTTTCAGATCTCTGGGTCATGCGGCTTGCCGTTTGTTGTGTGTCGCCCCAGTTATAGGGCGCTGAGAGGGCGGTACAATGCGGCCCTTCGTGCCGGCATGTGCGCTCAAGTGTCAGGAGGGATGTAATGCCAGAATTGCCCGAGGTCGAGACGGTGCGCCGCGGATTGTCACCCGCGATGGAAGGGGCCGTCATAACAAAGGCAACAGTGAACCGCCCGGATCTGCGCTGGCCGTTCCCCGATCGCATGGCCGAACGGCTCAGCGGGCGGCGTGTCAATGCGCTGCGGCGGCGGTCGAAATACATCCTAGCGGATCTGGACAGCGGCGAGACGCTGCTCATTCATCTTGGCATGTCCGGACGCATGACCGTGTCGGGTGATCCGCTGGGTCAGTTTGTGCACGACCACCCTCAGGCACAGAAACATGACCATGTTGTCTTTGACATGGACAATGGGGCCCGCGTCACCTTCAACGATCCGCGCCGATTTGGAGCAATGGACCTGCTGGAAACAGCCACCGCAGAGCAGCACAAGCTGCTGGCGGTTCTGGGGCCAGAGCCCCTGGGCAACGGCTTTCATGATGACCACCTCATCGCGGCCTTCAAAGGACGCAACACGCCCGTGAAATCGGCATTGTTGGATCAGGGAATCATCGCAGGTCTCGGCAATATCTACGTGTGCGAGGCGTTGTTCCGTGCGGGAATTTCGCCGAAAAGAAAGGCAGGTCAAATCGCCGCGCCGCGTGTCGCGAGCCTGGTGCCGATCATCAAGGACGTGCTGAGCGACGCCATCAAGGCGGGGGGATCTTCGCTCAAGGATTTCCGCCAAGCCGATGGAGAACTTGGATATTTTCAGCATAGCTTTGATGTTTATGGTCGCGAGGGGGAACCGTGCCGACGCGAGGGATGCGATGGCACGATCGCACGTGTGACCCAATCTGGACGCTCGTCATTCTACTGCGCCAAATGCCAAAGATAGCTTGATCGCGATGTGTCCCGTGATAATGACTCTTCCCTGAACGGAACAATCGAAAGCGAAAATCATGGCCTATGAGACGATCAACGTCGAAGTGCAGGACCACGTTTGCCTCATTAAACTGAACCGGCCCGAAGCGTTGAACGCGCTCAACTCAGAGCTTTTGACTGAACTCTGCGCCGCCCTCGAAGAGGCGGACGCCAGCGACAAGGTGCGCTGCATCATTCTGACCGGTTCTGAAAAGGCCTTTGCCGCGGGTGCCGACATCAAGGAGATGTCGGAGATGAGCTTTGTGGATGTTTTCACCAACAACCTGTTTGCTGATACCAACGATCGCATCGCCGCAATCCGCAAGCCGATCATCGCGGCTGTGGCGGGTTATGCCCTTGGCGGCGGCTGTGAAGTTGCGATGATGTGTGATTTCATCATTGCGGCCGACACTGCAAAATTTGGTCAGCCTGAGATCAACCTGGGTGTCATCGCGGGTATGGGCGGTAGCCAGCGTCTGACGCGGTTCGTCGGTAAATCCAAATCTATGGATATGAACCTCACTGGTCGTTTCATGAACGCTGAAGAGGCCGAGCGCGCTGGTCTGGTTTCGCGCGTGGTTCCGGCCAAGAAGCTTTTGGATGAGGCCACAGCCGCCGCACAGAAGATCGCAGAGAAATCCCTGCTGACCGCAATGGCGGCGAAGGAAGCCGTGAACCGCAGCTATGAGCTGCCGTTGAGCGAAGGCATGTTGTTTGAGCGTCGGGTGTTCCACTCGATGTTTGCCACAGAAGACCAGAAGGAAGGCATGGCTGCGTTCCTCGAAAAACGTGAGGCGCAATTCCGCGACAAGTAAGCGGGTGCTTCTACAAGACTGGAAAGGGCAGGCCTGGCGCCTGCCTTTTTCTTTGCGGCCCATCCGGAAAGGAGCAGGGCGGTTCCCCGTTGGCGGGGGGTTTGGCAGATACACAGGTGGTACGCCTATCGGGTTTGCCACGATGGCTTGCAATCTTGCGCTTTTGCCGCTAGTACCCGCTGCCATACATGCGCGTGCAGCCCGCTCAGGCTAGAATCACACCGGTGACAGGATCCGGGTTCGGCTGGCATTGCGCCTATTGAAAACACGAAACCAAAGTTAGGTCCTACACCATGGCTAATTCGCCCCAGGCAAAAAAGCGCGCCCGTCAGAACGAAAAGCGCTTTGCCATCAACAAAGCCCGTCGTTCGCGCATCCGTACCTTCCTGCGTAAAGCTGAAGAAGCCATCGCATCCGGCGATAAAGAAGCAGCAGCCGCAGCTGTGCGCGCTGCTCAGCCTGAACTGATGCGTGGCGTTTCCAAGGGCGTTTACCACAAGAACACTGCTTCTCGTAAGATCTCCCGCCTGACCGCACGGGTCAAAGCACTGGGCTAAAACGAGTCTTTCGAAGGCGCCTGCTGATTCCATCGCACCCGCGTTCAGGGGCCCTTCGACAAGCCGTAAAAAACACAAAGGCGTCGCGTTCTGCGGCGCCTTTTGCATTTTGGTCACAGCCTGTGCGGGCTCAGCGGGCTAGGGAGATTCTTTATCCCCAATACCTGAGTCAACATCATAGTTTCGTTGATGGGACCCCCGCCGAATTGCTACCACTAATACAGCGATTCACTCGCTGGGGGGACAGGCTGCTCGCGGTATCCTTGATGGGACTCAAGGGTGCTCTTTGCTCTGGTGACGTTGGTTTTCATGATCAACCGACACCGAGCTCCTGCTGTTTTCTGAACGTAGTTCGGACGGCAGGCCTGTCTCAATTGTGTACGTATTTGGTTCGTCTTGTGACCGTTGCAGTTTTCCTTGCCGGTCACAGTAAACGCGATCCTGCTCGATGCCTGAAACTAGGCAGTGCTGACTTTCTGCGAGTCAGTACACACTCCCGCTGTGCGTGAACGTTGTCTGGACCTGGGGCCGGGCTGGGGATGAAACAATAGGCCAAATAATGGCCGCTACTACTTTGGGATGCGTGAGGCGCAGCATGATGGAAGAGAACTGGGGACGGTTGAGACAGCGTTTGTTGAAGACCGTGGGGCAAAACAATTTCACGACGTGGATTGAACCTTTGGAATTTACACGCGTCGACGATGGCGTCGCGTTTTTCAACGTTCCGACCAACTTTATGGGGAACTATGTCAGCCAGAACTTTGCTGACCTGATCCTGCATGAATTCAACCTGTCCGGCGAGCCGGTACAGCGTCTGGCCTTCAAGGTCGCCGCGAATGAAGCCGCCCGTCCTGCTGCACGGCGGTCTGACGCCGCTGACGTGGTTGAATCGCCAATGGACGCTGCTGATGACATGGCGCCGCGCGCACGGTCTGCAGCTCCTTCTGCTGCGGCCAAAGATCTGGCTGATACGCTGCAGGCAGCGCCGCTTGATCCGCGTTTTACCTTTGACAGCTTTGTTGTGGGCAAGCCCAACGAACTGGCTCATGCCGCTGCGCGCCGCGTCGCAGAAGGTGGACCCGTCACCTTCAACCCGCTGGTTCTTTATGGCGGTGTCGGTCTTGGTAAGACCCACCTGATGCACGCGATCGCCTGGGAGCTGAAGGACCGCAATCCGGAACTGAACGTGCTGTACCTGTCGGCAGAACAGTTCATGTACCGCTTTGTGCAGGCCCTGCGCGAACGCAAGATGATGGACTTCAAGCACCTGTTCCGCTCGGTTGACGTTCTGATGGTCGATGACGTTCAGTTCATCGCTGGCAAGGACAGCACCCAGGAAGAGTTCTTCCACACGTTCAACGCGCTGGTTGACCAGAACAAGCAGATCATCATCTCTGCTGATCGTGCGCCGGGCGAGATCAAGGATCTGGAGGATCGCGTTCGTTCGCGGCTGCAATGTGGTCTTGTTGTCGACCTGCACCCGACCGACTACGAACTGCGTCTTGGAATCCTGCAGTCCAAAGTGGCTCAGCAGATGCAGACTTATCCGGATCTGCGGATTGCCGATGGCGTGCTGGAGTTCCTGGCGCACCGCATTTCCACCAACGTTCGTGTTCTCGAAGGCGCGCTGACCCGCCTGTTTGCCTTTGCGTCTCTTGTGGGTCGCGAGATCGACATGGAGCTGACCCAGGACTGCCTGGCGGATGTTCTGCGCGCATCAGAGCGCAAGATCACCGTCGAAGAGATCCAGCGCAAAGTGTCCGAGTACTACAACATCCGCATGTCCGACATCATCGGTCCCAAGCGTCTGCGCTCTTATGCGCGTCCGCGTCAGGTGGCGATGTATCTGTGCAAGCAACTGACCAGCCGCAGCCTGCCGGAAATCGGCCGTCGCTTTGGCGGACGGGACCACACCACCGTGATGCACGGTGTGCGTCGCATCGAAGAGCTGAAGACAATCGACGGCCAGATCGCCGAAGATGTCGAAATGCTGCGTCGCGCGCTCGAAGCCTGACGCCCCTGCAACGCCTTTGATCTTCCCCAGAGATCTCTGGCGCCAAGTTCATACCACCTTGCCCAGGGTGGCCTCAGACATCCCGCTCAGACCCCGGCCTTTGCCGGGGTCTTTTGCCCTCCGCTGTCGGTGAGACGGCAACGAGGCAGAAGATGTGGGATTCGGTTCAGACCCATGCGGCAGAGACACGCAATTTCGGGATATGCACGCCAAGGGGGCATCGACCCTTGACGCTGCGCGCAATCCCTTGGACAAATCCATAAAAAGCCTTGTGCCGAAGGGGTAAAGCGTTACGTTGCTTCTCCCGGCCAGACGTTAGAGGACTTAGGGACATGAAGATCAGCATCGAACGCGGCACCCTGTTGAAGGCTGTGGCTCAGGCTCAGTCGGTAGTTGAACGCCGCAACACCATTCCGATCCTGGCGAACGTGCTGATCGAGGCCGAAGGCGATACAGCTCAGTTTCGCGCCACTGACCTCGACATCGAGGTGGTCGACAAGGCCCCCGCCCAGGTGGAGCGTGCCGGTGCCACAACGGTTGCCGCCACCACCCTGCATGAAATTGTCCGCAAGCTGCCAGATGGTGCGCTGGTCACCCTGACCGCAGACGCCGCAAGCGGCCGCCTGACCGTCGAAGCGGGCCGGTCGAACTTTTCGCTCGCAACGCTGCCGCGCGAAGATTTTCCGGTCATGGCCTCATCCGAGTATCATTCGAACTTCACTGCAAACGCGGCCATCCTGCGCCGTCTGTTCGACAAGTCGAAGTTTGCGATTTCCACGGAAGAAACCCGCTACTACCTGAACGGCGTCTATATGCACGTTGCCGATGCCGTCGAGGGCGGCAAAGCGCTGCGTTGTGTGGCGACAGACGGTCACCGCCTGGCCCGCATTGATGCCAATCTGCCGATCGGCGCAGAGGATATGCCGGGGGTTATCGTGCCGCGTAAAACCGTGGGCGAACTGCGCAAGTTGCTGGACGATGACGAAATGGACATCGCCGTGTCCGTATCGGAAACCAAAGTGCGCTTTGCGACGCCGAACATCACCCTGACCTCCAAGGTCATTGATGGCACCTTCCCGGACTACACCCGCGTCATTCCGGCAGGCAACACCCGCCGACTGGAAGTGGATGCCGCAGAGTTCGCCCGCGCGGTTGATCGTGTGGCAACTGTTTCTTCCGAACGTTCGCGCGCGGTCAAACTGCAGCTTGACGATGACCGGCTGATCCTGTCGGTGAACGCACCGGACAGCGGCGCGGCCGAAGAAGAACTGGCCGTTGCCTACAGCGATGAACGTCTTGAGATCGGCTTTAACGCCAAATATCTTCTTGAGATCGCCAATCAGGTCGACCGTGAAAACGCTGTCTTCCTGTTCAACTCCTCCGGTGACCCGACCCTGATGCGCGAAGGCAATGACGAAAGCGCGGTCTATGTCGTGATGCCGATGCGCGTGTAACATGGCTGAGGCCATGACCTTTGTCCCGGCGGCCTGATCGCCTGCCGGGATGGAGGATTTGAGTATTTATGGAAAGATGACATCGGACCCCGCCCCATGCTGGCGCTGACCGCCCTGACCCTGTCCCACTTCCGCTCGCATCTGCGGGCGGATTTGCATTTGGACGGCCGTCCCGTGGCCATTCATGGGGCCAACGGCGCAGGCAAAACCAATATCCTTGAGGCGGTATCGTTGTTCTCGCCGGGGCGCGGTCTGCGACGGGCCAGTGCCGCCGACATGGCGCGCCGCCCTGAGGAGCTGGGCTGGAAACTGCGGGCAGAACTGCGGGCAGGGCGCCAGACCTACGAGGTTGAGACCTGGTCAGAGGCAGGCAAGGCGCGGCAAGTCAAGATCGACAACAAATCGGCCAGCCAGATTGATCTTGGGGAGATCTGCCGGGTGGTTTGGCTCATTCCTGCGATGGACCGGTTGTGGATCGAAGGGGCCGAGGGCCGCCGCCGGTTTCTGGACCGCATCGTGCTGAGTTTCGATCCCGGGCATGCAGAGGCAACTCTTGCCTATGAAAAGGCCATGCGCGAACGCAATCGCTTGCTGAAGGAACAGGTGCGGGATGCCGCCTGGTACCGGGTTCTGGAAAGCCAGATGGCGCAAGCGGGTCATCGGATACATGCGGCGCGCACCGCTGCGGTTGACCGGCTGCGTCTGGCGCAGGAGGCGGCAGAGACCGCCTTTCCCGCGGCTGAACTGGAGTTGATCCAGTCCGACGGTGGCCTGCCTGACAACGCCGCCGATTTGCAGGAATCATTTGCCGAAGGGCGTTTTCGTGATCTCGCCGCGGGGCGCACCCTGCTTGGCCCCCATCGTACGGATTTGCTCGGAACTTATGCGGCCAAGGGGCTGCCTGCCAAAGACTGCTCAACCGGTGAGCAGAAAGCGCTTTTGGTCTCGCTTATTCTGGCGAATGCGCGTGCGCTGATTGCGGCGGGCGGGGCTGCGCCTATTCTCCTCCTTGATGAGGTCTCGGCCCATCTGGACGTCAATCGCCGGGCTGCGCTGTATCAGGAGATCTTGGGTCTTGGCGCGCAGGCGTGGATGACAGGCACCGGGCCGGAACAATTTGCGGAATTCGACGGCCAGGCGCAGATGCTCAGTGTGCAGGACGGTGTCGACGGATCAGAGGTGGTATCGGGATGAGCGTCTCAGGGTGGGATCTGCTGCTTTATGCCGGTGGCTTGTTCGTTCTGTTTCTGACGCCGGGGCCGGTTTGGCTGGCCGTGCTCGCGCGGGCCATGTCCGGTGGCTTTCACGCAGCCTGGCCGCTGGCGTTGGGTGTCGCCTGCGGTGATATCCTGTGGCCGCTGATCGCGGTTGCGGGCATGTCCTGGATCGTGTCCGAAATCAGCGGCCTGATGGACATCCTGCGCTGGGTGGCCAGTGGCATGTTTCTGATCATGGGGGGGATGCTGCTGCGACATGCGGATGCACGGATCGAGGCGAACAGCGCCCTGACCCGTCCGGGTGTGTGGGCCGGATTTGCAGCCGGCATCGCGGTCATTCTCGGAAACCCTAAGGCGATCCTGTTCTACATGGGCGTTCTGCCCGGCTTTTTTGACCTGACCGTGGTCAACCGGCTGGATATCGCTGCGATCGTCGTCCTGTCTTTCATGGTGCCGCTTGTTGGCAACCTCTGCCTTGCGGGTCTTGTTCACCGCGTGCGTTGGCACATCACGTCGCCAGCCGTATTGCGGCGGATCAACATCGTTTCAGGCGTGCTGCTGATGGTGGTTGGGGTGGTCATTCCCTTCACCTGAGCAGGATCAACCGGCCTGAGGGGCCAGCCAGGCGGTCAGATATCCTCCCAGTTCCTTGCGGAAATCCGCAGGTGTCCCGTGTGCGGCGCAAAAGGACAGCGCCAGCACATGGTTGAGAAAGGCCTGCATCCCTTCGGCCAGATGTTCGGCAGGTTGATCCCGGCGGATCTCGCCGATGGCTTGCAGCGCAGACACCCAACCCGCCCACAAAGCAATCTGGCGAAAGAAGCTCTGTGTGATGACTTCGTCGGTTTGGGTTCCGGTGGTTCCGGAGTAGCGCAGCAGCAGATCGAAGATCACCCGATCTTCGGCCACAAATGTCACCACAGGCAACAGACGATCCACCAGATCAGTCACTGTCTGAGGGGCTGGGCTGGCTTCGGTGTCATCCAAAATCGCCATCATCCGCGCACCAATCAGGACCGCAAGCAAGCCGTCCTTGTCCCCGAAATGGGAAAACAGCGTTCCCTTGGCGACACCGGCCTCGGCCACGACATCCTCAACCCGCAGGCCGCTATAGCCCACACTGGCGATCTGAGCGTCGGCCACCTCTAACAGGCGGGCGCGGGTTTCCAGGCGACGTTTCTGAGGGGGGCGGGACATGTGGACCTCACATAAATATGACCGTGGTCAAATTTAATATTGACCGCGGTCATTTTTTGACTAAATTGACCTCAGTCAGTTTTAGTTTCAGGAGCACGTCATGTCCACCACATCGCCGCGTAAAATCATCATTCTCAATGGCCATCCTGCGCCCAGCTCTCTGTCAAAGTCGCTGTGTGATGCCTACCGCACTGCGGCCGAGGCGCAGGGCCATGAGGTCCGTTATCACGATCTGTCGCAGATGCAGTTCGATATGGATTACGGTCAGACGGGGTATAAAAACCCAAAACCGCTTGAGCCGGATCTGGCCCGTTTTCTGGACGATCTGGAATGGAGCGAACATGTGGTCATGGCCACTCCGATGTGGTGGGGCGCGGTTCCGGCCAAGTTGAAAGGTGTCTTTGATCGCGCGCTTCTGCCGGGGCGGACCTTTGATACCCGCAACATTAATTTCCTTGGTCTGCCTGCGCCGATGCTCACCGGCAAGACGGCGCGTGTCCTGCTGACTTCGGACACCCCGGCAATCTGGCTGCGCCTGATCTACGGCAATGCCATCAAGCGGTTCATCAGCAGTCAGGTGCTGGGATTTGTCGGCATCAAACCGACCCGGTTTACCTCTTTTGCGCCTGCAACGGACGCGGCCCCCGCCAAGGTCGAAAGCTGGCTGCGGCAGGTTGCCGGTCTTGGGGCCAAGGCAGCCTGAATCCGCTGTAAAAAAAGGGGGCTTGCGCGTGACATTCCGCCCCGGACTTCGTATAAATTCCTGAAGCAAAGACAGGAAGATGCGAATGTCCGGAAACGAGCAGGCTCCCGCAGAATATGGCGCGGATTCCATCAAGGTTCTCAAAGGCTTGGAGGCGGTTCGAAAGCGCCCTGGCATGTATATCGGGGACACCGATGATGGCTCGGGCCTGCACCATATGGTGTATGAAGTTGTCGACAATGGCATCGACGAAGCGTTGGCAGGTCACGCAGACCGGGTTGTGGTGAAAATTCACGCCGATTCCAGCGTTTCGGTCAGCGACAACGGGCGCGGCATTCCTGTCGATATCCACCCCGAAGAAGGTGTCTCTGCGGCCGAGGTCATCATGACCCAGCTTCACGCAGGCGGCAAATTCGACTCCAACTCCTATAAGGTGTCTGGCGGTCTGCACGGTGTGGGTGTGTCGGTTGTGAACGCGCTGTCCGACTGGCTGGAATTGCGCATCTGGCGCAATGGCAAGGAACATGTTGCCCGCTTTGAGCGCGGTGATACGGCCAAACACCTGACTGTTGTCGGCGATTGCGGAGATCAGACCGGAACAGAAGTGCGGTTTCTGGCATCGACCGACACGTTCTCGAACCTGGAATATTCGTTCGAGACCCTGGAAAAACGACTGCGCGAGCTGGCGTTTCTGAACTCGGGTGTGCGGATCATTCTGGAGGACGAGCGCCCGGCAGAAAAGCTCACGGCAGAGCTGTTCTACGAGGGGGGCGTCAAAGAATTCGTCAAATATCTCGACCGTTCCAAGACGCCGGTCATGGACGCGCCAGTCTACATCACTGGCGAAAAGGACGATATCGGCGTTGAGGTCGCGATGTGGTGGAATGACAGCTATCACGAAACGGTGCTGCCCTTCACCAACAACATCCCACAGCGCGATGGCGGCACCCATGTCGCGGGTTTCCGGGGCGCGCTGACGCGGACAATCAACAATTATGCGCAGTCCTCCGGCATCGCCAAAAAGGAAAAGGTCTCCTTTACCGGCGACGATGCGCGCGAAGGTCTGACCTGCGTTCTGTCGGTGAAAGTGCCGGATCCGAAATTCTCCAGCCAGACGAAAGATAAGCTGGTCTCCTCCGAGGTGCGCCCGGTGGTCGAAAGCCTGGTCGGTGAAAAGCTGGCCGAATGGTTCGAGGAAAATCCGAACGAAGCAAAGCAGATCGTTGGCAAGATCATCGAGGCCGCACTGGCCCGAGAGGCAGCCCGCAAGGCCCGCGAACTGACCCGCCGCAAGACGGCGATGGATGTGAACTATCTTGCTGGCAAGCTGAAAGACTGCTCCGAGAAAGACCCCTCCAAGACCGAAGTCTTCCTCGTGGAGGGTGACTCGGCTGGTGGTTCCGCTCAAACGGGTCGGGACCGGATGACACAGGCGATCCTGCCCCTGCGTGGTAAAATCCTGAACGTCGAGCGCGCGCGCTTTGACCGGATGCTTGGCAGTCAGGAAATTGGCAACCTGGTCATGGCGCTTGGAACCGGTATTGGTCGCGATGAATTCAACATCGAGAAGTTGCGGTACCACAAGATCGTCATCATGACCGACGCGGACGTCGACGGTGCCCACATCCGGACGCTGCTGCTGACCTTCTTCTATCGCCAGATGCCTGAGCTGATCGAAGGTGGTTATCTCTACATCGCGCAGCCGCCGCTCTATAAGGTGTCGCGTGGCAAATCCGAGGTGTACCTCAAGGATCAGGCTGCGCTTGATGAATATCTGATCAATCAGGGCGTCGAAGGCGCTGTACTGAAGCTTGGCAGCGGCGAAGAGCTGGTCGGGCAGGATCTGACCCGCGTGGTTGACGAGGCGCGCCAGCTGAAGCGTGTTCTTGATGCTTTCCCGACCCACTATCCGCGCCACATTCTGGAGCAGGCTGCCATCGCCGGTGCATTTGTGCCCGGGGCAGTTGATTCCAATCTGCAAGGTGTTGCGGATCAGGTCGCTGCGCGGCTTGATGCGATCGCGCTGGAATATGAACGGGGCTGGAGCGGCCGCATTACCCAGGATCACGGCATTCGTCTGTCGCGTATTTTGCGTGGGGTGGAAGAATTGCGCACCCTTGATGGCCCGATGCTGCGCTCTGGTGAAGCGCGGAAAACTGGTAGCTTTACCAACAGCCTGCAGGAAATCTACGGCACCACGGCGACGCTGGTCCGCCGTGACCGGGCGCAGACAATTCATGGCCCACTTGGCCTGTTGCAAGCCATCCTCGAAGAGGGCGAAAAAGGTCTTACCCTGCAGCGCTATAAGGGTCTGGGCGAGATGAACCCCGATCAGCTGTGGGAAACCACGCTTGACCCCGATGCGCGCACCCTGCTGCAGGTCCGCGTGGAGGATATGGTCGAGGCCGATGATCTGTTCACGAAACTGATGGGTGACGTGGTGGAGCCACGCCGCGAGTTCATCCAGAAAAACGCATTGAGCGTGGAAAACCTCGACTTCTGATTTTTCAGACCGTCGAAAAACAGACAAGCGGCGTGCAGTTTTCTGCGCGCCGTTTTGCGTTTCTCGGGTCGTGTTTCGCGTGTCAGGTCAAAGGTCAGGTGCCAATCGTCTAATGCGCTGTATCTAAGCGATATTTCCTGAACGACATGCGGATCGTGGCACGGTTTCTGCGATGGTCCTTCGGCGTCTTTTTCGTCTGATCTGTGTGCAGACAGGCACAGGTGCCGATTGCCGTTGGGGCAGGCTCACGGAACTTTTGCATCCTCCTTCCGTTGACTCAGCGACCATCGAAGGAGCTATCATGTCAACGATTACCACGACGAATCCGGCGACAGGCGAAGCCATCGAGACCTATGCGCTGATGAGCGAGGCGGAAGCGGTGCACAAGGTCGAGGCCGCCCACGCCGCATTTCTGAACTGGCGCCAGCTGTCCCATGCGGATCGTGCGCCCTATCTGACAGCAATTGCCGAGAAACTCCGCGGCGCTGCCGATGAACTGGCAGAGCTGATGACCCGCGAAACCGGAAAGCTTTTCAAGGACGGCAAGCGCGAGATCGACATCTGCGCGGCCATCTTTGAATATACTGCAAAAAACGGCCCCGACGTTCTTGCGGACGAAGAGCGGACCCACGGCAAGGATGGCGCACGCGGGATCGTCACCTATCAGCCCATCGGCGTTATCTATTCGATCCAGCCTTGGAATTTCCCGCTTTACCAGCCGGTGAGGGTTCTGGCGGCAAACCTGATGGCAGGCAACGCCTGTGTCCTGAAACACGCGAGCATCTGTACAGGTTCAGGTCTGCGTCTGCGTGAACTCTGCCTCGACGCGGGTCTGCCCGAAGACCTGTTTCAGGTGGTCCTGATCGATCACGACATCAGCGACAAACTGATCGAGCATTCCCTGATCCGCGGTGTTACGTTGACTGGCAGCGACGGTGCAGGTCGCCATGTGGGCAGCGCAGCCTCCAAGGCGCTTAAGAAAACCGTGTTGGAGCTGGGGTCCAACGACGCCTATCTCGTTCTTGAAAATGCCGACATTGAGACGGCTGTGAAATATTCGGTCATGGGGCGTCTCTACAACAATGGCGAGACCTGTGTTTCTGCCAAACGCTTTGTCGTGACGGACAAGGTCTATGATGCGTTCGTCTCTGCTTTTGTAGAGCAGATGAAGGCCATCAAGATGGGGGATCCAATGGACGAGGATACCCAGCTCGGCCCGCTTTCCAGCGAAGATCAGTTCGAGACCGTCAAGGAACAGGTGGAAAAGAGCGTTGCAAAAGGGGCCAAGGTCCTTTGCGGCGGCACTGTTCCCGACCGGACGGGTGCCTATTACCCTGCAACGGTTTTGGCTGACGTAAAGCCGGGCATGCCCGCCTACGACGATGAAATCTTTGGGCCCGTCGCTGCTGTGATCCGCGCCAAGGACGATGAGGATGCGATGCGCATCGCCAACGATAGTCGCTATGGCCTTGGCGGGGGGATTTTCTGCGAAGACGAAGAGCACGCGATCAAACTGGCGCGCGATCACTTTGACACCGGGATGGTCCGCATCAACTCTTACGGGGCGGCCGATCCCAACATGCCCTTCGGCGGGGTCAAGGATTCCGGTTACGGGCGCGAACATGGGGGCTTTGGCATGAAGGAATTCACCAACGCCAAAGCGATCTTTCTGCCATGATTACTCTACACGCTCTGAAATACTCGCGCGCCACCCGCGTACTGTGGTTGTTGGCTGATCTCGGCAAGCCCTGCAATCGGGTTGACTACGATCGAACCGACGCTTTCCGCGCACCAAAGGAATTGGCGGGGGTTCATCCCCTCGGCAAGTCCCCCGTGCTCGAAGATGGGGAAGAGGTCATCGCGGAATCCGCAACGATCCTGCGATATCTGGTCGCCAAATATGGAGACGACAGCCACACGCCTCCGCGTGGGACCGCAGCTTACTGGCAGCATGAGGCATTGTTCGACTACGTCGAGGCTTCCTTGGCAGAGGTCGCCCTGCCGGTGATCCTGCCCGCATTTCGCGGTGAAACACCCCCGGAGGACGCGCTGGCTACGCTGAAAACGCATTTGGATTACGTGTCTCAGTCCATCGGTGCCGGCCCACTTCTCTTCGGCAAGACCGCGATGCTGGCGGACATCCAACTGTCTTACATCGTTGCGCTTCTCGCTCGGTTCGACCTGCTGGAAGGTCACCCCAAGATCGCCGCCTACTGGCAGGCGCTGCAACAGCAGCCAGGCTATGTCGCGGCAACTCAGGCCGCAGGCCCCATGGTCCCTCCCGCCTGACTTCATCAAAAGGAAAACTCATGACAAAAACTATTCTTATTGCCGGTGCCACTGGCAAAACCGGACAGATTCTCACCCGTGACCTGCAGAACCAGGGCCATAACGTTGTGGCGCTTGTCCGCGAAGAGTCTGACACGAGCGTGTTGCCCGCGCAGACCGCGTTGCGCACAGGCGACCTGACGAATCTTGCCGCCGATGCCTGCGACGGCGCGGATGTGGTGATCTTTGCAGCTGGTTCTGGCGGTTCCACCGGTCCCGAGATGACGGACAAGGTGGACCGTGACGGTGCCATGCGACTGGTTGATCTTGCCAAGCGTGCCGGGGTAAAGCGTTTCGTCATGCTCAGTTCAATCGGTGCAGATCAGGAGGATCCGTCCGGCGATCTCGCGCATTACCTCAAGGCCAAGCACGAGGCCGACGAACACCTCAAGGCGTCGGGCATGCCCTACGCGATCCTGCGGCCGGTTGCCCTGACGGATGGGGCGTGCAGCGATCAGGTCATATTGGGTGATCAGGTCGATGCCTCTGCTGAGGCGCGTCGCGCGGATGTGGCCGCCGTGCTGGCCGAGGCCGCAATCACAGGAAGACTGGACGGACAGGCGACCAATATGCAGTCTGCCTGACCAGCCGAGCGCCGGGGCCCCTGATCGGCCCCGGTTTCCGCATCCTGCCCATACATCACATCTGATGGTGGGGTACGCGTATTCTCTCAGGGGTTGTTTGTCCTGATCGTTCAGCAGCGCTTGCCTCATGGTGGTGGTCTGCTGGGTTTGAGAGGGGGCGCCATACGTCGGTGTCGCCATGCCGGGATCTTCAGGCGCTGATCCCACTGTCACCTCAATCCCTGCGCCAAAATCGTTGCATGGCCTATTGGTTCCACGCATCCACGGTTCGATCCAGATCCTGTGGCCGTTTACCTATCTGCATCAGAATGTTGACGCAGAATCAGACCCCCGTTAAGAATTCGTTAACATTTGGCCGTCGGCTGAATGCGGGGGATAGTGAGGGGTGGACCGGCAATGGTGAATGCAAAACGCAGCAGGCTGCACGCGGTGGCGCCTGCGCAGACAGAGGACCGGCCCACAGGTTCCGGCCCTGCTGGATCCGCCCGGTCACTGCGCATTGACGGTGTCGTATCCACCGACGCAGGGTCAGGCCACTCTCCCAACGCGGGAAATCAGCCTGCGCGATCCTCCTCTGAGCCGGTTCCTTTTCAAGGGCGCGGAACTGCGACCCACGCCGAAGGTCCGAAAAAATCCTTCCTCGGTTTGCCACCGCTTACACCCATCATGAAATTGGGAGGTGCGGCAGCGGCCCTTGGCGTCGTGGCCGTCGTTCTGATGGTGATGCAATTTGGCCCGGATGAGACCTCAGTCGACAGCGCGCAGAAACCGAAGGTGGCGGAGCTGCTCACTCCGCAGGCGCTTGCGGGTTTGGAGCCCTCTGCCACCCCGGCGGAACGCACCGCAGCCGCACAGCTGCTGACGGCCGCTGCCGAAACTGCGGCGCCTCTTGCTGCAGAGGACGCGCTGGTCGCACAGATGACTGCCGGAACACTTGCAGCACTGCGCAGCGGAGGCAGCAAATCCACATCGACCACTGTGCAAACCACAGCGCCCGCGTCGGCCAGCCAGACCCATACGGCGCTCTATGGTATGGTGCTGCGTGCGGTGGGGCAGGGGCAGTCTCCTGCATATATCGACCAAATGGTGAACGAAGCCTACCGCACCCAGGCCATCACGGTGCCGCCTACTCTGATCGACGCAGAAGGGCGCGTGGACACCGCGACGATCCTCGCGCTGTTTGTCGGCCAATAGGCCGACGCCGCGCCAATCACCCACGATAAATACCCAAAGGTGATGCCACCCTGCCTTGCAGGGGCACCCCGCGGGACGACTCCATGAAAAGAGACGGCACCAGACAGAGCTCTCGCAGCCGTCCAAGCCATACCCAAAAAGGGGGGACAGATGAAGAAACACCTGATGGCGGCGCTGATTGGTGTCAGCGCTTTCTTTGCGACATCGGCCGCGGCTGACACATGTGGCGGAACATACACGGTCCGCTCTGGCGACAGCCTGTCGTTGATCGCCGATCGCCTGTACAAGGATGTGGGAAAGTGGAGCGCGATCCACAGCCGTAATATCGATGTGATCGGCCCCCGCCCTGACGCCATCCGCGTCGGTATGCAGCTTTCGATGGCCTGCCTGAATGGTCTGCCCACTGGCCTGCCGGGCGGCAAGACAATCGCCGCGGCCCGCCCCGTTGCCGCCGCCCCCGTCCAGATCCAGCCAGGTACCGCTGCAGTGCGCAGCAAGATCAATCTGCTGACCGGGGATGATTATGCGCCCTTCACCTCCAAGGTTTCTCACAATGGCGGTCTGATCACCGAAGTGGTGAATGCAGCGATGACCAATGCCAACCCCGATCAGGGCTTTGCCATCCATTGGGTGAATGACTGGGCCTCTCACTTTGATCCGCTGCTGTCCAACGCACTGCTCGACCTGGGCTTTCCCTGGTATCGCCCGGATTGCGACACGATGCCGGACAGCTACCGCTGTGTGAATTTCCACTTCTCGGACCCGATGTTTGAAACGCTGATGTTGCTGTTCGTGGACAAATCCCGGCCATTTGTCTTTGACACCGACGCAGATATTGAGGGCAAGACCCTCTGCAGACCCTCCGGCTACCTGACGTTTGATCTGGACGGCTACGGGCGTCGCTGGCTTGAGGACAAGAAGATCACTCTAAAACAGCCGCATAAGGTGGCAGACTGTTTTGATATGGTCGCCCGTGGCGAAGCCGATGCGGTGGCCATCAACGAATTCACCGGTCGCAGTGTGATGAAGGAAAACGGTCTCCTCGATCAGTTCGACGTGCTCCCCCTGCCGCTGTCCGTCCTTGGCATCCATGTGGTTGTCCATAAGACCCACCCGCAGGCAGAGCAGATGCTGACCCTTATCAATACGGGTCTGCGCAATATCCGTGCGGATGGCTCTTATCAGGCCATCATCGAGGATCACATGGCACGCATCTGGGCCGGGTTCTGAGGGCGCGCCATGCTGAAACATCTCCAACCCCTTGCCCTTTGGGGGCTCCTGGCTGCGGTGCTCGCGCCAGGTGCTGCGCACGCCATCTGTGATGTGGACTACAGGGTCCAGCCGGGGGACACGCTCTTTTCCATTGCCGAGACACATTACAACGACCGCAGCCGCTGGACGCTCATCTACTATAGCAATCAGCATGTCCTGGCAGGCCCCAGCGTCATTCCTGGCAAAACGCTCCATATTCCCTGCGCCGGTCAGGCCTCTGCCCCCGACCCAACACCGCTGCGCAAGGATGACGCCGAGATGAAACTTCTGACCGGCGGTGGCTTTGCGCCCTTTACCGATCAGGCCCTGCCGGGGCAGGGAATGATCACCGAGCTGGTGAACGCCGCAATGGAGCTCACACCCTCGCCAGTCTCCTATTCCATCACCTGGGAAGAAGACTGGTCGCGTCACCTCTTCCCGATGCTGGATGAGAAACAGTTTGATATGGGCTTTCCCTGGCTCAAGCCCGACTGTGCCGCCACGCCCGACAATGAGCGCTGCGTGAATTTTCATTTCTCTGAACCGCTGATCACGATCCCGATCATGGTATTTGTGCGCGCCGATGATCCGTTTCGCTTTGACAGTGATGCCGACATGATCGGCAAAACCCTCTGTCGCCCCGATGGATACTACAGTCATGATCTCGACCGATCAGACCGCCGCTGGCTGAGCGAGGGGCAGGTCACACTCGCCCGCGCCAAAACGCCTGCGGCCTGTTTTCAGCGCCTGATGGCCGGAGAGGTGGATGCGGTATCACTCAACCTGTTTCTGGGGGCCGATACGCTCATCGCCGAAGGCCTGCGTGACAAGGTGATCCCGCTGGAGCGCCCGATCTCAGAAGAGGGCCTGCATGTGGTGATCTCCAAACGTCACTGGCGTGGAACCGCGCATCTCTACCGGATCAACGCGGGTCTCAAGGCATTAAAGGCAGAAGGCCGGTTCCAGGACATCGTGTCCCGCCACCTCGAGCTGTTCTGGGCGCAACTCCAATAAACGGCAGGCAGGGCCAATAAATGGCAGACAGGGGAGGGGGGGGCAGACCCTCCCGCCCAAAGCCCACCTCCGGCTCCCTTTGGTTGGGCCAGGCGCCGCACCCTTTCAGGGCGCGGCGTTTTCCGTTTCCCCCAGAGTGCGTCACCCAGGTCGTTGAGTGACTGGTTTTTGGTGGTTCGGGGGTTGTGATTTGGGTGACTCGGGTGATTTGGCTGTGGGTAAGTCGGGGTGTGCTGTGGGTAAGTGGTCGGGCGGCGGCCTTTGGGGGGATTTTGGCGGAAAATCGGGTCAGGTTTGCTGACTTTATTGCCGTGTAACCAGTTGTTTTTATTGTATTTTGAATTTTTCTTGACGGAAGGCCGCATTTTCCTACATTTTCGGGTTGCGGGTGTTTGTTGTTTTACTTAGAACCCCCTTCACCGGCGGCGCTGAGGCGCTGACGGGGCGCTGGACGGAGCGGCGGGACGGACCTTGAGGTCGGAACTGCGGTGAAGCGAGGTTGATATTTGAGGGAATGATCGGCGGGTTGCACCGGGAAGTTAGGGTGCACCGGTTGGTTTTTGTCTCTGGGTCTTT